>NZ_CP121194.1:2692294-3365367 GCF_039993895.1 Edaphobacter paludis
AACTGCTTGCTCTGGTTCTGCGACGACATGGGGCCGGTGCCAAGCTGCTCGAGGCCTCCACCTGAGAAGCGGTCTGCCTTCTTGGCCTGCCCCTCTTGTTCATACATGGTGAGGCCGGCTCCGGGAACGTGCTTGAGCGCGTCCTTCTCGGAACGGTCGAGGGTCATGTGGTAGGCGCCGCACATGCAGGTATCCACAAACTCGATGTCGATGTTGTCGCCGATACCGGCCAGATAGCGATAGTGCCAGACTTCAAACGGGAAGGTCGAGGTCTCGCCGCCGCCCTCATCCATGGGCCGCTCGTAGTTGCCGCCGCTGGGATGGGAGTCAATGCTGTCGGGCTTGCCGTACGCGATATAGATGTGGCCGCGGTCTGTCTTCCAACCGGGCATGCCCGCTGCGAAGTGTTCATTCGCATAGGCAATGCGGGCATAGTGCTCTTCTTTGTACTCATTCTCCGGGGAATCCGGATTCGGGTTGCGGCGGAGCCAGAAGTTCTCGATGAAGGAGTCGCGCTCCTCATCATTGCTCAGGTTTTTGAAGGCCCTCATCTCCTGGTCGGTGATGATCCATCGGACGTCTTCGTCAAGCCACTTCTTATAGACGCCGTGCAGTTCGCCGCGCAGTTCCTTCTGCTGGGCGCGCTTTTCCTTATCGGTCAACTGACGCTTGAGCGGGTCGGGCTTTTCCACATTGGAAGGCTGGGCCTTTCCGTCGATATCGGGAAGAGCGCTATTCGTGTTTTGAGCCGGCAAAGCACTTGCCCCCATCGTCAAGAACAGAAAAGCTGTGATCGAAACGAGGCGGCGTGACGTATTCATAAATAGGGCAGTGCTCCTGTTAACCAATCTGTATTGTAGAGCGGTTACTTAGCCGATACAAGAGGGTGGAATCTGACTTCTACCCTGCTATTATCCTCGGTGATCGTCGGAGGACGTTTACTATTCATTGCCGCGGAGATAGCTGCTATTCTTCTCCCTATCCTTATTAAGCCGCGTTGGCTGTGTAAGAAGTCCAATGGAACTGTATATGCATCCTTTTCGTATGATTCTCTGACAGGCCACTCCCAATGCGCGCAGACAGGGTGATTCCGGTCCGCGAAAGAAAGCAGCAATGAGCGCGAAAAAGATTGTTTTGATCGTCGTCGGCGTCCTGGTACTGGCAGGCATCGTCGTAGGGACCATTCTCCATGGACAGGCCAATGTGACGAAGGTGGCGACGGGCAAGGCGGTACGTCAGGACCTCGTCTCGATTGTCAATGGTACCGGGCAGATCAAGCCGAAGACGTATGTCAATATCGGCGCAACGTCCTTTGGGCGCATCACCCACTTGAATGTGAAGGAAGGCGACCACGTCAAGAAGGGTGCCGTTCTGGCCACAATCGAGAACGTTCAGCCGGAGGCGACCGTCGCGGCGCAGCAGGCGACCATCGCGTCGAACCGTACCGATGTCAACAGCTACCTTGCCGCAGAAAAGACCGCCACCGCGAATATTGCGGAGTCCGAGGCTGATCTTGAGCAGAAGGGGCTGGACTACAAACGCGCCCAGGCGCTTTATCAGGACAAGCTGATTGCCAAGCAGGACTACGACAGCAAAAAGGCTGCCTATGATATGGCCGTCGCGACCCTGGCCCAGCGGAAGGCGGCGTATGCGCAGTCTTTGGCACAGACAGAGTCGCAACGCGCGCATGTGACTCAGGCGGTCGCCAGCCAGCGCTCTAATTATGACGCTCTGGACAAGACGATCAGCCGCGCTCCATTCGACGGCCTCGTGACCAACGTGCCGGTGCGCGAGGGAGAGACAGTCGTCGTGGGTATTCAGAATGCCGAAGGATCGACCATGATGACTTTGGCCGACATGTCGGTCATTACGGCGGAAGTCAAAGTCGACGAGACGGACATCGTCAATGTTGCGATGGGGCAGCCAGTCGATGTCACGGTCGACGCGCTGCCGGGGCGGATCTTCAAGGGGCACGTGACTCAGGTCGGCGACCAGGCCCTGCTGCGCACCACCGGTATCGCCACCAGCCAAAGCACAACCGGGACGGAAGAGGCTAAGGACTTCAAGGTCGTGGTCACGCTCGACCAGCCTTCGGATGATCTGCGACCGGGTCTTTCAGCTACGGCGAAGATAACGACGGCGAACAAGCCGAATGCGCTGACGATTCCAATTCAGGCTCTGGTGGAGCGTAATACCGCCGCAGAGAAGGCGCTGGCGGCCAATGCGGGCAAGCCTCCCGCGAAGGGCGCTGTTGCGGCTGCCACTCCCACGGATACCAAGCTTGTGCAGGGCGTCTATGTGTTGCAGCAGGAGCACAAGAAGCTGCGCGCCGTCTTCGTCCCTGTAAAGACGGGGATCACCGGAACGACCGATATCGAGGTGCTCGACGGCCTGAAGGCGGGAGACGAGATTGTGACCGGCCGATATAAGGTCTTGCGGACGCTCAAGAGCGGTACTGTCGTCAAACGGGACAACACGCCTGAGACCGTGACACCAACGGACCAGTCGTAACCGATCGTTGACGTATATGGGCTGACGCCGGAATTCCACTGCGCAAAAGGAACCGCCGCGTCAGCGTAAACGTACTATCCTGAACATGCAGCAACCGGAGAACCGGATGGCCATCGAAACCGCAGTTGATCCAATGCTCAGCAATGCCTCCGGACCTCGCGCCGGCGACGTGATCGTCACGGACAATCTCTGGAAGACCTATGAGATGGGCGACCAGCAGGTGAATGCCCTGCGCGGTGTGAACCTGCGCATCCGGCACAATGAGTACGTCGCCATCATGGGCCCGTCAGGGTCGGGTAAATCTACGCTGATGAACCTGATCGGCTGTCTCGATTCGCCATCGCAGGGCAAATATTGGCTCAACGGCCACGATGTCTCCGAGCTCAATGACGACGAACTCGCCCGCATCCGCAATAAGGAGATCGGCTTCGTCTTCCAGACGTTCAACCTGCTGGCTCGCGCCACCTCGCTGCACAATGTCGAGCTGCCGCTCATCTACAACGGCACTCCGGCGGCCGCACGCATTGAACGCGCCAAGTCGGTACTGGAATCGGTCGGCCTCGCCGAACGCATGATGCACAAGCCGAACGAGCTCTCCGGCGGCCAGCGGCAGCGTGTCGCCATCGCCCGTGCGTTGGTCAACAAACCCTCCATCATCCTCGCCGACGAGCCGACAGGAAACCTCGACTCCAAGACGGGAGACGAGATCATGGCGCTCTTCGACGATCTCCACGCCCAGGGAAATACCATTGTTCTTGTCACCCACGAGCCGGACATCGCTGAGTTCGCCCATCGGGTAGTCACGATTCGCGACGGCGTCATCGCCAGCGACCATATCTCCTCACGTATCAGCAATAAAGGGTAGCTAGTCCGGCAATATGCCGGACGATTGCCCCCACATTGCATCCATTACGTCTGCCTTCGCAGTCTAAGATGGAATGATGGCAAAGTTTCGGCCCCTTAGCATCAGTGCAGCTTTTGCAGCGCTTCTTCTTGTCTGCCCCATGCTCTTCGGAGAGGCGGCACGTTTCGACCTGACCGGCCCTAAACTCGAGGTCCATGTCACTCGGGATGGCAAGACGCTGCCGATTGCGTCGGTCCCAAACCTGCAGGCGGGCGATAAGATCTGGCTTCATCCCGACCTGCCGACCACGCAGTCCGTCCACTACCTGCTGGTGGTCTGCTTCCTTCGCGGCACCACCAACCCACCGCCCGAAGACTGGTTCATCAAGATCCAGACGTGGAACCAGAAGGTCCGCGAAGAGGGCGTGAACGTCTACGTTCCGGACGAGGCGCAGCAGGTTGTGCTCTTCTTGGCCCCGGAGACAGGCGGAGACTTCAGCACCCTTCGCTCTGCAGTGCGCGGCCGGCCCGGCATCTTTGTGCGCGCGTCGCAGGATCTTGCCGAGGCTGGATTCGAGCAGGCACGTATTGAAAAGTATCTTGCCGATATGCGTCTGGTCCCTCCCTCCGATCCCAAGGCGCTGCTCGAACACTCGAACCTCATCGCCCGCACTCTGAACCTAAAGCCTAATGAAGACTGCTTCAACCGCCCGGTCGACCAGCAGTACACCTGCCTGACCCAAAGCGGGAACCAGACGCTACTTAACGATGGTCATGGCGAGACGGTCGTCTCCAGCTTGACGAATGGCGATGCTTCCCAGTTAATCAGTGCGGCCAGCTACACCTCCCTGGGCGGAGGCGGTTTGTACAGCGCCTACGTGGGGGCGGTGGTTGACCTTGTCCACCTGATGGGTAATCTCCACACCGCGCAATACCAGTACATTCCCGCGATCGCATTTCCCGAGGGTGAGGACCTCAACCTCCGGCTCAATACGCCACCTTCGTTCCATAATCCAAAGTCGGTGATCGTCATCGGTCTGCCTGCAATCCAACCCTCCGTCCTCCCCCCGCTGCGCCCCGCGGACCCGAAGCACGTCACCTGCCTGCTGCAACCGTCGGTCGCCCTTCCAGTCGAAGGCGCTCCTCTCGTCTTCTCTACCTCGTTTGCACACGACCTCGTCCTGCACATCAATGGTTCAGGGCCCGAGAAGGACATTCCCCTTGTGCCGGACGCGTATCGCGGCGGCCTCACCCTTTCTCCGGCAACCAGCGAACGGAGAGTTCTTCCTACTGCGACGACGGATGCAGCACAACCTCAAGCCGCGCCCCAAGTCCCAGTGAAAACGACAGCCAAAGCCGACGCCTCTGGCAAGGTGACGGGGACCATTACCGGTTTCTGGGGATTCGATCCGTTCACTGGCCCGACCATGCAGTTGCAGAGCGTTCCGGGCAAGGACTGGAAGCTGGCAGTCGACGATGTGCTGATCGCAGGGCGGGAGAATAATCTCTCGCTCTCGTCCACCGGAACAGCCTGCGTCCAATCGATCACGCTCGACACGACGGCAGGAAAGCAGGAAAAAACTGACTGGAAAGAGGCCGACAAGCCGGACCTGATCAACGTCAAGGTCTCCCTGAAATCCGTCGACCCTGGTGCACTGCATCTGACAATTCGTCAATATGGAGAGGCCAAACCGGATACGGTCGCTGCTGAGACTTTTTCCGAGCCCGCGACCCTCGCTTCGCTGAAGTTCTATGCGGGCGATACTTCTGCGGTGCTGAACGGCACCAATCTCAATCAGGTCAAGCAGCTCGAACTGAAAGACCTGACGTTTACTCCGTCCCCATTGCCGGCTGCGTCCAATACGGACAGCTTCTCCGAGCCGGGCTCCTCGGGCACGACTTCACTGCGGCTCGCGCTTCCGGCCAATGCGGGCGCTCCCAAGTTGAAGACGGGCGAAAAGCTCACGGCGCACGTCACGCTGAAAGATGGCCGCACCCTTACTCTGCCGGTTCAAGTGGAAGCGCCGCGGCCCTCTGTCACACTCATCAACAAACGCATCACGCAGACCGCTGACGAGCCCATTCACCTGGCGGATCCTGACGACTTGCCTGTGAACGATCAGCTTACTTTTTCACTCAAGTCTGAGGCATCCTTCCCGCGCACGGGCCAGATTGAGATCGCGAATGCCGACAACTCGCTGCACACTACACTCGACGTCACATCCGGTACGCTCATTCTGCAGAATCACCACACTCTGGTTGGCACGCTGAATCCGCTCAAGGCGTTTGGGACCTCTGCATTCGGGCCACTCCGTCTGCGCGCCGTCGATCCCGATGGCACTGCGGGAGACTGGATCCCGCTAATTACGCTGGTTCGTCTGCCTACGCTGAACGACGTCCATTGCCCCTGGGAGGCATCGCAGCCCTGCACCGTAACCGGCTCGGGCCTGTATCTCGTTGATTCCGTAGCCACCGACGCCGCCTTCACGAATCCTACCGACGTACCTGAAGGCTTCATCGGCAACACGCTGTCACTGTCGCGTCCGGCCAAAGCAGGCTTCTATCTCAAGCTCCGCGACGACCCGGCGGCGGCCAATGTGGTTACGATACCGGTATCAATTCAACGGCCGCCGCAAAGTCAGAGAGCGACCCCGAAGGCCGTCCCAGCTGCAGCAAAACCCGAACCTGCCACTGCGACCTCAGCGCCGGATGCAACTCCAGCAGAGGTTCCTCCCGCAACGGGTGCGACGCCTGCTGCGCCTCCTGCACCTATGAATGGCGGACAGTCTTCTCAATGTCCCCAAGGAACCTGCCCGGTGCCCGCACCACCGGCAAGCGCAGCTCCAACCGCACCTGTGGCTAAACCGTAACTTCGAAGGATGAGTCGAGGCGAGTTGAGACCAGCGAAACGTAACCGCAGCGGCTACGTTTTGCTGGTTTCAAGAAGGCCCTTCGCCCGTAACCTGACCCTGCTGTGCTTCACGCTGTAGGTGAAGTAGACCACCAGACCGATGACGAGCCAGATGATGAGCCGCGCCCAGTTCAGCCAGCCCAGCTTGATCATCATGTATCCGTTGAACAAGATGCCCAGAAGCGGCACCAGCGGAACCCACGGGGTACGGAAGGGCCGCGGCCGGTCAGGGTCGGTTCTGCGGAGGATCATGATCGCAATGCAGACGATCACAAACGCCAGCAGCGTCCCGATATTCACCATCTTGCCGATGTCGTCGATCGGCGTCAGGGCACCGACGATCCCCGCCAGCGTACCCACGAGGAACGTATTTTTGAAGGGCGTGCGGAAGCGTGGATGCACTTCGGCAAAGAACTTCTTCGGCAGCAGGCCGTCCGTCGCCATTGCATAGAGAACGCGTGTCTGGCCCAGCAACATCACCAGCATCACCGACGTCAGCCCGGCCAAAGCACCCAGCGTAATAATGTCGCTGGCCCAGCCTAGGTTACGGTCCGCAAAGGCACGCGCTATTGGCGCCTCGATGTTCACCGCCTGCCACGGCACCATTCCTGTCAACACTGCCGCAACTGCAATGTAGAGCAGCGTGCAAACGGACAGCGAAGCGATGATTCCGATAGGCAGGTCGCGCTGGGGGTTCTTGGCTTCCTGTGCCGTCGTCGATACCGCGTCGAAGCCGATGTACGCGAAGAAGACATAGGCAGCTGCTGCACCGATTCCGCCAAAGCCAAACGGCGCGAACGAGTGCCAGTCCTGCCCCCAGTTACCGGGATGGACGTACTTCGCGCCCAAAAAAATGACGAACAAAACAATCGCTACCTTGAGGGCCACAATGCCGGTGTTGAACTTAGCCGACTCCTTGATGCCGATCGCCAAAACAGTGGTCACAATCAGCGCGATGAGGAATGCAGGCAGATTAAATCCAATCTCATGCCCGAACAGAACCGGTGCCGCCAGTACCTGATGCGCTTGGACCATCATGTCGGCAGTGGGATGCATCTTCAAAACTTCAAGCTGCGCGAGATAGAGCTGGGACCCAGGCAAGAGTGCTGGATAATTTACCGTCATCACTTGACGACTGACCGTCTCGACCGCCTTTCCCAGTGCCGTCCAGTGGTCATAGGCGAGCCACAACGGAAACTTCAAATGAACGATGTCCAACACCTGGACGAAATAATTAGACCAGCCCGAACTGACCGTACTGGCGCCCATCGCGTACTCGAGCGTCAGGTCCCAGCCGATGATCCACGCGATCAGCTCACCCAGCGTCGCGTAGGCATAGGTATAGGCCGACCCGGCCAAAGGGATCAATGCGGCAAACTCCGCATAACAGAGCCCCGCAAACGCACATCCCAGCCCGCTCAACACAAACGAGAGCATCAGGCCAGGCCCGGCATAGTGCGCTCCGAGCCCCGCCATCACAAAGATGCCTGCGCCTATTACCGCGCCCACGCCAAGCGCGGTCAATTGAAATGGCCCGAGGCAGCGCTCCAGCGTATGTTCGCCTTCTGCGCGACTCTCTTCCAGCAGCACATCCATCGATTTCTTCGCAAACAACATCGACATCTTGGGTCAACTCTCCTTTTACGTCACGGCTTTGTCGCTTGCGACCGCCGCTCCCTGCCTCTTCCAGACCAGATACACCGGCACTCCCAACAGCACAATCACCAACCCCGGCCACGTGTATTGCGGCTTGTAACGGAGCAGTACAACGCAGATCCAGGTCGCCATCACGATATATAGCGCCGGCAACACAGGATACCCGAAAGCCTTGTAGGGGCGTGCGGCATCGGGCTTTGTCCGGCGCAGGACGAACAGACCTGCAATCGTCAGAATATAGAAGATGAGTACGGCAAAGATTACGTAATCCAGCAATTGCCCGTAGCTGCCCGACAGGCACAGCAAACACGTCCACGCCCACTGCACCCATAACGAGTTCACCGGCGTCTTCGAGCGCTCACTCAGCTTACCCACCGACTTGAAGAACAGTCCGTCGCGGCTCATCGCGTAGTACACCCGCGCTCCCGCCAGCAGCATTCCGTTCACGCAGCCGAAGGTCGATATCAGAATCGCCGCCGCCATCAGCTTCGCGCCATACCCCGCAAAGGCGCTCTGCATCACCGCGGTGGCGACACGATCTTCCGAGGCAAACTGAATTCCCCGCCCTACAATCGTTCCCGCTGCCGGGTCGCCCATCATCGGCAGCACGCTCAGGTAGACGAAGTTGCAGAGCACGTACAGTAGCAGGACAACGCCCGTCCCAATCGCCAGCGACAGCGGCAAGTTGCGCTTAGGGTTCCTGATCTCCCCCGCTGTAAAGGTCACGTTGTTCCACGCATCCGCGCTGAACAGCGATCCCACCTGAACTACCGCGACAATCGTTAGCAATCCAACATAAGCCGTCGGTCCCCCCACACCGACTTGCACTGCATGGGTCGTATGCCAGCCCGCACCCGCCCAGAAATGGTGCCATCCGGCGCCGAAGTTCGCCGCCAGCGCAATCGCATCCTTCGCAAACAAGCCGACCAGAACAACCGCAGCCAGCGCCAGCACCTTCGCGGAGGTAAAGACATTCTGCACGGCCGCGCCCATCTTCACGCCCAGCGTATTGAGCAGGGTCAGCAGCGTAATCACCACAATCGCCGATAGGTTGGCGGTGTTCAACCCAATCTCCATATTGCCGAGTACCATCGGCCCCACATGCCAGGCCGGAACATGCCCGATATGCCATAGCCACTTCTCCGCACTGACCGACGGAAAGAAGACGCCCAGAAATTTTCCAAAGGCCACGCCCACGGCAGCAATCGTCCCTGTCTGAATTACAAGGAACAGCGTCCACCCGTAAAGAAATCCCCACAGAGGTCCCAGCGCCTCACGCAGATAAACGTACTGGCCGCCAGCCTTGGGCATCATGGCTGCCAGTTCGCCGTAGCTCAACGCGCCTATGACCGTCATCACCGCAGTCACAAGCCATGCCGCAATCAGCAGCGCGGGCGAACCCAGCGCGCGCGACATATCCGCCGAGACGATAAAGATGCCCGAGCCGATCATCGAGCCCATCACAATCGCCGTTGCTGAAAACAACCCCATCCCCTGCACGAACTGCGGAGAGGAGACGGTCTCGTTTTGAATTTTTACCGAACTATTCACGTTGCGTCAGTTCTACCCCAAAATCTCCAGAAAGTCCCGCACCACTTTCTCAACTGACTCACCTTCAACAAATAACGCGCTAATCACCGCTACGGAATCGGCCCCGGCCTCAATCACGCTACGAGCATTTGCCCGTGTAATTCCGCCTATCGCCACAATCGGCTTCGTCGTCAGCACCCGCGCCCGCCGCAACCCGTCAAGTCCAATCACCGGCTCTGCATCGAGTTTGGTTCCGGTAGCAAAGACCGGCCCTACGGCTACATAATCCGCGCTGCTCGCGTCGGCCCGCTGTACTTGTTCATCATTGTGCGTAGAAACCCCCACCCATCGCTGCGCACCCACCACACGCCGCGCATCTTCGGGCAGTAAGTCTCCCTGCCCCACATGCACGCCATCCCAACTGGCAAGTACGGCAAGGTCAGCTCGATCATTGAGAATCAGCCTGCATGCGGCCCCTGCGAATGCTTCGCGAATTGCAGCAGCATTCTGCAGGACCGACTGCGGAGACCCAGCTTTATCCCGATATTGAAGCAACTCCACACCGGCTTCCTTCAACTGGTTGGCAGCCCATCGGAGATCATGCCCACGGGCCGCCAACAGCCCCGCATCCAGAATTGGATATAACTTTGGCAGGCCCACCACTACTCCGCCTTGATGTCCTTCTGTCGCTCGAAGAACCGCTCCATAAACTTCGTATCGAACTTGCCCGAACGGAACTCCGCATCGGCAAAGATCTTCTGATGCATCGGAATCGTTGTATGGATTCCCTGCACCACAAACTGCGAGAGAGCGCGCTGCATCTTGTTCATGGCCTCTTCGCGGTCCTTGCCGTGGCAGATCAGCTTCGCAATTAGCGAGTCATAATAAGGGGGCACCACACCCTCGGCATACTGCGCCGTATCCACGCGGACGCCGTTACCGCCGGGGAGGTTGAATGCCGTGATCTTGCCCGCGCTGGGTGTGAATTTTTCCGGATGCTCCGCATTGATGCGGCACTCAATCGCATGACCGCGAATCGCCACCGGCTCCGTAATAATCGAGTTCAGCTTTTCGCCCGCGGCGATTCGTAACTGCGCCTTGACGAGATCGATTCCTGTAACCATTTCTGTTACACAATGCTCGACCTGAATGCGGGTATTCATCTCGATGAAGTAGATTTTTCCATCTTCATCCATCAAAAATTCAATCGTCCCGGCGTTCCAGTAGCCGATATTTTCCAGCGACTTCCTGATCGTCTTGCCCAGTTCCTCGCGCAGCTTGGGAGTTACCATCAGGCTCGGCGCCTCTTCGATCAGCTTCTGGTGCCGTCGCTGGATCGAGCACTCACGCTCGCCCAGGCTCATCACGTTTCCATGCTCATCGGCGAGCACCTGGAACTCGATATGCCGTGGCTGCTCGATGAACTTCTCCATGTAGAGGTCGCCGTTGCCAAACGCATTCGCCGCTTCAATCGAAGCCTGCTGATACAGTCCCGGCAGCTCATCCTTGTTGCGGCAGATGCGCATTCCGCGGCCGCCGCCACCGGCGACTGCCTTCAAAATTACTGGATAGCCAACGCTGCGCGCCCACTCCAGCGCCTCGCCTTCACTGGCGATGATGCCGTCCGACCCGGGCAGAATCGGCACCTTCGCCTTCTTCATCGTTTGCCGTGCTGTGGACTTCTCGCCCATCATCCGCGTTACTTCCGGCGGAGGCCCGATGAACTTGATATTGGAGGCCCGACAAACCTCGGCGAAGTTCGCATTCTCGCTTAACAGACCATAGCCAGGATGGATCGCATCTACATCTGCAATCTCCGCCGCCGAGATGACCGCCGGCACATTCAGATAGCTCTCCGACGAACGCGGTGGCCCGATGCAGATGGCCTCATCGGCAAACCGCACGTGCAGGCTGTTACGGTCCGCCTCGCTATACACCGCGACCGTGCGGATTCCCATCTCCTTGCACGCGTTGATCACCCGCAGCGCAATCTCCCCGCGATTTGCAATCAATACCTTACGAAACATGCGTTACCTGTTCTCTTCCCTTTAGATCAATTTACTTGTCATCCGGAATGCCGAATCCGCCGCGAAGCGTTTCACCTCGCCTGCCACCCGTCAAATCGCTAACGGGCTTTGATCGCAAACAGCGGTTGCCCGTACTCTACTGGCTGCCCACTTATGGCAATTCGCTTGACTACTTCGCCCGCGACGTCTGACTCGATCTCATTCATCAGCTTCATCGCCTCAACGATGCAGAGCACCTGGCCAACTTCCACTTGGTCGCCAACGTTCACAAACGACGGAGTGCCGGGCGAGGGCGACTCGTAGAACGTCCCCACAATCGGCGACTTCACCTCATGCAGAGTCTCCGCTGGAGCAGCGGCAGGAGCGCTCTCCACAACTACGGCAGGGACCGCGGCAACTGGCGCCGAAGCCGCTGCAGGAGCCGAAGCCATCAGCCTACTCAGATGCGCGAGATCGACACCCCCCGCCGCAGCCTGAGGCTCGCCCGCGAACTTGATGCGGACCTTCAGATCATCTTGTTCCATGTCGAACTCGGCGATCTCGTTCGCCTTCAAAAATTCGACCAGTTCGCGAAGCTCTTGCAACTTGTTAACGTCCATCCATATCTCCTGTGCCTGTTGCGGCACTCTAGTCATTACAACTCAATCCAGGCCTTCACGCTTGGCGTCAGAACTTCGCCTCCCGTCGCGGTGACGAGAACCATGTCCTCGATCCGCACGCCGAACCGGCCTGGCATATACACTCCGGGCTCGATCGTGACGATCATTCCCGGAGCCAGAACCTGCGTCTGCTTCGCCGCAAGCCTTGGACCTTCGTGAATCTCCAACCCAACGCCGTGCCCGGTCGAATGGCTGAAATACTTATCCATCCCCGCCGTCCGCAGCACGCTTCGCGCCGCTTCATCGACCTCGGCACAGGTCACGCCCGGAGCCACCTTTGCGACTCCGGCCTCCTGCGCTTCCAGAACCGCATCATACACTTCCCGCTCGTCCGGCTGCGCCTTGCCCATGTGGACGGTGCGCGTCATGTCGCTGCAATAGCCATCGACGACGACGCCAAAGTCCAAAGTTACGAAGCCTCTCTTTGGCAGCTTCGCCTGAGTTGCGCGCCCATGCGGCAGCGCGCTCCGCTCTCCGCTGGCGACGATTGTCTCAAACGACATCGCCTCCGCTCCAGCCAGCCGCGCGGCATGTTCGAGTTCTGCCGCCACTGCGACCTCAGTCAGCCCCAATTGCATGAAACTAAGCATCCCGTCGAACAATTGGCAACCCAGCAGAGCGGCCTTACGCATGGTCGCAACCTCTTCCGCGTCCTTCACCTCACGCAGACCGGCAACCAGTGGCTCAACTGCCTGAAACAGCCCCCGGCGCACCTTCGTCGAGACTGACTTCCGCATCCCTTCGAGTGCAGCGACCGTCGTCTGTGCAGCATCGAAGCCGCAGCGCTGAATGCCGGCGGCCTCCATCCATTCACAGGCAGCCGTCACCACCGGCTTCTTCGCGATTACCACGCGGCTTCCCGCTGCCTCAGCCTTCGCCTGGGCTGTATAGCGTCCATCCGTAAACAGAACGGCGCGGCCGCCAGCCAGCACTAAAGCGGCATTCGACCCCGTAAACCCGCACAGATAGCGGACATCCGGCAGATGCGTCACCAGCAGGCAATCCACTCCGGCGGCCTTCGCCCGAGCCACCGCTCTCTTCTTCCGCAAACTTAAACTCATCCCCATGATTCTACCGAACTTGTGCGGCAAAGCTGGCTCAACATGTACACAACCCGGTATCATGTCCTATGTCCGGCTTTAATCCCGAACCATCCCCGCGATTCACCCGGCGCCACTTTCTCGTCGGCGCGGGAGCAGCTGCAGCGGGCCTGGCTGTTTACTCTGGCGAAATCGCCCGCCATGAGATCGATCTCGTTCCCCGCACCATCGCCATTGCCAACCTCCCCGGCGCCTTCCATGGTTTCCGCATCGCGCAGATCAGCGACATCCACCTCGACGAGTTCACCGAGCCATTTTTCCTCGAACGCGTCGTCCATCAGGTCAATACCCTTGCCGCCGACATGGTCCTGCTGACGGGAGACTTCGTCACCCATGGCTCGCTCACCTTCCTCAACGGCCAGAACGCCGCTCACCGCTGCGCGGAGATCCTCAGCACGCTTACCTGCCCCTTGCGGTTCGCCTGCCTAGGCAACCACGACGTCGCCGTCAGCGCACCGCTGGTTATTTATTCCCTTACTTCGAACGGTATCCCGGTGCTCGTCGACCAACATGTTCCAATCGAACGCAACGGCTCCCGCTTCTGGCTGGCCGCCGTCAACGACCCCGGCACTACCAATCCCCGCCTCGAACTCGCTGTACCGGCACGCCCCGATGGTCCCGTCATCCTCATGGCGCACGAGCCAGACTATGCCGACACCGTCCGTGCACATCCCCGTGGCCATCTGGTCGACGTCATGCTCTCCGGCCACACCCACGGCGGCCAGATCAGGCTGCCCTTCCTCGGCCCTCTTGTGCTTCCGCCCATGGGCAAAAAGTACGCCGAAGGCCTCTTTCGCCTCGACAACATGCAGCTTTACGTCAATCGCGGTATCGGCGCTGTGGGAATTCCCTTCCGCCTTAATTGCCCGCCAGAGATCACCCTCATCACGCTGCAATCAGCTTGAAATTTAAGGCTGCCGTGTCATTGCAGCTTTGCCCGGGCATCCACGTCGACCTGTACCGTCTTGCCTACTCGCAGAATCAACGTGCTCGGATCTTTCATTCCCCACGCCACATAGGGCACGTCAAAGCTGGTCTTCGTAGTCAGCGTGGTTCCGTTCTGTGTAGTTGTGACCTGCAGGAAGAGTGGATGATCGGCGCCGTGAATGGTAAAGGTGCCTTCCACTGTCACATTCTGCGTCTTGCCGTCGCGGACAACGCCAGTGACCCTCTGAGGGTGAAAGATCGCTTCCGGATACTTCGCGCTTTCAAGAACATCGTTCGCCATACGATGGTCGCGAGCACCATTGCCGCTCTCGCCCGAGGCAGTTTCGACGATGATCTCTCCCTCAGCCACACCCGTCTTTTCATCCAGCGTCATCAGGCCACTCTTCAGCAGGAACGTACCGCGAACCGTGTGCAGAACGTCCTTCAGTGTCCAGCGGATCGTCGTCGCCGCGGGGTCGAAATGGAGTGTCAGATTCGAGGGCGTGTCTTGCGCCCACGCGGAACCGACGGCCAGTGTAAGTGTCGCTACCGCGAGAGCTAGCGAAAAGCGTGTAATTCTCTTTTTCATCCTGCTGAAAATAGTAATAGCCTCCCGAACCTCACCCCATGCCGCAGTACAACATGAGGAAGGCGTTCCTCGTTTAGATGCACGCGAAGCATCGCCGCGAAGAGATCGGGGCGAGCTGCGAGCGCCCTGAGTGTCCGTTTCCTTAGCCGGGGATGGCGGTCCATCAGGAGCATGACACGCGCCATCTGTTGGGGCAATCGTAAAATGTCCGCATGTTGCGCTTGATATAGCTCGAGTCCACCTTCGGCGATTGAATCGCGCAGTAGCAGCGCCTGTCGAAAACCCATCGCAAGTCCTTCCCCTGTGATAGCGTCAGCCGAGCCGGACGCATCGCCCACCAAAGCGACGTTGCCCCGCGTGACCCTATGAAAGCTGGAGGTCATCGTTACCGCGCCCCGCTGCGGAGTAAGCTGCTTCGCGCGCGATAGCAACTCGCGAAGTGCCGGGATGCTGTCAATCACGGCATTAAATGTCGTCGGCAATTGTGAGCGGGAGATGACGGCAACACACACCGTCCGTTCTCCCACGGGCGTCACATACGCCTGTCCGCCATCACCCCAATGGACCTCAACCTGTGACATCCCCACATTTCCATCTGTCGGCAGCTCGAAGTGTGCTCGAAAGCCAAACCGGCGGCTGCGCACCGCTCCGTTATTCAATCCAGCCCACGAGCGCGTTCGTGAGGACTCGCCATCCGCTCCAATCAGATATTTGCAGCAAAGAGCTTCGCCCTCGATGGACGGCTTCTTCCCAGGCGTCAACTCAACCCTTGTCTTCCACCGCATTCGTACTCCCATCGTCGTCGCCCTCTCCAGCAACTGACGATGCAGCGCCAATCGACGCACACCCATGCCCTCACCCGTTGTGAATGCGCTGCTCACGGTGGAGTCCCTATCTGCAAAGCGAATGCCGCCGAAAGGCGCCCCTTCCACCTTGGCCAAGTCAATCCCGAGTCTTGATAATTCGAGCAGAGAATCGGGCATCAGCCCCTCGCCGCAAGCCTTGTCTATCCCAGGCTCCTGCGCATCGATGAGTAGAACGTCGGCCCCCGTCTGCCTGAGCGCGATAGCGGCCGCCAGACCGGCAGGACCGCCGCCCACGATGACAACGTCGGCGCTACAGGTATTTCCCCGTTTCGATTGCCCTTCAGAGATCTCCGTAATCACCTTGCTTAGACTCCCCTGGAGCTCAAAAAGAGCACATTCTTTAGACTAAATGCACCCAGCCGAACGGAGATCACCGACATCTTAGTGTTGAAGACCCGGGAACGAATCGTAAAAGAGAACACCCTCAGAGTCGCGCGAGCGATCAGCGGATAAACAGGCAGGCAAACGAGGTGAGTACATTGCGCGGGAGGAACTTCGTCAACAGCTAGGTAACTTGAACAAAATCTATTACTTACCGCGCACGGCCTGCCGGCTTTTTCTGCTTTGGCTGCACCGTTACAGGAGCCGTACTCTTCACACCTGACTTCTCATCCATCCAGGCATCCAGCAAGTTCTTTTTGAACCGCCAGCGGTTCCCCAGTTTGAACGCCGGAATAAAGCCCTCCGACGCATACCGGTACAGCGTATCTCCACTGATGCCTAGATACTCCGACGCCTGCCGGATATCCAATACTTCGCGAGTCGTCACCTGCGCCAGAGCAGCCATTAGAGAACCCTTCGAAAGACCAGAACAAACCGGATAAATGCCAAGTCGAACCGGAAACCCGGGCACACTCTTTGTACCCCGTTTTCTTCAGCCAGACAACAGCAAACCCGGTTGTTAATCAACTAACCGATAATCACCCAGAGCCCCTATTGCTTCGAACGCAAAAATAAACGGCCCAACGCTGGCGCTGGACCTTCTTTGAGGTACTGCAATATTTTTAGCAAGCCGTTTTTTATCTCGTCGTGAAAGAGCGGTACCCGGTGAAAACTAATGGAATCAGCTACTTGACTACAGATTGAAACAGAGGCGAGTTCAGCAGTCCGGCAAATTCACTATCCGAGGAAGAGTAATCCACGGTCAGCGTTCCGGAGTTGGAATCGATCGTTGTCCGGTCCAGCGCCGATCTTTCCATCGGGGAGCCGGATGATTTCTTCATAATGACCATTCCCTTCATCAGGGTGGCACAGGTGGCCGCAGTCATCGTATCGGACATGACAACGGCGAGGTCGAACTTAACGCCGTTTTCGAAGTCCATGGTGTAGCGCGAACTCTTCATCCGGTTGCGAACCGTGTCGTAGTCGGTTAACTGCGCAGCATCGCCGAGCACGCTTTTCATCATCGTCTGCGTGCCCTTGGCGTCAAGCAGACTCCAGATCGCGCGCCGATCGACCGTTCCCATATCGTTGACCATCTCGCCGTTGGTGAGGAAGTTCGGGATGATCCCATCGCGAGCATCCAGTGCGACCTTCACCGCTGCTCTATCACCGAAGACCATCGTGGTCTGGTTCAGGAACACGACACTCATCCCGGCCGACCCCATCGAATAGATGGTGTTGTTGCGGTCGACGATGGGCTTGGTTTTACTTTTGGCAAAACCGGCCAGAATCGATTGCGTCTCAAACTGCCCCTGGGCGATGCCGACGATCCTGGTTCCCTGCCCGCTGGAGTCGCGGAACGAAGCGAAGGCCAGGACGTCAGCGTCTCTATCCACGTTCAGCTTGGCGTTCTTCAGCGCGGTCTCTAATCGCTTAAGTTCAGGCGGGAGAACCCGCTCCTTCAAGTCCATTGCGGCAGTCGAATTCTGCATGGCGCGGTAGTCCACCACGATGAGTTGCTGAACGTCCTTAGGAATAGCGGACTTAGCGTCACTCGATAGCTCCGCCGCCTGAGAGAACGTAGCGGAGAGAGCAAGCACGGCGATGGGGAGGAGGTGCCGATAGAGAATACGCAATGAAATTACTCCTTGGCCACGGAACTTTGCGGCCTAACCTTTCTATTCTTCCGTGAAACACGGGGATAAGCAAGCAATAGGGCTTCCTACCTTTGACGTACCCGGCAAAATAGTGTCGTTCGAAGTCTTCAATACAAGTGGTTAACGGCGCCGGAAGCGCTTCGATGATCTCAGTACTGACACTAGCGCATCAGGCGGTAGGCCAGGCGAGCGGATGCTCCAGGCGCCGCTCCAGAACTTTGAGTGCTGGATTAAAGCCCGTGATCTGCCCAACCCACTCTGAACCCTCATCGTAGGCCTCCTGAGGAATCAGGCCGATGAGTTCGGCGTCATCGATCAGCGCGCCATGACGCTGCGCAAGATGCTGGATGGTCGCGTGGATATGCCGCATGGGCGTGATGCGAAAGTCCGTGATGTTCATGCTGACCTGGGCGCGCCCATTCGCAACCACGCCAATTGCCTTCACTCCATGGAGTCCTCCGTTGGAGGCTCGAATGTCCCGGGCGATGGCGCGCGCGGCGGAGATATCCCCTTGATGAAGATGGACGTTGTAGGCAATAAGGAAATTTCGCGCTCCAACAGCCGAGGCTCCAGCGGTTTCGTGGAGGCCGGGACCTCCGACGTCGGGACGTCGGGCCGCATCGCGACGGGTAGCTTCGCGGAGCCCTTCAAACTGGCCCTTGCGTACATCTTCGAGCTGGACGCGATCAGGACGCGCAGCGGCGGCTCCGTAGAAGTAGACGGGAACCCCGTAGGTCCGCCAGATCAGCAGCCCCGCCTGCCTCGCCAGCACAGCGCACTCCGCCATCGAGATGCCGCTGACCGGGATGAAGGGGACTACGTCGGCAGCGCCGATGCGTGGGTGGACGCCCTTCTGTTTTGTAAGGTCAATCAGTTCCGCCGCTTTGCCGACGGATTTAACCGCCGCCGCTATCACCGCTGCAGGCGGCCCAGCGATGGTAACCACCGAACGGTTGTGAGCAGTGTCGAGCGACCAGTCGAGAAGGCTCACGCCCTCGACCTGCATCGCGGCGACGATCTTGCTTACCTTGGCAACGTCCGTGCCCTCAGAAAAGTTCGGGACACACTCGATGATCGCATCAGAATTCATAGGCACGTCTTACTTCCACCAGCTATAACCAATCGTGAATTGGAGACTCGCATTCACGCCGGGGTTCTTGTCGCCGAGCGAGGCCGAGGAGATATGCACCGCGTTGGCGCTGAAGTCGATGGAGCGACGCGGGCGCAGGAAGTAGTGAAACCCAACGCCCCCCTGAGGTGTGAAGTTCCACACGCTGGCGTCGGTGTTGGGACCGTCGTTGGCGAGAGTCAGCGGCTGTCCGCCAAACGCCGGATATTTGTGGTTGGTCCAAACGAGGCCTCCTGCACCCTGTATCCATGGGGAGACGCGTCGGGTACCGGTAAAGTTCCAGCGCAGAATGATGGGCGTAATGGAGACTCCGGAGTAAGTACCCCCCGTCGTATAGAGCGGTGAGCAGGCGAGATTAGCCGAGTCTGAGACAACGCTGCAATGGGCGCGCTGAAACTTCGGCGTGTAGGACTGCCAGAAGGGGAAGACCTCGACGGCGTACTCGAAGTTGCCGTGGAGTGGGCCGGGCAGGTAGTTGCCGGTAAGAACTTTGCCTGCATGAACTCCGGCCATAAGGAACTTGAAACTATTGCGATTCTCGGTGAGGCCGACGCCGCTCTGGACGAGGACCCCCAGTTCGAGCGGCAGTTTGCCGGAATTGGTGTGAAAGGGAGTCGCCTCGCGGCTTGCCGCCGGAGCCTGCGCGACCGCGAGGGGTACGGAGAGAACAAGAGCCAATGCTCCGATGAATGGTCTTGCTATGCCGCGAAATCCCTTGGTCACTATGTCGCTCCGTTTGATACCTGTGACAGAAGAAAGGCCGCCGATAAACGGCGGCCTGGTATGAATCAATTGACCGCCTCGGCTAGTGTCCGGCATTGGCTACAGCAGCTTCATCCATGTCGAAGTTGGAGTAGACATTTTGCGTGTCATCCAGGTCTTCGAGCACTTCCAGAAGGCGGATCATGGCGTTGGCCTGAGAACCTTCGAGCTTCGTATACGTCGAAGCAATTTTGGTGACCTCGGCGTGCTCAGGCGTAATGTTGGCCGCCTTGAGCGCGTTGGTGACCGCCTCGAAGTCCTTGGGATCGCAGAGCACTTCCCAGTTCTCGCCCTCGTCGCTTAGGTCTTCGGCGCCGGCTTCGAGCACAATCTCAGTGAGTTTGTCTTCGTTGGCGGCAGACTTTGCAATAACGATGACACCCTTCTTGGAGAACATCCAGCCAACAGAGTTGGACTCTCCGAGATTGCCGCCGTTCTTGGAGAAGGCGTGGCGAATCTCGCTGACGGCGCGGTTCTTGTTGTCGGTGAGGACATCGACGATAACTGCGACGCCACCGGGGCCATAGCCCTCGTAGGTGATCTCCTCGTAGGAGACGCCTTCGAGCTCACCCGTACCGCGCTGGATCGCACGTTTGATGTTGTCGGCGGGCATATTCTCCGCTTTGGCCGCTGCAATGGCGCCGCGCAGACGGGGATTGCCGTCCGGATCTCCGCCGCCGCCGGTCTTGGCTGCGATGGTGATTTCCTTGATGAGACGAGTGAAAATCTTGCCACGTTTGGCGTCAAGCGCGCCCTTCTTATGCTTGATTGTGGCCCATTTTGAATGGCCGGACATGTACTACCTCGGTGGTGATTTTGTCGGGGCTGCGATAAGCTGCGGCCCCAAGCGACCCTGTGAGTTTAGCACGCTGGAGGGGCGCTAGAGTACCTCTGGAGCCAACAGATCGCGCATGGTCTCGCGGCGGCGAATCAGCTTGACCGTCGCTTCGTCGATCAGCACCTCAGCGGGACGCGGACGGCTGTTGTAGTTGCTGGTGAGACTCATACCATAGGCTCCCGCATCGAGAATCAGGACCAGGTCGCCGGGTTTGACGGCAGCGAGGACGCGGTCGCGGGCGAAGAAGTCGCCCGACTCGCAGACCGGACCTACGATGTCCGCCGTGATGGACGGGGCTGCGGTACGCGGCTGCTTGATGGGGAGAATCTCGTGATGAGCGTGATAGAGCGAGGGCCGGATGAGGTCGTTCATGCCCGCGTCGGTAATGACGAAGGTCTTGGAACCATTCTTCTTCACGAAGAGGACTCGGGTAAGTAACGCTCCTGCCTGGGCTACGATGAAGCGCCCCGGCTCGATGATCAGATGGGAGGATTCAGCGGCAAGTCCCTTGCTGAGAGCGGCGGCGTACTTCTGCACCTGCTGCGCCGGGTTGAACGCGGTAGTGCCGTAGTCGATGCCGAGACCGCCACCGGCGTCGATGTAGCGGATGTTGTGGCCATCCTTTTTGAGGTCAGAGATAAGGGCGGTGACGCGGGCAGTCGCTGCGGCAAAGGGATCGACCTTGCGGATCTGCGAACCGATGTGAACGCTGACTCCGGCGGCATCGAGCCACTTGGATTTGCCCGCTTTGCGGTAGATGGCACGAGCCTGATTGATGTCGATGCCGAACTTGTGTTCACTGAGGCCGGTAGAGATATAGGGGTGAGTGTCGGCGAAGACGTCGGGATTGACGCGGAGTGCGAAACGCGCACGGATGCGGAGAGCTTCGGCGCGGGCGGCAAGCAGGTACAGCTCGGCTTCGGACTCGACGTTGAAGAGGAGGATGTTCGCCTTGAGAGCGGCATCGATCTCCCAGACCTGCTTGCCTACCCCGGAGAAGACGACCTTCGTGAGCGCCGCTTTGTGGGCTTTGCGGACGCGCTCCAATTCGCCGCCGGAGACGATGTCGAAGCCTGCTCCCTGCAGCGCTAGCAGGCGCAGAATCGCCAGCGACGAGTTAGCTTTAACCGCGTAGCAGATGGTGTGCGGCTGCCCTTTGAACGCCTCTTCAAAGAGTTGAAAGCGAGCGGAGATCTGCTCCGCCGAGTAGACATAAAGTGGAGTGCCGTGATCTTCCGCGAGAGCTGAGATGTCAGCTCCGTCACAGTGAAGGGTGCGGTTGCGATAGGCGAAGGGGCGGGGGCTTGGCTGCGGCGCGGTTTTTCTGGGCAAACTAGGTACTCTTTATCGGAAGTGCGTAGGGGGCTTCGGGAATGATGACCCAGGCGGCGAGATAGGCCAGTGCGCCGATTCCTGTAGTAAAGATGATGAATAGCGCCGTGATGACACGCACCACGTTGATGTCCCAGCCATAATGCAACGCAAACCCGGAGCAGACTCCGGCGATCATCCGCGGGGTGCGCGGACGAGTAAGGCGCGCGACGGGCTGGTATGCGTTCGCCGTAAACAGCGCGGGGCTGATCGTCGCTCCGCACGCGGGGCAGAAGCGAGATGACGGTTCGATTGGCTTTCCACAATGGCTACAGAACATGGGAGCCTCCAAATATTACATTTAGCAGCGACCTCTATTTTGCCACACCTTCTGGTGCTTTATTTACCCGCATAAGGGGTTTTGAGGTACTTGCGTGCGGTGTCGGCCTGGGATTGGTCGCCGCCCCCGGCACTGGCCTGCTGATACTGTTTGATGGCCTCGGGCCGGTTGTGGAGGAGATCGAACATCTCTCCGGCGTTGAGTTGGGCACGGCGCCGCAGCCAGTCGCTGCAGGTAGGTTGTGCGGCGGCCTGAAGGTAATTGTTGGCCGCGTCAGAGATATCGTTCTGCCCCCGCTGGGTGTCGGCGAGGCCGAAGTAGGCCATGTGCAGGCGCGGATCGAAGAAGTAGCCGGGCTTGGCGGCGTCGACCAGAATGGCTTTGTACGTAGCGATGGCAGCCGGGCCGTTACCTTCATCCTTGGTGATGTTGGCGACTTCGAGGCGAAAGAGATAGTCACGCGGAAATTGCTCGGCCAGAGCTCGCTCCACGGCGAGCGCCTCGGGATATCGGGCATCGTGGCGCAAAAACAGGGAGAGCGCGGTACGCGATTCGACCGGAGTGACCACACCCTGCGCGGCGGCTTCGCGGAGCAGTTGCAAGCCTTTTTCCTTATTGCCATTGAGGCCGGCGATACCGACCATGATGCGGAGAAAGCGCGGCAGACTGGCGACGGCGAACTGCTGAATACCAATCGCCATCTTCGCGTCGGCGTAGCCGGGATCGATCCTGAGCGCTTGTTCGCTGTCGTTGCGAGCGGTCAGTCCCTGATGCGCCGCCGAGATGTAGCTGTGGTCGACCAGCGTTATAAAGGCCGTATGCATTCCGCGAGCATAGCCGCGGGCAAAGTAGGCGTTCTTGTCGTTCGGGTTATTGTGGATCTGCCGGTCGCAGAGGTCGATGGCGCGTTTGGTGAGATCTTCGATGCGCTGGCGCGTCGCGTCTGGAACAGGCACATCGCGTTTGGAGCTGAGAAAGCTGTTGTGGGCGTAGTAAGTCGTGTCTAGAAGATCCTGATGGTAAAGCTCGCGAAAGATTATCGTCGTCAGCACGTAGTCGACGGCCATCGGATTCTGCGGATTGGCCTTCAGCACAGCCTCGAAACGGGCGAGCGCGCCATCGTAATTAAGGTTGTAGAAATCGACCCGGGCTTCGCGGACCAGCGGGGTAAGGTTTATGGGATCGGTGTGGTCAGCCGGGTTATAAGTCTGCGCGCCAGCAGATATGGCGAAGGCAAGCATGAGGGCGAGGGGACTTGATATCGCAATGTAGCACAGTTTTGATGTCATCGTTTCAGAAAATCATTCGAAGATAGGTTGCGAAGACGAAAGAAATCCTCTCGGGATGTTGGACGGCTTCTCACCGTAGACTATACAGTTGGACGCCTGTACTACTGGCAGGTTACTGAATGCTCTTGGGGATGTGGACGGACCTTCATGACACGGTTTCAATTACTTCAACTACTGATTGCACAGGCTCGCGGCAATGGCTTCGAGTTTCGCAAATGGTACACAGGCAATCTCGGACTGCCATGGCAGAATACGCACCACGCGATTGAGATGCTCTCCGCTGAAAAGCGCTTTTACGTGCTGCTGTTCTCGCATGAGTTTGCGTCTTCCTTTTGGAAGGGGGGCGCATTGATGACGTTTCAAGTGCCGTCACAGAGCTTTATGCGCAAGATGGCGGACGGGAGCATTGGCATCGTGAAACGCAAGGCCTATACGCGCCGCAATACACGCGAGGATGCATGGCGCTACCACCTGCGAGAGATGGCGGTGTCAGAAGATCCGTTACGCTACATGCGACGCTTTCTGCGGGTGGAGGATGATCTGGAGGATGAGGCAGTCCCGACGACCCCGTAGAATGAACCGACACCATGAAGCCAAAGACCAACCGAGTTTTCGTCCCCAGCCTGCTGCTGCTCGCATTTGGCATCGTCGGCCTTAATACCTGGCTTGCATTCCGTTCCATCAATTCGCTCGTCCGCAGCGAAGCCTGGGTGGACCATACCTGGCAGGCGATCGATCAGGTCGAGCGCATCATGAGTTCAGCCAAGGATGCCGAAACCGGCAATCGTGGCTATCTCATCACGGGCGATCAAAAATATCTCGCGCCCTATCTCTCGGCGAGACAAGAGTTACCCGCTGAACTCAAGCATTTTCAGGAATTGACCGCCGACAATCCAAGCCAGCAGGCGCACGTTCACGAGATGGACGCTGCAATCGGCCGCCGCCTCAACTTGCTGCAGCAAGGCATTGACCTGCGCCGCAGTGGAAGCGTGGACAGCGGTCATGCGCTGATCCTGAGCGGGACCGGCAAGCTGGAGATGGATAACCTGCGCCGTATCGCCGACCAGATGGAGGGGGTAGAGCACGGTCTGCTGATAGAACGCACCGCGGTCGCAAAATCGAGCAGCCGTCAGGCACGCTACACGCTCGCGCTGGCCAGCTGCCTCGACTTTCTTTTGATCGTCGTGATGCTCCGCTATTTTGTTCGTGAGCGCCACATGCGCGTCGCCTTAGAACGGGATGCGGAACGGCTTGCCGTGGCGCGCGCAGAGGCCGAGGAACGCGCCGACGAGGTTCGGTCACTCAACGCAACGCTCGAGGACCGTGTAAAGCGTCGCACCGCCGAATTGGAGACGACCAACCGCGAGTTGGAGGCTTTCAGCTACTCGGTCTCGCACGACCTTCGCGCCCCGCTGCGCACCATCGACGGCTTCAGCCTCGCGCTCGAAGAAGACTACGCGACCCTGGTCGACGACGTTGGGCGAGACTATATCCGCCGCGTCAGAAACGGCGTTCAACGCATGGGGCAGCTGATCGATGCGCTTCTGCAACTCTCGCGCATCACCCGCGCCGATCTCTCCAGGGAGGATGTTGACCTTAGCCAGATGGCCGAATCCATCGCCTCCGAATTCAAGGACCAGAATCCGGCGGGCAATCTCACCTTCAACATCGAGAGCGGGTTGCACGTTCATGCCGATCCTCGGCTGCTCCGCATCGCTCTCGAAAACTTGTTCGGAAATGCCGTCAAATTCAGTTCCAAGATCGCGGGGCCTACCGTCGAATTTGGCTGGGATCCGGATCAGAAGGCGTGGTTTGTACGCGACAACGGCGCCGGCTTCGACATGTTCTACTCCGACAAGCTCTTCAACGCTTTCAACCGCCTGCATGGGGACAAAGATTTCACCGGCTCAGGCATCGGTCTGGCGACGGTGGCCCGTGTCATCCATCGCCACCAGGGTCGCATCTGGGCCAAAAGCTCTGTCAATCATGGCGCTACCTTTTGGTTTACGCTAGGATGAACTCCATGAGGGACAGCACTAAACTGATCTTGCTGGTCGAAGACGATCCCGACCATGAACTACTTACGATTCGTGCTTTGAAGAAATCAAATATTGCGAACGAGGTCCGCGTGGCCCGGGACGGCGAAGAAGCGATCGAGCTGCTCTGCGGCTCCAATCCCATCCGCCCGCAAGTGGTTCTGCTCGACCTCAAATTGCCGAAGGTCGATGGCCACGAAGTTCTGCGCCGCATTCGCAATTGCACCACCACCAAACTGCTGCCGGTCGTTGTGCTCACCTCCTCCGACGAAGAACGCGATGTTGTTCGCAGCTATCAGCTGGGAGTCAATAGTTACATTCGCAAGCCAGTTAATTTCATCGACTTTGCAGAGGCTACACGGCAACTCGGATTGTATTGGCTGGTGTTGAACGAATGTCCTCCACTGAACTAGCACCACGCGAACTGAACGTTCTCCTCGTCGAAGACAATATCGACGACGCCTTCCTGCTGGAACGGCATCTGAAGCGGCACGGGTTCGCGCCACAGGTCACTCGCGTCGAGACCGGCCCCCAAATGCTGGCCGCCCTTGAGCAAAACACTCTCCCTGACGTGGTGCTGGCCGACTACAATCTGCCCAACTTCAGCGGACCCGCCGCGCTGCGACTGCTCAAACAATCCGCTCTCGACGTTCCCTTCATCATGATGTCGGGAGCTGTCTCCGAAGAGACTGCCGTCGAGTCCATGCGTGCAGGCGCGCATGACTACGTCTCCAAGCAGAACCTCACTCGTCTCGTCCCCGCCCTCGAACGCGAATTGAAAGAAGCCTCAGGCCGTCGCAACAAACTTGCCGCCGAAGAAGCGCTGCGCGCCAGCGAAGCCCGCTTTCATCGTCTCGTCGAGGCAATGCCGCTGGGCTTGCTGATCAGCGACGCCTCGGGCCGCGTCATCTACGCCAATCAAGCAGTGGAGCGATTGCTCGGCTGCACGGACAACGACATCGCTTGCGGAACGCTAACGCTGGATTCTCTCTGCCCGTCGCTCACTGCGGCCCATTCAGCCCTGACTCATACGGCACCACCTGAACCATTTGAGGCCGTCTGCACCACGCGCAAGGGGGAGACGATCACGGTCCTCGTCGGAATCGCGCTTCTCAATCCCGAAGCAAAACCTGAAGACCGCCAGATAGCCGCCTTTATCGCCGATCTCTCGCTCCAGAAGAAGAGCGAAGAACTCCTGCGTCGCACCGAAAAACTGGCTGTAGCTGGGAGGCTCGCTGCCTCCATCGCTCACGAGATCAATAATCCTCTAGAGGCGATCACAAACTGTCTCTATCTGGCTGCAGGTACTGAACTATCAGACTTGTCGCGCAGCTACATCGAACTCGCGCAGAACGAGCTCGACCGTGTAGCGCAGATTACCGTGCAGACTCTGCGCTTCTACAGGGGCAGCACACGGACCGTCGAAACCGACGTCCATGAGTTGATCGAGACCGTCTTCGCGCTACTGGAGTCGCGCCTTCGCGGCCTGCAAATCGAGGTCGTCCGCCAGTTCCGCGCAACCTCGTCCGTCATGGTGCAGGCCGGTGAGATACGGCAGGTGCTTGCCAACCTCTTCGGAAACGCGATGGATGCCCTGCCTTCGGGCGGCCGCATCCTGCTCCGTACCGCGGCCACACGTGACTGGCGCTCCGGCAGGCACGGTATCGCCATTACCGTGGCAGACAATGGCACCGGCATGGACAGCGCAACCCTCAACCGCCTCTTCGAGCCCTTCTTCTCGACCAAGGGAATCACCGGTACCGGCCTCGGCCTCTGGATCTCCCACGAGATCGTCGCCAAACACCGCGGGACCCTGCATGTCCGCAGCCGCGCCACAGAGAACGGTGTCGCAGGTGGGACCGTCTTCCGGCTGTTCATCCCTACCGAAGATGAGTCTTACTCTTCCGACACGGCCAAAACTGAAGCAAAGGCATTAACCCGCGTGGTTGCCACCGGCGCGTAATCCGCGTCCAAGCTCTGGAAACCCGCTCGATTTCCGCGAGATCAACATATCTTCTCCGCCTGACAATCCCAATGTCCTAAACTAGAACTCAATGTCCATTCAAATCATCCGCCCCGCCCGCACCCTGCAAGGCTCCCTTACTCTGCCCGGAGACAAGTCGATCTCCCATCGCTACGCCATGCTCGCCGGCCTCGCCGAAGGCACCACCCGCCTCTCCAACTTCTCGACGGGGGCCGATCCCCACTCCTCGCTGGCCTGCATGGAGGCGCTCGGCGCCACCATCGTCAAACAAGACAAGACCATCGAGATCACCGGCACCGCCGGGGCCTTCCGCCAGCCTGAGCATCCCCTGGACTGCGGCAACTCAGGCAGCACTATGCGCATGTTGGCCGGGTTGATCGCTCCGCATCCCCACACCTTCACCCTCATCGGCGATCATTCCCTCACCATGCGTCCCATGGAGCGCATCCGCAAGCCGCTTTCAAGGATGGGCGCGGAGATCCACTTGACCGGCGGGGACGGAGCCGTCGGCGGCCACGCCCCCATGACCATCGTCGGCGGACCGCTTACCGCCATCGACTTCGACACTCCTATCCCGTCGGCGCAGGTCAAAACTGCGGTCCTCTTCGCCGGTCTTCAGGCCAACGGGACCACCAGCCTCACCGAATCTGTTCGCACCCGCGACCACTCCGAACAGGCGCTCAAGGCGTTCGGCGCGACGCTCACACGGGAGGGCGAAAAGCTGAGCATCCCTGGCCACCAAAAACTCAAAGCCATCGACGCTACCGTTCCCGGCGATCTCTCCTCCGCCGCATTCTTTCTCTGCGCTGCTTTGCTCTTCCCCGATTCGAACCTCATCCTCGACTCGCTCGGCATGAATCCCACTCGCGCGGCGCTGCTCGATGTCATCACAGCTTTGGGCGGAAAGATCAAAGTCCTCACCGTCGAAGAACACCACGGCGAACTCATCGGCACGATCCAGGTCAACACCATGCCGGGCGGACTCAAGGGCATCGCCATCGCCGGAGCGCTCTCCGCGCAGCTCATCGATGAGTTGCCGGTCCTCGCCGCCATCGCTCCCTACACCCGCGAAGGCATCACCATCCGCGATGCCAAAGAGCTTCGCGTCAAGGAGTCCGACCGCATCGCGCTTGTCGCCAAAAATCTCAAGGCCATGGGGGCCGAGTTCACTGAATACGAAGACGGTCTCAGCATTCCCGGAAACCAGCAACTTCACGGTGCGCAGATCGACTCCGGCAGCGACCATCGCATTGCGATGGCCTTCTCTATCGCCGCTCTCCGGGCCACCGGCGACACCGAGATTCACGGAGCCGAAGCTGCCGCTATCTCCTTCCCTGAGTTCTTCACGTATCTCGACACTCTCTGCTTACGCTAGACACGACAGAGATGCATGGTGAATTTCCTTGACTTGGGGGAGAAAGAGCGAGAGCCTTTCTCCCCTAATCCGTCCGTGTCCTAATGGGCGGCAGGTGAAGGAGTTTTGACTGCACCAGACCGATCGTAATCGAAGTATCGCTTCATGCGAAGGAACTGCTTTTCGTACAGGTTATAACTGGCATACGCGAGGACGATAGCAACGAGGAACGTAAGAAATCCGGCTACCACGACCCCAATGAGTTTGCTGGAAGTGAAATGCAAAATCCAGCTGCGAAACGTGGCGATAAAGAAGCCCGCCGCAGCATAGTGAAGCACATAGAGCCCGTAGCTGTATTTGCCGAAGAAACGCAGAGTGCGACCTTCAAAGAAGATACGAGTTCGCGACGAAGGCCGCAGGCACCATGCAATGAGTGCCGCAGAGCCAAGCGCTACCAGCGTATAACGTATGGCGAGATAGCTGCTATCGAAGGCAAAGAGCCACTCGGAATGCCGCTCAATCAGAAATCGAGAGAGATTGAGGGCGACGATAACGGCAACAATCGCAAAAAATATCTTCTTTGCCGAGGCCAGTACAGCATCATGGAGACGGCTGCGTAGCAAGAGCGCCAGAACAGCTCCAAGAAGCAGAGAGTCCGCACGGCTAAAAGTGCTCCTGTTAACGAAGTTGTAGTTGACGTGATGAAAGATCAGAAGGAAGCGCAGCAGAAGTGCGACAAAGGAAACTGAGCAGCAGACCCAGAGGAGCTTCCGCAGATCACGTATAAAAAAGACCGCTAATGGCCATACCAGATAAAACTGCTCTTCAACGGCCAGTGACCAGAAGTGATCAAGCGAAATGCCATGCCCCAGTTGAAACGTATAGAAGGTCCCGAATATGTTCGTATTCTGCAGGTAGAAGAGGAGCGCCCAGTTCATTCTGTGCCAATGAAAACCAATCAAAGGTGTTAGAAGGAACAGTAAAAAAAGGACACCATAGTACAAGGGGAATATGCGCAGGGTCCTTCGAGCGTAAAACTTACGGAAATAGCCTGAATCAGAGATCGAATCAAAAAGAATTCCCGTAATCAAGAAGCCGGATAGAACGAAGAAGAGATCGACTCCATTAGCACCAAATATGAGAGTCGCCCCTATCGGTTGCAGCCATGTGCCACGAGTCGTACCGGGGAAAAGATGCGATGCCATGACCGCCAAAACGGCCATCCCACGAAGCCCGTCGAGCGATGGAACATGGCGGGAGTAAGGTCCTGCTTCTCTTGGGGAGGTGATTTGGGGCATCGTGATGGTAAAAGTGTAGCTTAACCCTGATGAATCTCTGTCTGGTCAGGAATGCGGTTCGGATATCGCGTAAGAAGATCAGCTAACGCCGATGTCACTTCGTCGACACTGACTTCATCGATGATGTAATCCTGCGGCGGCGGTACTGGTATATCGGCGTTCTTTAGTATGCGGAATTTGTTGTTTCCTAGCGGCAGCCACTCGATAGGAGGAGACCAGGCCGGGGCAATGATGACCATTGGAAGACCGACTGCGCGGCCAAGATGCATTGGTCCCGTGTCCAGGGTGAGGCCGACCGTGACAAGACTCATGAGAGCGGCCAGTTGCAGCACTGTGGTTCTGCCGGCAACGCTGGTTGTAGGAGCCGACAGACTACCGCGCAGTTCATCGATGGCCGCGGCCTCGGCGGCGGTGCCTACAAATAGAATATGGGCACCATAGCGCGTCATCAGAAATTCGGCAGCAGCCTTGAATCGCTCAGAGCGCCAGCTTTTTCGCTGCGTAACGCTGGTCTGCGTGATAAAGACTGCGACAGGCTGACCGCTTTGCACACCCGCACGAGCGAGGGTTTCGCGAGCGAAGGCGAGGTCTTCCTGGCGGTAGAAGATCTCCGGCTCAAAATGAACCGAGGTATGCCCCAGGGCCTGCACGATACGAAGGTTATTGGCAATCTGACTCGATGTTCTATCGAAGATCAGCGGCTTACGATAGAGCTTCGGCACTACAGTGAAGCCAACCCGGATCGATGCTCCGCTGAGCAAAGCCTGCATCGCGATACGAGTTCTCTCGTTGCCTGTGGAGGTCAACGTGGCGAAGGCTGTTTCGCCAAACGGAAGTTCGCGGCGAAGCGTCATTACAGAACCGTTCAGGTCTTTCAGGGGAGTCGGTGTTTCGATCAACCGGTCAATGCCTGGGTTGTTGCGAAAGACATCCCGAGCGAACCCGCTGGCTGCGACCACGATGCGGCATTGTGGAACAGCGTGGCGTAAGGCCCGAATCAGCGGGGTTGCGTGTATCGCGGTGCCAAGGGCGGTGGGATATTGGAGCAGAAGAAAGTTTTCGATCTCCCGAAGAGAACCATTGCGCGAGACTCCTCCGGAGTTTGAGACACGCTCAACTGCGGCGACTCCGGCGAGGATTCCACCCTTCAGGTTTTGAACAAGACTCAAGAGCAATCCTTGGTGGAGTAGTTGAAGATCTAAGAACAACGACAAGCTGCATTACATTTTGTAACGGCCCATGTCATCGTCGTTCAGATTTTCCAGCCAGCGTCGCATCTCGTCAGCATCGAGGGTTTGCGAGCCGCTGGCAGCTTGTTTCGAATTTTCCAACACATCGCGATTGACGTAGATCGGGCAGTCCCAGCGCAGGGCGAGTGCGATGGCATCGGAGGGACGGGCGTCAAGGGTCACGGTCTCTCCAGCATGGTCCATCCAGATGACCGCGTAGAAGGTGTCGTCGCGCAATTCCGAGACGACAACCTTATTTACCTGCGCGTTGAGGCCTCGGGCGAGATTTTGCAAAAGATCGTGTGTCATTGGCCGCGGCGTCGCGGTTTTTTCGAGTTCGAGAGCGATAGCATTAGCCTCGAAGATGCCCACCCAGATAGGAAGGATCAGATCGCTTGCAATGTCTTTGAGCACAACGATCGGCATGTTGGTGACTGGATCCATCATGAGGCCGCGAATCTGCATCTCGACCTCTGCCCCAGAGCCGGAGTCAGCAGTCTTATGAACTTCGGTCTGGTCGTTTGATTTCATTAGCTTGCCAATGCCTCGCCGAGAAGGCTGTTGGGAAAGGTCTGGGTGATGCGGACAGAGACGTAGCTTCCTGTCGCAGGGAGAATGGGCTGCGTGGTAGTGAAGTTGACGGTCTTGTTCTGGGTGCTACGGCCAATGACTTGATTTCGCTGACGGTTATGGCCTTCGACCATAAGTTCCATTACTTCACCAAGATGGCGCTCATAGTTCAAGCGTTGGGTTTCGCGCTGACGGTCGAGGAGGATTTGCAGCCGCTTGACCTTGACCTCTTCCGGAATTGAGTCAGCCATGTTGATGGCCGGAGTATTGGGTCGGGGCGAATATTTAAACGCAAAGATGGCGTCGTAGCCGACCTCTTCGAGCAGGGTCGCAGTCTGCTCCAGGTCTTCTTCGGTCTCGCCGGGAAAGCCGACGATGATGTCCGACGTAATGCTGATGTTGCGCTTGGCAGCCTTGATCCACGAAATGCGCTCGAGATACCAGTCTCGCGTGTACTCCCGCGCCATGGCGCGCAGCACATTCGTAGAACCGCTCTGAACAGGAAGATGAACATGATCGCAGAGGGTTGGCACAGCGTCGATGGCGTCCACGATGTCCTTGGTGAAGTCGCGTGGATGAGAGGTGGTGAAGCGGACGCGGCGGATGCCGGGAATACTGCCGACGGCGGCGAGCAATTCGGCAAACGTCATCTTTGCCGAAGGATCATGGTAGGAGTTGACGTTCTGGCCTAGAAGCTGGATCTCGGTAAAGCCCGCGTCGGCCATGCGAATGGCTTCGTCAAGAACCGAGTTCGCGGTGCGACTGCGCTCCTTGCCGCGCGTGTAGGGCACGACGCAGTAGGCGCAGAACTTGTCGCAGCCTTCGATGATTGTGATGTAGCCGCGATGAGGATTGGTGCGGGCGACAAAGGGGGTTTCAAAGGTCTCGTCAGTCTGGCGGTCGTCGAGGCCGGTGATGCGCTGTTCCCCGGCTTCAAGGCGGGCTAGCATCTGGGGGAGATTGCGATAGGACGCCGAACCGGAGACCAGCGAGACGTAGGGAGCCTTATCGAAGATCTTTTCGCCCTCCTGCTGGGCGACGCAGCCAATCACGGCGAACTTTTTGCCCTCGCCCTGCAGCTTCTTGTACTCGTTGAGGCGGTGAAAGACCTTCTGTTCGGCTTTGTCGCGGATGGAGCAGGTGTTGTAGAGGATCAGCCCGGCGTCGGCTTCATCCTGTACACGGGAATAGCCCTCATGTTCCAAGGTGCCAATGACCTTTTCAGAGTCATGGGCGTTCATCTGGCAGCCGAAGGTTTCGATATAGAAAGTCTTGCTCACAGAGACAGTATATCGCCCACGACTGATGCATAGATTTGAAGGGATTTTGGTAGCGCCACCGGGGCTCGAACCCGGACTCTCAGCCTTGAAAAGGGCTATTTTGGCCATTTTCAGATTTTGCATCGTGCACCAAGTCGCAATAAAAAGCAGCGTCTTTATTGACGATTTTTTTCGGGGGGCCTTTCTGTTTTCTACACGGGTGATCCTTTCTTAATATCGGGTGATCCCTGTGAATTGGCGAGATGCATTATGTAGATTTAAAGCACAATAGTTGGGCGCGTCATCAAGTAAAAACTATTATGTATAGCTCTATGCGTGGCCTGGAGATGGCACACAACAAAGCCGCCTCCGTAGAGACGGCTTGTGCTCGATTACTGTCTGCACGATCAGGAGAGGAACTTGCGCCGTGCGAATCCTGCCAAGCCCACAAGGCCAGTGCCAAGTAAAGCGATGCTGGAGGGTTCGGGTACAGGCGAGTATGTGACATCCAACTGGACAGTGTAAGGAGAAACGATGCTCCCACTCCCGCCGATATAACCATCCCAGTTGACCCCTGGAGTGTTAACGGTGTCACTAATAAAGCCCATTACGTCAAAATACAAATTCAAGTTTCCGGTCGATACTTCGTCTCCGTTGATGATTGGGAGCAAAATGCCAGATTCTTCATCCAGATCCACGTGCACATCGGACCACCCATTGATGCCAAATGTCGGGGCTATTTGCGGAGCATTCCAATCTGGGGGCGGAAGAGCTTGTTTAACAACGACGACACCTGTCCCGTGAACCGTGGTTGTGGGTAACAGAATATGAATTGTGGCCGAGGTTACGAAATCTCCACTAGGAACGAAAACCGAAATATTGGAGAAGGTGGTGCTCGCTCTCGGATAATATCCAGGTCCAAGACTAGGACGATCAAACAGACCCTTAACGGTGGAGTATTCACCCCAGAAATTGTCATTTGGACTATCGAACGACGCCGTAAAGCTGGAGCTAACTGAGAGTTGAATGCTATCCGCCTGGGCTAAGGGTGTAAGGGTAAGAACCATGGCGGCGGCAGTAATTAGACCGGCAGTTAAGCGCATCAAGTGACCCCTGTTGGATTTTTAGGTGCCCGCAGAGGCTATGCGCTGCGTGTATGCAATTGATAGGCAAAACTTAGGAACGAATGTTCCAATGCGATATATGCCCTACGCGCTATTTAACGGCAGTTGCCTAGTGGGCGTGTCAAGCAATTGAATGTTCATCTCTTCAAGGGGGCAGAATACGCAGCAGGTGCAGCGGTGGACGTTCGCTCGATGCCAGCCACTCTTCATACTCACGGCGGCTGAAGTATGGCTAGTTGGCGAGTGTGTACCCCAGGCCCGAATACTGCTCTCAACCTTTGCCATGTCTTCTGGGCTACACCGCGTGACGCACCTGAGTAGGCCATCCTCTGTGGCGAAGTGATAATAGAGAGTCCTGGTCCCGATCCATGTACGGCAATCGGCCTCTATGAAGGGAACACGCCAAAGGTCTTTATAGTGTTGAAAGTAGGAACACGCATTGAGGCGCACCAAGATGCCCACATAATCGGTACGATTGAGCCCTTTTGAGCCCTTCGCGCACTTCCTGTTTGCCTTATGTATTTATGTTGTTTACTTTGGTAGCGCCACCGGGGCTCGAACCCGGACTCTCAGCCTTGAAAGGGCCGCGTGTTAACCAGTTACACCATGGCGCCGTACACAGAGTGATCCACTGCTTCGACTATATTCCGCTTGCAGCTTCGAAGCGAACATTCGGAAGGAAACAGATTTGGTAGCGTTACCGGGGCTCGAACCCGGACTCTCCGCCTTGAGAGGGCGGCGTGTTAACCAGTTACACCATAACGCCAGAAGGAAGGAAGTTCTCTGCTGCGATGGCTTAAGTATATCAGAATTTCAAGTGAAGATTCACTCACTCTGGTAGGTACTATAGCCCCAGCTTTTTGACTTCGTCGTTATAGTACTTGCGGTAGAGGATGTCCCATTCCTGCGAGCCTTCCATAATGATCTTGCGCTGCGAGGCGATCTTCTGGCGTGCGGCTGCGTCGATCTTGGTTTCTTCGAGGAGGAGCTTTTCGAGGGCCTTGCGGGCCTCCTGCCGAATCGTATTGCGATCTTCGAGAAAGTCGCACTCCGGAATCTCGGCGAGGGTGTCGGCAACCGTGTGGGCAAGTTTGTTGAGCTTGTCGCGGGAGATTCTCACAGCACCGCCTTGTATTTGCGGGCCAGCTCGTTCTTCACCTTTTTGAACATCTCGGGGTAGCTGGCTCCGGTCTTGAGCATATCGTCTTGGAAGGCTTCGAGAATGACGCGGACCTCGTCATTAATACGATCTTCGAGGGCCAACTCTTCGATCATAGCGGCTGTAACCCGCTCCTCGAGAACGGCGGGCTTAGAGCTCTCGATCATCTTCTCGGCGACGAGGTGCTTGAGGGTCTGGCGCGCCAGATATCCAACGTAATCTTTAGAAAAAATCATTGACTTAAATTCGAATATATCATGCGTGCCTCTAACTTGTGGCCGCTGAATTACTTGTGCTTCGCAGCGGGCCTGTGCGGGCAATGCTCGGTGTTGAGGCAGGTGTCAGCGAGTCGCAAGCGTTCAACGGGACGGCCCTGGACAAGGTGCTCGGCGACGATTTCCTCAACATCTTCCAGTCGCACAAAACCATACCAGACTGCCTCCGGATAGACGACAACAGTTGGGCCGTGCTCGCACTGATCGAGGCAGCCGGACTCATTGGCGCGGACCTGGTGCTTGAGCCCGGCGTCCTTGATAGCGTCCTTGAAGGCCGATTTAAGCTTCTTACTACCCCTCGGAAGACAGCTTGGACGGGACGCGGACTCGTCGCGCTCGTTCGTGCAGATAAAGATATGGTGCTTGAATTTCGGCACAGGTAGGTTCCTTCTCCGTCTCTTTCAGAGGCGCGCGTGCGGTCTGCGTGGCTTTCTGAGACAATATGAGGTTGATGCAACCTGACAATCTTATCTCGCTTAAAGACGACATGGTAGCGTTCATCGCTGGCCACGGCATGCGCCGGCTGAACGCTTATGTCACGGAAGACGTACCCACGGTCCTGTTCGAAGAAGAAAATCCGGACGGTTGGAAGGACTTTGTCGAACACGCGAAGGCCGCAGGCGCGCCGTTTGTGACGATGAGCGAGGTGGTGCTGGAAAAGTCTGACGTTGCGATCCTGCTGGATCAGATTCGCGAACAGACATTTCCCGACGAGGCTCCGGAGCTGGATGACGCCGAGTACCTGGTCAACTATGTGGGCAAGATCGGCTATCTGCAGCTTGGGTTTGCGCACCAGGGCGTGATGTTTGTCTTTGAAGTTGCCACGGACTGGTATGACCGTTTTCAGGATCTGCTGGAGACAGTGTCTGAGCTTGGTGGCATCGTGCTCGACGACAGCGATAGCGACGAGTAGCCGAAATGATTTCCGCCCAGAGTGGGCTGCGACAGGAGTGGACCATCGATTCGCATGATGCCGCGGCGGTAGCGCGGTTGGCACGTGAGGTGGGATGTCCTGACGCCATTGCTACGTTACTTATGTCGCGCGGCATTGTTGACGCTGTCGCGGCCCGCACATTTTTCAATCCTTCCCTTGATGACCTGATCGATCCCCTGTTGATGCTCGGGATGCCTGAGGCCGTCGCGCGCATACAGCAGGCGGTTCGCATGGGCGAGCCGATCCTGATCTACGGCGACTACGACGTGGATGGCACAACCGCTACGGTCTTATTGAAGACGGCCATCGAACGCACCGCGACGAAGGACCACCCCGCGATAGTGACCTACCATGTGCCCCACCGGCTGCGCGAAGGGTATGGGATGCAGACTGGCGTGCTGGGTGCGGCGGCGGCGGCGGGCGTCCGGCTGGTGATCAGCGTCGACACAGGAATTCGCGCGTTTGCTGCTGCTGAAGAAGCCAAAGCCCTGGGGCTCGATCTAATCGTCACCGACCATCATCTTCCCGACGACGCCGTTGGTGTTCCCCATGCTATTGCCGTGGTGAATCCCGCACAAGACGGATGCGCCTATCCATTTAAGTCGCTCTGCGGAGCGGGGGTAGCCTTCAAACTTGCTCATGCAATTCTGTCCGCTGCTGCGGAAACTGCGGAAGAAAAGGTAAAGCTTCGACGTGGACTGATCCCCTCCTTTTTGAAGCTGGTGGCTATTGCCACAATCGCGGATTCGGTGCCGCTTGAGGGAGAAAACCGGGTCATTGCAGCATTGGGCTTGCGGGAGCTTCGAAATCCGGTTCAGCCGGGGCTGCGGGCATTGATGCAGGTGGCCCAGATACCCGCAGAACGTCCGCCTACGGCAACGGAAGTGGGCTTCCGGCTTGCGCCGCGCATCAATGCCGCAGGCCGAATGGATATTGCGAGCGATGTTGTGGAGCTGTTTTTGACACGCGACGCTGAGCGGGCCTCTGAGTTGGCGGAAAAACTCGATCGATTGAACAACGACAGGCGGGCGACTGAGGCCAGGGCACTTGAGGAAATAGAGATTCAGCTTGCTTCTCTACAAACCGCCGACGGTGAATTTGTCGCAGAGTGCATCGTTTTGGACGACCCGGCGTGGCATCGCGGGGTGCTTGGGATTCTGGCGTCGCGCATCGTCGATCGGACTGGCCGCCCTGCTCTCGTGCTTACCCATGAGGATGGTCACGCGCACGGATCGGGGCGCTCCATCGCTGGTTTTCACTTACTCGATGCACTGACGGCGGTTCATAGCGATGGCGAGGTCCTCTTCACCCGGTTTGGCGGACATGCCCACGCTGTCGGTTTCTCTTTGCCTTCGGAGCGGGTGGAAATTTTACGCACGCGAATGCAGAGCTATGGCGCGTCTTTATTGTGTGGATCAATGCTTGCTCCGCCGCTGAAATGCGATGTCGAAGTCTCGCTGAACGACCTGACTCCGGAGTTCTTCGACTGGCTGGTCCGGTGCGGGCCCTTCGGAATTGGCAATCGCGAGCCGGTATTTGTGACCCGCCGCGTAACCCTATCCACCGACGTGCGGCTGATCAAGGAAAAGCATGTGTGTCTTCAGGTCTGCCAGAATGGCGGCGGCGCAAAATTTAGCGCGCTGGGATGGAGTCGTGGAACGGACTGGGCAGCACGATGCTCCGGGATAGGATTGCGGCGTGGTTCGGTTGTCGACATCGCCTATCGTTTAAAGGCAAAGACCAATCCTCAGTTTCCCGGCCTCGAACTTGAATTACTGGACCTTAATTTAGGCTGAATCATTCTGCATTCAACGGCGCACCTGTCTGGATACCAAAAAAAATCTGCTTCGTTTCCAGTGCAGGAGCGTCTTATATACTGAAAATTCAAGAGATGCCGACAACCGATACAAGACGCCTGAATCCCTTTATGCTGTTGGGCATCCTGCTCGGTGCTCTTGTTCTCATCGTCGTGCTCGTTCGCTCGTTCACGCGCGAAGACGTGGAGGTTCGCGCCGCAGCAGTGACCCGACAGAACCTGGTAAAGTCCGTCCCTACCAACGGCAAAGTCGAGCCCATAAACAATTTCGCCGCTCGCGCCGAAGCTCCAGGAATCATCGAGAGCATTGATGTAAAGGTAGGGCAGAAGGTAAAGCCTGGGAGTCTGCTCCTGAGGATGGACGGCTCCGACGCCTTGGCGCGGCTGGCTACAGCCAATGCAAGCCTGCGTACAGCCCAGGCCAACCTTCACGACCTGCAGCAGGGCGGTTCTCAGGATGAGCGCATCGCATTGCAGGGCGACCTCGGACGAAGCAGAATTCAGCAACAGGAGGCAGCAAAAGATGTCGCCGCGCTGAAGCAGCTACAACAGAAAGGCGCCGCTTCGGCCAGCGAAGTTGCGTCTGCGGAACAACGCTTGCAGACTGCCGAAAGCTCCCTGCAGAACGTCCAGATGCGCAGCACGCAGCGTTACAGCGCTCCCGACCGCGCCCGCGCCGAGGCGCAACTTGCCGATGCACGGGCTGGCGTGGCTGCTGCACAAAAAGGATATGCGAACGTCAATGTCCGTTCCCCGCTGGCTGGTACTGTTTATTCCATTCCGGTTGCCCGGTACGATTTTGTTCAGGCAGGGGAAGACCTGATGGATGTTGCGGATCTCAATAAAATTCAGATTCGCGCTTACTTCGATGAGCCTGAGATTGGCAATCTTGCCGTAGGTCAGGCGGTTCAGATTCTTTGGGAAGGAAAGCCCGACCGGGTGTGGCATGGGCATGTCAGTCGCGTTCCGACAACAGTTATCGCTTATGGCACGCGCAGCGTCGGTGAGTGCATCATCGCCGTGGATGATGCGAAGGAAGACCTGCTGCCTAATACGAATGTGACAGTCACAGTAACGACCCAACAGCGGTTCAACGTCCTGAGTATCCCTCGCGAAGCATTGCATACCGAAGGCTCCGCGCGTGATTTCGTCTATCGCGTCGTTCACAACAAATTGGTTGTCACACCCGTCCAGGTGGGCGTAGTGAACCTCACGCGGGTAGAGATCACCGGCGGCCTGACCGACAAGGACACCGTCGCCCTCGGTGCAACCAACAGTAATCGTGATCTCTCGAACGGGCTCGCAGTAAAAGTTGTCGAATAATCATGGCTGCAAAAACAAACCTGATTTACATCCGGATTGCACTTTTACTTGTCCTTCTCTCCGGCGTTCGTCTGCTTGCGGATGACACCATGGCCAACGCATATCTGCAGCAGGGGCGGGTCGACGAGGCGCGTACCGCATTGCAGCAGATATTGGCCGCACAACCTGATAATGCTCATGCCCATCAGTTGCTATGCCGCGTCTACTATGCCCAGGACATGGCTGACCTCGCGATCCATGAATGTGAACTGGCGGCGGCGAACGATCCAGGCAACAGCAACACCCAGATGTGGCTGGGTCGCGCTTATGGGATGAAGGCATCTCACGCCAATCCTATCGTCGCTTTTGGACTCGCCCGGAAGGTTCGGTATGCCTTCGAGCGGGCGGTGGAGCTTGATCCGGGAAATGTTCAGGCCATGAGTGATCTCGGCGAGTTTTATGTACAGGCTCCAGCGATTGTAGGCGGAGGGCTCGACAAAGCTCGTGTTCTCGCTGACCGCATGCAGCCCAGATTTTCATCCCAGGCGCATCGCTTGCTCGCATTGATCGCTAACGAAAACAAGGACACGACGACAGCCGAAGCGGAGTTCAAAAAAGCCGTCCTCGCGGGCAGGACCGCAGCAGCGTATGTCGACCTTGGCCAGTTCTATCAACAGCAGAGCCAGCCCGCCAAAGCTCTGGAAGCGATAAAGACCGGAATCGAAGCCGATCGCCGGAAAGATGCGGTACTGGTGGACGCGGCAAGTATCCTGACCTCGATGAACCAATCTCCCCAACTCGCCGAAGATCTGCTGCGCGAATATCTGGCCTCTCCTGCAAAGTCGGACGACGCGCCCGCATTCAAGGTTCGCCTACAACTCGGCAATCTCCTGGCGCGTCAGGGCGACGCAACTTCCGCGCAGCGGGAATATGTCGCCGCCGCTACCCTCGCCTCAAACTATGCACCTGCCCGCAAATCGCTGCAGGGGTCCTGAAGGAAAGAGCTATACCATGATAGGCAGCCCATCTCGAAGGAACCTCTCAGGACGTATGACCCGTCTTCTTCGCCTCGCCATGACGTGTACTGTGTTTGCCGCTGCGGGCCTTCCGGCGATGGCGCAGATTTCCTTTACATCCGCACTCGACCTCGCGCTCAAAAACAGTCCCAGTGTTCTGATGGCCCAGGCTAACGTAGATAAAGCCAGGGCTGCTCTTTCCCAATCGCACGATGTCTACATCCCCAGTGTCGCCGGCGGCTCGGGACTGGGTTATTCCTATGGCTTCCCTGTAGGTCAGCCCTCGGTCTTCAACTTCACCATGCAGTCGCTGGTCTTCAATTTTTCTCAAGGCGATTACATACGAGCATCGCGCTTCGCCTTGAACGCCGCCGAACTGGCCCTCAAAGACGCGCAGCAGGCAGTCACCGAAGATGTTGCAGTCACCTATGTTTCGCTCGATCGCGATTCGCAGCGGCAAAAGGCGTTGAGCGAACAGGCAGACGACGCTAACCGTCTCATCGATATCATTCAGCAGCGCCTCGACGCCGGCGAGGACACGCCCATAGATCTCACCGGTGCACAGCTTTCAGCGGCGCAGATCAAGCTGGCCAAACTCCGCTCCGACGACGAAGCAGAAAACGATCAGGCCCACCTCGCCCGCCTGATCGGTGTCCCGGCACAAGGGCTCAGTGTTGTAAGCGGTAGCATTCCGCCGTTCACAGCGCCGCCAGTTGACGCGTCGAACACCGCCCTGCCGGGCAGTCCGGCGGTCGCCTCGGCCTATGCCACAGCCAAGGCAAAGCGCCAGATCGCCGATGGGGACGCGCATTACCTTTGGAGGCCCCAGATCGCCTTCGCTGCCCAATACAACCGCTATGCGAAGTTCAACAACTACGATCTTTACTATTCGCACTTTCAGCACAACAACTTCGGCGTCGGCGTGGAAATTACGCTGCCGATCTTCGACATGGGCCACCGCGCCAAGGCGCTCGAATCGGCCGCCGATGCCGCACATGCCGAGCACGAAGCCGACCTCGCGCGTGACCAGTTTCTCGAAGGACGCCAGAAGATGCGTCACGCCACATCCGAGCTGACTGCACAAGCCGAAGTTGCCACGCTGGACCAGCAACTCGCCCAGCAGCAACTCGATATTATGCTCGTCCAATTGAAGTCCGGGAGCGGGAATCCTTCCGCCCCGCAGATGACACCCAAGGATGAACAAAAGTCCCGAATCGCCGAGCGGGAGAAGTTTTTGACGGTGCTTGATACCAACTTCGAGATGCGCAAGGCAGAGATTAATCTGCTGCGCGAGACAGGTCAGCTCGAAGACTGGATCAAATCCGTAGCCCAGTCTCAGCCTTCCGCTACGCTGAAACCGGAGTAAATTTCGGTGATCTTTCTATCAGGCCTTCGTCTATCTTGTTGATCCGCAAAGAGCGAACCACCGGTGGAACCAAAGAAAATCCCTCAAACCCCTTAGCAAAATGGTAAACTTGGACTATTATCATGCCCCTCAAAACACTGTTCTTGAACCCGCCCTCCTTCGAGAAGTTTGACGGTGGTGCCAGCTCTCGCTGGCCTGCCACTCGCGAGATCGAATCCTATTGGTATCCCGTATGGCTCACCTATCCGGCGGGCATGTTGGAAGGGTCCCGTCTGCTCGACGCGCCGCCGCACCATATCAAGTGGCAGGAAGTCGTCGAAATTCTGAAGGACTACGAATTCCTCGTGCTTTTCACGAGTACCATGGGTTGGGACGGCGACCAGAAGATGGCCGAGGTCATCAAGCAGACCTATCCCGCGATCAAGATCGCCTTTGTCGGCCCCCCGGTCACGACCTCGCCCGACAAGGCGCTCACTGAGTGCCCTGCTATCGACTTCATCTGCCGCCGCGAGTTCGACTTCTCTGTCGTCGAATACGCCAACGGCAAGCCGCTCAATGAGATCCTCGGCGTCAGCTACAAGGACAAAGAGACCGGCAAGATCCTCCACAATCCCGACCGCCCTCAGGTCACGCCCGAACAGCTCGATGAGATGCCCTGGGCAACGGAGATCTATCACCGCGACCTCGACGTCACCAAGTACAACGTTCCCTTCCTTCTTCACCCGTACGTCGCACTCTATTCCACCCGCGGCTGCCCGGCGCAGTGCACCTTCTGCCTCTGGCCCCAGACTCTCAGCGGCCACGCATGGCGCAAGCGGTCGACCGACGATGTAGCGGCGGAGATGAAGCAGGCCAAGGAACTCTTCCCCCACGTCAAAGAGTTCTTCTTCGATGACGACACCTTCAACATTCAGAAGGCGCGCACCATCGAACTCTGCGAGAAGCTGAAGCCACTCGGCATCACCTGGTCCTGCACCTCCCGCGTTACGACGGACTTCGACACCCTCAAGGCCATGAAGGAAGCCGGCTGCCGCCTTCTGATCGTGGGCTATGAGTCAGGCGATCCGCAGATCCTCAAGAACATTAAGAAGGGCGCGACTGTCGAACGCGCGCTCGATTTCACCCGCGACTGCCACAAACTCGGCCTCGTCATCCACGGAGACTTCATCCTGGGCCTGCCCGGCGAGACGAAAGAGTCGATTCGCAACACCATCGAATTCGCCAAGCAGCTCGATTGCGAGACCATCCAGGTCTCCATCGCCCACGCCTTCCCAGGCACGGAGTTCTTCGACTTTGCCAAGGAGAAGGGCTTCATCACCAACGAAGCCATGTCCGACGATGGCGGCCACCAGATGGCGCATATCGAGTATCCCGGACTGCCCGTCGAGTACGTCATGGAGATGGTGCACAAGTTCTACGACGAATACTTCTTCCGTCCCAAGGCAGCGTTCCGTGTCGTATGGCAGGCTATCGTTCACCGCGACGTACCCCGACTCTACACGGAAGCAAGATCGTTCATGAAGCTCCGCTCGCAGCGCAACAAGGCCGCACTCAAGATGAAGGAAGCCAACGCCGCCAAGGCGCAGGAATCAGTCAGCATGAACGCGTAATTAATCTTCATCTCAGGCGGTCAGCATTTCTGATGCTGGCCGCTTTTTTCTGGAGCGACTACGCTCAATCAGTCCCTCCATCTTGGGTTCACTCTCTAGATTAATGAAGCACACCCTCACCCCGCGGCGTTATCTCATCCTGCTCGCCGTCATGCTCACCGCATCGGTCGGCGACACGCTGCTGTCGCGCGGCATGTCCCAGGTTGGCCCTGTCGACCTGCATCACCTCGGCCTCCTGCTGCACGCCCTCACTAACATCAATGTCATCGCCGGCATCCTTCTTCTCATCGGATTCTTCGCCAGCTACACAACGTCGCTCTCCTGGGCCGACCTCACCTTCGTCATGCCCGCCACCGCCTTCGGCTACGTTGTCATTGCGCTCCTCAGTCGCTTCTGGCTGCACGAGTATCTAAGCCCATACCGCTGGTCGGGCATCGTCCTCATCGTCTGCGCCGTCGGGTTTGTTGCCAACGGCCCCTCGCGCACTGAGCACCCCTCCGACCATCCAGAGCTCGATCTCATGGACAGCGGAGTCGGCCGATGACCTCTGCTCACGTCTTCCACCAGTGGTCCGCCATCCTCTTTGTCGTTGTCCTTGCCATCACGGGTGAGTGCCTCATCGCCGCCGGCATGCGCCGCCTCGGCGACCTCGACCGCCTCCGCACCCGCCCCGGTCTTCTTGGCTACCTCGGCCCTGTGCGCGCCGTCCTCTCCAGCCCGCTCTTCCTCGCCGGAGCCCTCTGCATGGCCCTCAACTTCTTCGCCATGCTCTACACCCTCTCCATCGTCGAGCTCTCCCTCGCCGCTCCCGCCATAGCCTCCCTCACCTACATTGGCAACACCGTCGCCGCAAAGCTTTTCCTGCACGAAAACGTAGACCGGCGCCGCTGGCTCGCAGCCCTCTTCGTCTGTGCCGGGGTCGTTCTACTGTCGAAATAGAAATATAAAAGTGAACTAGTTCACAACTAAACTATTTCGATACTAACTAAACGGCCAGCCCGGCCAGTTCCCTTGCGCGAAGAAAGACTTTAGTAAACATGGGCCGATTCAAACGTCCCGTATTCGTGTTGCGCAACGAGGGATGATAGGTAGCCAGAAGATGCATTCCATCAGGAAGAACATAATGCGCCCCGTGCGCGAAGCGGTAGGCCGATTTCCGGGCCATGATGCCCATCTGCAAGAGATAGGCGAGATAGCCGTCGAAAGCAATTTTCCCCAGGCAGACGACGACGCGGACACGCGACAGGGCTTGAATCTCATCCGCCAGGTGAGTGGCGCAATTCCGAATCTCCTGCGGAAGCGGCTTGTCGCCGGGCGGAGCGCAGCGAACGACCGAGGCAATCCAGGCATGACGAAGTTTGAGGCCGTCGCCGCGGAAGAGGCCCGTGGGCTGGCTGGCTAAGCCTAACTCGTGGAGGATGGGATACATGAAGGCCCCGGAGCCATCACCAGTGAACGGACGTCCAGTCCGGTTGGCGCCATGGGCGCCGGGAGCCAGGCCCAGAATGAGAATGCGGGCGCGGGGATCTCCGAAGCCGGGAACGGGACGGGCCCAGTAGGTCTGGTCCTGATAGGCCCGGCGTTTGGTTTCGCCAATTCCCTGGCAGTAATTGAGAAGGCGGGGACAACGGTCGCACCCTACGATGAAGTCGTGGATTTGCTGCAAAACCGGCGAGAGGGGCTGGACTTTAGAACGGCTCACTGCATCCCATGATAGTTGCACTTACCCGCGGAGGGCCATGCGGGCTTTCCTGAATCCATGTAAGTAAGATGATCGTTGAATAAAAAGTGAATTGGAGATTCGTTGGAAGATCCCAGACTCAGCAGAATGTATGCAAAGTTATTGAGGCACAGACTGGCAGAAGTGCGGCATAACGTATGGCAAACAATGGTGAAGCGGACAGGACTGCTGATTACCATTACGGTTGCTGTCGTATTGCTGCTGGTGGCCGTTGCCTCGAAAGAACGGGGTCGTGGCAATCTTACGAAGCTGAAGACAGAACTGGGAGTCCGCAATACGGTACCGCAGGAAGCGGTGACAGTCAGGCCCGGCGGCCAAGACGCAGTTGTTCTGGAACATGCACAGGTGATGGACATGGAGAGCCCGCAGTTCATCTCAGCAACGCTGTTGCCGGGGCGTGGGATGAATTTGCTCCAGATCAAGGCCTATCTTCCCCAGTTGGGCACTGTCGGGCTGCTTGCTTCACCTTCGCTGGAGGACGCGGCAAAGCAGATGACGGGCGAGGGAGAGGATGCCAACGGAAGCGCGAGTCTAGCCATGGGGGGAGCAATTGAGACTCCCTGGGCGGGCAGCATCTGGGGCACGCCGTCCGAGGGCACAAGTATTACGAGCTGGCGGGACCATACTTTCGATCTTCCCGCGAACGGGAGGGAGAGCAGTGGAGGATTACTGCTGGACCGGCAAGCGGACTCGGTGAAGACGAATGTGATGCCAGATGGCGGCCAGGCTCAGGCCATTTACAACGCGGGAGATTTCAACGGGCATTGGATCTCCAATACTCAGATCACAACGACTGTCCAACTGAACAGTCGGGCGTTAGAGATAAGTATTGCTGCACGCAACACTGGAGATGAGGCCGAGCCTCTAGGAATCGGCTGGCATCCTAAGTTTGCGATTCTGAGCGGAGACCGCAGCGAGATTGCGCTTAAACTTCCCAATGCCCTTCATGAAGAGGTCGACGACCGTCGCGGCAGGATGCCAACAGGCAGGCTATTACCTGTGACCGGAACACCTTACGACTTTACGGCACATGATGGAGCGAGAGTGGGCACTTTGAACCTGGACGACACCTTTGTCCATCTCAAGCAGGGATTGCTGGACAATGGCCCCATTGCCGAGCTTCGCGATCCGAAGAGCAATTATGGACTGCGCATCACGATGATGAGTTCCGCCATCAAAGCGATTCACGTCAGTGCACCGGCGAATGCATCGTTTATTTCGATCGATCCTCAGTTCAACTACGACGATCCTTTTGGTCACGAGTGGCCGAAAGACGAAGACACAGGCATGGTATTGCTGCAACCTGGGCAGACAGTGCAATGGAAGATAAGGCTGGAGATCTTCGCGCTGACAGGGAATCCGTCTCAGCACATGTAGCTTTAGCAAATCAGGATAGCCAGGCCGCAGGCAAATCAGGGATGCTCCGGGTTTGACCCTCCACAACGAAGACTCGTACAGTAGTAGAGAGGCATTTTTTACGCGGCCAGCTTCTTGAGCGCGCCCAACCTCACATACAAGCAACCCCGGAAGGCATGGATTTGACCCCGACTGAGATGACAGAGACAAACGAGACTGCCGAGCAGCAGCCCGAAACAGCGCATACCCACAACCATGACCACGAGCACGATCATGAACATGAGCATCAGCCTGCTCCTTCGCTGAACCCCGAACTGACGCGAGAGATCGAAGTAGAGGTCGGAGCGGATGAGGTGTCGAAGGCCTTCAAGACGGTTGTGAAGCGCTATCAAAAACTGGCACGTATTCCTGGGTTCCGCGCGGGCAAGGTGCCCGAAGCGCTCATCCGGTCTAAGTTCGCCAAAGAAGTCCGGCAGGAAGTGCTGGAGAGCCTCGTCGCCGCGCCGTTCCGCAAGGCGATCGACGACCAGAAGCTCCGTCCCATCTCCGAGCCGCAATTGCTCGATATGCAGCTTTTCGACGGACAGCCGCTGAAGTTCAAAGCTGCATTTGAAGTCGCGCCGGAGTTCGACATTGCCGGTTACGAGAGCGTCCATGTAGCGAAGCCCGAGGTGGCATTGACCACCGAAGAGTTTGATGCGGAACTTGCCCGTGTGCTCGATGGCCATGCGACGGTAGAGCCCGTAGACGAAGATCGCGCGCTGGTTGATGGTGACTGGGCCGAGATTCAGTTTCGCGGTGAGGTAAAAGATCTGGCACAGACGGTTACGGAAGAGGGCGTGACGAACGCTTCTCAGTCTGAGCCAATCACCGGCGACGATGTGCTGATCGAAATCGGCGGCAAAAACACATTGGCTGCATTCAACGAGGCCCTGCGCGGTACGAAGGCAGGACAGGAGTTGAAGTTCGAAGTGGACTACCCGTCGGACTTTGGTGAGGCACGTCTTGCCGGCCAGACCGTCAGCTATGACGTGACCGTAAAGAGCATCAAGCGCAAAACCTATCCTGAAAAGGATGCGGAGTTTGCCAAGCAGCTTGGAAACTATGAGAGCTGGGATGAGTTCGAGAACAAGTTGCGAGAGCACACTGCGGACCGCAAAAAGGATGCTCTCGAAAACGGCGCCAAGGACAAGATGCTCGAAGAGTTGATCGGGCGCTACCACTTCCCTGTTCCCGAATCGTTCGTGCAGCAGCAGATCGACGCAAGACTCGACCGCGGACTCCGCGCTCTTGCCCAGCAAGGTATGAAGGCTGAAGACATGCGCAAACTGGACTTCGGTCGCCTGCGCGCTGCTCAACGTGACCAGGCTGTTAACGAGGTGAAGGTCTCGATGATCCTCGATAAGATCGCCGAAGCAGAGGGTGTCGTCGTAAGCGACGAAGACCTCGACCGCGAACTGCTGATGATCTCGATCCAGTCGCGCGAACCGCTCGAGACGCTCCGGGAGCGGCTGGCAAAAGATGGCGGGTTGGACCGGATTCGCGAGCAGATGCGGCGCGAAAAGACGGGAAGCGTGCTCTACGAGAAGCTTTCGTCGTAGAGAAAAATCAACTGCGTTGTTATAAAGACAAACAGTATTTTGCTTAAGGATTTCTAGAAAGAGAGCGCTATGGGATTAGTACCGATGGTAATTGAGCAGACGAGCCGGGGCGAACGCGCCTACGACATTTACAGCCGTCTGCTACGAGACAACATCATTTTTCTGGGCACTCCGATTGATGACAACATTGCGAATGTGATCATCGCGCAGATGCTGTTTCTGAGCGGCGAGGACCCGGAGAAGGACATTCAGCTCTATATCAATTCACCCGGCGGGTCGATCACCGCGGGACTGGCCATCTACGACACCATGCAATACATCAAGAATGATGTCGTGACGTTCTGCATTGGCCAGGCTGCCAGCATGGGAGCCTTCCTGCTGATGGCCGGCAAAAAAGGCAAGCGGTTTGCCCTGCCGAACTCGCGCATTCTGATTCATCAGCCGTCGATGGGCGGGTTGAGCGGACAGGCCACCGATATCGACATTCATGCGCGTGAGATTCTGCGGATTCGCGAGATTACGAACAAGCTGATGAGCGCCAGCACGGGCCAGACGCTGGAACGGATCGAGCGTGACGTCGAGCGCGACTTTATTATGACTGCTGCCCAGTCAAAAGAGTACGGCATCATCGACGACATTATCGACCGGCCTCGAACGTAAACAAAAGCAATAAAAGTAGAAGCCCGGGCCAATGGTCCGGGCTTTATCCATGATCACCAGTTCGACGTATAGCAGCAGGCACCTCATACCCTGTTTGCAAGATGAAACGGGTGTAAACTTCTGCTTATACCGTTGCTGGATTCACCCAGGAGTTGCCGTACTTATGAAAACGTCACGAGGCACAGACGAATCTCTTCGCTGCTCGTTCTGCCACAAGTCGCAGGATGCCGTTGCCAAGCTCATCTCTTCCCCATCGGACTATCCGCGAGCTTACATCTGCGACGAGTGCGTTGCCGTCTGCAACTCCATTCTTGAAGACGATCGCGCCGAGGCCCAGCCAGGTGCTGCGCCCGCGCACCTGCCCAAACCGCAGGAAGTCAAGGCGTTTCTCGATGAGTACGTTATAGGCCAGGACCAGACGAAGAAGAAGCTCGCCGTAGCTGTATATAACCACTACAAGCGAATTCAGATGAACAAGACCCGCGGCAACGATGTTGAGTTGGCAAAGTCGAACATTCTGCTGGTGGGGCCAACAGGATCGGGCAAGACCTTGCTCGCGCAGACCATGGCGAAGATGTTGGATGTGCCGTTTGCTATTGTCGATGCGACGACGCTGACCGAAGCCGGATATGTGGGCGAGGATGTCGAGAACATTATTCTGAAGCTGCTGCAGGCGGCTGAGGGGGATGTGCAGCGCGCCCAGAGCGGCATCATCTATATCGACGAGATCGACAAGATCGGGCGCAAGGACGAGAACCCTTCAATTACGCGTGATGTCTCCGGTGAGGGCGTCCAGCAGGCTCTCCTGAAGTTGCTGGAAGGCACTGTCGCTAACGTTCCCCCGCAAGGCGGCCGCAAGCATCCCCACCAGGAATTTACCGCCGTTGATACGACGAACATTCTTTTCATCTGCGGTGGGGCGTTTGTCGGCCTCGAGAAGGTTATCGGGCGCCGCATCGGCAAAAAGGCATTGGGATTCAAAGCAGTGATCGATCCGGAAGCGAAGGTTGACGATGTAACCCCGATCCGTGCCCAGCGCGATGCAGAGTTGCTGCGGCAGGCCGAACCGCAGGACTTGTTGAAATATGGCTTGATCCCCGAGTTTGTGGGACGCTTGCCGGTGATGGGAATTCTCGATGAATTGGACGAAGCTGCGCTGATCGAAATTCTGACGAAGCCGCGGAATGCGATCCTGAAGCAATACACAAAACTGTTTGATTTCGAGGGTGTCAAGGTGACGTTCACGGAGGAAGCTGCACGAGAAATAGCCCGCGAGGCATTGCAACGGAAAGTGGGCGCTCGAGGCTTGCGTATGATCCTGGAAGAGTTGATGCTGGATCTGATGTACTTTGTCCCGGGCAACAAGAAGGTCAAAGAGTTGTCCATCACGGCGGAGATGGTGAAGAAGCACAGCCTGACGCTGCCGATGCTACTCGAGAAAGCTGGCTAGAGAGACCGTAGCTAAAATATTGTGATTCCAGGCAAAAGGCGCAAACCAAACCTAATTCCGCCCGAATATTGCCTGCAGCCTTGCCAGACACCTTCAAGGACGCATCGGATTACAATCACCTCAAGCCGCAGACGCTTGCATCGTTATTGATGTTTAGTCGTCTAATTGGAGAGCGATGACAAATCAAGCAAAAGAAGCACTGAGCGGCGACGTTCGCAAGCTACCGATGATGCCCATTCGCGACATGGTCATCTTTCCCCACATGATGACGCCGTTCGTTGTAGGCCGCGAGTCCAGCGTACGTGCGCTCGAAGAGGCATTGTCGGGCGACCGCAAGATCTTTCTGGCGACGCAGCACGATGCCTCCATCGATGAACCGAATGCCGATGATATCTACGAGACGGGAACGATCGGAAACATCGTCCAAAGCGTCAAGATGCCCGACGGAAACATTAAAGTGCTTGTTGAGGGAGTCGAGCGAGCACGTGCCACCGCCATCAACGACGTCGATGGGTTCTTTGTGGCAACAGTGCGCACCGGCAAAACCCATCTGGACCTAACGCCGCAGGTCGAGCAGTTGATGCAGCGCGTTCATACCCTGTTTGAGCAGTATGTAAAGCTGCAACAATCTTTGAACTACGAAACCATGGCAGCCAGCGTGCGTGCCGATGAGCCAGCCAAGCTGGCGGATACGATTGCCGCGAACCTGCAGCTCTCGATTGAAGAGAAGCAGCAGTTGTTGGAAGTGTTTGATCCCGAGTTGCGGCTGTCGCGGGTGGCGGACGTACTGGACGTGGCGATCGAGAAATTGAACATGGACCGCACCATTCAGTCTCGCGTGAAGCGGCAGATGGAGAAGGCGCAGAAAGAGTATTACCTCAACGAGAAGATCAAGGCGATTCAGAAGGAACTCGGGCGTGGTGAGAAGTCCGAGTTCGACGAGCTGAAGAAGAAGATCGAATCGGCAGGAATGCCGAAGGACGTGCTTGAAAAATCATTGCAGGAGCTGAAGAAGCTCGAAGCAATGCCTCCGATGTCGGCGGAGTCAACCGTCTCGCGGAACTACCTTGATTGGCTGCTCGCCGTGCCATGGAAGAAGCGCTCCAAGGAGATCCGCTCGATCGAGCATGCCGAGAAGATCCTTAATGAAGACCACTATGGCCTCGAAAAGATCAAGGAACGAATTCTCGAATTTCTAGCTGTGCGGCAGCTGGTAAAAAACCCCAAAGGCTCGATCCTGTGCTTTGTCGGGCCGCCGGGAGTGGGTAAAACCTCTCTCGGAATGTCGATCGCCAAGGCCACGGGACGCAAGTTCGTGCGCATGTCGCTGGGTGGAGTCAGGGATGAGGCTGAAATTCGCGGACATCGCCGCACTTACATCGGTGCGCTTCCCGGCCAAATCATCCAATCCATGAAGAAGGCCGGGACGAAGAATCCGGTGTTCATGCTGGATGAGATCGACAAGATGGCTTCGGACTTTCGCGGCGACCCGGCAAGTGCCCTGCTTGAAGTTCTCGATCCCGAGCAGAACACTTCGTTCCAGGATCATTACCTCGATGTCGAATATGACCTGTCGCAGGTACTGTTCGTCGCCACGGCGAATGTATTGCATACGATTCCGGGACCATTGCAGGACCGGATGGAGATCCTGCGGCTGCACGGCTACACCGAACTCGAAAAGCTGGAGATTGCGAAGCAGTATCTGGTCAAAAAGCAACGCGAGGGCACAGGTTTAACCGAAGGTCAGGCTGTCTTTGAAGATGAGGCACTACAGCAGATCATTCGCGGATATACCCGCGAAGCGGGTGTCAGAAATCTTGAACGCGAGATCGGCAACGTATGCCGCAAAATTGCACGCCGCGTCGTAAAGAATGGCGCTAAATATCAAGAGACTGTGACCGGAGAGAACATTGGCGAAATTCTCGGTGTAGCCAAATTCCGCGATTCGCAGGTCCACGAAAAGAGCGAGGTCGGATTGGTAACCGGACTTGCGTGGACCGAGATGGGCGGCACGATTTTGCAAACTGAGGTGCAGGTCCTCGATGGTAAGGGCAAGCTGACCGCCACCGGCCAGCTCGGCGACGTAATGCAGGAATCCGCACAGGCGGCACTGAGTTACATACGGTCGAGAGCAAGCTATCTTGGCCTGGCGAGAGACTTCTATCGCAACGTCGATATTCATGTACACGTTCCCGAGGGCGCTATTCCCAAGGATGGCCCGTCGGCCGGTATTACGCTGGCTACAGGCTTGGCCAGCGCGCTCACCAAGATCAAAGTGCGCCGCGACATAGCCATGACCGGTGAGATTACGCTACGAGGCAAGGTGCTTCCGATTGGCGGCCTGAAGGAGAAGCTGCTCGCGGCACATCGCGCTGGCATCTTTGAGGCGATCCTGCCGGAAGACAACCGCAAAGATCTGGCGGAGTTGCCGGAGCTGCTGAAGACAACCATGAAGCTCCATTTCGTAGAGGAGATGGATCAGGTGCTCCAGATCGCTCTCGAAGAAAAGCTCCCAGAGCTTCACGAAGAGACGCCCAGCGCCTTGGGAACTGTGCTGCCGTCAACTCTCGGTACGCCCCTGCCCGCAGCACATCAATAACGAATCAGGCAACATTAAGTAAGGCCGAGCCTCATAGGCTCGGCCTTTCCTTTGCGACGGAGATGTTGCTCAGGCTGATCGTCTTCCCGTTACGAAGTGCATGATGAAGGAGATGACAGCGAAGATGATGAGCAGGTGAATCAAGAAACTGCTTATGTGCAGGACAAAGAAGCCGCCCAGCCAGAGAATAATGAGCACCACAGCCAATATAAGAAACATGTAGAACCTTCTTTCTTCATTAGATATATCGCGTCCAGCGCGACTGTCTACAAGTGATAAGAGCCACGGCAAGCCGCATCCGTTGTATCTACAACGAAATAATGTATCAACCAAATAGATAAGGTGGCCAGAACCCTCTGGCCACCTTAGATTTAGCAAGCAAGAATCTCGAAGAATAATCCGATAGCTAGCAGCAGCCACCCGCGATAGAGGGTATGAGCATCACCTCGTCGCCGTCCTGGAACGCATACGTCTCGCCGCCGAGGAAACGAATATCTTCGTCGTTCACATAGATGTTGATGAAGCGGCGAAGTTTGCCATCTTCCCCTTTGATCTGTGTGCCGAGAGCAGGAAACGTCTGGTCGATATCAGCGATGAGCGCAGGCAGATTCTGTGCGGCGGAATCGAATTGCTTGCGGCCATCTGTATGGCGGGTGAAGGCAGCGGGAAGAGACACTTTAATTGGCATGAATACCTCCGATGGCGGCCAGTTCCGGTTCGGCGGCGCCGTCTAGCTCCCGCAGATAGGCATCGAAGTCAGCCAGGCGGGGGCGAACAGCGCGCTCTTCCGGGTAATGTCCGGCCAGCGCATCCGTTGTTTTAAGACCGTTGCCAGTGATGCAAGCAACCGTCAGCTCATCGGGCGAGATACGTCCTTGAGCATAAAGACGCGCCGTGACGGCAGTCGTGACACCCCCCGCAGTCTCGGTGAAGATGCCTTCGGTCTCTGCAAGTTCCTGCATGCCGGAGACCAGTTCCACATCCGAGACATCCTCTGCCCAGCCGCCAGTGGCACGGATCATCTGAGAGGCTGCCGGACCGTCGGCAGGGTTGCCGATGGCGAGGGAGCGAGCGATCGTGTTTGGCCGCTGCGGCTCGATAAAATCATTCCCCAGCTTTACGGCTTGTGAAATCGGCGAGCAGCCGGTGGCCTGTGCGCCAAAGAAGCGGACAGGTTTCTCTTCTACGAGGCCGAGATAGATCAGCTCCTGGAAAGCTTTGCGAATTTTGCGGATAAGAGAACCGCCAGCCATCGGGACAACTACGTTGTCGGGCAGCCGCCAGCCGAGCTTCTCTGCGATCTCGTAACCTACGGTCTTCGAGCCTTCAGCATAGTAGGGGCGAAGGTTGACATTGACGAAGCCCCAGTTGTACTCGTCGGCAATCTGGCTGCATAGCCGGTTGACGTGGTCGTAGTTTCCGTCAATGCGGACAAGGCGGGCACCATAGACCTGCGTGTTGAGAATCTTCGCGGCTTCGAGCTCCGCGGGAACGAGAATGCAAGCCTTGATGCCAAGCCGCGCAGCCTGCGCTGCTACCGAGTTGGCCAGGTTGCCGGTCGAGGAGCAGCCGACGGTCTCGAAGCCGAACCGCTGAGCGTTCGCCAGCGCGACCGACACAACGCGGTCCTTGAAGCTGAGGGTCGGGAAACATACCGCGTCGTTCTTGATGTAGAGATTTGTCGCGCCAATCCGCTTGCCGAGATTATTGGCCTTGATGAGAGGAGTAAAGCCGACTGGAAGATCCGGTTGATGACCCGCGGGGATGGGCAGGAGCGCGGCGTAGCGCCAGATGCTCGGCGGCCCGGCGGCGATAGCTTCGCGGGTGAAGACGCCGCGCGCGGCTTCGAGATCATAGGCCACTTCGAGCGGTGCCAGGCAATCTGGGCATGCAGACAACGGTTGGTTACCAAACCGCTTTCCGCACTCGTTGCACTTCAGCTCATACGCCGTACAGGAATAATTCATTACGCTCTCTCCGAGTGGAGAGGAGATTTCAACTTGCGACGTACTCTCTGTTAGGGACGCCGCGAACGGCCAGGAAGGTGAAATGGGGTGCAACCTGAAGTTTTGGCTGCGTGCTCCTAATCTCATGTTCCCTGTTTCCAGGAGAGAGTTGACACCGGTACGCCTTTGTTTTGTCCGGTTGTCGTGGCGTCACAGGGCTCGTCCCTCAACCACTCTGCATGAAATTCAAATTTGCCCGAAAGCAAACTGGAATAGTTAACTTTTAGCACAACACAGATGCCACTGCAACTACAGGTGTTAGCAAATAGATGCGCTGGATCAGGTTGCGGCTGCATCTTTTTCGCGCATTTCGACCGGTAATTCGCGGCTAATGTTTAGTGACGATATCGCGGACACCGTCGACAAAGGCTGCCGGATCGAACTCGGTGCGAAGAATCTCGTCGGGGCAGTCGGTGTGAATAGCCACCCGCCAATTACAGACAAAGGCAATCACCTGTCCATGCTGAGCTGTCTTGATCTCCGAACACAGATGTTCCGCATCCTTTATTCCTGACTCTCCCTCAACGTCGATCAGGACAAGATCATAGTGCCGCGCCCAGAACATGGACAGTCCCTCCTCGTGGCTGAGGGTGGAATCTACATCGAAGCCGGAGATGCGAAGAATCTGATCGCGCAAAGGGCGCAACATCTCGCGGCGACAGATATGCAGGATTGCCTGCTTATTGGGTGTTCGTGGTTCCATTTGTTTTGTAATTGGGTCCTGCTTCTATTGTATCTTTCTTCTCAAGTCAGCGCCCCGCATGCCTGTGTATCCACACGTCGCCACCCAGCCAGTGGGTGCCAGCGATGAGTTCACCTTCACGGGTTTAGTCTCGCGCCGATGGCCCGCGAAGGCGCCCTTTACCCCACGCACATCATACCGGCAGCAGTACGGGCCCTCCACAACGCGCCTTCCAGCGAATTCACCGCTCCATCAAGCACATGAACCTGTGGCGCGGACTCCGCCAGCGCCGCGATCATGGCCTCCCGGACTATTGTGACGTGCTCCAGAATGCTTCCCACATATGCCACTCCAATCGGGTCTTTGCTCTCACCCGAGGTCTCCATCATCTTCACTGCCACCAGCGTCACCAACTCTGCCAGATCGGCTCCGGCACGCTCCAGCACGGCCCGCGCCATCTCGTCACCGGCCTCAGCGCATCGCACCACAAGAGGAACCAGCGCAGCAAAGTCCGGGCCTGGACGATCGTTTCCCTTCTCCACCAACTCGCCCAGCGACCCCAGCCCCCAGAAGCTCTGAACCTCGGTAAGCAGGTTGGTCTTGATCCCGCGGTCTCTTGCCCAGAAGCCCGAACGAACCGCCTCCAACCCAATCCACCAGCCCGAGCCCTCATCCGCCAGGACCGGCCCCCAGCCGCCAACGTGGTACATCGTTCCATCTGCGCTTCGTCCAACGAAGATCGATCCCGTCCCCGATACCACCAGAATGCCGGGACCGCCCTGGAACGCCGCGTCGAGAGCGATCTCCTCGTCGCCGCATACCTCCACCTCTCCACTAACCATCGCTTTCATCTGCGAGTGGCACCACTCGCGCACCGCCGGAATCGAGAATCCTCCGATGCCGACGCAGCTTCGCGTCACCTCTTGCAGACTCACTCCAGCCGCCGTCGCAGTCTCTTCCAGAAGTCTCCGCAGCCGCGCCGTGGCCTCTGCTTCGCCCACGCGCATCAGCTTGATGCTGCCGCACTCCGCCCGCCCAAGAACCTTGGTCTCATCCGCCAGAACACACCTTGTCTTTGTTCCTCCTGCGTCGATCCCAATAAAATATGCCAAGTTTCCCTATCTCCCATCACCGCTCCAAGCCATCGCGGCGCCCTGCCCGTTATCATAATGTGCACAAGGTGATGCCGTCAGGCAGCCTCACAGGAGAGTCGCATTGACCGGTAGTTTCGAAGCCCTGGCGCTGGCCGTGCCGACACGTCTCCACCCCATCGATCTCGCCCTCATCGCCGTCTACCTCATCGGCATCACCCTCTTCGGCCTGCGCTTCCGCTCGAAGAAACCATCCGACGGCCGCTCCCTTAAAAGCTACTTCCTCGCCGACCGCTCCATCCCCTGGTGGGCCATCGCGCTCTCCATCGTCTCGGCCGAGACCAGTACCCTCACTATCATCTCCATTCCCGGCCTCGCGTTCGGCGGAGACTTCGGATTCCTCCAGGTCGTCTTTGGCTACATGGTCGGCCGCATCGTCGTCGCCGCCATCTTCCTTCCCAAATACTTTCAGGGCGAGATGCTCACCGCCTACCAACTCATCGACCGGCGCTTCGGCCCCACGCTGCACAAGGTCACTGCCCTGCTCTTCCTGCTCACCCGCGCCGCTGCGGAAGGCGTGCGCGTCTTCGCTGTCTCCATCGTCGTAGGCATCGCCATCGGCACACGCGATGTCCTGTCCATCGCCATCATCTCCGCGCTCACGCTGCTCTATACCTTCGAAGGGGGAATGGCCGCTGTCATCTGGACCGATGTTGTGCAGATGATCATCTACATCGGCGGAACCGTCGTCGCCATCGCCACGCTCGGAACCCATGTCCCCGGAGGATGGTCGCAGATCCACGAAGTCGCCGCAGCAGCGGGCAAGTTCCACCTCTTCCACTTCGCCCTGAACCTCACCGAAACCTACACCTTCTGGGCCGGGCTCATCGGCGGAACCTTCCTCACCATGGCCTCTCACGGCACCGATCAACTGATGGTCCAGCGAATGCTGGCCGCCCGCAATCTGCGCCAGTCCATCGCCGCTCTGCTCTCCAGCGGAGTCGTCATCCTGCTCCAGTTCACTCTCTTCCTCTTCATCGGAGCGGGCCTCTTTGTCTTCTACGGCCTGCACCCTGCAGTGTTCGCCTCAGCGGACAGAATCTTCCCCACCTTCATCGTTCGCGAGATGCCCATCGGAGTAGCCGGCCTGCTCGTCGCCGCCATCCTTGCCGCCGCGATGTCCAACCTCAGCGCCGCGCTCAACTCGCTCTCCAGCACCACCGTCGTAGACTTCTATATGCACTGGCGACCCGCAGCCGACGACCGCGAACGAATGCTCATCTCCCGCTCCTCCACCGTGATCTGGGCCTTCGTGCTCTTCGCCATTGCTGTCTACAGCGTCCACGCCGGAGGCAAAGGCCACGTCGTGGAGATCGGCCTATCCATCGCCTCGGTCGCCTACGGTGCGCTGCTAGGCGTCTTCCTGCTTGGAACGCTCACGCGCTACGCCACCCAGGCCGGAGCGATCCTCGGCATGATCGCCGGCTTCTCCCTCAACATTCTCCTCTGGCTCCATCCCAACCCCATCGCGCTCGGCCCCATCACCATTCCGCATGTCGCCTGGACCTGGTACGTCTTCATCGGAGCGGTCGCCACCTTCGGCATCGGCACCATCGCCAGCTTCATCTTCCGGACAAAACCCCAAGCGAAAGTTCTCGCTACAACTGCCCTTCTAGCTTTTTTCGCCCTCAACGCAACATCAGCCCGAGCACAAACTCGGAAGCCCCACCTTCCCGGCGGCTTCATCGCCGCTAAGGTGGATACCGCCGAACCTACTAACTTCGCAGCGGTCAGTACGCTCATAGACAACGCCATCGCTTTCCAAAAACTCCCGGGCGCAGTCGTCCTCATCGGCCACGACAACAAGGTCGCCTTCGAACATGCCTACGGCAACCGTTCTCTAGAACCCACCGAAGAACCCATGACCGAAGACACCATCTTCGACATGGCCTCCCTCAGCAAGTGCCTCTCCACAGCAGTAGCCGTCATGCAACTCTACGAAGCACACAAACTTAACTTCGACGATCCCGTCGCAAAATATCTTCCCGCCTTCGCAGCCAACGGCAAAGAAAATGTGACCATCCGCGAACTATTAACCCACTACTCCGGCCTGCCGCCCGATGTAAATCTCAAAGACCCCTGGGGCCTCGCCGCTCCCGACAAAGCCGAAGGCATCCGCCGCGCTCTCGACTCGCCGCTCGTCACCCCACCCGGCGCCCACTTTGAATACTCCGACATCAACTTCATCACCCTCGGAGCACTCGTAGAAAAGCTCAGCGGCGAACCCCTCGACATTTATGCCCAGCAGCACATCTTCACCCCTCTGAAGATGTCCCATACCCGCTACCTGCCATTTGCCAAAGCCTGCGGACCACATGAAGTTTTTGGCGCAGCGATCGAGCTGCACCTGGATCCGCATGAGATGATCGCCAATGCCTGTGGCCCCGGCATATGGAACACGCTCATCATACAGCACATAGCACCAACCATCTACGACGATGAAGGCACCGCAACCACCAACCCTGACTTCGGCCACATGCTTCGCGGCACCGTCAATGACCCCACCACCCGCCGCATGGGCGGAGTAGCCGGACACGCCGGCGTCTTCAGCACCGCCGCCGACACCGCCCTCTTCGCCCAGGCTCTCCTCGACAAACTCGTACACAACACCGGGCCCTTTCCTCTCAAGCAATCCACCCTCAAGCTGATGACCGAACCCCAGCAGCCAGCGAGCGCGGAATCAACCGCCACCATCTTCACTCCCGACGGCGAGACCACCAAGGGCGTCGCCACACGCGGCTTCGGCTGGGACATCAACTCCCCCTTCTCGCGCCCTCGCGGCGGCGTCTTCCCCATCGGCTCCTTCGGCCACACCGGATTCACCGGCACATCGCTCTGGATGGACCCCGCCAGCGACACCTACGTCATCCTCCTGACGAATGCCATCCATCCGCACGGTGACCCACCCATCTCCGTCCTCCGGGGCGAGGTCGCCACAGCAGCAGCCGAAGCTCTTCACCTCAATCAATCGGCGCAGCCAAGCGAGGCACAAACCCTCACCGGCATTGACGTCCTCGAATCCACTCAATACGCCGCTCTCGCCGAAGCCGCCCATCGCCACAACAATCATCTGCGCCTCGGCCTCCTCACCAATCAGTCTGGCCTCGACAGCAAAGGCCGCCGCACCGTCGATCTCCTCGCCACCGACGCTCCAAAATTCGTCCCCGGCCTCACGCTCACCACGCTCTTCTCCCCGGAACACGGCATCTTCGGCAAACTGGACACCACCAAAATCGCCAGCGAGACCGACCCCGACACCCACCTCCCGGTCATCAGCCTCTACGGTCCCAAAGACTCCGACAAGCGGCCAAAGCTCGAAGACCTTAGCAAGCTCGACGCAGTCGTCATCGACCTGCAGGATGCCGGAGTCCGCTTCTATACCTACGAGACCGTCGTCGGCTACTTCCTCGAAGCCGCGGCGAAGGCCCACATCGAGATCATCCTCCTCGACCGCCCCAACCCCATCGGCGGCGAACAGGTCCAGGGTCCCGTCTCCGACGCCGGGCTCGAGTCCTACACCGACTACATGCCGCTGCCCGTCCGCCACGGCCTCACCCTCGGCGAACTCGCACGCTACATCAATGGAGAGCGCCGCTTCCCCACCGCCGCCTCTCGCAACATTCAGGTTCCCATCAACGCGCACCTCACCGTCGTTCCCATGCAGAACTGGACACGCAGGGAGTACTTCGACCAGACCCATCTGCCCTGGACCAACCCCAGCCCGAACCTCCGTAGTCTCACCGCAGCCACGCTCTACCCCGGCATCGGCATGATCGAAACCACCAACATCTCCGTAGGACGCGGCACGCCCACGCCGTTCGAGCACATCGGCGCACCCTACATCGACGCTCCCGCTCTCGCCGCTTACCTCAACGCCCGCCACATTCCCGGCGTGACGTTTACTCCCACCACCTTCCCCGTCGCCGAAACATCCAACCACTATCCCTTCCACGGCCAGACGATCCCCGGTGTTCACATCACCCTCACCGACCGCAACCTCCTCGACGCGCCCGAGCTAGGCATTGAGCTCCTCGCCGCTCTCCACCGCTTCTACCCCAAAGAGTTCGACCTTGCGAAAGCAGAGCGCCTCGTCGCCAGCGTCAACACCATGCTCGCCCTCAGCAACAACGAAGACCCACGCACCATCGCCGCCTCGTGGGCCAGCGATCTGGACGCCTTCAAAAATCGCCGCGCTCCCTACCTGCTCTACCGCTAGCTCTTGTTGTCAATTCCCCATTAGCAACCATTCCGGAAGGTATTCATCTCACTACCGCCGGCAAAATTCATCTCTTCTTCGCCGTCTTTACGTCACAATAGAGAGATAGGCATTCACAGAGAGGGAGCACATGCCCCGCATTCATTTTCAGCAACAACTCGTCGCATTGAAAGACAAGCTGCTCGCCATGGCTGCCCTTTCCCAGCAGGCACTCAGTCTCTCCATCGATGCCTACCTCAACAGCGACAGCGTCCTCTGCGACCACATTAAGGAGATTGAAGAGGCCATCAACTCCGCCGAGCGCGACGTCGACGAGATGGCCTACGATCTGCTCGCCAAGGAGCAGCCCATGGCCATCGATCTCCGCTTCATCCTCTCCGTCATCAAGATCAACGGCGACCTCGAGCGCATCGGCGACCAGGCCACCAACATCTCGCAGCGCGTCCAGCTTCTCGACAACGCCCAGGCCATCAAGCTGCCCATCGACATCTCGGAGATGGGAGAGAAGGTCGGTGTCATGATCCGCACCGCCATCCAGGCGCTGCTCGAAGCCGACGCCAAGCTGGCTGAATCCGTTCTCGCCATGGACGATGAGATCGACGACATGAACCGCACCGTGCAGACCGAACTCGTCGAGCTGATGCAGCGCAGCCCCGAGGTCAGCACTCAGGCGCTCAACGCCATCATCGTCTCCCGCAACCTCGAGCGCTCCGCCGACCACGCCACCAACATCGCCGAAGACGTCATCTTCTGGGTTCGCGGCTCCGACGTCCGCCACAAATTTTCTCTCGCTCAGGCAGAGTAAGCTTCACGGCTGTTGCAGCTTGCCGTCGACCAGCCTCCACAGATGAAGCGGATTGCCATCCTTAAGTGGCTCAGGCAGCAGCGCCGATGGAATGTCCTGATAGCAGACCGGACGCAGGAAGCGCTCGATCGCCATCGCCCCCACAGATGTCACGCGGCTGTCCGAAGTAGCCGGCGAAGGCCCGCCATGCACCATGGCATACGAGACCTCGACCCCAGTAGGAAAGCCGTTGGCCAGAATGCGTCCAGCCTTCCGCTCCAGAACCGGTAGCAGGCGTCGAGCCAGTTCCGCATCCTCATCCGCAAGATGCATCGTCGCCGTAAGCTGGCCGTTGATATGCTCCGCCACGGCCACCATCTCGTCTGCATCCCTGCACGCGATCAGCAAAGCCGCTGGCCCAAAGACCTCTTCCATCAGCGCGGGCGTCGTCAAAAAATGCTGTGCCTTCGTCGCAAACACCATCGGCTGACCAGCGCAGGTCGGGGTCGCCGATTCAGATGCCTGTCCACTCGCCAGCTTGTCGACCTTATCTTCGCCCGCCCACTGCGCCGTGCCATGCTCGTATGCCTTGTGGATTCCCGAATTCAGCATGGTTGTGGAAGTTTTGGCCTCAACGGCAGCCTCCGCCGCACGTTGAAAGCGATCAAAATCCGCACCCTCTATACCAATAACAATGCCCGGCTTCGTGCAGAACTGCCCCGTCCCCAGCGTCACCGAATCAACCAGTCCCTGCGCGATCGTCTCCGCACGTTGCGCTACAGCACCGGGCAGCAGGAAGACAGGATTGATGCTACTCATCTCTGCAAATACCGGAATCGGAACCTCTCGCCCAGCGGCAATCGCGACCAGCGCCCGCCCGCCCCTGCGCGATCCCGTGAAGCCCACCGCCTGAATCGCTGGATGCGATACCAGCGCTTCACCCACCGCATTGCCATCTCCAACAACCAGCGAGAATACGCCCTCCGGCAAACCGCAGTCAGCCACGGCCTTTCGAATCACGCGTCCCACCAGCTCCGAAGTTCCCAGATGCGACGGATGCGACTTCGCCACCACAGGACACCCCGCCGCCAGCGCCGAAGCGGTATCTCCCCCGGCAACCGAAAAAGCCAGCGGAAAGTTGCTCGCACCAAAGACAGCAACCGGACCCAGCGGAATCTTCTGCGCGCGAAGATCAGCGCGAGGCAAAGGCTTGCGCTCAGGCAACGCGCTGTCCAGCGTGACGTTGAGCCAACGGCCCTCTCTTACCACCCCGGCAAACAATCTGAGTTGGACTACCGTCCGCCCGCGCTCGCCTTCAACGCGTCCGCGTGGCAACCCCGACTCGCTCATCACGCGCTCAACCAGCAGATCTCCCAGGTCAAGAATCCCTTGTGCAATCGCCTCAAGAAAACTTGCGCGCTGCTCAAGACTAGTCGCACGGTAAGCGTCAAAGGCACGCATCGCCAGCGTACAAGCAGCGTCAACATCCTTCGCCGAGCCCCCGCCAAACTCCGGCGTCAACTCCTCGCCAGTCGCAGGATTCATCGAGCGCACCACTCCCTGCGTGCCACGAACACTTCGCGCTCCAATGAGCATCTCGCCGGTAATTTCAATTGCCGTCACGCTGCCTCCTACGTTACCTACACACTTTACTATCAGGCACGAGCGACGATTTCAGCCAGCCTTGACGCAGCGAAATCCGATATTCGAAGCCGAGCTATCCGGAGTGTTCGAAGTCCGCGCGGCCACGCGATAGCGATTGCAGTACGAAGCATGGCAAAGAAACGATCCGCCCTTCATCACCCTGCTCTGCCCATTGCCGGGTCCAATCGGATCATGCTGCGGCTCCGCGCTGAACGACGCATGAAACCAGTCCGCGCACCACTCCCACACATTGCCCGTAACCGAATAAATCCCAAATCCATTCGCCGGAAAGCTATCCACCGGACAGCTTCCCCGAAAGCCATCCTCGCCCGTATCTTCCACCGGAAACTTCCCCTGCCAGATATTGCAGCGATGCTCTCCACCCGGAGTCAGCTCGTCACCCCACGGATAGAGCTTCTGCTCCAATCCGCCACGCGCCGCATACTCCCACTGCGCCTCCGTCGGCAGCGACTTCGAAGCCCACGCAGCATAAGCACCCGCATCGTTCCACGACACATGCACCACCGGATGCCTGCCGCGCTCCCGCACATCCGAGCCCGCGCCCTCAGGCTGCCGCCAGAACGCCCCCGGAACCTTGCACCACCACGGAGCCGCCGCCACCGTATCCTCCACCAACGCCTCAAACCGTTCCGCAGGGATATGCGACCAGAAGACGAACGACCAGCCAAAGATCTCCGCCTCCGTGCGATAGCCCGTCGCCTCGACGAACGCCGCAAACTCCTCGTTCGTCACTGGAAACCGATCTATCTGAAATGGAGAGAGCGTGACCGGACGCACCGGCCCCTCGCCATCCAGCGGAAAGCCGTGAGCATAGTCCGTGCCCATCAAAAAAGTCCCACCCGGCAGCGAAACCATATCGCTCACAAGCTCAGCGGCAGCATGAGAAGCTGCCACAGCCTTGCCCACTTCCAGCACAGCCACATCACGAACAGCCACCGGCGCGCAGCAGGAAGATTTTTGCTCCACACCGTGTTCACCCGAATTCGTTTCGCCGCCAGTCACTTCGTCAACCATCGCTGCCCTTCCCCATCACGGATACAACTTCGCCTCGGTAATCTCCGGCTCCGGCTCTCCCGAAGCGACGATCAGCTCTTTGAGTTCTTCGCGAAGCTCAGCCGCCTTCGCGCGGTACTCTTTTCGCCCCGCAAGATTCACCAGCTCATGCGGATCGTTGCGCTGGTCGTACATCTGGTACTCATGATAATTATTGCTCGTAGCCGCCCGCACGCCCGTCGGATCAGCAACGCAATACGTCCAGTCCTTGGTGCGAATGGCCCGTCCCGTCATCGATTCGCTGATCTGAATCAGCTCCTTATTCGGCCACGCCTCTCGCGCTTTGGCATCGTTCAGCAGCGGCAGAATGCTCTTCCCCTTCATCGACTCCGGCACCTTCACGCCTGCCGCCTCCAGCAGCGTAGGAGCGACATTGATAATCCCGAACAGCTCCGGTATCTGCTGCGCTCCCTCAAAACCCGGCCCCTGAATAATCAGCGGAATGCGAACCGAGCTATTGTGCGTGCTGCGCTTGTACTCCTCATTGCGCGTCATGAAGTGGCATCCATGATCGCTGATGAAGACAAAAATCGTATCGTCCGCAAGATTCTCCTCTTCAAGAATCTTCCTGAGTCTGCCCACCGAAGCATCGATGCTCTCGCACGCGCCATAGTAGTCCGGAAGCTGCTGATGCCAGTCGCCCGGCTGCTCACGCAGATCGGCAGGCACCGCTGCATTGATAAATCGCTCCGCTGAACCCTTCGGCCCAACCATGCGCTTCATATCATTCTGCTGATGCGGTTCAAGCTGCGAGACGAAAAGAAAAAACGGCTTCTCCTGCTTCTGTCGCAAAAACCGCTCGGCACGGTCGGTAATAAAGTCGACGCGATACTGGTCCTTGAACGTGATCTCTTTCCCATCACCGTCAAAGATGGTTCCCTCAAAAGGATGGGTCGTATGCTCCAGCGCATTCGCACCCTCCCAGAGATCCAAAAAGCCTCCGCGATACTCCGGTTTCACATAACCCGGCCCACCGCCATCCGCCGCCTTGGCCGGTGCAAGATGCCACTTGCCAATCAGATTCGCCGTGTAGCCAGCCTTGCGCAGTTCTCCAGCCAGCGTCGGCAGTTCCGTGCTCAGCGCCGGACCATTGTGCCAGACGCCTGTCTCCGTAGCATATCGGCTTGTCATCAGCACAGAGCGCGCCGGAGCACACACCGGCTGGTTGGTCACAGCATGAGTGAAGTTCTTGCCATGTGCAGCCAGCGCATCCAGATTGGGCGTGTTCGTAGAACTATTCAACCCATTCGCGCCAACAAAGTCCCAGCGAAACTGGTCGGACAGATACAGAATAATATTCGGCTTCCGCTTCCCTGCCCGAGCGGCTCCCTCCGCGCCCGCGTCGCTCTTCGTACCAGTTGGCAAAGCCGCCGCTACACCCGCCTGTGCTGCCGCCGCCGCTGTCCCTAAAAGAAAATTCCGCCGATTAACTGCCAAAGTTCACTCCTTACACTTCCATGCCATCTGGTTCGAGCTGGTTTCATCCAGCGATACTGCAAGCCTAAACGGAAGCTCTCTCGGTTATCCACCACCCCCGGGCAAAAACAAGGCTCCGCCCCGGTCGTCTAAACTAATAAAGACATGATTCCTACCCTCGAATGGCTCCCCGCAGGCGTTAATTTCCTCGACCAGACCAAGCTCCCCCTCGAAGAGACCTACGTTCTCGCGACGGACTACAAGCAGGTCGCCACCGTCATCCGCGACATGATCGTCCGCGGAGCACCCGCCATCGGTGTGTCTGCCGCCATGGGCGTCGCCATCGGCGTCGACCGCAGCACCGCCGCCAGCCTCCCCGCCCTCACCGAAGAAGTAGCCGTCATCGCGAAGACCCTCGCCGAGACCCGCCCCACCGCCGTCAATCTCTTCTGGGCCATCCAGCGTATGCGCGACAAGTACAACGCTCTCGCCGCCGCCAACACCCCCATCCCCGAGATCAAGGCCGCCCTCATCGCCGAGGCGCGGCAGATGTACGACGAAGACATCGCCGCCTGCAAGCAGATGGGAGCACACGGCGCAGCACTTCTTCCCCAGGAAGGCACAGTCCTCACCCATTGCAACGCCGGAGCCCTCGCCACCTGCGGATACGGCACCGCCCTCGGCGTCATCCGCGCCGCCGTCGAGCGCGGCCACAAGATCGACGTCTTCGCCGACGAGACCCGCCCCTACCTGCAAGGCGCACGCCTCACCGCATGGGAACTGCTTCACGACAACATCCCCACCACCGTCCTCTGCGACAACATGGCAGGCGCGCTCATGCGCCAGGGACGCATCCAGGCCGTCATCGTAGGTGCAGACCGCATCGCCGCCAACGGCGACACCGCCAACAAGATCGGCACCTATTCCGTCGCCGTCCTCGCCAAAGAGCACGGCATCCCTTTCTATGTCGCCGCCCCCCTCTCGACCATCGACCTCGCCACCGCACACGGCGATCTCATCCCCATCGAGCAGCGCGCCGCCACCGAAGTCACCCACTCCAACGGCAAGCAGATGACACCCAACGGCGCCGCCATCCAGAACCCGGCCTTCGACGTAACCCCGGCAAAATACATCACCGCCATCATCACCGAGCGAGGAGTCCTCCGCGCCCCCTACAACGAGTCCATCCAGCAGATGGCCACAGAAGCCAACTCCCAGCTCACCACCGCCTGATCGTACCGCAGGAGCTTGACCACCTTCGCCGCAGGGGAATTTGGCCGTAGGCGTTCCCCTGTATGCAGGGAGCATCTGTATTTAGAGAAGCATTTGTATATTGATATTGTCATTCTTCGCCGCAGGCGGAGAATCTGCGTTTCTATTTGCATCCGCATAATTGAGCTACATGGCGATAAAGTTATTGTTCTAAGCTAGTTAGCAGGCGTGGCCTCAGAAAACCCAGCAAAAACGCTGTCAAGCCTCTACACCACTCAAACTAAACAAAACAAACGAAATAGGGATTGCAAAAGAGTTCCCTCCAATCCGATAAAATAATGACAGCAAAGAAATAATCAAAGGCCCAGCGAAACCGCTGGGCCTAACTCTTTTAGATAGAAGACTTTACAAAATAAGCCTTTTAGAATGAAGACTTTACATCCCAAGTACGGGGAGGGGAGGGACCTCCAGTCGGGTCAACTACCCGCATCCGGAGTGACCGCCTTGCCCTTATCCGAAAAATACCCAGCCAACGGATCACGGGGAAGGGCCTTCAGCCCAGCCACGACACACTCCGCGTTCAGCTCCGCCCCTGCCCAGCTCGTATGCGTATGCGGATCGGCGAACAGCGGTTCGACCTTCTCCTCACCGAGCGCATCGTAACGGCGCGCAATGATGGCGTTCAGATCGATGAAGGCAACATGTTGCTGAAGCGCAACCTGACGCGCCCAGCCGCCATAATTGTCGGCATTGCGAACCACCTTTCCGTCCTTCCAGATCTTGCGAGGAATTGGAGAACACACAATCGGAGTCGCCCCTTTGGCAATCGTGTCCGCCACATACTGGCGCATATACCAGCCATAGGTGTGGACCGTCTCATGGCGCTTGAGGATAGGATTTTCAATCTCCCTGCTCTCATCGCCAACCCCCGGAATCGTGCCGCGAGCGCGGGCAGCATCATCGAGCGGCCCCGAATCATTGTGCCCAAACTGGAACAGCACAATGTCGCCCGGCTTCATCAGCGCCAGCGTATCCGCCCAATGTCCTTCGGTGATGTAAGTGCGGCTGCTGCGCCCGCCGATGGCACGATTCACAACGTTGATCTTCGCAGTATCGAAGAAGCTGACCAACGGCTCACCCCAGCCCCACTGTCCATGAGCGCCATCGCCATGGCCGTTCCGGACTGTAGAGTCTCCCACGAGAAACAGCGTAGGAAGATGAGGATTAGCTGGAGTCGGAAGCCCCAACCTGGCATGAACCGCCGGGTCGGTAGGTGATCCCGGCTCTACCGGAGGCTGCACAGTCTGCGCCCGGCCAACAGGAAGCAGAAGAAGGAAAGCTGAGACGAGTGCAAGCAGCGAGAGGGATTGCAGAAAGGCATGTTTCTTCATTGAAACTATTTACGCTGATAAGTATTCAGCAGTCAAGGCGGGTAGGTTGCTGCATCGAACCCACGCTCAACCACGCGTATACTGAGAACAGTTCTTTGTAGCGCTCCAATGCAATGTTGGTGCCAGCTCCAGATGGGGGCGTCACGGCTTCGACGGGATTGCTTGTGGCAGAGAGGCATGCCGGGGTGTGAACACCCGTAATCGCTCACAAAACTATAAGTGCCGAACCTCAATTCGCGCTTGCTGCTTAATTAAATAAGTAGCCGATCGCTCAGGCTTCGCCTACGGGCTTGTACCGATCGTCGCACAGTAGGCTGGTCTTCCCTGCTCCGCCTGAGCGGGTCGGACGAGATTAATCAGGCTGGTCGTCGTCGCATCTTCGTCCGTTCTAAGCGCCGATGACGAGACAAAAATGATACGGAAAAAGCATGAAAGCTCTCTGTTGGAAGTTTTTTCGGACGCGGGTTCGACTCCCGCCGCCTCCACCATAGTAACCATCTGATTCCACTGCACTTATATGGATTTTCTCAGTGCGCGTGGACCTGATGCTAGTTCTTCTCTAAATTCGCTGTCCTACATAGTCTTTCCGGGCCAATGGAATATGCGTCGTCGCGCGAACCACACTCACATTATCGCGAGGATCAAGTGAATCAAATTGATTTGAATCGCCGTCATGCTGTGGTAACGGGGGGAGCCCAGGGGATCGGTCTTTCTGTGGCAACTCGTCTTCTGGAGTCGGGTGCATCGGTCTCCATTTGGGACAACGATCGTGCGGTTTTGGAGATTGCAATCCAACAACTGGAAAAGGCAGGTCATGTCTCCGGAGAGATAGTTGATGTTTCGGAAGTTGCTTCCGTGGATCGCGCGGTTCAGGCAACGATCGACAAGCATCGACATGTCGACATACTTGTAGCGAATGCCGGTATTGCCGGGTCCAATCACAATACGTGGGAGTACCCGGTTGAGGAATGGCAGCGCGTCATCAACGTGAATCTACTTGGTGTCTATCATTGCTGTCGGGCCATCGTGCCACACATGTTGCGCCAGAACTACGGACGAATCGTCAACGTTGCCTCGATCGCGGGAAAAGAGGGTAATCCTAACGCTTCCGCATACAGTGCTTCAAAGGCCGGCGTCATCGCTTTGACGAAGTCACTTGGCAAAGAGACCGCGGCTAACAACATCGCGGTAAATTGCATTACACCGGCAGCCGCTCGCACGCGTATTTTCGAGCAGATGTCGAAAGAGCATGTGGACTACATGCTGAGTAAGATTCCGCGTGGACGCTTTCTCGAAGTAGATGAAATCAGCGCGATGGTTGCCTGGTTAGTCTCCGAGGAGAACTCCTTCACCACAGCAGCGGTATTTGATCTCAGCGGTGGGAGAGCCACGTACTAACGCTGCTCCCTTAAATTTCAAATCAAACAATTTGGAAGACATCATGCAGTCTTGAACACTATTTGCTTCAAGCTCGTCGCATTCTTACGATCCATCGGGAAGCTTAGAGAAAACGATTTAGTCCAGTGCGGCAGAGGCCGTAGAAAGTTTGGTGCCGTTGTGATTCGCAGAGAGTTTATTCGTTTGGCTTCGCTTACGACGGCTGCGATGCCTTTTACCGGCCTGAAAGATTGCAGAGCTAGCAGCTCTGGTCTGTCTGAATCTGACAACGAAGATTCGAAAATCGATGTCCCTCCTGCCAACATCTCCGAGACCAGTCTGTACGAGCTCTTCCGGCAGCCAGCAAATCAATATCGCCCGATGGTCCGATGGTGGTGGAATGGAGATCGAGTTGTCGGAAAGGAGATCATCAGAGAGCTCGACGTATTGCAGGCCGCAGGAATCGGTGGGGTCGAGATCAATCCAATTCGGTTTCCTGCTGAAGCGGACCCAATGAATACCCAGGCTCTGACCTGGATGAGCGACGAATGGATCGACGTACTCGAAGTCGCGCTGCGAGGCACTAAAGAACGAGGCATGACCTGTGACATGATCGTGGGTTCGGGTTGGCCGTACGGTGGCGAGTTCCTGTCCAGGGAAGACCAAACGCAAATGATGGCGATCGGTACAAGAAACTTCACTGGTCCCGGACATGTTCGGCTCACTCGTGCAGAACTGCTGGATAGTGTGAGCCCGCATTTCGTCTCGCCTTACAAGGACAGCCAGAAAGAGCTCTGCGGGCTTACGTTAGTACCGTCTCGGCTTAGCACAACTACTGCAGGCGTTCGCATGGATGAGCAGCGAAATCGTGACTTCATCGAGTTCGATCTTCCGAGTGGGGATCACGTTCTGTACTTTCTTGTAAAACTCACTGGATTCATGGCTGTCATCAATGGTGCGCCGGGTGCAACAGGACCGGTCTTGAATCACTACAGTGAACAGGCGGTCGCAAGGTATCTCGATCGTCTCTCGAACAGGTTATCGGCACGGATAGGTCCGCTGGGCGGGCACTTTCGAGCATTCTTTACCGATAGCATCGAGCTTGAGGGAGCGAATTGGTGCGACGACATGTTCGCGCAGTTTCGCAGAAGAAGGGGATACGACCTCTCGCCGTGGCTCCCATTCATCCTCTTCAAGGTGGGAGAGATGGGGAATGCTGTCTCTGAAAAATATGGAGCGGACTTTTCTCCTGCATTCAAAGCGCAGACCGATCTTGTTCGTTATGACTTCGAAATCACCAGACATGAGCTGTTTGAGGAGAGGTTCGTCGCAACATTTGCGAAGTGGTGCACGAACAATGGAGTGAAATCCAGAATGCAGGCTTATGGCATGGACCTCGATGCAATTACCGCCGGCATGATGGTCGATATTCCTGAGTGTGAAACATGGATTCGGTCTGAGAAGATCGAAAGCTTTGGGACCGGCGATTACCGCCAGGGTCGCAGCTATACCATGATCAATAAATTTGTCAGCTCGGCTGCTCATCTGTCCGGCAAGCAGCTCATCAGTTGCGAGGAGATGACAAATACCGACGATCCATTCCATGCTTCCCTCGAGAGGATTAAGGTTGCCGGTGATCAGAGCATGTTGTCCGGAGTCACCCAGTCGGTGTTGCACGGCTTCAACTACAGCCCGCCAGATGCCCCATTTCCAGGGTGGGTTCGATATGGCACCTACTTCAGCGAACGGAATACATGGTGGCCCTACTTCAAGCTATGGGTGGACTATAAGGCTCGCCTCTCAGCCCTCTTCCAACACTCGGTAATGCAGGCCGACATCGCGATTCTGCCTCCTTCAGCTGATCTCGCATCGCGGTACGGCTTTCAACGTGATCCCTTTCCGAAGACCGTCGATCCGCCGTATCTTTATAAGCTTTGGGAGGTCATTCACCAGAATGGAAGTGGGTGCGACTATCTCACCGAGGACATCATCCGCCAATCGACTGTCAGCCAGGGCAGGCTGCGGTTTCGCGATCGATCCTACAAGGCCATCTTTCTACCCGACGTTGAGTCGATCCATCCAGCCACGGCCGCGCTGCTGAAGGCATTTGTAGAATCTGGTGGAACTCTCCTATGCATCGGCAAGGTCCCCTATCGCGCTTGTGGGCTCATCGATAACGCATCGGAGAGTCGCATCGTTCATGATGTGATTCAGTCTCTGAGGAGCAGCTATCCACTTCGGACTCCGATACTGACAGTGAACGAAGAAGACATGGTGAATTGGTATCGCGAGGTGCAGAAGAAATACGCGCTTGAACCGGATGTTTTGATAAGCAAGCCCACTGACTATATCAGCCAGCTACATTACGTCTGTGGAAGTCAAGATATCTTCTTTTTTAGCAACTACGGCCCACAAGATACTCACACGTTTGAAGCCACTTTTCACATCAAGGATAAGACGCCTTGGCTATGGGACGCCGAGTCAGGTGAACGTGCACCTTATCCAACATCTGGACCTAAGGACATGCTGACTATCACGCTTGGCCCATCTGAATCCAGGCTGATCGTCTTCGAAAAATCCGCTGTCTCATCTGGTTCGGCCATTGCATCGAAGCTCTTACCTGCGGCCATAGGCGACCCTGTCTCGGAGCGAACTATAGCCGGACCATGGAACGTCAGGCTGCTTCATGTGGACGGAACAGCGCAAACCCGGGTACTACAGAATTTGGTCGATTTCAGTCAGGATGACGGTCTGAAGTCCTTTGCAGGAACCATGATCTATAGCAATCACTTCCAGGTCGACCATCCGGATCAGCACCTCGTCCTCGACCTCGGACATCTCCACAGTGTTTCGCAGTTAGAGATAAATGGCCGCCTCATCGGTACGCGTTGGTATGGTGAACACACCTATGACCTATCAGGTGCCCTGAGGTCCGGCGTAAATGACGTGACTATCAAAGTCGTGTCGACACTCGGAGATTACATGAAGACTTTGACCGACAATAAGGCTGCCCGCGCATGGACAGAAGACACGCCGTTCTATCCCATGGGATTGACCCAACCTGTGCGTCTGGTGAGAACCCAGTAAATTCCGACATCAGCGGCCCCCACCGATTATGTCCCGCAAAAAGTCTGAGTGACACACTCGTTGGGAAGCGCGGGCGTGGAGTACCACTCCAAACGCGGCCTGTCCTCGTACGGGCGTGTCACAACTTCCAACAATTTCTCGAAGGGCTGAAAGTCGTGCCGATCAACAGCGGCATTGAGAGCCGCTTCCAATACATGATTGCGTGGAATGAACACCGGATTTATTAGCCTCATCTGTACAGCGCGCGTTTGAGCTGTAGTTGGCTCTTCATTCATGCGCTGGCGCCATCCAGCGGCCCAAGTGTCATAAGCTTCCGGTTCGGTGAAGAGCTTGCGCACTCCCGCGTCCCCGTCCAGTCCAGCTGCGGCATCGCAGAGCCGGCGGAACGTCAGGGTGAAGTCCGCGTTATTTGTGGCCATGCGGTCCAGCAAGTCTTGAGCCAGAACTATATCTCCCTCGCGTTCGGTAAACAGACCAAGCTTACGGCGGAGGCCAGTCTGACGAGCTGCCTCGAACTGTGGTTCGAAGGCAGTGAGCGCCTCTTTCGCTGAGGCCAGCGCGGCCTCTTCGCTTCCCGTCTCCTGCTCTAAAACCGGCAGCAGGGCTTCAGCGAGACGCGTCAGGTTCCAGTGCGCGGCATGGTGCTGGTTGCTGTACGCATATCGTCCATTGCGATCGATAGAACTGAATACCTTATCCGGTTCATAGGCCTCCATGAACGCGCAGGGACCGTAATCAATGGTTTCGCCCGAGATGGAGGTATTGTCGGTGTTCATCACCCCATGGATGAAGCCGAGGAGCACCCATTGTGCGATCAGCTGTGCTTGCTTGGTAATCACGCCATCCAGAAAAGCGCGATATGGCTGATTCGTCTGCGCCGCATCGGGATAGTGTCGGGCAATCGCATAATCCGCCAACGTGCGTATCCCTTCGGTGTCCCCTCGTGCGGCGAAGTACTGGAAGGTTCCCACGCGAATGTGGCTGGCCGCTACTCGAGTCAGCACAGCGCCGGGCAAGACCGTTTCGCGAAAAATCTGCTCCCCTGTGGTCACTGCTGCCAAGGCCCGAGTGGTCGGCACGCCCAGCGCCGCCATGGCCTCGCTCACGATGTACTCGCGCAGCACGGGGCCAAGTGCGGCTCGGCCATCGCCACGCCGCGAGAAGGGGGTTGGACCGGAGCCCTTGAGCTGTATGTCGTAACGCACGCCGTCGCGTCCTATGACCTCTCCCAGAAGATTTGTCCGACCGTCCCCGAGCTGAGGCACGAAGTGTCCAAACTGATGACCCGCATAGGCGAGGGCAAGTGGTTCAGCACCCTCGGCTATACGGTTGCCAGCAAGGATCTCTACTCCTTGCTCGCTCGATAACGCTTGTGGATCGAGTCCTAGATTCCGGGCCAGCTCTACATTCACCTTCACAAGGCTGGGTGCCGCTACCGGCGTTGGATTCAGCCGTGCATAGAAGCGCTCCGGCAAACGCGCATAGGTGTTTGCGAAGCCAAAACGGGTACGAAGGAGGTCACTGGCAGACGTGGGAGGCAGCGTGATCGTGAAAATGTCTGACTTATGCATATCTATTTGATGTGCTCATGGTTCTTTCGCTCCCGCTAAGTTATTGGGTCGATCCCGGGGCTGAGATCGGCCCGATTGTTCGACTTGCAGAGGAGCAGAGCGGTTCATCGGATCCTCTGACCAACGAGAGCGATTGAACTAAGCTCCGAAGACGAATTTCCTTCCCTAACGAGCAGCCGCCTTACGCAGCACCTCAGCCGCACTTTCTGCCGTAATGTCCCGCTGCGGAGAGCCTAAAAGTTCATACCCCACCATGAACTTCCGGATCGTGGCCGAGCGCAGAAGCGGCGGATAGAAGTGAGTATGAAAATGCCACTCAGGATGTTTCTCCCCATCCACAGGCTGGGGATGCAGCCCCATCGAGTACGGAAAGGGAGTATCGAAGACCCGGTCATAGGTCGAAGTCACTGACTGCAGCATGGAAGCAAAGTCATCGCGCTCCGCAGCGGTCATCGCCTCCAGATCGGTAATATGCCGCAGCGGCAAAATCATCACCTCGAACGGCCAGACCGCCCAGTAAGGAACCACGGCGACAAAACTCTCATTCGTCGCCACCACCCGCTCGCCAAGCCGAATCTCCATCTCCTGATAAGCGCAAAGTAGGCAGCATTTACGCTCTTCCAAATAGGCTCTCTGCCCCGCAAGTTCAGAGACAATCTCATTTGGGATCGAACGACTGGCCCAGATCTGGCCATGCGGATGCGGATTGCTCGCGCCCATCATCGCGCCCCGATTTTCAAACACCTGAACATAAGCAATATCGTCCCGCGAACCCAGCTCACGATACTGCTCAGCCCAGACATCCACCACCGCCCGAATCTCGGGAACGGTCATATTCGCCAATGTCAGATCATGCCGCGGCGAGAAGCAGACCACCCTGCAAACCCCGCTCTCTCCCTCGGCAATCAGAATGCCTTTGCCATCCTCGTCATTTGAAAATCGAGGAGCGTCGAGCTTCAAAGCCGCATAATCGTTCTCAAAGACGTAGGTGCTCGTGTACTTGTCCGTCCGTGCGCCGCCGGCGCGAATATTCCCCGGACAAAGATAACAATCCGGATCGTATGTCAGCGCAGCCGCAACAACAGGCTTCTCCATCTGCCCCTGCCATGGACGCTGTGTCCGATTCGGCGAAACCAAAACCCACTCCTGCTTCAGCGGATTGAACCGGCGATGAGGATTTGTCTGAGCTAATGGATTCACTGCGCACCACCCTTCGCAGCCATTGCGAGCGCCCCATCGGAGGGAGCACAGACGAAGCAGTCCGCGTCGATCCCCAAAGCTGCCTTGTACTCATGCCTCAGCGCTTCTGCAAAAGCTTCTGCCTTATCCACGCTGACCAGATTTACGGTGCATCCGCCAAATCCGCCTCCGGTAATCCGCGCCCCAAAGCATCCCGGCAGCCGCATTGCCATCTCCACCAGCGCATCCACCTCAGGACAGCTGGCCGCGAAGTCATCGCGCATACTCGCATGGGCGGCAACCATCAACTCACCAAACCGCTTCACGTCCCCGCGCAGTAACGCCTCACGGGCCTCCTGCACCCGCACATTCTCGGCGATGATGTGCCTGCACCGCGCAAAGCTCGCCGCACTCATCTTGTCCCTGCAGGCCTCAAGATCGGCGAGCGTGGCATCACGCAGCAATTGGATGCCAGGCCGTTCGCGCCGCAGCACCGCCTGCCCTGCCTCCACCTCATCGCTCCGGTCGCCGTACTCTCCGGTCGCATGCTCGTGTTGCACCATCGAGTTGCAAACCACAACCCGCACCTCGGACGGCAAGGGCAGCAGCTCGAACTCCAGCGAACGGCAATCCAGCAGCATCACGCGTCCAGCTACGCCGCCGGCCACGATGAACTGGTCCATGATTCCACTCTTGGCGCCGACAAACTCATTCTCGGTCCGGCGACAGAGCGTCGCTACGGTCTTCAGCGGAAGCTCAGCGCCAGCGTGCGACAGCAACGCCATCGCCGTTGCAACTTCCAGTGAGGCGGACGAGCTTAGTCCCGCGCCCACGGGCACATTTCCCGCAATGCTCATGCTGAACCCGCTCACAGTAATGCCCTCCTGCGCCAAGCTCCATACCACCCCCAACGGGTAGTCGCTCCAGTGTCCTCGCGGAGTGCGTCCAAGGCCCGCGATCTCGAAGGAAACTTCCTCATCAAAGTTCAACGAATAAAAGACAGCACGCCCGTCGTCGCGAGGACTGACCACCGCCAGCGTTGCGAAATCGATTGCCATGGGCATCACGAAACCACCGGTGTAATCGGTGTGCTCGCCAATCAAATTCACGCGCGCCGGTGCGCCAAATGCCCGGCCTTCCCGCCCAAACCGCTGCTTATGCACACGAAGCGCTTCTATTCCATCCAACTTCATCACCACACTCGCACATTTGGATTGCAAGACATATTCATCCTACAACCTAAATCGGCTTGAATGTACGCGTTTACCTCCCGAAGAATTACCGCCCATGCGTCGAATTTCGCTTCCCGCCAGCAGGAAGGCGCCCACGCCATAGGTATAGCTTGCACTGGCTTTGAATGGAGCCGGTTCGGCTCCCGTCTGCTGGATGCAGCCCAGCCGTCCATCTGCATAAACATGATGCAGCATTCCTGCCCAGGCCTTCTCAATCACAGGCCGATAGATTTTCCTGTCCAGAATTCCTTCATTGACGCCCCACGCCATCGCGTAGGTCATCAAAGCTGAGCCCGACATCTCTGGCAGATCATAGTTGCTCTGGTCAAGTAGGCCCGATCGCCACATCCCATCCTTGCCCTGCAGCGAAGCGATCCGCGCCGACATCTCCTGCAACTGCTTCACATACTTCGGACGCGCGGGATCGTCCTTCGGCAGGTATTCGAGCGTACGTGCAATACCGCCCATGACCCACCCATTTCCCCGCCCCCAGAACATCCGCTGTCCATTGGATTCTGTCTTCGTTAGATAGCTCGCATCCCTCGCATACAGATGTTCGCGGGTGTCATACAGCAGGTCGGAGGTCTTCCACCACTCCTCGTCAAGGTAGGAGATATATCTGCGGTCGCCCGTAGCCGCATACATCCGCGCCCACACCGGAGGACCCATAAATAAAGCGTCGCACCACCACCAGGGAAGCTCCTTCCCCGGAATCGTCGACAGTCGCGGAGCGGCCAGCACAGCGTCCAGTTCACTCCGCGTCGGCTCCATCATTGCAGGCTCTTTCTTCAGAAGAAATAGCTCCAGGTAAGTCTGCCCTACGCTCTGATCATCCGCATTCGGCAGATGCGACCGCAGTCGCCAGTCGAACTTCGTCCCCATCGCCATCATGGCATCGCGATATTTGGCATCGTCCAGCGACTCCGAAGCAGCCATGAATCCGCTGTACAAAATGCTCCACGTCCATATCCGATCGAAGTAGGGCTGGGATCGAGCAAGCTGCCAGTCGGCAACCTTCCGCATGGCCTTACCCACCGCTGCAGGGGAAATCTTGTACGACAAGTCCGTCGCCAGTGGTCCAGGATCATCCGGGTCATCACCAAAGTGCCGCGAATTATCCTTGGCAATCCCCGCAAGTTGCTTCGCGGTGGCATGTTGATACGAAATCTGTTGCGCCGTAGCCTCCTGCAAGCCAAGACTCAGCAACAATACCGGAACAACAGCGGCATATTTTCTATAAAAACGATGCATTTCTTAGCTCCTGCAAATGAGGCTGTCATAAAAAATGGACAGACGCTGAAAACCGCAATCTGTCCGTCTGGAGAATTTTGGTCCGATCAATTTGCGATTACTTGACCGCTATAGAATCTATGGAATTATCGAAACACATGTCAATAGAAAAATTATTTCAGTAGATATTGAGATCAAAGCGTTAACGGTGCCATTAGATCGTCTGCCCGCAAAATTACTCTTCCCGCAGAACTTCCAGCGGTTTCTGCCCAAGAATTCGATGACTTGCGGCCCATCCAGTTGCAACCGTCAGGGCTCCCGTTCCTATGAGCGCGGCCAGCGACCAGCCCCACTGCCAATGGAATACCACGTTCATCCGATGCAGCATCACTCGGGCAATCAGGTTAGCAAAGGTAATACCAACAACCCCAGCCACCAGTCCCAGCACCGCAAACTCAATCGAAAAAATAGTCGCAATCCGCCGCCGCGTCGCCCCCAGCGTCTTCAGCACCACTACTTCTCTTATCCTGCGATACCGTGTGCCTGCAATGCTGCTCGCCAGAATGATGATTCCCGCAAAGATCGAGAACGCCGCCAGAAACTGAATCACATAGGTAATCTGAATCACCACAGACCGCACTGTCTCAAGCGCCTGCGCCACATTGATCACCGTCACCGTCGGATAGGCGTTATACAGCGCCCGCTGCAACTCTCCCACACGCGCCGGATCGGCATGAACGCCGCCATACCAGACGACTGGCAGCCCAGCGAGGGCAGCCGGCGGCAGGATAAACGCAGCGCGTGAGTAAGCATGTTGCCCATCCGACTTCGTCAGTGCGACTACCGTTGCAGTAAAGCGCGAGTCCTGCGCGGCAAACGTAATATGCGATCCAACCTTTACGCCAAGCCGCTCGGCGTCACGCTGGTTCACCGCCACTACCGGCGATTTCTCTCCCGCCTGCCACCACTTCCCTGCAACAGCGCTCGTACCTGGCGGCGCGGCCACGGCCCAGGTCAGAGAGATCGATTGCAGCATCCGCTTGGGAAAGTTCTTCAGCTTCGCCTGGTCTGCCGGCACTCCGTCAATATCAACAACGCGCGAAGACACCACGGGCAGCATCTCAGGCGGAACAGTCACGCTAGGCTGCGCCTTAATCAGCGCTCGTACCCCATCAATCTCATTCGGCGTAATGTCCACCAGAAAAACATTCGGCAGATTCGGAGCACTGGTGATGTGCAGTTCGCGCACGACTGCCTGCTGCACAAAATATACCGTCATGATCTGCATCACGCCCAACCCAAGCGCCGCCAATAATGCAGCCGAAGGGTTCCCCGGACGATAGAGATTCGCCAGCCCATGCCGCATCGCCGATGGCAGGCTCAACCGTGTCCGCCCCAGAAACTGCTTCAACCCTGCAAGCACCAGAGCCGAAGCTCCCAGTAAAACCGCAAGCACAGTCACCAGTCCCAGGGAAAAAACTCCACCTATCATCGCCGAATCGCTAAGCGTCGCTGCAATCGCCGCCAATCCTGCAAGAATAAGAACAGCAGCTCCAATCTGCGCGCCATTCTTCCGCAGTTTGCGAAAGACCGCGGTGACAAACGGGTCATCACTCTCTTCCACCGCCCTCCGAAGAATCAAAACCGGACGGACGCCACGAATATCCAGCAGCGGAGGCAGAGTAAATAGCAGCGTCGTCAGCACCCCCACGCCGAGGCCGGTCAACACCGTCTTCCACTGGATATGGATCTGGGTCTGCATATGGAGCAGCCCCGCCAGCAGGCGTGGAAATGCCATCTGCACCCCCACCCCGAGCGCGACGCCCAGCACTCCCCCTAGCAGCCCAAGCAATAGTGTCTGCAGCAGGTAAATTTTCATGATCTGTCCGGAGCTCGCGCCCAGCGACTTCATGATCGCAATCGTGTCCAGCCGTTGTTGCAGGTGCGCGCGCATCGCCATGCCGACGCCAATCGCCCCCAGCACCAGCGCCACCAGGCTCATCAGAGAAAGCAGACTCGTCGCCCGGTCCAGCCCCTGCGTCAGTGCTGGATTCGTCTCGCGATAGTCGATCACCCGGGCCTCCGGTAGCAGCTTCTCCAGGCGATCTCTCAACGCCGCAACCTTTGAATCCGGCATCGCACTTCCGTCCCGAGGCGCGGGCAGCTTGAAGAGAAATCTCTGCCCTGCGTGGCTCCCCGGCGCGAGTAGCCCGCTCGAATCAAGCCCTTCGCGCGAGATGAGCACGCGAGGCCCAGCCGCAAAGTTCCCCGACAACCTGTCAGGCTCGTTGACCACAACTGAAGCAATGCGAAACAGTTTGTTCCCAATCTTCAGCTGATCTCCCACTTTCAGGTGCAGCCGCACCAGCAGGTCATCAGCCACCGCCACACTATCCTTTGTCAAAGCACTCTTCAGCGGAGCCGCCGGCGCCAGATCCACCGTCCCGTAAAACGGATACATCGCGGGATCGACAGACTTCAGCGAAACCAACAGAGGATCGAGTGTCTTCGGCGAACTCGCCATCGACAGCAGTTCCGTCACAGGCGTCATCTCCACGCCGTCGGCCGCAATCTCGTCCAGTCCCTTCTGCTCATCCGGCGTTGGCTGCTCAAACATCCGCGCCGAAACATCCGCCGCCATAATGCTCCGCGCGCGCGTCAGCAGCGTCGCCCGAAACGACGAAGAAAATCCACGCACCCCCGTCAGCGCCGCCACTCCAATGGCAACCGACAGAATCACAAAGAAGAATTTCCCCAACGACGAGCGCATCTCGCGGGCGGCAATCTTGGCAGCAGATCGATACGAAAGCCTCGCCATAGCTACTCCATCACCGCGGAGCCCTGCACTGAAGAGCCCTGCCGATCTTCGGCATCTCCACTCATCTCATCGGAGACAATCAACCCATCCCGCAACGTAATCCGCCGGTCGGCATAAGCAGCCAGCACGGGATCATGCGTCACCAGCACCAGCGTCGTCCCTTCCTTCTTATTTAGATTCAGCAGCAGCTCCAGCACATGCGCACCATTCGTACTGTCCAGATTTCCCGTAGGCTCATCCGCCAGCACAATCGGAGGCCGCAGAATAAACGCACGCGCCAGCGCTACTCTCTGCTGCTCGCCGCCAGAAAGCTGCACCGGATAGTGTCCCACCCTATCTCCCAGGCCCACACTGGCCAGCAACTCTCGTGCACGCGCCAATCCATCCTGCGTGTCACCCGCATTCAACTCATAAGGCAGCAGAACATTCTCAAGCGCGGTCAGCGTGGGAATTAATTGGTACGACTGAAAGACGAACCCAATCGTCTTTCCCCGAACCTGAGCCAGCCTGTCCTCCGGGAGATAGCTGATCGCGACTCCATTCAGCCGCACATCACCGGAGCTGGGCGTATCCAGCCCCGCAAGCAACCCGAGCAGTGTCGACTTGCCGCTCCCCGACGCTCCCATAATCGCGGCAAACTGTCCCTGCGGAATCGTAAAGTCGAGGCCCTTCAAAATGTCGACCGTCCGCGCCCCATTGCGAATCGACTTACGCAGCCCTTCAACCTCAATCATCAGAGCAGTGCTGGCTTCCGTAGCATTCACCTGGCTTCGCTCCTCCTGATAACGTTGTACGTATGCGGCAGATTCAAACTGTACTTATAGTAGCGGGTGTCACCATCGGCATGTTCGGATGCAAGTCAAACTCTTCCTCGCCGTCATCCTCCCCCGTCAGCTCAACCCCCATCGCCCAGCCGCAACTTGCATCCGTTACACCGCTGCCAGCAACAAAACCGGACAATCGTCCCGTGCTGGTCTGCTTCGGCGACAGCCTCACCGCAGGCTACGGGGCCGACCCCGGCCAGAGTTATCCCGACTACCTGCAGGCCGATCTCGACGCTCGCGGCTATCACTACCGCGTCGTCAACGAAGGTATCAGCGGTAACACCACGAAAGACGGCGTCGAGCGTCTCGGCACCATCCTCGCGCTCAAGCCAACCGTCATCGTCGTCGAGTTGGGGGGCAACGACGGTCTCCGTGGCCTGCCCATCGAGGACTCACGCGCCAATTTGGATAAAATCATCACGACGCTCAAAGCCAGTGGCGCAAAGATAGCACTCGCCGGAATCACTCTCCCGCCAGACTACGGCCCCGACTACATCAAGCAGTTCGACGAGACCTACACTCTACTGGCAAAGAAGCACCACATCCCGATGCTTCCATTTCTGTTACAAGGCGTCTACGGCGTCAATGGCATGATGCAAACCGACCAGACCCACGCCACCGCAGCCGGAAACGAGATCATAGCCAAAAACGTCCTACCCCTTGTCTTGCCTCTTTTGAAAAAGAAGCAGCCTTAGTAGTTCTCTGTTCCTAAATCGGTATCCTGGGTGCAAATCGGTGGGAGCCTTTCGCTTACCCCATCACGACAATCGGCTGCATCAGCGTCCCCGCCACGCGCCGTGTGATCGCCAGCAAATCCGTCGGGCTGGTAAACACCTTCACCAGCGAAGCCTGCGAAAACTCCGGCAGGTTCACCTGCATCCCATTGCGCAACCGTCCCGCCATCTGCGCATCCACCGTCACCGCCGGCATCTCGGGCAGCAGCGTCCGCGGATGCGGCAACAAAGCCTCAATCTCTTCAGGCCCGGCAGCTTGCTTCAATTGCTCCACCGTCACCGCTTCATTCAGCGAAAACATCCCGGCCCGGGTGCGTCGCAGCGAAGCAAGGTGCGCTCCGCAACCCGCAAGCTGACCCAACTCATGCGCCACCGACCGGACGTACCCTCCCGCCGAGACATGCATCTCAAATGCAGCCACGTCCCCCTGCAACTCCAACAACTTGAAGTCATGGATCGTAATTCGCGCAGGCTTCACCGCAACCTCGACCCCAGCCCGAGCCAGCTTATGCGCCGCAACGCCATTGATCTTCTTGGCCGAATAAATTGGAGGAACCTGATCGATCTCGCCATGAAACCTACGGCTCAACTCGCGAAGCTCCGCAAGCGAGCAAGTCAGCGCCTTAGGATCAGCAGCCGGAGTGCCCTCGGCGTCAAAGGTGTCGGTCGCAAAACCAAAGCGGATCGATCCCTCATAATACTTCTCCGCCTGTCCGAAAAACTGCGCCAGCCGAGTGTACTTGCCCAACAACAGAGGCAAAACCCCAGTAGCCATCGGGTCAAGCGTACCAAGATGTCCGATAGACTTCTCGCCGGTGGCCCGGCGAACTATAGCCACAACGTCATGCGATGTAAGCCCCGAAGGCTTATCCAATACCAGAAGACCGTTCATTTCATCTTCTAGTCTATTTGCTAAAGCTCGCTTCCAGACCGCCGCACCAACGACAAAAACTCATTCCGCGTCTGAAGCTGCGTCTTAAACACGCCCAGCATCGCCGACGTCACCGTAGACGAGTGCTGCTTCTCCACACCACGCATCATCATGCACAGGTGCTGCGCCTCCAGGATCACCGCAACCCCCTGCGGATTGATCGCCTCCTGAATGGCCTCTCCTACTTGCCGCGTAAGCCGCTCCTGAACCTGAAGCCGCCGCGAAAAGACGTCCACCAGCCGCGGAATCTTGCTCAACCCAATGACCTTGCCGTTGGGAATATAAGCAATATGCGCCTTGCCAAAAAACGGCAGCAAATGATGCTCGCACTGCGAGAAGAACTCGATGTCCTTCACGATGACCATCTCGTCATAGTCCACATCGAACAGCGCATCGTGCAGAACCTTGGTGACATCCATCGCATAGCCCTTCGTCAAAAAGGCTATCGACTTCTCCATACGCTCTGGCGTTCGCAACAATCCGTCACGGTCAGGATCTTCCCCCATGCGGCGCAACAGCTCGCGATACAGCTCCTGCGTTGAAGCAGTCTCAAGCAAAACGGAATCAATTGTGGCGGACGTGCCTGCCATAGTGAACCTTCCTTTTAGATAAAACCGGGATCTACATTACCCGCATAGTCGAAGGAGTTATTGTTCGTCTCTTCAACATGCACCCGCTCCAGATGGGCAGCGGTAAAGCCACAAAAGATGCGATAAACCTCAATACTTAGATTCTCCGTCGTCGAGACCGATTCGCGAAAGCACTCCAGCGTGTTCAGATTCACATGGTCAAACCGATCCAGCAGATTTGTTTGCGCAAACGCATCCAGGTCGGCCAGATTGCAGACCATCCCCGTTGCCGGATCGACCTCACCGCTCACCGTCACCTGCACGGTGTAGTTATGCCCATGCCCGTGCGGATTGTTGCACTTGCCAAACACAACCCTGTTCCGTTCCGCGTCGAAAGCATCGCTATGCAGCCGATGCGAGGCCGGAAAATGATATCGCCGTGAAAGATGTGCTTTCATCGCTCACCGTAGTAATCCGCAAATAGATCGGCCATCTCATACACCCGAACCCTGTGCAGCTTTGCGTTTGGAATCTTGCCATCCAGCCGCTGCCAAATCGCAATGGCGATGTTCTCTGTCGTTGGAATCGCCTTCGCAAACTCCGGCACTTCAAGATTCAAATGCCGATGGTCATACACGCTGACCACCTCACGCTCCAAAATATCTTTCAATTGTTTCAGATCGACCACAAACCCAGACACCGGATCGATCTCGCCGGCAACCGTCACTTCCAGCGTGTAATTGTGCCCGTGGCCATTACGGTTCGCGCACTTCCCAAAGACCCGCAGATTCTCCTCGGCGGACCACGCATCATTCCAATAGAAATGTGCGGAAGAAAACTCGGCTTTACGTGTCAGCAATATCATCGTTGCTCTTTCTATTAGACGCCCCGCACAGCCACGCGGATACAAACCTCAATCATATCCGCGATAAAGCCGACGCTATCGATTGCTACACGCCGCCATACCGCCGTCCCTTCCAGACAACCGACTTCTTCACCCGATGATCCACCACACTCCGCACCAGCAGATAAACAAACAGCGGAACCCCAAGTATCGAAATCACCAAATCAGATGCAGGAAAATGCGACCGCGCTACCCGCGAATAAAACCGCCAAAGTGTCCGCAGCCAAATCACCCAGATCACGCCTCGCTGCCACGGCTGCAGCCAGTACATCCCAACCGCCAACCCCGGCAGCCCAAAAAAAAGCAACACATCCAGCACCCGCCAAGCCGCCAGGTAGAGCGGACGCGGAAACAGCAGCGCAAGATTCTTCGTCCACCCCTCGACCATCTCCGCCGTACTGCGATACATCCGCGTCGCCAGCGCATCCGGCGCATAGCGAAATCGTATCGTCCGCTCCCCGCTCTTGATATTGCGCGCCAGCGCCACATCTTCGAGCACCGTCCCTCCCAGCGCATGATGTCCGCCCACCAGAAAATACGCATCCCGCTCCACCAGCAGAAACTGCCCATTCGCCGCCGCCACGCTCCGCCCAGGATCATTCACCTGCTTCATCGGATAGACACTGGCCAGCTCCGAAAATACTAGCGGCATCACCGCCCGCTGCCAGAAGCCTGTCACAATTTGCCGCGGCGAATACGACAGCAGCGTCGCCTTATACTTCTCCATCTCAAACAGCGCGCGCGAAAGATTCCCGGGTTCATGCACAGTATCAGCATCGGTAAACAGCAGCCGCCGCCCCCGTGCAACCCGCGCTCCGGCCCAGCAAGCATTCGACTTACCCGAAAGCGCACCCGTCCCGCTCAAATCCAGCAGCGGAGCATCCATCACCAACACGCCATCATGGGCAGCCGCAACTCCCTCCGCAATCGCCCGCGTGCCATCCACGGAGTCATCATTGACAACAATCAGCTCCCACTGCACCCCCAGCTCAAATCCCACCTCCGACTGATTCACTAGCGATGCCAGGCACGCGGCCAGCACGCTCTCTTCGTTACGCGCAGGTACGATCACCGACAGCGCAAGCTCATCAACCACAGTTCTCGACTCGGGGGAAAGCTCACTTGGGTTCACGACTTTGTATTATAGGAAGCGGAGCGTAATGTGCGTAAAGTCTGGGCCGGTGTAGTCCTCGCAATGTTACTGGTCGCCGGGTGCGACCGCGGAAGCCATCCCCACCAGATCGGCACAGTAGCGCCGGAATTCACCGTAAGCGATGGCGTCCAGACCATCGACCTCAGCAAGTACCGTGGCCATACTGTCATCCTCAACCTGTGGGCCACCTGGTGTCCCCCATGCATCATCGAGCTTCCCAGCCTCATCCAGCTCCATCACCAGATGCCCGATGTCGACATCATCGCCATCAGCCAGGACGAAGACGACGCCGTTTACCGTCGCTTCCTCGTCCAGCACAACATTGACTTTCTCACCGTTCGCGACCCCACTACCCGCATCAACCGCCTCTACGGGACCAAACAGATTCCAGAGAGCTATGTCATCGACAAGAATGGCATGATTCGCCGCAAATTCGTCTCGGCCCAGGACTGGACCAGCCCCGAGATCATGTCCTACCTGAAAAAGCTCTAATCACCAGGGTCATGCGACCATAGTCATCGCTTCGGCGCGAAGTATTCACGGATATCGATGGCCCTCATCCCGGCCCTGCGAGCACCTTCCAACCCCTCATCGGAGTCCTCAAACACCACGCAACTGGCAGCCGCAACTCCCATCCTTCGCGCTGCCTCCAGAAAGACATCCGGAGCCGGCTTACCCCGCTCCACATCCTCTGCCGCAACAATCAAGTCAAACAGCGTCCGCAGTTTTGTAACCGTCAGGCTAGCCTCGACATTCTCCCTGCGCCCATTCGAGGCAACCGCCATCGGCACCCGCCCCTGCCACTCGCGAGCGATCTCTGCAATTACCGTGACCTCCCGCAAACACTCTAACTCTGCCTGAAACGCCACTGTATACCGCGCAAAGATGTCCTCGCGCGGCACCGACGTCCCGAGCAGCGCCTCATAGTCATCCATCAGCGCATCCGGGGTCAGCCCGCCACGCGGGTAGTACCACTCCTTCGCCATCGTCAGCCCATGCGCGTCCAGCCCCACCCGAAGCGCCGCCAAATGCGCAGGGGCCGTATCCACCAGCGTCCCGTCGCAATCGAAGATCAGTCCCGCAAACGTACCCTCAACCAGAGAAATCCCCATATATTCGATTCTACGTACCCCGCGCCGCTGCTATCATCGATGCATGACCCAGCTTGACGTCCTGTACCGCTACGGAGCGCCTCCCACCGAGGCTGCAACCCTTGCCATCGCCAAAATCCGCGAAGTCTACGGAGTTCGCCGCATCGAGCTCCGCGAAGCTGAAAAGACCGTCCGCATAGAGTACGACGCCACCCGCCTGACCGAGCCGGTCATCCACCAGCTTCTCCGCCGCGCCGGCCTCGATATCGTAGAAACCATGCCCATGTTCGCGCCTCCGCTTCCCGAGCCCGAGCCTGCAGCAGCGGTATAGTTGCACCATGCGCCCGTAGCTCATCTGGATAGAGCATCTGGCTTCGAACCAGAGGGTAGGGAGTTCGAATCTCTCCGGGCGCACCATTATTCATTTTCCCCCCAAAAAAATTCCCAACCGATTGAAAATACTGCCTCTCGATGACCTCGACCTCCTCGGCGAGTTGTGGCCTACAAACTCCTCCCAATTGAGTGAGTTCCTCTTCTGAAATTGGGTTTAGACATAAAGCAAAATTTGCGCGCTCCAATTTTTCAACAACTTACGAGCCCCGTAATGCTGATGCGAAGACTCTATAAGCCTAAATTTTCACCCAGTCTTGACGAATCGCGCTAAAGTTTCAACAAGTAATATCGAAGGGGCATTGCTCTGGACCGCGCTCTACGTCGTGAGAATCCTTCAAGTAGCGAACGCTCCGTGGCTTTACCTGCGGAACTAAGGATTACCTGACTATTGGATTGGGAGCTTTGGGATGGAAGAAGCATGAAGCGTTGCCACATCAACGGATGGGGTCCGCGGTGAGTGTGCAGTCTCTATTCCCGATAATTCTTGCGTTGGCCATCAGTCCCGGCAGCCTGGCGGGCCAGAATGCCGCATCGCGCCCGACCACGAACTCAGTTATCGACTCACATCTCGCAGCAGCGCAAGAGGCGCAACATAGTCAGGACTACAGCACAGCCGAGCGGGAATATAAAGCTGTGCTTGCCGTAGTACCTGATTTTGCCCAGGTTCACCTGAACCTGGGTCTTATCTACCAACTCGAGAATCGGACCCCTGAGGCAATGACGGAGTTTCATCGAGCGCTCAAGATAAAGCCAGGGCTTGCCGCCGCCAATTTGATGCTGGGGGTTGACTACTGCAAGATGGGCGAGGGTACCAGAGCAATCCCCTACCTCACTGCCGCCGTCAACCAAGACCCAACTCGGCCAGAGTCCTGGTCATGGCTGGCAGCAGCGCACGAAATGTCTGGTGATGTAAAGGCTGAACTCGTAACGGTCAAGCATGCACTGAAGCTTCAGCCGCAAAACGTTGATCTACTCTACCTCCTGGGCCACACTTACGAACAGTTAGGAAAAGCAGAGGTCGAACGGATGCAGGCAGCGGACCCCGGCTCCTTCCGTGCCGAGCAGTTGCTGGCTGAGGGCTATGCGACGAGTAGCGAGTGGCCCTCCGCAGTCATTCATTTTCAAAATGCCTTAGCTGCTTCACCTAACCAGCCGGGGCTTCACGTCGAACTCGGCGAAGTGCTCTTGCGAGCCGGAAAGCTGGAGCGGGCAGGCCGGGAATTTAACGAAGAATTGCAGATCAATCCTCACAGTGTGCGCGCAATCGTTCGTCGCGGAGAAGCAAAGCTGCTTGAAGGCGACCTTGACGGCTCTCTTCAGGATTGGTCGCAAGCGATCGAGATAGATCCGCTCTATGCCGCGCGAGTCCTTGGAATAGGTGACGCGGAATCGGGTGATTCTGCCTTCGAGCAGCTTCCTGCCGAGTCTCTCCAAAAAATCGAGCAGCTTGTGCCCGAGTTGCAAAACCGAAATAGCGCCGCTGCCCAATTTGCGCTCGCATATCTTGCGGCACAACGCGGCCAGGTTCTTCCAGCGACGGGGGATCCAGCCCATACGAACCCACCCCTCGCTACCTGCTCCGAAAGCGAAGCACGCCGTGCTCTCAACTCCGGACGATTATCCAGCCTCGCGCCTTGCGGCTCGCGCGTCTTGACCGCGACGTCCTCTGAAGATTTTCGCATTCAAATGGCGGCCGCTTTATTTGAGCTCGGAGATTACGAGACGTCGATGAAGATGCTGGATGGCTTGCCGGCAGGTGGGCGGCATCTCTCCGAAGTCGCTTATTGGCGCGCCCGCTGCTATGAAAAGCTGGCCACCGCAGCTTATCTCAAACTCTACCAGGCGGACCCAAACTCCTATCGCTTGCATCAACTGATGGGTGATCTTGCGGCTACGAGGGGCGACGACAAAAAGGCCATTGAGGAATATCGCGCTTCCCTTGCGTTGAAGCCCTCCGCGCCGGGCTTACATTACAGTTTGGGGCATCTCCTTTGGAAGAATCTTGATGTCAGTGGAGCGCGCGTAGAACTTGAGGCTGAGTTAGCGATTAATCCACGCCACGTTGAGGCGCTTCACGACCTGGGCGATACCTATCTCCTGGAGCGCCAACCGGAGAAAGCTCTCACTTATCTGAACCGCGCATTTACAGCGGGTGGAGACACCTCGGATATTCATCGTGACTTGGGCACTGCTTACGCCGATCTGGGTAACAACAGCAAGGCAGAAGCCGAATTTAACATTGCGTTGCCTGGCGATCACGATGGTTCAGTCCATTTCAAATTGGGCAGAGTGTACCAGGCTTTGGGCGAGAAGGAGAAGGCAGCGCATGAGTTTGCAATCTCGGCGAATCTCAATCGGGAATCCCACACTAAGCTTGAGAAGCAAACCCCCCGCTTAACTGAGATTGAAAAGTAATCTCGATATTCCAACCTGGCAAGCGGTAGCAACAAGCCAGCTCAGCGCAAGCAAATATATGCAAAACTACCCGGGAGACAGCGGCGAATGAAGATGCGAAAACAGAACAGCGTTCTTTATTCCCCACGCCGGCATCCCAGACTTACATGCCGATTCTTTGCTCTTGTTTTGTGCTCGTCTTTTGGTGTCCTGTTTTCTTTGCGACCCGCTGAAGGTCTTCTGGCTAATCCCCCCGTACATCTACCCGCTTCCTACCTGGCTGTACAGGAGGACGCATTTCAAAAAGGCCTGATTGCACTCAAAGAAAATCGTCTCCAGACGGCGCTCGATGAGTTCGCCACCGCTGAACGTGAACGACCGGACAACGCCCTGGCGCGCAACTTCCGCGGAATCGTACTTGCCCGCTTAGGCCGAAACATCGAGGCTGCCGATGAGTATCGCGAGGCAATACGAATCGATCCCCAGATGGAAGCTGCTTACAGAAACCTGGGATTTCTCTACTGGACCGAGCAGCAGTTAGATCGTGCGCGTGAAGAATTGAAGCACGCAGTGGAACTGTCGCCCGATGATTCGTTTGCCCATTACTATCTCGGCAGAGTACAACTCGATGCCCAACTCTATGTGGATGCCTTCGCGGAGTTCCATCAATCTGGAATGTCATTACCTGACGACCCTGACTTTCTGATCGCAGCTGCAACCGGATATCTTGCTATTGGGCAACAAGAAGAGGCTCGAAAAATAATTAATCGTCTCGCAATCCAACCGCTCAGTGCTGTGCAGGACCTACGCATCGCTTCTCTTCTTCTCGCCGTTCACGAAAATGACACAGCCATTCATCTTCTGGAGCAATTGAGTAACACCACGCCGCATGACCGTGCTTCAGGGGTTAATTTCGATTTAGCTTTGGCTTACCTTCTGGCTGGACGCTACCAGCAAGCCATCGACCAGGCTCAGCCCTGCACTGACGCCGTCCACCAAGCCTCTGCGCCAAGCCGCGCTGCGCAGGCGTGGTCTCTTATCGGCATAGCCTATGCTCGCCTCGGCAATGCCGAACTGGCAGTGAACGCTCTCCGCCATGCAGCCATACTGGCTCCGACGCAGGAGGAGCATTGGCTCAATTTGACGCGCGAACTGATGGAACTGAGCCAATACGCTAATGCGATCTCAGCCACTCATGAGGGACTTACTTTCAACCCCAAGTCCTACTCCTTGAACCTACGCCTCGGAGCAGCCAACCTGGCGGCAGGCCACTATGACGAGGCGGGCGAAGTTTTTCGCACCCTCGTCGCTGCCGGCGATCCTTTGCCGACCAGCTATATAGGACTGGCCCAGGTCCTGCTCCGCACCGGCCATGCAGAGGAGGCCGTTACCGAACTGGCCGACGCACGGAAAAAATTAGGCCCGAGCTTTCTCATCAGTTATTTCCAAGGCCTGGCGCTCGATCGCACCGGCAAGTTATTGGAAGCCATTTCTGCCTTTCAGGAAGCTGTGCAGCAGAATCCGGACAGCGCAGAAGCTCACCTGGGACTGGGAAAGACCGAGCTTGTGCAAGGCCGCGTAAGTGATGCCATCGTTCAACTCGAAGAAGCGCTTCGTCTCAGTCCCGGCAACGTGCAGGCGCTGCGACTTCTCAGTCAGGCATACCGGAGGGCCGGGGAAAAAAAAAGCAGCGCAAAGTACGCAGAAGCACCCGCGGCAGCGCCAGTTGCCAACGGAGATCTGGTAGGCGACTTCTTGTTGCCGCCGTGGCAAAATCCTCAGGTAAAGAACATTCCGTAAACCAGACCGCTCGATGCAGGGTATAAGGTGCAGCTAATATTCAGCTACCAACTTACGGATTGCTCCTCCAGGAACCTGCAGGGTCTCAGAGATAGGCTTTCCATTTTCACTTAGACGAACGTTGCTACCTCCCGCCGGCGGAATACTGATCGTTGCGGTTCGCACCTCAGCACCAGGGTTGTACAAAATGAAATTTAGCTGGCGCGGCGGAAATGTTTTCGCATCATTGATGTCGAGAAGATCCAGGTTAACAAGCATTAACTCGCGCTCGCTGACGTGCCCGAGAGCTTCAAACATTAGATACATCCACAGCGATTCACCGGCACCGTATATTTCCTTGCCCACGGTGCCTGTCTGCCCGTTTAGTTCCAGAGTACCCAGGTTTTCAAACGGAATGAATGGCGCGACATTGCGCTGTTGATTGCCCGAGCAGTTCTCAAAGAAATAGAAATTGTTGCGCCGTTGTTGATCCATGAAGCGCAGCAGGCCCTCCGGAATAATTCCACGCTTCATTATTCCCGTCCACGGCAGAATCGCTTCTACATTCTCTTTGAATGCGGGATATAAGATCGATGCCGCAGCCTGAACCATGCCGCGAACTTCGTGTTTTTTTTGGCTTGGGTCGGAATACCAATAAAACATGCGGAGTTCTTCAGAAAGCAGATACATCGCCTCATCGTGCATTCCCAACTCCGCAGCCGCAAGCGCGCCGTAGGCGAGTTCCTGAGGCTCATGAAAAAGGCGATCTGAAGGAACGGTATATAGAACCTGGATGGCCCGCCGGGCGTCGTCGCGGTACTTGTCATCGCCGGTTAGCCTGCTGGCCAAAATCGCTGCCCACGCATAAAGCCCCCCAATGGCATAGTTTGTTCCCGCGCCTTCGGCGCGAAGAGTGGAAACCTGGTAGTAGATCGGGAAAAGATAGTCATACTTATCGGCCATAGTGTGCGCGGTGTTGAAGACGTCCAGAAAATGATCTGTAATTTCCTTTGACCCGACCAGAGTTCCAATCATGGGATACTTCACAAGCCCGTTCTCGAATGGATACCAGGAGTCCGCCCGTTCATGCGGTGGCCGCACAAAATCATTGCTCAGGCTATGCGTGTCCGCATGGTAGAAACCCGGAAGGCTAGCGACAAGCTGATTACATTCAGCGGCAAAACCGGGCGACGGATGAAGCCTCAAATAGAGCAGCGATGGCCACAGGACGTCAGCCACACTCATCAACTCAAAGTTATCAGCGGTTTGTTTCCATATCTGCGAGCTTGCTGGGACGTAGGCACGCAGTCCAGTGTGCCCATCGACGGCAACCTGTGACGAGCTTCCCTGCAGATCGGAAACCGTACCTGCTGCGAAATCCTTCCAACTGGTCGCGCAGGGAGGCCATGCGAGTCTTTCCTCAAAGAGTGGAAGCAGGGCCTGCGTCCATCGTGTCACCGCCTCCTGCTCCGTCAACAGGTCGGTGACAGCCCGCTGCAGCAAGAAATAAGTGAACCGTACCTCGCCCGCAGGAAGCATGTTGCCGGTTGCCTGCGTGGCGATTAATCCAACACCGAGCCGTTGTGTTCCATCGCGCTCGATGTGCGAAATACTCGAACAGCGATAGACCAGGAACCGTGGCAGATTTTCCGTCGACATCCAGCTCATATCGTCAACATCGAAATACATCATCGTCTCGATGCCCAGATTTTGATCCAGCAGATAGAGTGCGGGAAGATCGTTGCCGTAGGTGCCGAGAGAGTTTCGTGTCGGCTGCTCCAGCAGCACGCGTCTCCAACTTCCTGACTGTCCTTCCATGAGAGTGGACGTTGAACTCAACCAGATGATGATCTGCGGCTCTATGCCGCTTTGTTCTTGCAATTTTATCGGCGCGGGCAGGTGGAGGGCGGTTCGAAATCGAAACCAGGGCTCGCCGCCTCCAGCGCCCAAAGCATGGATTTCCGTATTCCAGCCATATTCCACTTGCTTGCCGTTGAGCCCTTCGGCAGCACCCGTCCCTTCCAGCATCACTTTAAAACCCTGATGTTTGGCATGTGAGGTCTTGAACAGAAATGACGCACCCGTCACCAGGCTGCTTGCCAGTGTGGCCGGCTTCCACTCGTTCCCTACGCGCAGAAAGTTTTGAAACGTGGGGGAAGCATCGGTTGTTGTTATTCGAAGCTGCTGATCTCCGTTTTCCAGAACAGTGGAGGTAACGGGACCTTCCGTGCCAACTCGTGCGAAAGCGGCTGCCCTGCCAAACTTCGCATACGCCGGCGAGGCACTTGCCGCCGTTGCCATCAGCGTTTTGACAAAGAACCGGCGATTAAGAAAAGTCATCGTGGAACTCTCGCTGAGGACAAGTCATTGGGCCGTGATGCAGTCGCGAGTACGGATCGTAACAACAAACACGCCCTCGGTGTGACGTCAGTAGGAGATATTCAGACCAAACTGAATCGTTCGCGGTCCACTGGCATTCGTGACCGCGCCAAAACCGCAGGCGAATGGCCCGGGACATCCTGGACCACCTACAGGAACGAATGGGGTAGCCAGGTTGGGACCTCCGACACTGGGCAGGTAAATATGCCGATTAAAGATATCGAAAAACTCTGCTCGAAAGTCGACTGTGAGCTTGTCCTCAAAGAGAAGAGTCTTTTTACCGAGTGTGAAATCCTCATTCTTGGGGGCGTAGAAGCGGGCACTTGCCAAAGAGCGCGGTTCATTACCGAAGGTAAGAGGTGCCGGAACCGAGAAAGCTGCCGCATTCCAGAACGAGGTCGAGAACGGGTGAAAGCTGCTCTTGTTCGTTTCCTGAACACCCGGGATGACATTGACCCTTGCAGCTCCGGTGAAGTGGCACCCTGCAAACAAAACGTCACCGGCTGTTCCGCCGCAAGGGCCATATACCTCGGTAGGGGTTCCCGAATGATAGCTGGCAACCGTAGAAAAGAACCAGCCACCCACAACAGTGTTTACCGGTCCACCCTTATTCATATAGGTCTTCCCATGCCCGACAGGCAGTTCATAGAAGAGGCTCGCGACCAAACTCTGCGGCGTATCAAGTTCGCTCACTGCTTTCTCCGCCTTCCGATCATATGAATTCTGGCCTATGAACTCGTTGGTGCCAGTGAAACCGGAGACGCCTGGCCCCGACGAATCGGCATCCGTAATATTCTTCGAAACCGTGTAAGACACCAGGAAACTCAACCCCTGCGCGATCCGCTTGTCCAGCCCCAGTTGCATTGCGTGATAGGTGGAGTTACCTGTGCGGTCTGGGCTGAAGGAATTATCTTCCTGATTAAAGTCGCCGTATTGAGGAAACGGTCGAATAGCTTGATTGATGAGCCCGGTGAAAGTCGGATAGGGCAACTTGATACCAGCCGCGATGGCGCGAGGACAAGTGCCATTCGAGAGGCAGGTGACATTCATCGTTAAGTCACTGCCCAGCGCGAGGTACGAGGGATTTACCTGGTTTGGAATAACGTTCAGTGCAACCAGATGAGTCCCCTTGGTGCCGACGTAAGCCACGCTGACAAGAAGATTTGCCGTGATCTGCCGTTGAACGTCGAGATTCCACGATTGCACGTCGGATGGGCGCCCGGTATTTGCGGGAACCATGATGACGCCGTTGCTGCCATTCTGCCCGTCAGGCGTAAAGGGCCCGGAATTAGGAAAGACACGCGTCACGCCATTGTCGATCTGGGTGGGACCGCCATTGGTTGGAGTGATCGTTTGGCGGTTGAAAAAACCCAGGCTGTCCTGGTCCGCATACGATCCCTCTTTCAACGGCTCGTAAAAGATCCCATATCCTCCACGCAGCACCGTCTTGTCATTAATGCTGTAAGCAAAGCCTAAGCGGGGACCGATTGCTTTAGTGTAGATATCCTGCGGACGCTTTCTTCCATTGCGGCCTGTACCGCTTCCGAAGTATGTATATGCTCCTAGTATGTTTCCTGCACCAGGATTCGGAAGCGTTGGATCAACCGCTGAAAAGCGGTCAAAGGCTTCTGAAGCCGGGATGTCAACGTCATAGCGGAGGCCATAATTAACAACTAATTTGGGCGTGAGCTTGTATGAGTCCTGTCCATAAAATGAAAAGTTCTTGTATCGAATGCCGCTGTATGCGCCGTAGTTCAGAATCGAGGTATTGGAGAGGCCAAAGAGAGCGCTGGCCACCGGATTGCCTCCCGTTCCATTGGGCGCGCTGGTCTCGGCCGACATAAAGTCGAATTCGCCGGAGGCTTGCGTGAGGCGACGGACATTGAACTGCAGGTTTCGATTCTCACCGCCAAATTTGAAGACGTGTTTACCCTTGGCCCAGGTGACCGATTCGTTCACCTGGTAGACGTTGTCGGCAAATTGCGAGTCTCCACAGTTGTTCAGCAGGCTCTCGTATGGAGTTCCGACAAATTTGATGCATGGAAAAGTGACCGGCGAAACTCCCGTAAGTCCGATCTTCGCTGGATAATCCTGCCCGAGAGTATTCGACGCTTCCGTCCGGAAGCGTCGACTGAATCCAAAAAGAAGATGGTTCACTACAGAGTCGCTGAAGATGTAGTCGTCGCTGACACGTGCATAGCGCGTGACCTGAGGCGTATGAGATCCAAAGATGGGCCCCAAATTCGAGACACCTCCAGTATCGGTGTCGTCCCAATCAAGCCCACCGGAGATACGCTGTTTCGAGGAGATCACCTGATCGATTTTGACATCGTAGAGATCGGCTGTCGTGGTTGAAATGCTGGTGTTGACGACGTTATTTGTGAGGCTGCCGTTAGTCGGTGGCAGCAACGCGAAGACCTTCGACATCACGGCGCTCGGCTTGAAGTTGGGATCGTTAGTCAGAATGTCGCCAGGGATGGCCGCATGTGTTGTGGGATCGTAAAGCTGCACAGCAGGCAGCAGGGCAGATAAATCGCCCTTGCGAAAAGCTTCATTGGGAACACTTAGAAGGGATGTTCCGCCGGTGCGGAATCGGAATCCTTCATAGTCAAAGAAGAAGAAGGTTTTGTCCCGGCCATTGTAAATATGGGGGAGACGCACAGGACCGCCGATGGTAGCTCCAAAGTCGTTCTGAGTATTGACAGACTTGTGTAAACCGGCAGTGTCGTTGGTCCAACTGTTCGCGTCGAGTGCCCGGTTGCGGAGAAAATCATAAACCGAGCCATGGAAATCGTTCGTTCCGGACTTAAGGGTGAGACTTACAATCCCATCGCCCGATTCGCCGTACTCAGGAGAAAAGTTGCTCTGCAGGACTTTGAACTCCTGCACCGCTTCTGTAGAAACGCCTTTATTCCATTGCGTATTGGGAGAAACGAGCGAGATTGAAACTCCATCGACCAGCACATCCGTGCTGTTTTCCTGCCCCCCGTTCACTTTAAAATCATCCGTTGAATTGTCTCCGGGGTTGTTGCCTACGCTCCCCACAAATCCTGGTATCAGCGTGATGAATTGAACCGGGTTGCGGATCGTCCCCGAGACCTCGAGCGGCAGGTTCTCTATCAGAGTTTTCTCGACGGTCGCCCCGATATCCGACGTGACGGTTTCCAGTTGGCTGGCGTTGGCGTTCACAACCACATTCTCGGTGACCGCACCAAGTTGCATTTGGATATCGAGCGGCACCGTGCTGCCCGTTTGCACCGTCACACCTTCTCGCACATACTTCTTTAAATCTGGGGCGGCAACGGTAACGGAATATCGTCCGGGAGGCAGATTAGGGATCGAATAAAGCCCGGCGCCAGTGGTTGAGGTGGTGACTACAAGTCCGGTATCCAGATTTCGCGCGGTCACATTAGCTCGTACCAGCAGCGCACCGCTGGGGTCAGTCACGGTTCCCCGTATACTCCCATTCGTAGTTTGACCGAATAGAGGCGCTCCCAAAAGAATGCAAGATAACAAGATCCCTAAGCATTTCATCGGTGTCTTCCCTTCTTGTGCTATCGCCGCTAACACTTATTCGAAGAAGAAGCTCTTTTACGCAACCCGAGAAACTCTACGGCGATGCAGCGCGAATTGTACGCCGCTCTTTTCTTCTCGTAAAGAAACTATTTGTCTTTTTGCGAACACTATGACTGTAGATACGAAACCTCGTTCATGGAGCATCCTCAGGCTGGACCGCATCTCTGAAGGTGGAAGGAAGAGAGGTAGTCAGCGATTGGGGGCAGGTGCTTGCCTGCAACGAACCAGCGCCCCATCTTCCGGCGGCGATGCAAAACGCACTCTCTGTATAAAGGGGCAGCGTTTCGCAATTACATCGGCAAAATGCTTCCAAGTGGTCGAGTTTTGGCACACCAAATCCCCAGCGTTCAAACATGGTTGCCCTAACTACCAAATTCCGTTATCTTTAGAGAGTTGCATCCAAACGCAATGTGCGCCCGTAGCTCAGCTGGATAGAGCAACTGGCTACGAACCAGTAGGTCGGAGGTTCGACTCCTTCCGGGCGCACCATTTCCCCTTCCCTTCTCCCATCTTTACTTCGAATCCCGGCAAGAAACGCTGCGGCAGATCTGTCAGCGCAGCCTTTCCATCCTTATAGTCGATGCTCCCTATTCAGCCGGACTTCCATCCGGCCACGGCGTATAAGGCGGCCATCCGCCGGTGCGGTAACCAGCTCCAGAATCCTCACACGATTGACGACCAATTTAGTCCGCATTAGACTAGAAGCAGGAACGCCAGCCAGTCCAGAACAGCATCGAGGATCAGCCTTCACGCGCTCGCGGAAAGCCTCCAGGGAAGAGAAAGACCTTATGTTGCAGGCATTTATCATCACCCTCCGCGAGGGGGTCGAAGCAGCACTGATCGTCGGAATTGTCTTCGCCTACCTTTCGAAGATCGGCCGCAACGAGCTCAAGCGCATCGTCTTTTGGGCCCTCGGAGCTGCCATCGCCGCCAGCATCGGCGTAGCTATTGTCGTCGCCCACCTGAACTTCAACTCCGACATCATTGAAGGCTGGGTCATGCTCGCCGCCGCTGTCTTCGTCGTCAGCATGATCTGGTTCATGCACAAGACAGCCCACTCCATGAAGGGCGAGATCGAATCCAAGGTGGCCAAATTCACCGGCGGCGAAGACGGCGTCTCCCGCATCGGCCTCTTTCTCTTCGTCTTCCTGCTCGTCCTGCGCGAGGGCGTCGAGACCGTCCTCATTCTCTCCGCCGTCACCCTCAACTCCACCGAACTTCTCAGCTTCACCGGAACCCTTCTTGGCATCGCCGTAGCCGTAGTCTTCGGTGTGCTCTTCATCCGCGGCAGCGTCAAGATCAATCTCCAGCGCTTCTTCCGCGTCACCACCGTTATCCTCTACTTCGTGACCTTCCAGCTAGTCGTCAGCGGTCTGCACGAGCTCAGCGAAAATGGCGTTCTTCCCTCCAGCAACACCGAGATGCGGCTTATCGGCCCCATCGTCCGCAATGACCTCTTCTTCTTCGTCACCATGCTCGCCCTCGCGGGCCTCATGATGCTGCTCGAATACAAGCGCCGCACCCCAGTCGAGATTCCCTCGACCGCCACACCCGCCGACAAGCGCCGCGCCGAGTGGACCCAGCGCCGCGAAAAGATGTGGATGAGCGCCGTCGTCGTCACCAGCTTCGTCTTCATCTTCCTCTCCACCGCCGAGTTCATCTACGCCAAGAGCACCACTGCGCTCTCGCCGACCACCGACGTCACCCTCGTCGGCAGCCAGGCCATCGTCCCCACCTCGCAGATCACCGACGACCAGCTTCACCGCTACGGCGTCCACGTCGACGACGGCAAAGGCGGCACCGCCGAAGTCCGCTTCCTCCTCTACAAAAAGCCCGATGGCAACATTGTCTCCGTGGCGGACGCCTGCCACATCTGCGGCCCGGTGGGTTTCTACATCAGCAGCCAAGGAATCACCTGCAAGATGTGCGCCTCCCCGCTGGTGCCTCAATCCATGGGCCAGCCCGGAGGCTGCAATCCTATCCCGCTCCACTCCACCATCGGCGGGGGTGAAGTCGTCATCGAGGCAGCAGACCTCCGCGCCCTCGCGCCGGTCTTCGAGCGATGAGGTCGCTACTCTAATGTTCTTCCGCCTCCTATGGGAAAGCTTCCGCCGCCAGCGCCGCCGCAAGGCACTCGCCGGAATCGCCATCCTGCTCGGAACAACCGCCGTCACCGCCATGCTCGCCCTCGCCACCACCATCGGCGACCGTATCCATAAAGAGCTGGCAGTCTACGGAGCCAACATCGTCGTTACCCCCAGGGCCGACCTGCTCGACGTAAAGATCGGCGGCGTAGACATCAAGCCAGCCACCGGCGGCGCCTACCTCAAAGCCAGCGATCTACCCAAGCTCAAAGCCATATTCTGGGCCAACAACATCACCGGGGTCTCCCCCGAACTCCCCATCACGCTCACCCTTGCCAACGGCCAACAGCTTCCGGCCACCGGCCTCTGGTTCAATCACAACCTCTCCAACGGCGGCAGCAGCATGATCACCGGCGCACCGCCACTTCACCCATGGTGGAAGCTCACCGGAGCATGGCCCGCGGCGGCAAACGAAGCCGTCGCCGGACTCGCCACCGGTCTGCACATCGGAGACACCGTTCAGGCTGGCAACACGCCTCTCCGCATCACCGGCCTCGTGTCCACCGGAGACGCCACCGACAAGCGGCTTCTCCTTCCTCTCGAAACCGCGCAGAAGTTGGCCAACCTTCCCGACGCTGTCTCCCGCGTCGATGTGTCCGCCCGCACCAAGCCCGAAGACGCCTTCGCTCGCAAAGATCCCGACACGCTCTCGCCGCAGCAGCACGAGATCTGGTACTGCCGCCCCTACGCCAACTCCATCGCCTACCAGATCCGCGAAGCCATCCCCGGCGCACAGGCTGAACAAGTCCGCCGCGTCGAGCAGAATGAAGGCAATGTTCTCGAGCGCATCAGCGGACTCATGTGGCTTATCAGTGCTGCCGCCCTGCTCGCCGCCGGATTCGCCGTCTCCGCCGCCATGGCCACCGCCATCCTCGAACGCCGCGCCGAAATCGGCCTCATGCGCTCGCTCGGAGCCAGCAAAGGCGCCATTGCGTTCCTCTTCTACTCCGAGACTGGCCTTCTAGCCGTCCTTGCTGGAACTATCGGCTATCTCTTCGGCTCCGGCCTCGCCGCATGGCTGGGCGCCCGCATCTTCGCAGGCGACGGCGCAGCCTCCATTGGGCCTATCCTCAATCCCGTCCTTTTCCCTGTCGTCGTAGCTCTCGCCCTCTCTGTAGCCATCGCCGGAAGCACGCCCTCCATCCGCACCTCCCTCAAAATGGATCCCTCCACCATCCTCCGGGCGGACGCATGAGCAATCGGGCAAATCGGAATACGCGCAAGCCGCAACTCAGCTTCGTCGGCATGTTGCGCCGCTCGCTTACCCATCGCCGAGCCCGCAGCCTCTCTGCGCTGGTAGCACTCACCGTCTCCGCCGCCGTCGCCACCGCCTTGCTCACTCTCTACGCCGACCTCAACGCCAAACTCCACAACGAGTTTCGCAACTTCGGAGCCAACGTAGTCGTCACTGCCTCTGCCTCTTCCCCGCTACCACCCAACGCCCTGGCTCAAATTCAGCAAGCTGCAGGTCCCGACGCTCTCGTCGCTCCCTTCGCCTACGCCGTAGCCACCACCGACCGCGGAACCTCCGTCGTCGTCGCTGGAACCGACTTCCCCGCCGTGCAGCGCCTCGACTCCTGGTGGGACCTCACTCACTGGCCCGCTACGCCGGACGCCGCACTGCTCGGCGACCGCGCCGCAAATTTCGTTGCCGACGAACACGCCGTAAAACTCACCTACGCCGGTAAGGCCATCGCGCTGATTGGCGCAGGGCGGCTGAAGACCGGAGGCGACGAAGACAGCCGCATCTATATCCCGCTGCCTGCCTTCACCCATTGGACAGGCGTCTCGCCCACAGTCGTCGAGATCCAGATCCCCGGCGGAGCAGTCGCCGTAGAAGCTGCCCTCACACGCCTTCGCTCACAGTTCCCCGCACTGCAAGTCCAACCAGTTCGGCAACTCGTCGAAGGCGAGTCCCGCATCGTAGATCGCACTCACTCCCTCATGTACGGCTCGGTGCTGCTCATCGCCCTCACCGTCGCCGTCAGTGTCCTCGCCACTCTCTCCGCCAGCGTCCTCGAACGCCGCCGCGACTTCGCCCTCATGAAAGCGCTCGGAGGCTCGCAAAGCCAACTTATGGGCATGTTCCTGCTCGAGGCTCTTGTACTGGCGGTGGCTGGAGTTGTCCTCGGCTACGTCGCAGGTTCAGCCGCCGCCTGGGTTATCAGCCAGGCCAACTTCCACACGGCCACCTTCCCCAGACTCTCCGTCCTTCCGCTAGTACTACTTCTCAATCTAACCATAGCCGCATTGGCAGCGATCTTTCCCGTCCGCGTTCTTCGCGGCCTCCAACCAGCCGCGCTCTTGAAGGGCGAGTGATAAGTATGCAGTCCACCACAGAGCTAAACTAAAAGAGAGTCAATGCCTGAAAGCCTAAGCCCTATCGAAAGCGAAACTCGACGCGATTGCGCCGTCATCTCTCTAAACGGAGTCACTCGCGAGTATGCGGGCCGGGCCGGAAACGTCCGCGCGCTCGACCATGCCGCATTCAGCATTGTTGCCGGCGAGTGGGTCGCCATTACTGGCCCCTCCGGTTCAGGCAAATCTACCTTGGTCAACCTGATCGGTTGCCTCGACCGGCCCACCGCCGGAGAACTCCGGATCGACGGCGTTGACGTGGCCACCATGTCCGCTACCGAGCTGGACCGATTCCGCGCGGACAAGATCGGCTTCATCTTCCAGCAATTCCACCTAATCCCTTATCTTTCAGCGCTTGAGAATGTAATGCTCGCCCAATACTTCCACTCTATGACGGACGAGACAGAAGCTCGCGCCGCACTTGCCCGCGTCGGCCTCGCAGCCCGCGCCGAACATCTGCCCAGCGAACTCTCCGGCGGCGAGCAGCAGCGCGTCTGCATCGCCCGCGCCCTCATCAATAATCCCCCGATCCTGTTGGCCGACGAACCTACCGGCAACCTCGACGCCGCCAACCAGACCATCGTGGCCGAACTGCTTCAGGATCTTCACCGCAACGGCCACACCATCGTCATGGTCACCCACGACCCCGAAATGGCCGCTCTCGCGCAGCGCAAGATCGCCTTGAGCCATGGCAAGGTCTTCTGCCACCCAATCGGCTCCCAGGTTGTTACCTTGAAACGCTGAATGTGCGGCGAAGGATGACAGTTTTAGAGGGATAACATCTTGCAAATCCCGGCAGAAACTAGCGCTCGCCCCACTTCAACTTTGACCGCAGCACATTGAAGACGCCATTTGGAGTGTGCCGCAGGAGTCGCACGCTATATTGCGACCGGCAACAATGAACCATGTCCCCTAACATGAGCTCTACCGCCTCCTGCCCGTCCACCGTCAAGTAGGTTTGGTTCGGAACCCCTTCGATGTGAATGGTGACAGATGAATCTCCAGGCACGACAATGGGCCGCAGCGTCAGTAGATGTGGACAGATTGGCGTTACCAGCATGGCATTCACATTCGGCATCACAATCGGACCATTGGCTGCGAGGTTGTAAGCCGTTGACCCAGTGGGGGTTGCCACGATAATGCCATCCGCCCGAAACTTGGCCACGAGCTGCGCATCGATCTCCACCATGAAATCGGCCATCCGGGCGATTGTTCCTTTAGATACAACAACATCGTTCAAAGCATCCCATTGATGCAGCAGCTTGCCATCTCGGCGCAGTTCAGCATGCATCATGCTTCGAACCTCAACATCGGCGCGATGATCGCACCAATCCTGAAGCGTCATATAAAGGTCGCCCAGAGGAATTTCGGTGAGAAAGCCCAGTGACCCCAGATTTACCGAAAGAATGGGCGTAATCGTCCGTGCAAACGCCCGCGCCGCCGCCAGCAAAGTTCCGTCGCCGCCCAGCACGATCACCAGATTAGGCTTGTGCGCGGGCATATCCGGCCGTTCAATCCCGCCCGGCACAGCCAGATACGCCGCACTGTCGGGATCCAGAACGCACTGATAATCATGGATTTCGAGCCAACTCACAAGCTCACGGAGTATACCGGCGAGCTCCGGCTTCTGAGGCTTGGAGATGATGGCAACAAGAGGCATGTGGCTAGTGTAATGGCACTCTGTCCCTACTCCTACGAGTTTTCCTGCCGCCTGAAAGAAGCATGAAGCAGATACTCGTGGTTCCCTTCCATCCCAAGAATCGGCGAGTCAATCACCTCGATCCCGCTGCCTCCCTGTTCAAGCACACATTTGCGAACGCGCTCCACCGCCTGCTCGCGGGCTGACGCATCGCGAACGATTCCGCCCTTACCCACATGCGCCCTTCCTGCCTCAAACTGGGGCTTCACCAGGATCACTCCCTCTCCCTCCCACGGCTGCGACACCGTAGAAAGCGCGCCAAGGACTGCCGGGAGAACCAGCGTGACTGAGATAAAGGACACATCCATCGCAAAGAAAACCGGCACGACATCGCTTCCCAACAACTCGCATGGCGCCAACAGCCGGGCATTGGTACGTTCCCGCAGAGTCACCCGCCGGTCATCACGCAGCTTCTGCGCGATCTGGCCGTAACCTGTATCTACTGCGAGCACGCTGGCTGCGCCGCTCTGCAACATGCAGTCGGTAAAGCCGCCCGTCGAAGCTCCAATATCGACACAAGCTTTACCTGCCAGCACAATCTTCCAGTGGGCGAGCGCCTGCTCCAGCTTCAGTCCACCGCGGCTGACGTACTTCAAATCCGAGCCCAGCAACCGGATCGCGACATCTCCCCGCACTGCCGTTCCCGGCTTATCCACGCGCTGTTCATCGACCAGCACGCGGCCTGCGAGAATCAACGCTTGCGCCCGCTCCCGCGAGGCGGCGTGTCCCAGGTCGACAAGCAATTTGTCCAGACGAATTTTTTCAGCGCGCGTGTTAACGGGAGCGTCCATCATCCTGCATCTATTTATAAGGTACATGTTGAGCAGGAGTAAGAATGAGCAACTATTGCAATAGATTTTCAAGTAAAGTTGCATTTGTAATGATGCCAATCACACCGCAAGCGGTAGGCCGTCTGTCAAACCGCATATATTCAACACTCCGACAATCTGTTACGGGCCCAGGTGCGTTTTATGTATAGAGAGACGGGCATGGTTAACACGCCACCGCTATCTACGCAGGACGATGCAGGACTTCTTGCGTTAGTGCAGCGAGGCGACGAGTATGCGATGGCGTCCTTGTTCGACCGCTACTCGAAGGTGGTGTACTCCGTGGCGTTGCGGGTGCTTCGCGATCCCGCTGCAGCGGAAGACGTTTTACAGGAAGTATTCATGCAGATCTGGCGCAATCCCGATGGTTTTGTCGCAACCCGCGGAAGTCTCGGCGGCTGGCTCGCGGTGGTCGCACGCAACCGGTCGATCGACGCGCTGCGCAGGAAACGGCCCACGGAATCCGTCGACGATATGGCGCTCGCGTCTAACTACAATCTGGCCAACGAGGCCGAACAAAACAATATGATGGAGAAGGCACGCGTTGTCATCCAACAGCTTCCTATGGAGCAGCGCAAGACCCTTGAAATGGCATTTTTTGATGGCCTCACCCACTCGGAGATCGCCGAAATGACCGGCGACCCGCTTGGCACGGTAAAGACCAGGATACGCAGCGCGCTCTCGACGTTGAGAAAGGCATTCACGGCATGAACACCACCGGACATATCGAACGCGACGATCTGGTGCTCTTTGCCATGCAGCTTCTCTCGCGAGAAGAGACTGCGCTTGCCGCGGCTCATATCGAACAGTGCCCCGAGTGCCGCCGCGAACTGGCCGAGGTGCAAGGGGACCTCGCCATCTACGCCATGACGGTGGATATGCAGACACCCCCCGCCGAGGCAAAAGAGCGATTGCTTAAGCAAGTGGCACACGAAAAAAAGATCATTCCCATCGATATCGCACAGGAGCCCGTGCTTCCTGGCCCCAGTTTTAGCGGCCGCAGATCCCTAAGCGACGACGATCTTCCGCAGCGCAGCTTCGCCGGCAGTGTCTTTCCGTGGCTGGGCTGGGCGCTGGCCGCCGGCCTTGCGGTAACCACCGGCAATTTTTATCTTCAGCGGACAGCCCTGCAGGGTTCCATCGCCGAGCAGAAGGACCAGATCGCGCAACTCACCGTGGATGCTGCCACGGCACACCAGGTCATGGAGACTCTCACGGACCGAAACGCCATGCGCGTCACGCTCACCAAGGCGCAGGCCGCGCCGGTTCCCCAGGCCAGGGCTACCTACGTGGCGGACAAGGGCACCCTGATCTTCCAAGCCAATAATATGGAACAGCTTCAGCCTGCCAAGGTCTACGAGCTCTGGTTGATTCCCGCCAATGGCAGCAGTCCCATTCCTGCGGGCACCTTCCACCCCGATGAGCGCGGCTATGCCAGCGTCATCATGCCTCCCCTACCCAAGGGAGTGCAGGCAAAGGCGTTCGGCGTCACTATCGAAAACGAGGGTGGCTCCCAGACCCCGACCCTGCCGATCATTATGGTCGGCACATAATGTCGTTCAGTCCGAGAGAAGAAATTTCGGGTGTTAGAGCGGAATCATGACTGGTGCCCCGAAGTCAAAAGCGATCCTCCGCCTACGGCGAAGGATCGCAACTGGGGCTATAGCGCTTTAGTTCGGCTCTAAATAGTTGACTGATTAAATAGTTTAGTAACGAACCAATTCCTTCGTCTGTCAGCCGGTACCCCATGTCCCAAATCGGGACATGGGGTGCCTGGATCGCCCAAAGAGCTATTTCAAGCTGCTAAGGAGCGGTGACCCGAACCGCAACACCCTTCCCTTGCAGGGGAACAATGGTATCAATCGCATCGATGTCCGTGCGGATGACCGACATATTGTTCGAGTCGCCAGAGGTCACATAGACCTTTCCGGTCGGTGTTCCGGTCGTAGCGGCGATCCAGTTTGGACGCCCACATAGAACAGCTGGCTTTGCGGCCGCACATGCAGCGTCAGGCAGACTGGTGATCGTCGCGGTGACTGTATTCGTGGTGAGGTTGATCACGGAGACGGAACATACCGTGCTCTGTCCAGCGACTGCAACAGCCGCGCAAGGGAGCGTGGGATCTCCGGCGTTCGCGACGTAGGCACGCGTGCCGTCCTGCAATACGGCGACCATCACCGGATTGACGCCAACCGGAACCGTGGCGAGGACCGTGCCGAATCCCGTAGCGTCCACCGGGTTAGTCGGATCACAGCCGGAATTCTGATTGCCGGTAACCGTGGTGACCGAGCAGAGCGGAATACTGATGATGCTGACCGAACCGGGCGAAGTGCCATTTCCTGCGTTAGCGACAACCAGCTCGTTGCGGGTTGGGACCAAATCAGCCCAAAGGGGATTCGTGCCAACTGGAATGAAACTCTTACCGGTACTCGGTACCGTATCCAACAGGTTAGTCTGGGCGTTGATGACGCTGACCGTACCATCTCCCTTGTTCATCGTGAAAACGCGTTTGCCATCTGCCGTCATCACGCCATAGACCGGATTGCTGCCGATCGTGATCGGAGTCTGGTCAATGGTGTCGGTCGTCGTTTCGAGGGTATAAGCCTGACCATGGCCCGAGCTGTCCGAGCCGAGCGTATAGACCCGAGGCGCATTCGTAACTCCGACCACGTAAGTCGGATTCGATACGGGACCAAACTCCTGGTTCAACTTGGGCGGAGATCCCGCCAGATCGGCAACCGCAGACCGACCCGGCTCCGCGATATAAGTATGAAGACCCTGGGGAAGAATGCTGACCGGGTTCGCACCAGAGAGCAGAGTGGTCTGAAGCACCTGGGTACTCAACAGCGCAGGGGAGATGTCGAAGCTGTTGACCGTGGTGTCCCGGTTGAGCGTGTAGCCGGTAGTGCCGTCTGAACTGACCGCAAGATAGTAGGGGTCGACGCCAATGCTCGCCGTGATGAGCACGGTGTCCCCGGAAAAATCAACGAACGTTGCCAACCCAGGCGTGCTCGCTCCCGTAGTGGAAATCGCGACCGCATATTTGGTCGGCTGGCCCCCCGGACCGACGGGATTGATGGCAGTAACCACCGGCCGATAGGTATTTCCACATCCGATAAGAGACGCCGATACGGCCGCTACCAGAGCGAACCTGAATGCGAACCGCGTTACAGACCGAGTGAGGTGCTGTGCGTGGGGCTGTGTGTTTGCTTCTGATTCAATTCTTGCTGAATGCAAAACTACTCCCGCCGTGATGCTGGTGTTGGCTAAGCTCAAGGACTGATTGTAAATCACCGGCGAGCATGTGACTGTTGACAGAAGAGGAAATGCAGAAGATGGAAGCGCAAAAGACGATCCCCTCGCGCCGGGACGAACAGCAAAGTGCCGCTCTGGTTTGGATCGTCACTCCTCTGCTGGCGACAGGGGCGGCTTATGCACCGGTCCATGCAGCGGCGCGCAGCTCTTCGCTTACGCCGTGGATCATGCCACTGCTGCTGAGTGCTGCCTTCGCGGTGTTGGTGTCGCTGCTGAAGGCGGCGACCTGGCCCGCTGCGGCAATTGGGTTTCTGGTCTGCACGATACTTGCGCAGCAGCCGGGGTTTGGTGCTCTGCTGGCGCTGGTTGTGCTCTTCCTGCTCACTTTTGCGGCTACGCGGTTTGGCAGGTCGAAAAAGGAGTTGCAGAGGCTGGCCGAGGGCCGAAGTGGCAGACGTGCCGCGCAGATTGTGGCCAATCTTGGCGTTGCGGCGCTCTGCGCCTCCATGGGTTGGTATGCCGGCTGCATCGCCGCGCTCTCAGAGGCCGCCGCCGACACTGTTTCATCCGAGATTGGGCAGGCTGTCGGCGGACAGGCGTGGCTGATCACTTCATTGCGGCGGGTTCCCGGCGGGACCGACGGGGGAATCAGCGTAGCCGGAACCGCCACTGGTGTTGCGGCTGCCGCTCTGGTGGTGGCCGCAGGCACGATGCATCCTGCTTTCCGTCCGGATGCGTTGCTGATCTTCGCAGCGGCATGCGCGGGATTGCTCTTCGACAGTGTGCTAGGGGCAACCGTTGAGAGGATCGGCTGGCTGGGGAACGATCTCGTTAACTTCAGCTCGACCCTTTTTGCAGCGATGATTGCCGTAATGTGGCTGCTGTTCCGGGGCAGAATCCTCTGATAGATAAAGGCTAAAGCTCGGATTTGCCTTCGAGCCAGCTATGCAGCCAAGCCGGATCCAGTTTCATCTGCCAAGCCGTGTAGCTGAGCATCTCGTGGAAGTAGCGCATGGCCAGCTCGTAGTTGCTGATATGGCCCAGCATGGGCCGCGGCGAGGTATAGACGTGTAGCCCGACAGCCTGGCAGAGCTCGCGGACACGGAAAAGATGAGTGCCATCGCTGACAACGATGATGGATTTGAGATTGTTTTCGCGGGCAATGGCGGCGAGGCGGTGAACCTGCTGCTCGGTGTCGGTCGAACGGGTTTCGGCGATGATGTTGCCGAAGGGAATGCCGTTGGCGAGCAGATAGTCCCGGCCTACGCCTCCTTCGGTATGGCCGGAGTCCTTATCGCCACCTCCGCCGAGCGTGATGACCAGCGGCGCAATCTGTTTGCGGTAAAGCTCGACGGCGTGATCGAGACGGGCATGTAGGACCGGAGAGGGATGACCGGAGTATTCGGCCGCACCAAACACGGCGATGGCGTCGGCTGGCTGGGCCTGATCCTCGCCGGCGACCTGCGAGATCTGCTGATAGACCCAGACAAACCAGCCCAAAGCCACCAACAGCAGGATTCCAATCAAACGACGAAGAAAAATACTACCTGTAGAGGAGCGGCGTGAGGGGCGCAGGTTGGAGGAAGAAACGGTCATCAGCAATGAAAGATGAGTCTACGGTACATGAGCGTCGATGGAAAGAAATCTCGTGTTTACCTTTTCTATCGATTGCGTCTCACCGTTGCAACGTCAACGCTATTTCATGAGTGGGAATGGCGCCTTCGCGGAGGATCATCCACGAGTTTCCCCCTCCTGAGAGATCAACGATGGTGGTCGGAATCGAACGGGCGGTGGGGCCGCCATCGACGATCAGCGGTATCTTGTCGCCCAACTGTTCGCGCACACAATTCGCGTAGGTGCATTCGGGGAAGCTCTGGAGATTGGCGGAGGTGGCGGTAATGGGCAGGCCGAGCGCCGCGACGATAGCGCGAGGGATCGCCGCCTCGGGTACTCGTAGAGCTACGTTGCCCGTGTTGGCGGTAACCCGGAGCGGAAGCCTGGAGCCCGCCTTGACAATGATGGTAAGCGGGCCGGGCCAGAATTTTTCCGCGAGACGATCGAAGGCGGAGTCGAGCTGTCGGGCAATCTCATACGCTTGCGCGACCTGGGCGATGAGAAGCGATAAAGGTTTGTGCCGAGCGCGGGTCTTCAGCTCGTAGATACGGTCGACCGCCTTCAGGTTGACGGGATCCACGGCGAGTCCGTAGAAGGTGTCGGTCGGCAGGGCGACGACACTACCACGGTACAGGTTGCTGACCACCTGGCTGATCAGCTCCGGTTCAGGCTCGTCGGGATGGATGCGGAGTATCTGGGCCGTCAAATCTGGCTCCTGTGCCTTGGTTCAGCAGGTTAGGCAGGTCATGCGGCATGGTCGCCGCGAACCTGCATCAGGATATCAGCATTGCTCTCTTCATCACGACGCTTGCTTGCCCTCAAGCGCAGGACAAGGGACAGCGTAAGATTTTCCTGATGACTTTCTTTGAAAAAGCTGCGCCCGCTTCCATCGTATCCAGCCGCGCCAATAGTCGCGTCAAGCAATTGCGTGCAGCGTTTGCGGGTCATGCGCGGTTGAGCGGAGGAATGGTGGCCATCGAAGGCGACCATCTGCTGGCCGAGGCGCTGCGGAGCGGGATGGTGCTGAAGACGGTCTTCGTGAGCGAGCGCCGTGAGCTGCCGGCAATCGTTCCGCGCGGGGTAGAGGTGTTGCGGCTCACCGATGAGGTGTTTGAGAGCGTCGTCGAGACACGTGCCCCGCAGGGGGTGGCTGCTTTGATTGTGCCGCCGATGCATGCGATGGAAGACGTGCTGCGCGGAACGCCGCTGATCCTGATTGCAGCAGGGTTGCAGGATCCGGGAAATCTGGGGACGCTGGTACGCTCTGCGGAGGCATTTGGAGCGACCGGAGTGCTGACCACGCCGGGAACCGTGAGCGCGTGGAACCAGAAAGCCCTGCGCGCAAGTGTAGGCAGCGTATTTCGGATGCCGGTTGTAGCGGCGACAATGGAAGAGGTTGCGGGCCTGAAATTACGCGGTGTTCGACTGATCGCTGCGGTGGGTTTCGATGATTCCGAAACGATTGTGGCGCAGGAGATGGACTTCTCCAGGGGATGCGCATTGATGATTGGCAACGAAGGAGCAGGGCTGACGGCGGAGTGGATGGAGATGGCCGATGCACGGGTGACGATTCCCTGCCCTGGGCCGGTGGAGAGCCTCAACGCAGCGATCGCGGGATCTCTGTTGCTGTATGAAGCTTCGCGGCAGAGGAGTATGCGATGAGCCTGTTCGATGCTTCTCCCCTCTCTGCCGCGGCGTCGCATGGGCGGCAAGCCCCGCTCGCGGAGAGAATGCGGCCGCAGACTCTGGACGAGTATGTTGGCCAGGACCATCTCCTGGGGCCGGGTAAGCCGTTGCGTCTGGCGATTGAAGCCGACGACGCTACGTCGATGATCTTCTGGGGGCCACCGGGAACGGGCAAGACGACCTTGGCGAAGATTATTGCTCACATGACCTCGGCCAGTTTCATCGAATTCTCTGCGGTGCTTTCGGGGATCAAAGAGATCAAGCAGGTGATGGTGGAGGCGGAGAAGGCGGCTGGCTTCGGGTCGCGCACAATTCTGTTTGTGGATGAGATTCACCGCTTCAATAAAGCTCAACAGGATGCATTTTTGCCGTATGTGGAACGCGGGACGATCCGGCTGATCGGCGCGACAACGGAGAATCCTTCGTTTGAGATTATTGCCGCTCTGCTGTCACGATGCCGTGTCTATACGCTGCAGGCGCTTACCGAAGAGCAGATTGTGGCTCTGTTGCAGCGGGCCTTGAGCGACGACAAGCGTGGGCTTGGCGGCTCCGGATTGAGCGCGGACGAAGACGCGCTTTCGACCATTGCATCCTATTCGAGCGGGGACGCGCGCAACGCTCTCAATGCTCTCGATGTAGCGGCAAAGCTCGCGGAAGGGCGCAAGCGGCGAACCATCACCAAGGCGATCGCATCCGAGGCAATGCAGCGGAGGGTACTGCTCTACGACAAGAAAGGCGAGCAGCACTACGACATCATCTCGGCGCTGCATAAGAGCGTTCGCAACTCCGATCCGGACGCCGCTCTCTACTGGCTGGGCCGAATGCTGGAGGCGGGCGAAGACCCCATGTATTGTGCGCGGCGCATCGTACGCATGGCGGTTGAGGACATTGGGCTGGCGGCTCCAGAGGCACTGAACCTTTGCCTTTCGGCCAAGGACGCCATGCATTTTCTGGGGCAGCCGGAGGGTGGCCTGGCACTCGCGCAGGCGGTGGTGTATCTTGCGCTGGCACCGAAATCGAATGCAGTCTATGTGGCGTATGGCGCGGTGAAGGCCGATATTGAGGCGACAGCGGCAGAGCCCGTACCACTGCATCTGCGGAATGCCCCGACCAAGCTGATGAAGGAGCTTGATTACGGCAAGGACTATCAGTACGCGCACGATGTAGAAGGCCGGGTGGCGGACATGGAGTGCCTGCCGCCGAGTCTCGCCGGACGCCGTTACTATCAACCGACGGGCGAAGGACGTGAGAAGCTGCTGGCCCAACGAATGGATGAGGTCGCTCGCATCAAAGCCGCGAAACGCAAATGATTTATCTCGATCGTATATAGAGGATGAGTTGCATGAATAACTTTGAAAACCTGCGGGTGGGACTTTTCGGTATTGGGCTCGCGGCCTATTGGGAACAGTTTGCGGGACTCGAAGAGCGTCTGAAGGGATACGTTCACACGGTCGAACAGCGGCTTTCTGGCGCTAATCGAGACATAGTCAATTTTGGCCTCGTCGACTCGCCTGAGCGCGCCCTCGCCGTCAGCCATGAGGCGCGCCAGCAGGACGTAGACATTCTTGTCATCTACGTCACGACCTACGCGCTCTCTTCGACCGTGCTTCCCATCGTTCGCAGGGCCAAGGTGCCAGTTCTGGTGCTCAATCTACAACCCACCGCCGCCCTCGATTACGCACACTTTAATGCCCTTACCGACCGCACCGCCATGACCGGCGAGTGGCTCGCCTACTGCTCTGCCTGTCCCGTTCCCGAGTTGGCCAACGTCTTTGCGCGTTCCGGTATTCCGTTTCATCAGGTCACCGGCGTCCTTGACGACGACCCTGAATGTTGGCGCGAGATCCACGCGTGGATCGATGCCGCACAGGTTGCGCATACGCTGAGCCATACTCGCGTCGGCCTTATGGGCCACTACTACAACGGGATGCTCGACATCGCTACCGACCTCACCGCCGTCGCCTCAATCTTCGGCACGCATCTTGAAGTCGTCGAGATCGACGAACTCAGCCGCATGAGGCTCGATGCTCCGGAAGACGAAGTTCAACGCCATCGGGCATCCTTCTCCCAAGCCTTCGATATCCAGCCCGACTGCTCCGCCAGCGAACTCCAACGCGCCGCACGCACGTCTGCCGCGCTCGAACAGTTTGTCAAAAGCCACCGGCTCGGGGCGCTCGCTTACTTCTACAAGGGCTCCGGCTGCGAGATGAACGAAGAGACGGTTACGTCCATCATTCTGGGGACTTCCCTGCTTACCAGCCGGGGTATTCCTGTCGCGGGCGAGTACGAGATAAAAAATGTCCTCGCTATGAAGATCCTCGACAGCTTTGGCGCAGGAGGATCCTTCACCGAATACTATGCCACCGATTTTGCGCAGGACGTTGTGCTGCTGGGGCATGATGGGCCGGGCCACGCTGGGATCGCGGAGGGCAAAACAAAGGTCCGCCCCCTCACCGTTTATCACGGCAAAATCGGCCGCGGCCTCTCTGTCGAGATGAGCGTCAAATATGGCCCGGTCACGCTGCTTTCTGTCGTCGAGAGCAAGGATCGGGGCTTTAAACTGCTCGTGGCTGAGGGGCAGGTCGAGGCCGGCCCCATTCTCCAGATTGGCAACACCAACAGCCGCTACCGCTTTCCTGTGGGTGCCCGCAACTTCATCCAGCGTTGGAATGAACAAGCCCCCGCTCATCACTGTGCCGTCGGACTTGGCCACATTGCCGACAAGCTGGAAAAGCTTGGCCTGCTTCTCAATATCGATGTTGTACGCATCTGTTAAAGTACGTTGTACCCTTTAGCTGAAAGGTTCTAACTACGATGAAGGCTCTCCTGCTCTCCGAGTATAAAAATCTTCAACTTCAGGACTTGCCCACGCCCGCTCCCGGTCCTGATGACGTTCTTGTGCAGGTAGCCGCCTGCGGCATCTGCGGCAGTGATGTGCATGGGTATGACGGCTCGACCGGCCGACGCATTCCTCCTATTGTGATGGGGCACGAGGCGGCGGGCGTTGTCGCCGCTGTCGGCTCGAAGGTCAGCAAATTTGCTAAGGGTGATCGTGTCACCTTCGACTCAACCGTCTACTGCGGTGAGTGCGACTTCTGTAGGAAGGGTGAGGTCAACCTCTGCGACAATCGGCAGGTGGTGGGTGTTTCCTGTGGCGAATTCCGCCGGAACGGGGCGTTCGCCGAATATGTGAGTGTCCCTGAACGGATTCTGTACTCTCTGCCCGCGGCGTTGTCATTTGCGGAAGCGGCTATGCTTGAGGCGGTTTCGGTGGCCCTGCATGGTGTGCATGTCTCCGAGATAAAGGGCGGAGAGACGGCGCTGGTCATCGGCGCAGGAATGATTGGATTGCTGTTGCTACAATCGGCTCGCGCTGCGGGCTGTTCTCGTGTCTTTGTGGCGGACATTGATGCCACTCGGTTGAAGCTCGCCGCGGATCTTGGAGCAGACCAGACGCTTCAACTTTCTGGTACAGAGTTGCTCGACGAGATCTTACGGCGGACGGAAGGACATGGAGTAGATGTTGTGCTCGAAGCCGTGGGCCGCAATGAAACCGTTGGCTCCGCAATCGACTGTGTGCGCAAGGGCGGCACGGTTACGCTGGTGGGCAATATCACGCCGCAGGTCACGATCCATTTGCAGAAGGTCGTCTCGCGGCAGATACGCCTGCAAGGCTCCTGCGCCTCGTCGGGCGAATATCCGGAGGCGATGCAATTGATCGCGGAAGGAAAGATCAAAGTGGGACCACTCATTACTGCCGTCGCTCCTTTGATCGACGGCCCGGAGTGGTTCAAGCGACTCTACGTGCATGAACCCAACCTGATGAAGATCGTTCTCGATCCACGCGAAGGTGCAGCCAGATCATGACCAATCCCCTCTTCGATTTGACCGGGCAGACAGCCCTTGTTACCGGAGCCAGTCGTGGCCTCGGGCAGATCTTCGCTCGCGCTCTGGCCAACTCTGGAGCGGATCTCATCCTTACCAGCCGGAACCGTGATGACTTAACTTCTTTCGTCGCCGAGATTGAAGCGATGGGTCGCAAGGCGACTCCGCTCGCGCTCGATGTACGTGATCAGGGCAGCATCGAGCGCATGGCCGCCGAGGCTGAAGCAGCGTGCGGGCAGATCCATATCCTCGTCAACAATGCCGGATGCAATGTGCGCAAGCCTGCTCTGGACGTCACGTGGGATGACTGGAACCTTATACTCGACACCAATCTTCGCGGCAGCTTTTTTGTCGCGCAGCAGATGGCGCGCCGCATGGTGCCGCATGGCTATGGCCGCATCGTCAATGTCGGTTCTGTGACCAGCGTCTTCGGGTACGCAGGCCTCGCGCCCTATGGAGCAAGCCGCGGTGGCATTCGGCAATTGACGATGAGTCTCGCCGATGACTGGGGCAAACATGGCATCACCGTCAACTGCCTCGCCCCGGGATGGTTCCACACCAAACAGAACACCGTGCTCTATCAAAACGAGCAATGGGTGGAGTACCTGAAGGACCGCATTCCGGTGAAGCGCCCGGGCGAGCCACGTGACCTCGAAGGAGCTGTCGTCTTTCTTGCCTCGGAGTCCAGCCGCTACATCACCGGGCAGACACTTCTGGTTGACGGGGGCATCTCAACCGGAGCCATGCGTGCCACTGTGTAGCAAGCCTCATGCTGCACGCTGAGGCTCCGGTGCCATCGGTTCGATTTTTCCCAGCATGAAGATGTAGGCGGCGACGCCAATCAGCAGATACACCGCGGACACGCCGAACGCCCACGCAAATGACCGGGTCGCAGCAACCACGTAGCCGGTAATGATCGGCGCGGCAATTCCTGAGATCTGGTTTGAAAAATTCATGATGCCGCCGACCTTACCTACACTGTGGCGCGGCGCGATGAGCGAAGGGATTGACCAGCCTACCGGAGCGGCAGCCGAAAGGCCGCCAATCGAAATACTGATCCAGATGAGTGCTCGCGCGGCGCTATGCGCATGAGCAGCGCCGATGATACCGAGCCCCAGAACAGTGCCGCCGATAAGAACCCCCTTGCGAACGAGGTTTGCATTCCATCCGCGGCGAAGCAAGGCATCGACCAGCCATCCGCCCACGATCAAATCGGCTGCGGTCGCAACCAGCCAGGGCACTCCCGTATAGAGAAAGGAGTGCAGCAGATCGATATGCAGGGCAGAAGAAAGATAGCTGGGCAGCCATGTCAGCAACAAATAGAAAACATAGTTATAGGATCCAAAACCAAGCACCATCGCAAGCATTTTTCGTTGTCGCAGCAGGAATCCGAGCGATACATGGCCGCTATACCCGTCATCCACCATCTCAGGATCTGCATCGTCCGCTATGTGTTTTCGCTCAACGTCGCTTAGCTTTGGATCGTCTTTAGGATCGCGATAGATCTTCCAGAAGAAAAGAAAATAAATGAGGCTGACGAAGCCCGTGATGGCGAAGCTCCACCGCCAGCCAACCTTCAGCAACAGAATACCGATAATGGGTACGCCGATGGCGGAAGAAAACTTGGCTGCGGAATCGAAGATCGCTGTGGCAGTAGATCGCTCTCGCGCGGGAAACCAATAGCCAATCGCCTTTGCGTTCGAAGGAAACGTGGGTGCCTCGCCTACACCCAGCAGGAGTCGCGCCGCAAAGAATCCGCCGAGATTAGGGGTAATGGCCGCGCCAAAAGAAGCTATGCCCCACAAAAACGTTCCGATGAGTCCAACGCGTCGGATACCAAATTTATCCAAAAGCACGCCAATCGGTAGCTGGAACATAGCGTAGGTCCAGTTGTACGCTCCCGAGAGATAGCCGAACGTCACTGCCGAGATGCCAAAGGAAGTGATGAGGGCTTCATGGGAGACCGACAGATTCACGCGGTCAAAGTAGTTGACCAGCACGCCGATTCCCAACAGCCACGCGATGCGCCAGCGGCGGCGCTGTATATGCATCTCTTCGCTGGATGTAACGGCGTGTTGCAGTTGGGCAGTCCGATCGTCGTGGGATAACAGCCTGCCCAGATTACACGAAACACGTTCTTCGGGCAGAGGACATCCCACATCAGAAACTCGGAATGTTCCCGGCACGCATGGGCCGCGGCGCCGGGAACATCCACGTTTTTACTTCTTCGCCGCAGGCGTGTGCAGCGGTGTCGGGTCGACCGGGTTGAACTGCTTCGCTAAAGCGGGAGTGGAATGAATCTCCGACGCGGACGGGTTCACGGCCTTCGCAACCTCAACGGCAAACACATAGCTGTCGCCAAACATATTACTGGTAAAGATAACCAGTTTCTTGTCGGGCGAAAAGCGGACGTTCGGCTCAAGCCGGTAGTTGTGATGAGACATGTTGACCAGGTGCTCGGCATGAAAGACACCAGGCTGCCAAAAGTCAGGCTCGTTGATGCCTGTAACCTTTAACATCTCCGGGTGAAAAAGTTCGATCCACTCGCCATCCGGCGCCTTCGCTACCTGGCCAGGGTCGCCACCGTCGCCGGTAAAGAGATCGAGGTCCTTGGTCAGATTGAAGTGAATCGACCACTCGTTGCGCTGCATGTGGAAGGCGGTTCTCTTATGCGTCTGCAGGTTGTAACCGGCAAGGAAGAAGTCTTCGCCCTTGGGATACTGCCAGTCGTACCAGATCGTCTGGCCATCCAGACCCCAGAATTCGTGTCCGGCAATCTCCATCGCCATGGTGCGCTTGTGAATCAGCGTATTGTGCGTGCCATCGGTGTGGATCATCCAGATGCGATCGACCTTCTGCCACGGACCTTCATGGCAGTACATCAGCAGGGTCGGATCGCTCGGCGAAAAGAGGAGATGGTTGACCCAATCGGTGCTGTGCAGCAACGTCGTCATCTTGCCTGTCTGCAGATTGATGGTGAAGAGTACGAGCGGCAGATGCGCGGCCAGCCGCTGCTCCATCATTTGCCCCTTGTTCTGCGGCTGTACCAGAAAGCCCGGCTTTACCCCGGGAGGGTTCACGCGATGCTCGCCATAGTCTGCACCTTTTCCTTCAATGTAGGTGCCAGCGGCCAAGGTCTCATCGGCGTTGACCGTAACCACGTTCGCGCGCGGCGGCAGGGTAGCCAGCTTCTTGATTGCACCCGTGTACACGTTGGCGGAGTATACAGAGCCGGTCTTTGTAGCCGCATCGAACTTCGAGAAGAAAACGCTCGGCGTTTTTTTGCCAACAACGATCGTGTGCACTCCTAAACGAAGTCCGCTGGCGCCGTCTGTGTTTTCCGGGCGTGGCGGGTTGGGAACCAGAAGTCTGGTCTTGCGTGTGGCAAGGTCCATGACATGGATTCCATCCGGCGCGTTGTAGACCATCTCCTTACCGTCTGGCGTATATGCGTTGACGTTGAAGTAGAAGCCGGACGAGCCGGGCTCGTTGGTAAGGCGGATGACCCTGTGCCCGGTATCCTTATCGACCCACGAGGTCGGTAGATTCTGGGCAAGCGCGAGAGGGGTGAGCGTAGCGGAAAAGACAAAAGCAGATAGAACAACTCGGGTAAAACGATGCATCAGGGAATACTCCTTTGGTACCAAACAATCACGGGAAAAACGATGAGAAGGTGCAACCGTCAGAAAACTCGAGCGAAAGATTTATAGACTTCCAGGATTCACTTGGAAATTATTCCCTACTGGAAACAATTGACGCAGCCATATCCGCGAAAGTTTCGCTGCTCGTCCATGACCGCTAATTCAATCTCAACCCCGCAACGCCATACAATGAATTTATGGGTAACGCTGTAGCGACTGACAACCAGCTTGTGGAGATTGCCGCGAAGGTGAACCAACGTCTGCGCATTACAGACGACGATGCCCGCTGGCTCTGGAAGAATGCCTCAGACGCTGATCTGTGCTCCCTAGCCGGCGTCGTTCGCAGCCGGTTCCACGCGCCAGACGCCTGTACCTACATGGTGATGCGCATCATCAACTACACCAATGTCTGCGTCGCCCAATGCGATTACTGCGCCTTCTACAAGCTGCCGGGAGCGGACGGAGGCTATGTGTTGAGCCATGAAGACGTATTCGCCAAGCTCGATGAGCTACGTGCTCTGGGCGGAGACCTGGCGGCCTTCAACGGCGGCTTCAATCCGCAGCTTCCACTTAGCTACTATTGCGACTTATTTGCATCGATCCGAGCGCGATACGGCGATTCCATCGAGTTCTATGCCCTTACAATTGCCGAATTCCTCTACCTGGCGGACCACGCAAAACTGAGCTACGGGGAGACCGCAGAACGACTGAAGGCCGCCGGGGTACGCTGGATCACAGGCGGCGGTTCCGAGATTCTCACCGAAGACTTCCGCGCTCGCCACTCCAAATTCAAGTACACGGTCGACGAGTACTTTTTCGCGCAACGAGCCATCGTGGAAGCTGGACTCAAGACCACCGCCACCATGGTGATCGGCTTCGATGAGACGCTCGATGAACGCATCGAGCATCTGGAACGCACTCGTAAATTTCAAGATGAAACCGGCGGCCTCGCCAGTTTTCTCTGCTGGACCTTCAAGCCCTACTTCACTCAGATTGGCGGGATCGAAATCACCACCTCCGAATACCTGCGCCATCTCGCCCTGAGCCGAATTTATCTTGATAATATTCCACGCATTCGGACATCAGTGCTAACCCAGAATGAACGCGCCCTCGATGGACTTCGGTTCGGCGCAGACGATTTCGATCTGCCCATCGAAGATGAAGTTACGCAGAAAGCTGGAGCGACGATCAGCCTCGATTTCGAACGAATTCTTACCTACGCTCGACAACTCGGCTATGCGCCGGTATACCGGCACGTTGCAAACGCCTCTCAATAACGAATCGGTTGCAACGCATTCCTTCGAAAATCGGCTATTTTGGCCTAGTAGCGTTTATCATCGGCAACCCAGTGTCATAGTCCAGCTCACGAGGAAGATAGCCATCATTCTCTCGCTGGCGGGTCATACCTGCATTCGCCCATGTCACAGGAAACTCCGGTCGCCACTGGCGTCTACCCCAGTAATATCCGCGAAATGGATCCCGAGAGACGTTCATCCAATCGAGTAATTTGTCATGCAAATGGTTTCGAATTGCCGCATGATCGGATGAGTCGATGAGATTATTCATCTCGCGTGGATCGGTCTTCAGGTCATAAAGCTCATCTGTCGTCATCAGATGAATCGAGAGTTTATATCGCCCATCGCATATGCAACGGATTGGCTGGAACGCGCCAAAACCATCGTGATCGACCTCGTATCGTCCCCACTCGATAAAGGTATAATCCCGCCCTGGACTCTTGGGTTCCTTCCACAACGGCAACATGCTTTTGCCTTCCATCGTCTTCGGCACATCGAGACCGAAAAAATCCATGATGGTTCCGCTTATGTCGATATGGGATACCAAGCTGGACGATCGAGTGCCCGGCGCAACTTGGCCCGGCCATTTAACGATGAAGGGAACGTGGGTTATCTCGTCATACATCGCCGGCCCCTTATCGATCAGTCGATGAGCATCGAGGAACACGCCATGGTCGGAGGTGTACATCACGAGAGCTTCAGGGCTATCCTTCTCGACCGCTGCCATCAAACGGCCGATCTCTGCATCTACGAAGGTGTGCGATCCAAAAAAATGGGGAGCCTTTTGTGCAGGAAGATGCTTTTCTAAACGCCCTGCCGCCCAGACGCGCTGCTCCGCTGGTTTGTTTTCGAGGCTGTCATCAAGATCGCCATCTCGGGGAAACTCATAGTCTTTATATGCCCGACTATATTCGATTGGACAAAGGGAAGGACCGTGGGGCTCGTCATAGGAAACCACCAGGAGAAAGTCTTCCTGTCGATGTTTGGCGAGAAAATCGATGGCCTTATTGGTGCATCGGAACGCATAGCAGAGGTCAGCGGTCCAACTCGGGTCGTCACCAGTTGCGGGATTTCGCGAGCGAACTCTATCCTCCGGTGATAGCTCCTGTAAATAATCGCGCATGGCATACCAATAGTCAGGATCCCAGCCCGCCGCGCAACGTCCGGTGTCGAAATAATCCACGCCGTCAAGATGCCACTTACCGATAAACGCGGCTTTCACGCCATGATCGTGCACAAACTGGCCAATCGTGTGGGTGGTATTGCCAAGCGCCATACTATTTCCCCACACGCCGTTGGTATGTGGGTAGAGGCCAGTCCAAATGGCAGATCGTGCCGGCGCACAGACAGGCTGGCAATTGTAGGCTTTATCAAAGCTGACGCCTTGAGCAGCCAGGCGATCAAGATGTGGTGTCTTCAAGCCAGTTGGACGATTGCAATTGAGCATGTCATAACGGACTGATTCGCCCAGAATAATGACCATTTGGTGTGGCTTGCGATCCATTCCACTTGCAGCGTTGGACACACCCGCAACCGTCCCCACTGCCCCCATCGCCTTTATAAAGGCTCGCCTGTTCATATCTCGCTCAACGCCCTCAGATCTTCTAATGTAATGCATCACACCAGAGCATTAAGGATTAAGACAAAGCGATAACGCCATTAAGCCTGCTTTGCTTGAAATTCGGATTTGCTTGGATTTTTAGATATATGGCGGAGAGGGGGGGATTCGAACCCCCGATAGCCTTGCGACTATGTCTGATTTCGAGTCAGGTGCATTCAACCGGGCTCTGCCACCTCTCCGCGACTTCAATCATTTTAGTACAGATTCAGTCCTGGGCAGGTGAATTGCTTTTGACCCACGCCTAAATCGCGCGCAGAAGAGAGTCCTGCCCGGGTCTGAAGACTTGTATCAAGGGTGACCTGGCGATGGGATGAATTCCATTCACCAAGTCTCTCGTCATCCAGATCTATCGCGCAGAGACTCGATAGATGACCGAGCCGTGTGACGGAACGGTCGCTTCGATCTCACCATGCGACGTGGTGATAGATTTCGATACCAGATTTTTGAGCGTCAGTGATGAGGCATTGTTAAGTCCCAGGAGCGATGCGGTCGTCGCAATCTTCTGACTGGCGCTGCCCTTGTTGTAAAGCACAACTGCAACATCGCCGTTCGAAAGCGGCTTGGCAAGTACATCATAGGTCTCGCCAAACTGAACGATGTGCCCCTGCACCCCTGCCGGATCCTGGTCGACCGCGATCACGTCCGGGTTGCCGAGGACAGCGAGTGCAGATGGGCTGACCTTCGTAAGGTCCGTGCTGCTGATGAGCGGGGCCGCCATAACCGCCCACAACGACATCTGACTCTGCATTTCGTCGTTGCTCAAGCCGCTATCGCCGACTAACAGGAAATCGGGATCGTTCCAATGCCCGGGGCCAGCGTACTTCCAGAGACCAACGTTATAGCTGTAGTTGTAATTGAGGCTTTTCCATTTGCTTGCGCCCGAATATTGCCCGAGCGCAATATCGTCACCCTCGCGCCAAAGGTTTCCATACTTCGGGACCCATCCCAGTACCAGATACCAGTCGTCGGGTGTGTATTGGAAATAGGCAGGTGCTGACTCGGAGAACACCATCTTGCGATGGGTATGGAGAATCGCATCACTGAACGCCTTGTATGCGTGGCGGTAGGTTTCCTCGTTGGTTTTCCCCGGCACCTTCGGCACATTGCAACCATCGAGCTTGATATAGTCCACCTTCCACTTTGCGAATGTATCGGCATCCTTTTGAAAGAAGTTCCACGAGCCGGGGAATCCGGCACATGTTTTGTCACCTGCATCCTCATAGATGCCAAACTTGAGCCCTAACGCATGTACCCGTTGCCCCATCCACTCCATACCGTGGGGAAATTTTTGGGCGTCGGCAGCAAGCGTCCCATCAACATTGCGCTTCTTTGCCATCCAGCAATCGTCGATCGTGATCGTGTCGTAGCCCTTCTTGGCAAGCCCCGTCGTAACCAGCGCCTTTGCCTGCGAAAGGATCAAATCTTCATTGATATTGCATTGGTAATACGACCAGTTGTTATAACCCATGGGAGGAGTGAGAGCCAAGCCATTCCATGCCGGTGCTGCGTTCCCCGCTAGTGGCGCAGCAGATATTGCTCCGGAAACGCCGAATACAATGCTGAGTACGATCGCCCCTCTGAACAGAAATCTCCGAATAGTTGCAATCATCATGAGGTCTCCTATGTATCTTTTCAGTCAAATCATATTACGAGATGTTCAGCTTAGTTTTCTTTTCTTTCGAAACAAAAACCTTCAATGTTGCATGTAATACGCCTGCGGTGTGCACCGTCTCAATGAGGGAGACGGATGCTGATCTAAAAAACTTCCGCATTGCTATTACGGGGGACATCCAATTAGATATGACGATGATGCGTAAGGCTAAGAAGCTGGGACCGAGGTTTCTCAATCCGGTGCTGACGACGGTGGGCGAATGGAGCACGATCCTGAAGGTACTTCCGCTCTACTTGAGCAACAAGGAAGAAAGAACGCCGCGCAGCCCTCTTGGGCCATTTAAAACGGAGACGTCGACGTATCTAAGGCCGCCGGAGAGCGGATTGCGCGTGACGTGGATGGGGCACTCATCACTGCTAGTGGAGATCGACGGCGCAAGGGTGTTGATTGATCCAGTGTGGGATGAGAGAGCATCGCCGATACGATGGGCAGGGCCGAAGCGGTTCTTTGCGGCACCTTTACCCCTGTCGAGCCTGCCCAAAGTCGATGTTGTTCTGGTATCCCACGATCACTACGATCATTTGGGAGAGGCCACGATTCGAAAGCTCTCGACGATCGATTCGGTGAGCAAGGCACGCTGGGTAACTTCACTCGGCGTCGGCGAAATCCTACGGCGGTTCGGAGTAGAGGAGACGCGGATATCGGAGTTGGACTGGACGCAAAGCCTATCCGTTGCAGAAGGCGCGCTTGAGATAATCGCAGTCCCCACTCGACACTTCTCGGGCCGTAAGATGTTCAACCGGTTTGAGACACTATGGTCGGCCTTTGTCCTGAAGGGGGCTGAACACAAGGTCTACTTTGGTGCGGACACCGGTTGGTGGGATGGATTTGCTGAAATCGGCGCGACCTACGGTCCATTTGATCTGACCATGCTGGAGATTGGGGCCTACCACCAACTTTGGGGAGACATACATCTCGGCCCTGAAGGTGCCGCACGGGCATTTACGGCCTTAGGTGGAAAAGGTTTGATGATGCCAATACACTGGGGGCTTTTCGATCTGGCACTCCACGGATGGCGACAGCCGATTCAAAGACTGTTTGAGGTAGCTGCGCAGGAAAACATCTCATTATGGACGCCAGAGCCTGGTCGTCCCACCGAGGTAGTACGCAACGTTGCAGTCCGATCAGAGTGGTGGCGTTGAGACCTGGTAATTCTTCTTCATACCCGCCTCCAACTCTAGCTCCCTCCAGATGCTGCAACGCCTGCATCTGCCGGAGACATCGAAGGCGGAGCTTCTTCAGGAGCACTGCCCCACGCCTTGTTGGGCTTGTCTCCCATCTCGAGTACAAGACTGCCACCGTTCGCAATCGCTGCATGCGTGAACCATGGCTTGTCCAGTTTTGTTCCATTCAACTGCGCGGACTGAATGTATTTGTTCTGCGCGGAAACGTGATTTGCGATGATCGTGAACTCCTTGCCATTCGCCATCCGAATCGAAATCTTCGCAAAAATTGGGCTGCCAATCTCGTATACCGGACTGCCTGGGCATACCGGATAGAATCCCATTGCACTCAGCACATACCACGACGAGGTCTCACCACCATCCTCGTCTCCCGGAATACCGAGCGGCCCGTCTCCATACCAAATGTCCATCAGTTGGCGCACGCGCCGTTGCGTCTTCCACGGCTGCCCGGAGAAGTCATACAGATACGGAATATGAAAGCTGGGCTCGTTGCCCTGCGCATAAAGCCCGACCAAGCCAGTTGAATCGGGAAACTGGCTAAGGTATTGGTACTTCGATGTTCCATACTGTTCTACAAAGAGTTGGTCCAGCTTGGAGTTGAAGCTGTCTCGCCCTCCCATCAACTGAATCAGACCGGCAACGTCGTGCTGCACGTGAAACGTATAGGTCCAGGAGTTCATCTCGGTGAAATAATCTCTTCCTCCCTGGCCTCCTCCAAGCTTCGGATCGAAGTGAGCCACCCATCGCCCATCCGCACTCTTTGGAGCCATGAAGTCGATCTTTGAATCGAACACATTGCGGTAGTTGTGCGCTAGCTTCATGAAGTAGAGATAATCGTCCTGCTTACCAAGAGCCTTCGCAAGCTGGGCCGTGCACCAGTCGTCATAGCTCGTCTCAAGTGTCACTGAGACTGCCTGACGCCGCTCTCCCGTAACCTGCGGAACCGTCTCAATCTCTCCCGCAGCCAGCGCTGGAAAAAATCCCTTATCGAAATACACATGATCGAGGGTCGTTAGCGGACCGCGTTTCCAAGGCAGCATCGTCGCCTGTGTCTCATTCTTCCGAATTGCCTGATACGCCTCTTCAACGTCGAAATTGCGGTAGCCCTTCAAGTACGCATCGAGAATATAGGCCGCCGCATGATGCCCGATCATCACTGCCTGTTCACCCGCCGCCGAAGGAAACGATGGCAGCCATCCACTCTGCTCATACATTCGCAGGTAAGAGCGAATCATGTCCTCCTGCCGCGGGGCCTCCAGAAGTAGCTGCAACGGATGCAACGAGCGATAGGTATCCCACAGCCCATCGTCTACATAGAAATCATGCCCATTGCTCTCATGAACCTTATGATCGTACCCGCTGAAATATTTGCCATCCTCCGTAATATCCGTCATGCGGCCCAGGGAGCGGTACAGCGCCGTATAAAAGATCGTGCGTTGCTGCTCGCTCCCACCATCGATCTCTACCGCGCCAAGCCTCTTGTTCCATAGCTCTCTCGTCTGCTCCTTCACCTGCTCGAAGCTTCGCCCCGCCATCTCCCTTTTAAGATTCTTTTGTGCCTGCTCCGTGCTGATATAGGAGAGTCCAACGCGGACCTCGATCCCATCTCCTCCTGCTCCTGGCTCCTCTGCAACGAATCCGATGTGATCCCCAGTCTGGGTTCCAATCTGCGACAGCGCATCTTTCTGCCAGGTCTGGTAATGACGAAAAGGCTTGGAAAATTCTGCGTAAAAATATTCCCTCGTCTCACCATCCTTCGCCGACAATTGGGCGACAGTACCACCCACCTTCTCGCTGCCTTCCACCGCAGAGTCACCGACGATCTTCAACTCAGCTCCGTCCTCCATACTCAAGACCAGGTGAGCAGGAGAACCTGCAGGCAGTACAAACCTGTAATATGCTGCCGTCTGAGTAGCCGTAACTTCTGCCTTAATACCCCAACTTTGCAGATCGGCTGCATAATAGTACGGCGTCGTTGTCTCGAAATCGTGGTCGAAGGTCGAAGCGTAGTCCTTCGGCTGCGTGCTCAGCTTACCTGTCGAGATCATCAGCATCGCCGGTCCCGCCGGAAATCCATAGATCTTGTCCGCCAGATAGCGGTCGGTGATCCCGGGCGTAGTGATTGGCGCGATACGCGCCATCCCATGGGGTGTCTGAACATAGGGAACAGTCGCTGTCAACAGTTGACCGATGCCGCCGATGTTGGGCGAAACGTAGTCCACCGGCTCCATCCGCTTCGCCGTTGCGTTGGCTGTTGCATTCCCCAAAAGACCCAGCAGCAACGCTGCCCATATCCATGATGCTGTTATTCCGCGCTGTACTGGCATAGCTCTCCGGTCTTCTCTCTTAACATTACGCAAAGGGCAACAAAGACTTGCCATCGTCGTCTACATATTGAGTGGTACTTCACGAATATCACTGTCTGCAAACTCTCTTCCCGCCAGCAACCGCAACTCAAGCCGGGCAGCCTGACGCACGTTATAGACGAGCGTCGGCCTGAAGCAGACGATGCAGGTACCACCCTTCTTCCTTACACTCGGATAAACAATCCCATTCGATTGTTGCCCCAGGAGCACCACGGCAAGCTGTTGAGAATCGGCATAACAATCAGGAATTGGTCCCGCCTTCAGAAATCTTCGATACTGCGGCTTGGACGCACGAAGATCTTGTAACGGGGTTGTGAAGTCCGCGAGATAATCGTCGAACGTGGAGACCTCTTCCTCATTCCAATCCACTTCCTCTAGCTGTCTAAGTTTGTGAAACGCGACCTCTGCAATCGAAGTCTCTCTCTCCACGGCACAATACCAGGCCCCGCGCTCGCTGTTATTGAACCGCCCTCCCATCGGCCCGGCATGGGTGAACGCAGCATTGACGATATGAGCGTAGCGCACGCCGTAGACCAACTCATGGACACTGATGCCCGGCAGCAGGCCCTCCTCGCCGAGCAGACGGTCGTTCGTAGCTCCATCCAGTTCCATCAGATCGCTGAGACTGGACTCATCTTCCGCAAGTCGCGACAGCACCGTGCCGCTCGCGCTGTACTTCGACGGAATGAGGCGATGCGTATCTTCAAGCTGAATTTCGGCAACTGCCGGAATCATTGCCCACCACGACGCGCATCGAGCAGTTGACGTACATGCAGCATCCCCGGTAGCCCTCGCTGGATCATGTATGCCAACGGCGTCATTCCGCGGAACATGGAATTGCGATTCGGGAGTTTTATCCACGCATCTGCCAGCGACTTGCTGTAAAGGATATTCAAGGCCTTGAATATCCCAACCAGAAGCGAGATGCGTGTAAGCGTGTCCTGATCGAGCGTCCGGTGTTTCGGCTCTTTTTTGAATCCATAGTAAGAGCCTGAGGAGAGTCCTCCCAGCAGCTGCCGTGCTTCTGTATCTTTGATTCCCCACTTCTCCATGATTCGCAGAAAGCCCTTGATTGCGGCCGGGCTGAGGCGTTCACGCGTCGGAAGATTGGAGAGGTCTGGAGAAACATCGAATGCATATCCGGCGATGTGAGGAATGACGAGAGCGGCTGCCATAGTTGGCCTCCAATATTGAGTCAATAGTTCATCATATTTGATGAATTATTGCAATCCCTAAGTCTGCCTGGCAAGCACCAGCGTAATGTCGTCGGGCTGCTCTTCCGCTCCGATCCAGGCATCGAGAGCCTGCATCACCTTCATAGAGATCACGTGCAAAGGCTCATCGCGATACCGGTTCACCACATCGACCAGCCGGGCCTCTCCAAACTCCCCAAAGTCATTTTCCGGCTCTGTCACACCATCGGAGTAAGCCACCAAGATGTCGCCTGGCCGCATCTGGAAGCGGTCTTCGTCATAGTGCATCCCGTCCATCAGACCCACAACCGTTCCTCCCTGATCCAACCGGCGAATCGTTCCATCGCGCCCCAGCACCAGGGGAGGCAATTGTCCCGCATTCGAGTAGGTCAGCATGGCGGAAGCAGCATCATAGTGCGCCAAAAATAACGTCGCGTACTTCTCCGGCTGCGTACTGCGGTAGAGATGACGGTTCAGCAACGAGAGAATGCGCCCGGGTGACTCGAACAACTCATCATGATCTCCTCCCCGCTCTTCCCGGCTCGCCATCAGACCCTCCAGTGTCGTCTCGCTGTATACCAGCTCCTCGCTCGCAAACCGGTAGGCCCGCACCGCAGAGTGCAATGTCGCCATCAAAAGCGCCGCCGAAATCCCCTTCCCACTGATATCCCCAATCGCAATGCCCACCCCCGTCTCTCGCCGCGACGGAACACCCTCGTTCGCCTCTTCATGGAAGACCAAAAAGTCATAGTAGTCACCGCTCACCGAACGCGCCGGACGGCAGACCCCGTGCAGTTCGAGGTTCGCCATATTCGATATATGGTGCGGAAACAGGTTTGCCTGAACCTCTTGCGCGATGGAGATCTCGCTCTGCAGGCGCTCTTTCTCCTTTTGCTCCGCCAGCAGCCGCTGCAGCGAACCTGTCATCGTGTTGAAGGAGCGGCTCAACTCCGCAAGCTGGTCGTTCCGGCTTACACCAATCCGATGGTTCAACTCGCCGCGGTCTACCGCATGCGTCGCCTCATACAAATCCGTGACCGAGGCCGTAATCGTCCGACTCAGCCGAATCGCCATGTACAGCGCCAGCAGTTCAATCAGCGCAAATACCACGCACAGGACAATCAATCCAAGTCGAATCCCGCTCGTAATCACTCCACCGAGCGAACCACCAAAAAGCTGTCGATACAGTAGCGCCGGCCGCGAATCCACCTCAATCAAAATGCTGTCACGGTCTCCCGAACCCCAGTCCGTCATCGACATCGTCGACATAAAACGCACGCGAACGTCAGCCAGGTTCATTGCACTCGGCTCACTGCCCCCTACAATCCCACTGGCACTTTTTGATCTACGTCCCGTTCCTACGGCAGGCTTGGCGGAGGACCCTGTTTTTTCGGCAGCGACATCCCTTCGCTCCTCCGCAAGACTGCCCACGCTCTCCGGAAACAGCACGGCCCTTCCCAACCCATCTGCAATCAAGTTCATCAGCGCGCCATCCACTGGCGTGCTGTTCACCAGGCTGAACATTCGGCCGTCGCCCAGCCGTCGCTGATGAACAACTACGAGATACAATTCCCCACCATCGAGCACAAGGTCCTGAAATTCTGAGGTCTTCAGCTCCGCCGCCCAAGGGGGCAATCCTAGCGGAGTCTTCCCAGCAACAGGATCTAACGCAATCGGCGCTCCATTGATATACGCCTTCGTCGCTGGATGAAGTCGCATTCTTGAGGCATCCAAGCGATTCGTCGTGCCGCCCCGCTCCTCCATCTCCTCCACCGACGGCTTGCCGCCCAACGCCTCAGCAATCAGGTCTGTGCGATGCGCATTCGCCCCCGACATCTGGCCCAGTTCGGCCTGCAGTCGCGAGTCCACTAGATGAATCGCAAACTGTCCCGCCGCTATATACGCTGTAATCGTCACAAGCGTTACGAACAGTACTACCGGGGCAAGCCCGATCAGCAGGTAGGTCAGCACCAGCTTGTTCCGCAGGCTCCACAGCATTCGACGGCGCACCAACTGCACAGCCAGTGGAACGGCTACAGCTACGAGTGCCACTCCAACAAAAATCTCCGTGACATTAAAAAACGTTCCCCACCCGCCCGGCAGCAACCGCAAGGCAAGCAGCACGCAGAACCACAACGCAAGCCATAGCGCAGCTCCCGGCAATCCAGTGGGAAGCCGCTTCGCCCATCCTTGCACGCGAGCTCTCAGCGTATCCTGCGTCACCCCTTTTCCCCTCGCTCTTCTTGCCGGGCCAGCCGGAGCGTATATCGCGTTGCTGAAAAATGCGCTCCCGCCAGCAGCAGTAGTCCCGACAGAAATGCCCACATCATCAACCCGACAGAGATGTAAAAAGGTCCGTACACCGATTGAAAATCCAGCCACGGGAGCGCCTGCACATACAGATGTTTTGCGCCCTCCCAAAGCAGTCCCGTCACAATCGCCGTAGGAAGAACAGCCAGCGCCGGAACCTTCCTGTTTGGAAGCACCCAGTAGATCAGGAAGAACAACAGAATACTTGCGAAAGCTGCGCAAATCTTCATAAAGCTGAACGAAACAAAATTGAACACACGATTGTGAGTATGGCCAAAGAAGACCAACTCGAGTACCGAACTCTGCGCCGTCGTAAATGCAATTGACACCATCGCCAGCACCGCAACTCCAAACGCTAACCCGGCGGATACTGCCTGGTTACGCAAATAACTTCGGTTTTGCTTTACGCCCCAGACATTATTCAGCGCTACTTCCAGCGGCAGAAACACGCCCGTAGATGTAATCAGCAGCATCACCAGCGAAAAAACCTCCGTCCGTTTGTGCGGATGCGCCAGCAGCTGCATATTGCGCATCACAAAATCCTGTCCCGTCGGCAGAAAGCTCTTCATCATTTCGCCAACCACGGTCTCCATCGACCGGGAATGAAAGATCCTTCGCGAAACTGTCAGCAGCAGCACAATAAACGGAAACAGAGAAAGAATCGCATTGGCTGCCACGCTGAACGCATAGGTATGCACCTCGGTTTGCGTAAGGTAGCGCAACAGCGCAACGATCGGCGCCCAGAAGCCGCTCTTCGCGACGACTGGCTGCACCTCTTCCATAGGCTTCGGCGGCAGATCAGGCTTCTCCGGCTCTGTCGTAGCAGGTGGCTCAGGTGGAACGGTTTTATCGGGTACGCGAGGGGCCATGGCAAAGTTGCAGCAGACGAGAAAACCGTCGCCGTCGCATTCGATGCTAGCAGAGGCGCTCACGACTAAGCGCTTACCCAAATATCGGATGCGCTATGTCATCTCCCACCAACGTCCATTGATCTTTACCGTCCGTCCCCTTCCGCAACCCCGCGAATCCGTTCCAACGCCCACAGGGCGCTCTCCGCCAAAACCTCATCCTCCCCTGTACTCCATGTCTCCAATTGCGGAACGAAACGCGGTTCGCCGCTATTCCCCATAGCAATGGCCACATTCCTCTGTAGCCGCTTCTTCCGCGTCCGCTCAATCGGGGAGCCCTTGAACCATCGCCGAAACTCTGTCGCATCCATTCCCGCCAGCCACTCCAGCGCCGGATTCACCAGCTCCGGACGGGTGAGCATGCCTTCGGTTCGGGCCACAGGTGCCTTCCTGTTCCAGGGACATACGTCCTGGCAGATATCGCACCCAAACACCTGCCGCCCCATCGCCTCGCGAAATTCCTCCGCAATCGATCCCTTCTTTTCAATCGTCAGATAAGCAATACACCGCGAAGCATCCATCTCTCTAGGCTCAACCAGCGCATCAGTAGGACAAGCGTCGATACACCGCGTACAACTTCCACAACGGTCTGCGGCCACCTGTAACTCCTCACCTGCCGCCACCTCCAGCGAAGTTACGATCACACCCAATAGCAGCCACGACCCCAATCGCTGATTCAGCACACATGCATTTTTGCCGATCCAACCGACTCCGGCCTTGGCCGCCGCAGCCCGCTCGACCAGCGGCCCCGTGTCCACGTAGCATTTTGTCTCGCACCCATACCGTTCATGGAGCGCTGCCTCCACCCGCCGTAACCTTCCCAGCATCTCATCGTGATAATCCGAAGGAACCAGATCTTCGCCCCCCTCGGGCCGCCGCCCGCTCCACGCATACCGCGCAATCCAACCGGTTCCCTCCCCTGCCGGCTGAATCGAGAGTGGCCCATCGCCGTTGTAATTCACGGCACATACCACCACTGACCGCGCCCACGGCATCGCCACCTCGACTCCGCTGCGCAGCAACACCCCATGTTCATTTCTGCGCTTCAGATAGTCCATCTCGCCTGCCCGACCCGCCTCTACCCAATCGGCAAACCGTTCGGCATCTACCCTGCCCGGATCACTCTCAGTTCCATACACAGGCGCGACCCCAGCCGTATCAAACCCGGCTTCGGCTGCACGCTCCCGAATCCACTCCTGCCACTGCCCGATCCACAAGCCAGCCACACCGCCCCCGCGACCCCACCTCTACTCATTACATTCTCGCAAGGCACAGCAACGCAAGCCGCCCGCCATCACAGGCAGCGAATCAAATCCATGTCTTCAAAGTTTCCCAAGAAATGCACCCACACCCCGCGCACTAACGCGCACCTCGTCTCTCCCATGCATCAGCACAATTTCATCTGCTTCTGCGCGCACATCCTCAATCTCCTGCCAACCCTGCGGAATGGCGGCCACAAACAGCAGCCACGGAGCGCGCAACGTCTCATTGGCCCCAATCCTGCGTGACGTAGGCCTCCCAAACAATGGACCGCGCTCATCGACGGCCTCATTTCCCAGTGGCAGCGGCGTCGTGCCAAACTCCATTCCGCGTGCCTGCACGTGGCCGTTCCAGGGTGGATCGTGGCGTGCCTGATTCTCCTCCCATATCGCAAGCCAGGGAAAATCTTCCACACGAAACAGATAGCCCACCGCCAATCCAATCTCCGCATGACAAACTGCGACAAACCCATGCTCGCGCCCTGCCTTCTGCTGCGTTGTCGCTATAAAGCCCGCTCTAGCCTGGACAAACAGCTCGCGTAGATCTACCTTCTCGCCATGGGCACCCGGCGCATACGGCCATGTAAACGCTCCATCGCGCGCCAGTAGATTGCGACCGTCATAGTCGGCGGGCGATGTGATCCCATTATGTACCGAGGCAGTTGCTCGACCTCCGCCCTTGACACTGGATGGAACACCGAACGTCGCATGTTGTACCCAATGAAGCGGTCGCTCGGTATCCCGCATATTCGACACGCGTTCATCGACGCGTAAAACGCTCTCCCCCTCAGGCAGCGAAAACTGCCGCTCCACGCGCAATCCCGCGGCGGGCAATTCCGCAGTGGCCAAAACCCTGTTCGCGTCCTGCGTCGTGATTGCCCACATCACATTCGGCGCTTCGCCATGAAGCGAAACCCCGGCTGCCGCATCCGCTTTGCTGGCAGCTCCAAATCCATCAAGGCAGAGCGCATGCCCCGTATACGACGCGAGATATCTTCCTGCCTCCTCGTCCCCGAATCCTTCCGCGATCACCGCATGAGCAGGCGAACCGGGATCGGCTGTCTCCCAAGGCGTCTCCCAAAGCAAATTATCCTGCGAGGGCCCATTCCCCTCGACAAATCCCCACCAGGCAAGATGCCCTCCGCCCGGCAACAACTTTACCTCGACCAAGCCATTCGTCAGAGTAACCGCAGCCCGGCCATGCCAGTCTGGGGCCATCGGTGAACCGCTTTCGTGCATAGCTTTCATATTCATTAGTCGGACGCTCCCAAACCACTCTCCAAAAAGATTCCAAGTCTCACTGCCAAACTCGGGGACACCGCATCGCCGTAGCACGCAAAATCGCAGATGATCTTAATCCCATCACAACACCGCCATCGCATACTGGCAACTCCTGCCCCTCACCAAGCGATGGATTCGAAAATAATCCGATTCACTTATCCCCCAAAGGAGGGATAACAGTTCAGCCCACAATCAATGAAGATATTAGATATCTACGACCTCTGCTTTGACCGCGATGTTCGTACCCTTCAGAATTAGTTTAGGGCCCCTATCCGATCTATCAGCCCATTATTCTTAATCAGGATGACCACCCGCATCTTTCTGCTTCGTCTAGCTTCATAAACCTGTAACAAAAAATATCGTTCTCGATTTGGGAGTTTGTTAATGCGTCTTGGAAGCCTGTGTACCGCGTTGTTGGCCCTCGTTGCTATGGCTGGAGTTGGATTCGCGCAGACCGGCAGCGTCACCGGCCAGATCTTCGATCCTGCTGGCGCTCTCGTTCCGAACGCAACCATCACAGCAATTTCCAATTCGACAGGCATTACGCGCACAACGACGACAACTTCGGCAGGCCTCTATAACTTCGCCGCGTTGCCCCCGTCCATCTATACTGTCTCCGTCGCCGCATCGGGCTTTCAGCCACTCACTCGCAGCAACGTCGTTCTCAACATCGCCGCAATTCTCCCGCTGAACTTCACTCTGTCTGTGGCCGCCGCAGCCACCTCGGTCGATGTGCAGGACGTCGTGACCGCTCCGATTGAGACCAACAGCTTCGAGCTCTCGACCGTCGTCAACGCCAAACAGATCAACGATCTCCCTCTCATTCTGCGCGATCCATACCAGTTGGTCCTTCTAGCCCCCGGGGTCGTCACCGCCTCCAATAATGTAGGCGGATTCTCGGTCAACGGGCAGCGCGACCGCAACAACAATTTCATGCTCGACGGCGGCGACAACAACGATACCTCAGTTCCTGGCGGCCAGCAGGGCATCTCCGCAGCTAATCCGGACTCCACGCAGGAGTTCCGCGTCATCACCAATAACTTCGACGCGGAGTTCGGTCGCAACACCGGCGCAATCGTCGATGTCGTCACCCGTGGCGGCAGCAACGGGTTCCACGGCAACGCCTACGAGTTTGGACGCTACAACGCACTTGGCGCGCGCGACTTCTTCAACAAAAAAGAGAACGGCCCGCAGGACCCCTATGTCCGCAACGACTTCGGCGCATCCATCGGCGGCCCGGTCTGGAAAGACCGCACCTTCTTCTTTCTCAATGCCGAGGTTCAGCGCTTCCGCACCACCCGCACCTCGTTTCAGACCACCCCAACAGCCGCATTCCGAACCGGCAAGTTCACCTACACCGATCCCATCGGAGGCAGTCAGACACCCGTTGATCTCACCGCCGACCCAACCACCAACCCGGACAACATCTCCGGCCTCAGACAAGACCCGCTTATCGCAAAGATCCTCGCTCTCGCGCCCGTCGGACAGGCCGACAACGGCGACGGCGTCAGCACCACCTACTTCTTCCCTTCTCTGGATGCCTTGAACTCCTACAACCTCACCGGCCGCTTCGACCAGAAGCTGACGAACAAACATCAGCTAACCGTTCGTTACATCTATGGCCACGCCGCCGAAAGCAACCCTTTCCACGATGAGGTGCTCCCGGGCTACGGCAACTTCAGCAATATCAACACGAATCATAACGGTGTCATCTCCCTCGCCTCTTCGCTCTCCGCCCGCGCCACCAATCTCCTCCGCGCCGGTTACAACCAAAGCAACAGCGGCGACTATTGTAACCACGCAGCCATCGACGCCCTCACCGGCACCGACACCTTCGGCAACGGTCGCGACATCAACATTCCTTACTTTTTCATCTTTGGTTGCTCCGCCCTCGGCGACAGCAACGCGCAGGCCCGGCTTAGTTCAACCCTCCTCTTCGCCGACACCTTTACCTTCACCAAAGGCGCGCATTCCATAAAATTCGGCGGCGAGTACCGCAGCGTCAAGGACAACAACTTCACCGACTTCAATTCGCGCAATCTGCTTCTTCTGGATAACTTCACCATCTTCGGCTATCCCTCCTACAGCTTCTACGGCAGTCACCGCTCTCCCAGCGTACGTGGCTTCGAGGACCTAATCTGGGGCGCGCAGGGCGCCGTCGCCAACTCCTCCGAGAATCAGTTCTTCACCCGCGCCGGTGTTCGCCGCGCCAATGACGTCGCCCGCTTCCGCCAGCACGAAGGTGCAGCCTTCGCGCAGGATACCTGGAAGGTCAACTCAAGGTTCACCGCCATCCTCGGCCTCCGCTACGCCTTCAACGGCGTGCCCTACGAGAAGGACGGCAACCTTTCCACCTTCCTCGGCGATGCCTCCGCTGCCGTGCCTGCCGTTGGCTACTTCAGCTTCACCTCCGTCGGTTCCGGAACCGGGCGTCAGCTCTACGCCGATAGCTGGAAGCTCATCGAGCCTCGCATCGGCTTTGCATACGACCTGAACGGAGACGGCAAGACCGCAATCCGTGGAGGCTTCGGCATCTTCCACGACCGCGTCTTCGACAACCTCTTCGGCAGCGCCAAATCGAATCCCCCCTTCCAGGCACAGGCAAACGAGTACCCCTTCGACGGTACATCCACCACGCCGACGGTCGAGAACACTGCCTTTCCCGGCGAGCTGACCCCCTCCCCCAACATCACCGACGGCCAGTTTCTTACAGCGCCCGTCGTCATCGATCCACACCTCAAAATGCCGACCAGCCAGAGCTACAATCTCGGCATCCAGCATCAGATCAATAACAATTTCACCCTCGAAGTAAACTACGTCGGCAATCACAGCACCCATGGACTCCGCGCCATCGACGGAGCCCCGCCCCAGCCGAATCTCGTGCAGGCAGCCCTCGCCGCTGGCGTTCTACCCGATGCCCTTACCTTCGACGCCCTCTACCAGGGCGGGGTCGACGCCAACGGCACCAGCTTCGGCCCCATGGTCAACAACAACGCCTTCTATCACGAAGCGTTCGAGACCTCGGTCGTCAGCGGCAACTACAACGCCCTGCAAGCCAAGCTCTCCGGGCAGGTCGGCGGCCTCACCTTCACCGGCAGCTACACCTGGTCGCACTCTCTCGACAATGGCAGCGACCCCATCCATCCCGGCGCCGGTGATTCCTTCTTCCCGCGCAACAGCTACGATCTCAGTCCCGAATATGGCAACTCCGACTTTGATGTCCGCCAACGCGGTGTCTTAGCAGCCACCTACGCGTTGCCCATCGGCATCGGCAGTACACACCTGAACAGCAACCTCGTTGGCCACATCTTCGAAGGCATCCAGCTCTCCGGCATCCAGCAGGTTCAGACCGGGTTGCCGTTCGATCTTCGCGGCACCCGCGACAACCTCCACACCGGCGCCGCTAACCGCCCACAGCTCGTCGGAGCGCCATACCCATCCGGTCGCGGAACCATCGTCGCGTCAGGCAAAATCACCGGTCCCGCTGCCGCCGCCTTTGCCAACGCGCCCTACGGCCAGAACCTCTCCCTTCATCGCAACAAGTTCTACGGCCCCGGCTTCGTCAACACCGACGTAGTCTTCCAAAAGACGCAAACCCTGCGTGAGCAGGTCAAGCTGATCTTCCGCGCTGAAAGCTACAACGTCTTCAACCACCCCAACCTCGCCTCGCCCCCTGCGTCTTCGCTGAGCATCGCGTCACCCACCTTCGGCGTCTCGCAATCGCAGCTCAGCCAGAACGACGGCACCACCGGAGCCCGGCAGATTCAAGCGGCATTAAAGGTAGTCTTTTAACTGCAAGGAACTCTCGCGTATGCTCCGCTTCTCCTTGCGCCGCAGCAGCGGCCAGCAGTGTAACGACGGGCGACTCTACCGCTCATCTAGTCGTTGAGCTCTGCCGTTCATCCGCAGCTTTGCGAGAAGATACAGCGGCAAACCACAAGCGGCAATCAGTGAGGAAAAGGCAAGCGCTGACATTCCCGCCACCGTCTCCGTTCGCGACGCATAGAGCGCGTAAAGCACAAGCGCCGCCGGACTAAGCCCGAGCAAGACAGGCACCCAGTCGGGTCCGGGAATGCGAAAAGGCCGCGGCAGTTCAGGCTCTCTATAACGCAGAACGATCAGCGCAACAAACTCCAGAATCATCGACAGTCCATAGAGAACCAGGTCAATAGTAATCAGCCGCTCAAAGCTGAACCCCAGCGCCAGCGCCCAGCAGAAGCCACAGGCCAGCACCGCAACCCATGGAGTGCCGTTCTTCAGCCGCTTTGTAAACACTATCGGTAAGAATCCATCCTCCGCCAGCGCATGAGGCAAGCGCGTGTAAGACAGCGTGAGATTGCTGAATGTCCCCACATCGTCAAGCGAACCCGCCAGCACCACCGTAAACGCCAGCGCAGGCCCTCCGAGAATATGTGCCGCATCCACCCACGCCCCGGTCGAAAACCGGCCCGACGGAATGCCGGCCCACGCAATTGCGGCAATAGGAATGACATAGGTAAGCATCACCATCACCGCGGCAATCAAAATCACGCGAGGATAATTACGTTGCGGATTCTCGACTTCATTTGCGATGGTCGTGGCATTGTCCCAACCCATGTAGTTCCACATCGCGACAAGGATCGCTGTGGAGTAATCGGCATGCACAGGCGGCGCCAGTGAAGCATGGCCACCAAATGGCCCGGTCGCACCCCGCAGACCAATATAGACAGCGATCACGATAAGAATGAGGTACGGAGAGATCGAAAGAATCCACAGCCGCAGCGAACCTTCACCCACGGCCGCTGCGCCCCGCAAATTCCACAGGACAGCCAGAGCGACCACACCAAGCTCAAGCACAATTCCCCGATGCCCACGAGTCAGCGAAGGGGCAATGCGTGCGAGATACAGCACAAATGTCGTGGGATAAATCGCCATGTCGAAGACAGAGGCAGCAAGCGAAAGCCACGCCTCCTGAAATCCCCAGAAGGGCCCCATTGCACGGCGCACCCACGCATAGAATCCACCCTCCTCAGGCACCGCAGCAGCCAGTTCGCCCAGCATCAACGCTGTCGGAAAGCTCCAGAAAAACGGCAACAACCCCAGCAGCAGCAGTGCATGGCCATATCCGGCAAAGCCGATGATGTCTTCAAGGTCATACGGTCCACCCGAGACCATGAAATAGGTCGCCGCGAGCAAAGGAAGCAACCGAAGTTTGCGCATCGCCGGCTTCGATACAGATATTAAGGACGCGCTCTCGCTCATCACTCCGACTTTATCGCAGAACTACCCTACTTCAGCTTCATCACACGCCGCGCCATCGCCTATTTCAAATGCTATTGCGTTGCAGTTGCCTCTGGGTACGCCAAGGCTTTAGCTTTGGCTCTCTCCGGAGCCAACAAAAAGGGCTTTAGCCCCTGGGTGTCCTCATTCCGGCCCAATGCCTAAAGCCGAATCACCACATGACCGGGACAAAGATTAGCCGCCGCCTCTACCAGCCGCTCCACCAGCCCCTCCCCATGCCGCGCCACAAACCAAACCCCAGCCACCAACCGCTCCTGCGGGTGTCCGTCGGGAAAGACATTCAGCGTAATCGCCGCCGCATGTTTCTTCAGGCTGGACTCCTTCTGCAACTCAAACGCTGCCGCCATCCGTCGTAGCCGGTTCATCTGGTAGCGCATCTTCGAGCTGGAAACTTCGACTGTCCGTCCCAGCGACTCATCCATCCCGCCCATGTAGTCGTCTGCCGCCGCCAGCGCCGCATCGAGCGCATTGCCCGCCGCAGCCAGTTTCCGCTTCCCTTCAATCGGCATCGCGCGCGCGCCCAACCGAAGCGCCAGCTCGTCGGCAGTCGTCATTGCATCCGGCAACTGGACCTCGTGCATCTCCATCACCGCCGCGACCGAAGGCTCCAGCACCGTAGCGGTCAACCGTGGCAGCACCGGCGTCACTCGCCCCAGAATCGCCTCATACACCACCGAGCTCTGCGCAAAATAAGCAATCTCTGAAGGCCCGCCAATATACGCCGCCGTCGGCAATATTGTGTCCTGAAATACCGGCCGCAGCAGCGCATTCGGACTCAGCCGCTCCGGAGCACTCTCCAAAATCGCGATCAGTTCCGCAGCCGAAAAGATCTTCCCGCCAGCCTTCCATCCACCATCAGGCAGGCGACGCAGAGCAATCCGCTCACCCGTCGCTTCATCCACCAGAAACAGCAGACTGCCACCCGCCGCAACCAGCACCTGCGCATGATACCCAGCCTTGACCAGCTCTTCGCTACGCGCAATCAATGCCGCTTGCAACTCCTCGGCATGTTCAATCGCATACCGCAGCGTGCTTGCCCCCAGTGCATGAAACTCCTGCGAAGCGGCGTCCATCACAATCAATCCCTGCTCCGCAAACAACCGCGCCATCAACCCTGCGAAGGCCCCACCCAACGTCTGCCCCGCTGTATAACACTCCTTCAGCGTCTCCCATACCGGAGCAAACTCCAGCAACTCGCCCGCCTGCTCCAGGACCTGATCGATCTCGCTGCCCAGCGCAATCCCGCCTACCTCAACCGCGGCCTTCGTCTTCAATCCCGCCCGCAGCGTCTCCACCGTCGTCTTCGTCAGCAGCGAAACCTGATTGACCTCCGCCAGATCATGGTCTTCCGTAGCCAGCCAGAAAACCGGCACATGCTCCACGCCTGAAACCCGCGTAGCATCCTTAGCCCGGGCAATTGCAGTCGCAGCTTTTAATAGAGTCAGCAGCGGGCCGCCAAACAACCCCACCTGCTGCCCGGTGACTACGGCACGCGCACCGCCGCGCAGCTTCTCGATATTCGCCATCGCAGCCGGACTCGCGCCAAACTCAACGCTTTGGCGCGCCAACGCATCTGCCAACCGTCCCGCATCCACGGCCGGGCGTTCGGAGCGCATCCACTTACCCGCAAACGGCTCCGCTCCGTACCATTGGCGCACCGCCGCGTCCACAGGACTAGCTCCCATGCCAAGGTAGCCGCGATACAACTGCGACACGTGCGGCAAAATCGTTATCGGGTAACACTCAGCGCTCATCGCAGCCACAATCCTCGTACTGGCAATACACTACGGCGTGGCCCAAAACGAGCAGCCATTGTCCACCTTACTATCTTCTTGTAACGGTTGGATGCCTCACAACCGACTCGCGATGCAGGAATGATAACGTAGCCTTATGGCCACTTCGACAAAAAGACCCGTCGCCCCCAAGTCCAAATCTGCCTCCAAATCCCCCGCCAGCAAGCCCAAAACCACCGCCAAGAAGAAGCCCTCCGCCACCAAAGCCGCCCTCATCTCCTCAAAACTCTCCTACAAAGGCACCGTCTTCTCCGTCTACACCGACCAGGTCATGGAGCCCCGTTCCACCACCGTTCATACTCGCGACGTCATTCGGCACAACGGCTCCATCGTCGTCCTCGCGGTAGACGAGTCCGTCAACCCCAAAGACCCCGACCTCATTCTCATCCGCCAGTACCGCCATGCCGCCGGCCAGTTCCTCCTCGAGCTTCCCGCCGGACGCATCGAGCCCAAAGAAGCTCCGCTCGCCGCCGCCAAGCGCGAGATGATCGAAGAAACCGGCTTTCGCGCCAAACGCTGGACGTCCCTCACCAAGTACTACGCCAGCCCCGGCTTCCTCGGCGAGTCCATGCAGATCTACCTCGCCCGCGACCTCAGCCACGGCGCCTCAAACCCCGAGGACGACGAGCACATCGAGATCGTCCGCACCCCGCTCTCAAAAGCCCTCGCCCTCATCGCCGCCAACAAGATCCACGACGGCAAAACCCTCATCGGCGTCTCTCTCTACGCCGCCGCCCGCCGCGAAGGTCGCCTCTAACCAAGGCAGGGTATTCGCAGCTTTAGACGAAAATCCTTCCCTAAATACGCCTGATACCATTCACGGAAAAATCACAAAGCCCTCAAATCATTGGGGCAAAACCCAATTCCTGCCCTGCAGAAAAAACTCCTGCCCGAAGGGAAAACTTTGCCGGAAAACTCCACGTTCAACTCTTGCGTCAGACACAGGTAAGTCGCGCGGCATCGCGCACTGATCGAGAAAAGGGAGTTAGTTCACGTGAGTCAATATAAAGGCACCGTAAAGTGGTTCAACAATGCAAAAGGCTACGGATTCCTCGGCCGTGATGGCGGGGCAGATGTCTTCGTTCACTACAGCTCCATTCAGCGCGAAGGCTACAAGAGCCTCAAGGAAGGCGACGAAGTAGAATTCGACATCATCGAAGGTACCAAAGGCCCACAGGCCGATCAGGTCAGCCGCCTCAAGGAGGCTGTCTAAGGCAGTTCTATTTCAACTGCGAACTGGATCGGGATAATGGACTCAGTGCCGTTTCCTTGAAAATCGACGCCAAGACTCAAGACCAAGCCCCTTGGAGACGCCCCAAGCCAACGGCTCATCGACATCTTCGCCCGGCCCGCCGTATCAACGTGCATCCTCATCTCCCGCCGTTGCATACTGACTGAGCAGCCGGGCGAAGACGACTCAGACAAAGAAAGACCGGCTAGCGCCTTTTCATGGACAACATAACCATTGCACGCCTGCTCGACGAAACAGCAGCCCTGCTCGAAATCGACGCAGCCGACCCCTTCCGCATCCGCTCTTACCGCCGCGCCGCCGAAGCAATCGAGCAGCAAACCACCCAACTCTCCACCCTCATCGCCGATACGAAACAACTCCTCGCCATCCCCGGCATCGGCAAAGCCATGGCCGCCAATATCGTCGATCTGGTCAACACCGGCACCATGCCACTCCGCGATGAGCTGCTCACGAAATACAAGCCCACGATGCTTGAACTCCTGCGTCTCCCGGGAATGGGCCCCAAGACCGTGGCCCTCATTTGGTCCTCGTTGCAGGTAGCCGACATCGACGCCCTTGAAGAAGCCGCCAAAGCTGGACACCTCAACAAGCTCCCGCGCATGGGCGAAAAGTTCACCACCAAACTCCTCAAGGGCATCGAAGACCACCGCAAAAACTCCAGCCGATTCCGCATCGACCAGGCTCAAGACCACGCCGAAAGAATCTCAGAGCTTATTCGCGCTTTCCCTGGCATCGAGACCATCACCCCCGCAGGCTCTCTTCGCCGAGGACGCGAAACCGTCGGCGATCTCGATCTCCTCGTCACCGGCCCCGCCTGCGAACCCGATGTCGTCGCCGCCGCAGTCGAGCACGTAGCCACACTGCCCCTCATCGACAAACTCCTCGCCAAAGGCCAGAACAAGGTCTCCTTCACGCTCCGCAACAACCTTCAGGTTGACGTCCGCCTTCTGCCCCGCGCGAGCTATGGAGCCGCGCTGCAATACTTCACCGGCTCCAAGATGCATAACGTAGCCCTGCGCCAGCGCGCCATCAAACGTGGCCTCACCCTCAGCGAATACGCTTTGCTGCGATTGGAAGACAACAAGATCATCGCCGCCGCCAGCGAAGAAGAGATCTACAACGCCCTCGATCTCGACTACATCCCACCCGAGCTACGCGAAAATTGTGGCGAACTCGAAGCCGCGGCCGCTCATACCCTCCCCAAACTCATCACTCTGGCCGACATTCGCGGTGACCTGCACATGCACACCGAAGCCACCGACGGACGCGACACCATCCGCCAGATGGCCGAAGCCGCCATCGCCCGTGGCCTCGCCTACATCGCCATCACCGACCACTCAAAAAATCTGGCCATGACCAACGGCCTCGACGATGCCCGCGCTCTCGCCCACATCAAGCGCATCCGCGAAGTCGACGCCGAGATGCAGGGCCGCATCCGCGTCCTCCCCGGCATCGAGGTCGACATCCTGGCCGAAGGCCAGCTCGATCTCGACGACAGTACCCTCGCTCAAATGGACATTGTCGTCGCCAGTGTCCACAGCCGCTTCGACCAACCCATCGAGCAGATGACTGACCGCATCCTCCGGGCCATCGAAAACCCACACACCCGCATCCTCGGCCACCCCACCGGCCGCAAGGTGCTCAAGCGCGAAGCCTACGCCGTCCATATAGACACCATCCTCAAACGCGCCGCCGAGCTAGGCGTCGCTGTCGAGCACAACGCCTCACCCGCTCGCTCCGATCTCAACGATCTCAACCTCCGCCTGGCCAAACAACACGGTTGCAAAATCGTAGTCGACACCGACGCTCACGCGACCGAAGAGCTCGACCAGATGCGCTACGGAATCACCCAACTCCGCCGCGCGTGGCTCACCAAAGACGACATTTTGAACACCCAACCCACCGCCGAAGCTCTTTTAAGCCAACTCCGACCCAAGCCCTGAACACGCAAGGGGTATCTACAAAGATTCTCTGCAAGAAGTTGTCTTCCACATGCACTCGATGGCAAACATGCAAAGTTAAGCAGTTATTGTGAAGTGTTTTATCCCGTATACACAAAAAAGCGCTGCATGATTTTGCAATATGTGAGTTTTTTTCCTGAAAAAAGGAAGGAAAATGCATAGATTCAGGTCTGGCCCTCGAATTGCTAACTTTGGGCTTGAGCGACACTTCGCTCAAGGTTCATCCAATGCAGCGACGGACTTTCTTGTTCCTGATCATCGTGCTTCTGGTTACCGGGTCAGCTACCGGAGTTCACGCGTCCACCGACTGTCAACGGTGGTTCATCGCATACAGGCAGCAGCTGGAACATTCTCAGGCAGCGAATCGCATGCGCCGTGCAAAGCTCCGAGCACAGCGATACGCGCGTATGAAGCTGGCAGGCTACGTCAGACCGAAACCTGTGACCAGGCCACACCACCACTATCCGAACCGCCCCAGAATGACACGAGCCGAGGCGCTTCGCCGCTACAATCTCGCCTGTGGGGTATTACCGGAGAGAGAAGCCCAGCAGGAGACAATCAGCGAAGAAACCTCGGCTGATTTCGCCCCCCGGCGCCCCTTTGACTTTGTTCCGGTGGCAGACTCAGACGACCAACAACTGATCGCGTCAAATTCCATTCCGTCGTATGTCGGACCGGAAGACATCTCCGACAATTCAACCCCGGAGGGATCGGCGACCTACGCACCGCAGATCGGTGGGTTTCTCGGAAGCCCGGGATTTCCAGGATCCGGAGGAGCACAGCCGCCACGCAGTTCCACTCCGCCGCCAGTGCTGACCACGGTTCCCGAGCCTGAAAGCCTCGCACTTCTACTGACAGGTCTGGCCGGGGGAGTTGGCATCCTGCGCCGCAGAATCAGAGCCTGATCTCGCTGGTCTTCAGCGAACCTTGATGGCCTGTCCTATAAGCAGAATCACCGGTGCCGGTCCGATATCAGCATCTTCAATCGACCTCAGCGTCGCAACATGAACATGTTCTGCAGCGGTAGACGCCTTGGAGACAGCAACGCAAGGCGTATCCGCGGCGATGCCGGAGCCAATGAGATCATCGGCAAGTGCACGGAAGTTGCGACCCGGCATGTAGATGACGAGCGTAGCATCCGGAGGAAAGGCGCCTGTCCACTTCGGAGTCAGCTGAACTTTGCCAGCCGCATGGTGCGCCGTAGCAAGAATCAGCTTGGATGCAGCGCCGCGATCGGTGAGCGGCGTCTGCAAAGCAGCGGCGACTGCAAAGGCAGTCGTGATGCCGGGAACGATCTCAAAGGGGATGCCCGCGCCGCGAAGAGCCTGAATCTCTTCTCCAGCACGCCCGAAGATAAGCGGATCGCCTGACTTAAGGCGCAGTACCGACTTCCCGGCCTGTGCCCCCTCGATCATAAGAACGTGGATCTCAGCCTGGGTAATGCGAGGCTGGCCGCAGCGTTTGCCAACAGGAATAATCTCCGCGCCCTCGTGCGCCAGGGCAAGAATCTCGTCGGAGACAAGATCGTCGGGCAGGATAAGATCGGCCGTTCCCAGCAGATGCGCCGTACGCAGGGTTAGATAGTCAGGGTCGCCCGGACCTGCTCCGGCGAGATAGACGTGCCCGCTCTGGGCTGCGAGAGCCGCCTTCTTTCGCGATGCCACAGCAAACGTTGAAGCACTCGGCACCTGACTCACGCTTTACCTTCCGGCGGATTAGTCTTGGCGTGTTCGCGTGCCAGCAGCCGCGAGGGGCATTGATCGTAGCCACAGACTTCGCGTTGAGCGAGTTGGTGAAGCAGCCACTTGCGCTCCTCATTCAGCGGCTCGGCTGCCACAACTTCACGCCGCAAATTGCCGAGGTCGGCAAGCCACTCTCCTGCATCAAGAGGAAGCTGTGCGTTGATGTCCTTGCGTATCTTCTGGGCAAGGGCGGGACTTGCGCCCGCGGTCGAGATGGCGATCTGAAGGTCGCCGCGCCGGACGACGGAGGGAAAGTAGAAGTCGCAGAAGGGTGGATCGTCAACGGCGTTGCAGAGAATGCCTTTTTCTGTCGCTTCGTGAAAGACGGCGCGGTTGACGGCGGGCACGTTTGTGGCAGCCACGACAAGGAAGTTTCCTGTCAGGTCACCTTCAGCATAGGGCCGCTGGTGATATTCGAGCTCGCCTTCGGCGGCCAGACTCTGGATGCGCTCGCTGGCCTCAGGGGCGATCACCGTGATCCGGGCGTTTGCGGCTTGCAGCGATTCGATCTTGGACTCGGCCAAATGCCCCGCGCCGATGACGATGCAGGGACGTGCAGCGAGCTTGAGGAAGATGGGGAAGAGGGACATAGGATCTTCCTTTGATGATAGCGGAGGCCTCGGAACGTATTCAGCCGATGCCTCCGCTGTTATGTCTATTCGCCCGGTGCGAGGCGGACAGCGCCGACGGGTGGAGCATCACGCTCGACCGGATCGATAGCTACGCCGTTGAGCAGCGTGCGAAGAGTATCGTCACTGTTGCGTGCGAAGTAGGCGCGGAGGTCCTCTTCAGGCTGGCGCTCGGCAAGGTAGGCACGGAGCAAGCGTTCGATTGCGTCCGGCACGTCCTCGGCGGCGGCGCGATAGCCAAGGGGACGAGACGTGCGAGCATACTTCCCGACTGCTCCGCCCACGCAGAAATGAAAGGCATCGACTAACTTGCCGTCCTGCTTGATCTTCTTGCCTTCGAGCCCGATATCGGCGATCCAGTGCTGGCCGCAGCTATTGGTGCAGCCAGTGACGTGAAGCTTGATCTGCTGGTCAAAGCCCGGCAGACGGTCTTCCATCTCGCTGACCAACCACTTTGCAAAACCTTTGGTTTCGGTGATAGCCAGCTTGCAAAACTCGGTGCCGGTGCAGGCGATGGCGCCGCGCCAGAAGGCCGAAACGTCGACCTGAAAGCCGAGTGTGTTCAGCTCGATCACGAGAGCGGCGGTCATCTCGTTGGGCACGTTCACGATGATGATGTTCTGCATGATGGTGGCGCGAAGTTGACCGTTGCCGTATTTCTCGGCAAGATCGGCGAGCTTTTGCAGTTGATCGCCGGAGACCCGTCCGCGAAGCACGCTGGCGCCGACCGAGGAGAGGCCGGGCTGGCGCTGCGGGGTAATGCCGATGTGATCGCGATAGATGTCGTCGGCAATATTCTCATCCTCGGCGGGAGAAGGGATCAGCTTGTAGCCGAGCTTGGCTTCGAGCACTTCGAGATAGGATTCCGGGGTCCAGCCGAAGCGCATGAAGAGATATTTGGAGCGAGCCTTCATGCGGTTTTCGCGAAGAACGTCTGCATCACGGAAGATCTCGGCTGCGGCCATCACAGCGGCGAAGGCCTGGTCCTGACGGATAAAGGCAGGAATGCGTGCGGCGATGTGGGGTTCGGTGGAGAGACCGCCGCCGACGCGCAGGGTATAGCCGACCTCTTCCTTGCCGTCGACCGTGTGCTTGATGGCGGTAAGGGCGACGTCATTAATCTCGGGATAATTGCACCAGAGCGGGCAGCCGGAGATGGAGATTTTGAACTTGCGGGGCAGATTGTAGAAGGCGGTGTTGGCGGTGAGCGCTCTAGCTACCTGGACGGCAAGGGGCGAGGCGTCGATGAGTTCGTCGTGATTGATTCCGGCGAGCGGGCAGCCGGTGACGTTGCGAACGACGTCGCCGCAGGCGCCCTTAGGGGAAAGACCGATCTCGGTAAGTGTGTCGACGACATCGACGAGGTCGCCGATGGTAAGCCAGTGAAGCTGAATGTTCTGGCGGGTAGTAATGTCGGCCAGGTTGCGCGCGTACTTTTTGGTGATGCCGCCGATGACGCGGAGCTGATGGCTCGTAAGCAGCCCGTTGGGCAGACCGATCCGCAGCATGAAGAACTCAGTCGCTTTGCCCTCGCCATTCTTGCCGCCCGCGAGGCCCAGCCCGTCGCCCTGCGAGTAGACCCCCCACCAGCGAAAGTAAAGAGCCCAGTCTTCTGGGACGGAGTCACGACCATCCCGGGCAAATTGACGGATCTCGTCAAAAGCTTCCCAGGGATTCTTGGCTAGCTTGAGGCGCTCGGTCTTCTGGGCTTTGGTTTCTTTGATCGCGGGAGCGGTAGGGGTTGTCATTAGAAATCCTTTAGAGAGCTAAATAAGAAAAGCCCACTGGGTTCGTGGGCGCTTATGACTTTGCTAATGTGTTCGGACTGATTCGATCAGTCTACGAAGCGGGGCAAAGGCGAAGGCGCACTGAGTCGCAACAACACATGCAACAACGGGATGCGCAAAAGATCGCCATTGATATTAGGATAATTCGTGCCCTGTCTTGCGTCAAGAAGCCCTTGGCGAAGAAACAGTGTTGTGTTCGATTACCCGCATAGACCTTTCAGTGTGATCATACGGACGAATTGTGAGGAGGAAAAATGTTGAGACTGAGCTTTCTCGCCCTGACCGGGACAGGATTGGGAGCGGCCCCCTTTGTTCCGATCATCCATAAACCATTTCCCTTTTTCCCGGAGTCGATCATGCATGATGCTAACTCAGGTTTCGCCCCGGTCAATGGATTGAACCTTTATTACGAGATACATGGTGAGGGTCAACCCCTCATCCTGTTGCATGGTGGCGTCTCAGCCAGTGAGGCATTCGGTCCGAATCTGAAGGAGTTGGCAAAGTCCAGAAAGGTCATTGCTGTTCACCTGCAGGGTCACGGACATACGAAGGACATCTATCGTCCGCTCCGATTCGAATCTATGGCCGATGACGTTGCCGCACTGATAGCCTTTCTCAAGATCGACAAGGCGGATGTGCTTGGTTATTCGCTGGGCGGCGGTGTTGCGCTGCAAACAGCGATTAGGCATCCTGCAGCCGTCAATCGGCTGATCATTATCTCGGCGGCTATGCAACAGGACGGATGGTTTCCGGAGGTAATTACAGCGTTCAATCAGATGCCCGCGCACGCATCTCAAATTGCCCAAAATATAAAAGGCTCGCCACTTGGCCAGCTTTATCCGGAAGTCAACTGGGAAGTATTACTCAGCAAGATCGCAGAGATGGAGTCGCGCGACTTTGACTGGACAGAGCAGGTGAAAAAAATACAGTCTCCCACGATGCTTGTGTTTGCTGACGCCGATGCGATTCGGCCTGAACACATGATCGCGTTTTACAAAGCGCTAGGCGGAGGTCAACGCGACGCAGGTCTGGACGGTTCTCTTCGTTCAACGGCACGGCTTGGTATTGTTCCCGGGGCAACTCACTACAACATTTTGGCGACGACAGCGGTCACAAATCTCGTGACGCCCTTTCTCGCTCAAGCCTAGGCGCTAGCCTTTTTGCTGCATTTCTGCATAATGGCGGCGTGGAGACGTTCGCGGAACTCGTCCGAGACCTCGTAGACCTCGTTGCCCCGATAGATTTCAATGGTCTGGCGGGTCGTGTTAAGGACGACCTCGCAGTGGCTGCACCCGGCAGTATGGGCGCGAACCTCTTCGAGCAGTTCGGGGCTGATCTGGCCGTCGAAGTAGTCGGTTAGCTGGCTGAGAAAATCAGTGCAGTTCATGCTGGATGGCCCTCCTTCTTATGGAAGTACCGGCTCAGTCGCTCACGTAACTGAAGGCGGGCGCGCAGCAATCTCGATTTGACGGCGGGTACGCTCAAGCCAAGTGCCTCCGCAGTCTCTTCCGTGGAGAGATTTTCAATGTCGCGCAGCGTGAAGACGGTGCGGAATCCGGGCGGAAGGCCCTGGATCGTCTTGCGCAGAATTTCGCCAAGCTCCGCTTGGTTGTAGTTCTGCTCGGGATTTGGCCGCCATTCCGCGAAATCTCTGGGGATGGCTCCATCTTCAGTCTGCACATCGGCATCCATGGAGACGGTCTTGCTGGTCTTGCGCTTGCGCAGCCGCATGAGGCTCTCATTGACGGCGATGCGGACGAGCCAGGTAGAGAACTTGGAGTTTCCCTGAAACTGGTCCAGCTTCTCGTAAGCTTTAAGGAATGCGTCCTGCGTGATGTCTTCGGCGTCTTCACGGTTTTGTGTAATATGCTGCGCTACCCGGAAGATCTGGCGTTCGTACTGCCGCACGAGCTGCTCAAAGGCCGCCGTGTCTCCCGCTTTCGCGCGTGCTACAAGCGCTACATCGGGATGAATCTCTTCCGTCGCTGGAGATTGGATGGCTGGCATATGCAGAAAGGTGCTAAAAACGGCAGGCAATTGAAGACCGGCGCTTGCACCATAGTAAATGCAGCCGCAAGGGAGGGCAATGCATCTGGCTGGAATCCCTGATAACACATGCTTATTCAGAAGGGCCTTCAAGACCTAGTCCCATCTCATGAATCTCTTGCCTATCCACACGGGAATCGCTAAAGTTATCCCCCGCAGACCAATCCTCCTGGAGAATCGCACCTAATGCAAATTACCCGTCGCAAAGCACTGCAACTGCTGGCTGCAACAACTCCTGCCCTCGCTTTCCGTAACTCTTTTGCGGCCAGACTTCCGATTACCTCTGGTCCATTTCTGGGAACTCGGGATTCGCTTGCTGCCTATCGCATACCGGCGTGGTTCGCGGACGCCAAGTTCGGAATCTGGTCTCACTGGGGGCCGCAGTCTGGAGTTGAAGATGGCGACTGGTATGCACGCAATATGTATATCCAGGGCTCCGACCAGTACAACTACCACGTTAAGACTTACGGGCATCCGTCCAAGGTCGGATACAAGGACCTCGTTCCGCAATTCAAGGCGGCACGGTGGGATCCTGAGCACTTGATGGATCTTTACGTTAAAGCCGGAGCGAAATACTTCTTCTCGATGGGCGTCCACCATGACAACTACGATATGTGGAACTCCAAATACCAGCCGCGCTGGAACGCTACTGCTATCGGCCCGAAGCGCGATATCGTTGGCGAGTGGAAAGTGGCAGCCCGCAAGCGTGGTCTTCGTTTCGGCGTCAGCGAGCACCTCTCCAACTCCTTCGACTGGCTTGCACCTGCGCATACCAGCGACTCTGCGGGACCGCTTGCAGGGATTGCTTATGACGGCGTTCTTCCCGCCTACAAGGATCTTTACCACGATTACACCGGCGAGCCAGCCGCCTTTGCAAAGACCGCCCAGGCCATGGGCCGGGTTGCGCCGGACTGGTGGAAGCAACAGTACTTCAACCGCATCAAAGACCTCGTCGACCAGCATCAGCCCGACCTGCTTTATACCGATGGCGGGATTCCATTCGACGAGTATGGACTTTCGCTTGTTGCCAATCTCTACAATCTCAGCGCGGCGAAGCACGGCGGTCAGGTCGAAGCGGTCTATAACAGCAAGACCAATAGCGACTGCTCGACAGGAACCTGCGCTCTCGACCGCGAGCGCGGTGTGCTCGACAACATCTCTCCGGTTCCCTGGCAGACGGATACCTGTATCGGCGATTGGCATTACAAGCGCGGCGTCAAATATAAGACCGCCAAGAAAGTCGTCGACCTGCTGGTTGATATCGTCAGCAAAAACGGCAACCTGCTGCTTAACTTTCCGCTGCCCAACTCTGGGGAACTGGACGCCGAGGAGAGGGTCACTCTCGACGGCATCACCGCCTGGATGGCCGTCAATAGCGAAGGCATCTATGGCACCCGGCCGTGGAAGATCTACGGGGAAGGTCCGTCAACCAAGGTTGTCGTCGCCTCCAATGGCAAGGAGTTCGATCCCAATGAGAACAAAAAGCCCGACCTCAACGCCTCGGACATCCGCTTCACGACCAAGGGCAATATTCTCTATGCCTTCGTTCAGGGCTGGCCGCAGGGGCAGGCGGTGATTCCATCGCTGGGCACTGCAAGTCCGCAGCATCCAGCAAAGATCACCAGCGCCTCGATGCTGGGGCAGGATGGCCATCTGAAGTTCACACAGGACGCCAGCGCGCTTCGGGTCACTCTTCCCAGTAACCGTCCACGCGCGGCCGATATCGGGATTACGCTCAAACTGACTACCGCTTGAGATGTTGGCGGGGAGAGGGAGTACCCCCCTCCCCCGTACTTAAGTCCTAAAGTCTTCGAATCAAATGGTTTAAGTCTGGACTGGTCTATCAAAGTATCCCTAACCACAAACAGCCCGGGATCGTCGATCCCGGGCTGTTCTGTCTTTAATTGTAATGAGCCGCAAGAAACTAATTTGCAATGTATATCTCTTTTATTTTCTGACATTTGAGTCGGAATGGGGCTTGACACGATTTTGTGGTGCGGCAGGGAGGAGCATGGGCACGATTCGCAATGGCATTTTCAACCACTACGGTCTTGTCCGCGGTTCGACCGAGGGCTACACTTCCACCCATGCGATTTCCTGCGCTTCCACTGCTTGCCGCTCTTCTGCTGATGTCTCCTCTTTCCGCTCCGGCACAAGATTGGGCTAAGGCACGGCTCGACCAGTCGCCCCGACACCATGAGTATGTTTCGCTCAAGCATGGTGACCGGACGGTTCAGGCCTTTGTCGTCTATCCGGAGGTCAGCGGGAAGGCGCCGGTCGTCGTTCTTATCCATGAGATCTTCGGCCTGACCGACTGGGCCAAGGAGATGGCCGACGAGATTGCAGCGAAGGGCTACATTGTGGTCGCGCCCGATCTGCTCTCCGGGCATGGGCCGAAGGGCGGCGGCTTCAGTGAGTTCGCCAGTCAGGAAGATGCTGTGAAGGCGGTCTCCGCACTGAACCCTGATGACGTGAATGCCGACCTGGACGCCGCAGCCGATTACGCGAAGAAGATTCCTTCGGCCAACGGCAAGCTGGCCGTGGCAGGCTTTTGCTGGGGTGGAGGAAAGTCCTTTGCATTTGCGACTCATCGCCATGGCCTTTCGGCCGCGTTCGTCTTCTATGGTCCACCCCCATCTGAGTTCACCACGATTAGCGCACCGGTCTATGGCTTCTATGCCGGAAACGATGCGCGCATCAGTGCTACTGTTCCAGCTACTACCGAGGGCATGAAAGCTGCGCACAAAAAATATGAGCCGGTGATCTACGATGGCGCGGGGCATGGGTTTATGCGGGCGGGCGAGGCTCCTGATCCGACACCGGCGAATAAAACGGCGCGAGAAGAGGGATTCGAACGTCTCGTGAAGCTACTTGGCACGATGTGACGGGCTGCATTGGCGGCTGCGATAATGAGATGTGACTGCCTCCCTTCAAGATCAACTCGATCTCATTACTCAAAACACGCGCAAGCTGGTGCAGGCTGAACGCCTCGCAATCTCCGAACAGGCCACTGTCGATCTTTTCAACACTGGCATTGAAGAGCGCATTCTTTCTATTGGAAGCGTCGCGCCAAGCTTCTCGCTTCCGGACACCCGCAGCGGCAAGCCTGTTAGCTCTGCCGACCTTCTAGCCCTTGGGCCACTGGTGATTAATTTCTTTCGCGGTCGGTGGTGCCCCTACTGTGTCACGGAACTGGAGACATGGCGGGAACTTTATCCGGAGCTTCGTGAGCGCGGTGCGTTCTTTGTTGCCATCTCGCCGCAGACGCCGCGGCAGAACGACTTCATGATTCAGCAGCATGCGTTGCCCTTCCCTCTACTGGCTGATGCGGGCGCTGCCGTGGCTGAAAAGTTTGGCATTGCCTACACCATCCCTGAGCAGCATCGGCGCTACTACCAGAGCATCCTCGTCAATATTCCATTCAATAACGCTGGGCTGAGTTATCACAATGCTACCGAAGAGAGTTGGCGGCTTCCGTTGCCTGCGGTCTTTGTGATTCGACAGGATGGGACTATCGCTTTCAGTGAAGCGCATGCGGATTTCCGCGTGCGTCCTGAACCTGCCGATGTGCTGGCTGCGCTTTAATGTGCATCGACAGATTCTGCTGCTAAGAAGGACGTACCTCCGCGGCTAAAGCCGCATTGCAAATGAGTTTGTGGCACGGCTGAAGCCGTGCCCTTAACAAACCTGAAAGATTCTGCGGATGCGCAAGATAGCGATGCCCGCCTCAAAAGGGCAGGCATCGCTGTTTGTTCGGCGGCGGTAGACGCTATTTATTCTTGCGGTACCTCTGAATGAGGTTGGTGGTGGAGGGGTCGTGGGCCATCTTCGGCTCGGACTCGCTTTCCAGTTCGCCGATGATCTTCTGCGCCAGCACCTTGCCCAGTTCGACACCCCATTGATCGAAGGAGTCGATGTTCCAGATGGCGCCCTGCGTGAAGACAGAGTGCTCGTAGAGTGCGACGAGCTGGCCGAGTACCTTGGGTGTCAGGTGGTCAGCCAGGATCGTGTTCGACGGACGGTTGCCCTCGAAGACGCGATGCGGCACCAGCCAGTCGGGCGTCCCCTCTGCCTTGACCTGCTCGGCGGTCTTGCCAAAGGCGAGCGCCTCGGCCTGGGCGAAGACGTTGGCCATGAGCATGTCGTGATGGCGGCCAAGCGGGTTCAGGGTTTTGTAGAAGCCGATGAAGTCGCAGGGGATGAGGCGCGTGCCCTGATGGATGAGTTGATAGAAGGAGTGCTGGCCGTTGGTGCCAGGCTCGCCCCAGTAGATCGGGCCAGTCTGGACCTCTACTTGTTTGCCGTCGAGGGTGACGTGCTTGCCGTTCGACTCCATGGTCAACTGCTGGAGATAAGCGGGAAAGCGCTTGAGGTACTGCTCGTAGGGAAGAATCGCGACGGTCTGCGCGTCGAAGAAGTCGGTGTACCAGATGGTCAGCAGGCCAAGGAGAACGGGGAGATTTTTTTCGAACGGCGTGGTGCGGAAGTGCACGTCCATCTCGTGAAATCCGGCGAGCAGGTCGCGGAAGTTGGCTGGCCCGATGGCGAGCATCGTCGAGAGGCCGATGGCCGAGTCCATGGAGTAGCGGCCGCCGACCCAGTCCCAGAAGCCGAACATGTTGGCGGTATCGATGCCGAACTTCGCTACCTCTTTCGCGTTGGTGGAGATGGCGACGAAGTGCTTTGCTACCGCCTTCTCGTCGCCGAGCTTTGCCAGCGCCCAGTCGCGCGCGGTGTGCGCATTGGTCATGGTTTCGAGCGTGGTGAAGGTCTTGGAGGCGACCAGGAACAGCGTCTCCTCGGCGTCGAGGTCGCGCACGGCTTCGGCGAAGTCAGAGCCATCGACGTTCGAGACGAAGCGGAAGGTGAGGTCGCGCTGGCTGTAGAACTTCAGCGCTTCGTAGGCCATGACGGGGCCGAGGTCGGAGCCGCCGATTCCGATGTTGACTACGTTGCGGATTTTTTTGCCGGTGTGGCCTTTCCACTCTCCACTGCGGACGCGATCGGCGAAGGCGGACATCTTGTCGAGTACCTCGTGCACGGGGGGAACTACGTCTTCGCCGTCCACAACAATGGACTCGCCCTTCGGGGCGCGTAGAGCGACATGCAGAACGGCACGGTTCTCCGTGATGTTGATCTTGTCGCCGCGGAACATGGCGTCAATCTTCTCGCGCAGGCCTGACTCATCGGCGAGTTGTACCAGCAGCTTCAGGGTCTCGTCGGTGATGCGGTTCTTCGAGTAGTCGAGAAAGATACCGCCCGTCTCGGCGGTGAAGCGCTCGCCGCGCGCCGGATCGTCAGCGAACAGCTCACGCAGATGCTTGCCGCCAATCTGCTGAAGGTGAGTTTGAAGGGCCTTCCAGGCCTTGCGTTCGCTGAGAGGTACAGTCTGAGTTGCCATGCGCTTTGCTTCTCCTTTGTCGAGCCGATCCTGAGTGTCTGGATATTAGTTTAGAGCCGAAGTTTGACGGACCGTTGAATCGGCGGCCCTTGGTGGTTGAGATGCCTGATCTTGCGTTGAAGTGAATGTGCGTTTATCGTATATGTAGTCCGGCTATCGCCCCATGCCTCTTTTCGCGATGACCGCCATGGAAGGATTCCAATGAGTCTCGCTCCTCGCCGCGCCGCCCTCCCCACTGAATCACTGGCGGCTGCTCCTCTGCCCGATGCGCCGAAGGCCACTCCCGCCTCATCGCTTGACGTCTATACGGGCGACCCGAATTTCATGACTTCGCTGGCGCGGGGCCTTATCGTGATCCAGGCGTTCACGCAGCAGTCGCCGCAGATGACGATCTCTCAACTGAGCATGAAGACCGGCCTCTCGCGTGCGGCGGTCCGGCGTTGTCTTTATACGCTGACCAAGCTGGGTTTTGCCGGGGCGGAGGACGGGTCGCGCTACTCGCTGCGTCCGCGCATGTTGACGCTTTCACACACTTACACGGCTTCGAATACGCTATCGAGCGCGGCACAGCCTATTCTTGAGCGCATGTCGGCGGCGCTGCGTGAATCTTTTTCGGTGGCTACGCTGGATGGTGAGGACATCGTCTACATCGCGCGCACCAGCGTCAGCCGGGTGATGTCGGTGGACCTGCATATCGGCAGCCGGCTGCCGGCGTATTGCACGAGCATGGGGCGGATCTTGCTGGCTTATCTGCCTGCGGAGCAGCTCGAGAGCTATCTTGCCAAGGTCGTGCTTACGCCTTATACGACGCGGACGGTGAACTCGATCGAGAAGCTGCGGCTGCATCTGCGCAACATTCGACGGAATGGCTATGCTATCTGCGATCAGGAGTATGAGGTTGGGCTGCGGTCGCTGGCCGTGCCGGTGTACTCGCCTGCGGGGCGGGCAGTGGCGACGATCAACCTGAGCGGAAATGCGCAGCGGATGTCGGTGCTGGATATGCAGACGCGGTATCTGCCGCATCTGCGGAATGCGGCCAGCGAATTGAGCGTCTTTCTGCGCTGATCTTCGTGGCTTTATTTTGCCGGGGCGCTGCAACGAACGAATGACAAAGCTGCCGGTGCATCGATGGTGATGTCTCCCGTTCCCTGGGGCAGGATGACTGCCTGACCGGGTTTCAGACCAGTGGAGCCTTTGCTGCTTTTCACTGTGCCCCAGCCGGAGAGACTGACCAGGCAGGCGGGGCCGCTGTTGGTGATCTTGATTTCGCCGAATGGAACATCGAAGCGGTCTACAGTGAAATACTTCTGTTCGATGAGGCGGATGAAGCCGTCCATCTGCCGGGGCTCTACCTTGCCTGCTTCGGTCTTCGCCTTGATGACGGCGATTCCCTGCTCCAGATGTAGTTCGCGGGGGCGGCCGTAGTCGTAGAGGCGGTAGGTGATGTCGCTGGTCTGCTGCGTCTCAAGCAGCACGACGCCGGGGCCAATAGCGTGGACCGTTCCGGCATCGACGAAGATCATGTCGTCTACGGATACTGGGACTTGTTCGAGCAGGTCTTCCATCTTTCCATCGGCGACGGAGGTGGCAACTTCGGCTGCGCCCACTCCGGGCTTGAGGCCGAGAGATACGGCAGCTCCGGGGACGGCTTCGAGAACGTACCAGCACTCGGTTTTGCCGCGGGTCTCGCCTGCGGCCTGGGCCTGCGCGTCGTCGGGATGCACCTGGACGGAGAGTTTGTCATTGGGAAAGAGAATCTTAACCAGAAGCGGGAACTCGCCGCCGATATGGCTGTACATTCCTGCGAGGGTCTTTCCGGTGAAGGGGCCGGTTTCGACGACGCAGGCCGGGCCGGTCAGCCAGGCCTCTCCGACCAGTTCGTTTGTTCCGGTCGATTCGTACCAGGGGCGAAGATCGCTCTTGCCCCAGGGGCGCTCGCTGAACCAGGGCTTCAACCGAAACGGTGCAATGCTAGTCGTCATCGTCATCCTTCACTTTCTTGTAATGGATCAGCAACTGAGCGGGAACCGGTTTGTTGCCCATTGCGTCCTTCCACAGGATAACGTTCAATTTACGTGAATCGGCGCGGTCGGCGTGGCGGAAGTCCATTTTCATGCTTTCCTTCGCCCCGGGCGCTGTTTTTTTGTTGGCGGTGTAGATGAGGCCGTTGTCGCGGTTGGCGTAGTCGGCGGTAAAGGGCGGCTGATCGCCGGGGCCGGTGAACTCGGGCGTCATCGCGCTGCTGAAGGCGTCGTTGTTGTTCATCGGGGGCAGGCCGAGCACCATCTCCATGGTTCGGATCATGGAGACGGTGGTGTAGAAGCGGCTATCGACGAAAGCGCTGCCGCTGGAGTTTCTGGGCGAATATTTGCTGACGACCAGCGCCATGCTGCGGTGCGCGTCCACGTGGTCGGCGCCGTTCTGGGCGTCATCTTCCAGGATGAAAAATGCTGTGTCGTTCCAATAGGCCGAGTGTGAGACCGCATCCACGGCGCGACCGATGGCCAGATCGTTATCGGCGATGGAGGACTTCGGAGAGGGTGCGCCGGGACGGGTTCCCGCGGTGTGATCGTCCGGCATTCGCAGCATCACGAAGTCGGGCATGGTGTCGTTGCCGGCGTTGCGGTCGGCTACCCACTTTTTGAAGTGGCGGAGAAAAACCGCCACGCGAATCTGGTCGGGCACCATCAGTTCGAAGTCCGGCTGCTCCGGCGCGAAGTGACCGACGAGCTCGGGCTTGGTGGCGACGTTGCGCGCAAGCAGCGGAATCGCCCAAGGCCATTTGCTGATACCGCCGCCCCATTCCTCGGGAATTTTACCGCCGGGCGCAATCGACTTCGGGACGCAGAGTTTGGTTGCACCGGACATCGCTCCCTGATTGGGGTTGATCTCCTTCATCGCGTTCTTGTCGCTGCAAAAGGTGGAGGAGATGTACTCGCCAAAGTGATAGAGCGTCTTGCCGTGCGCAGCGAGATCGCCCCACAGGTAGCCGCTCTCCGGCTCGTTGACGTCGGGGATGTTCTGCTGGATGGGATAGCCTTCGGCGACCATGCCTTCGAAGTCGTAGCTGCGCTGGCCACGGCCGTAGTTCTGAGACCAGGTCTTCTCCAGATAGTCAGTGCCAATGGCAGCATTGGACCATACGTGGCCCTGGCCGGAGACCTCGCCCGAGTCGTAGAAGTTGTCGAGGACACCGAACTGGAGCGCCATGCGATGCTGGTTGGGCGTAATGTCAGCGCCGTACATGGTGAGGCTGGGATCACCGTTGCCTACGGGTTTTCCATCCTGCTTTAAATCGCCGAATAGCTGATCGTAGGTGCGGTTCTCTTTGATGATGTAGATCACATGCTTGATGGGGTTGGAGCCGTCGGCGAAGTGCAGCTTTTCCTGTGCTGCCTTCTGTCGATTCGATTGAAGGACTTCATCCGTCCAGCGCGGAAGCTCCTTCTCGATCGCGTTCATGTCGAGCGAGACCATGGAGCCGTAGAGAAGTGTGCCAACGTAGGTTGTAGCTCCCTGCAACTTTTTCGTTGCCATGGTCTCCGCAGTCTGGCGTTGCGGAAAGTTGTTTGGGCCGGTTCCCTTCCCCTTGTCGGTTGCGAGGTATAGCTTGCCGCCGGTGATGGCCATCGAGATCGGAAGCCACTCGGTCGGCACAAATCCGACAGGCTCGACCATACCCTTCTTTGCTGCGCCTGCCGTCAGCTTCGATGTGTCGATTACTGCAACCGCGTCCGAACCAAAGTTCGCTACATAGAGCTGGCGCCCATTCGCGTTGAGAGCGAGCGCGACGGGCTCCGCGCCGAAGTAGCTCTGGCCGGGGAGGCGCGTATCGAAGTAGCCCTTGATGGCAAACTGCTCGCCTTTGATATTCACCGCTGCGACGGCGTCGCGATTCGATAGCGCAACGTACATCGTCTGGCCGTCGGGGGAGATTTCGAGCGCCGAGGGATGCGTTCCCGGAGCGGTGGCTACGCTGGGTTTCAGCAGGGAGAGTTTGCGTCCAACGACACCGCGCTTGAGATCAAGTTCCACCACCTCGGAGGCGTTCCAGAGGGCGACAAAGGCGCGTGAGCCGTTCGGCGAGACGGCCAGCGCTACGGGATAAGTAGAAGGCACGGCGTCGCTCTCGGACAGATCAAAGCGTTGGAGCGTTGCGCCTGTGGCGGCGTCGATCAGCAGGACATCGTCGGAGAGATTGTCGGCCACCAGCAGCTTCTCCGCGCTGGCGCTGCCTATGACTGCAATCGCTGCCGGAAATGGAACTCCTTTGTCGCCTGGGGCGCCGCCAACCAGCATGGTGCGGCGTGCGCCTGCCAACTGTTGCAGCGGAATTTTGATCATTCGCTCGCGGGAGATCCTGCCATCGCTGAAGCCGTAGATCACAATGCCGTTGCCGGTGTCGTGGATGCGCTTCCCTGTCGGATCGCTGGTCGAACCGATGCTGGCGTAGAGGTGCTTGCCGTCGCGGCTGAAGGCGAGGCCGGAGTAGAGCGTCTGCCCGGCACCCACCATTGTCCAGTCATCGGGAAAATCGGTCACTGTGCCAGTCCGCGTGTCCATCACCGCGAGTGACTGCATGTAGTTGGACTCGTAGGTTCCGTAGCCTGCGTTGACGGTCACGACGTAACGTCCGTCGGGCGAAGCAGCCATCGAAATAGGCAGGCTATTGAGACGCTGCGGACTGCCCGGCACCTGGCCTAGAATCTGTTTGCTGCTCGGCAGATTAATCGTCTGCCCCAAAACGCTTACGGCCCCTGCTGCCATAACAACCACGGTCAGAAATCTACTCATCCGAATCATTCATACACATTACAACTCCTTTGTTCCGGTGGCATTACAAAAGTTTTACAAAGCGCAAAGCCCGAATGCCGGGGCGTTACAAAAGTCTTACAACCGCAGTCCGCCAAGCCTGATAGCGTTGATACAAGCAGTAAAAAGGACAGCTCACACCATGACACCAACGCTTATTACTCCCGAAGAAACGACGACGACCCAGGCCGCCGCCTCTACACGCGTTATCCCCGCCGTCGCCGAAGTCCAGCAGAAGGTGAAGCAGGACCTTCGCATGGGCCGCGAGTATCAGCAGGGACGCATCAACTGGCTCACCACGATCTTCATGGGCCTTTTCCATGTGGGCGCCATCGCCGCACTCTTCTTCTTTAGCTGGAAGAACCTTCTCGCGTTCGTGGTCATGTACTTCTTCGCGATCAATGTCGGCATCGGCATGGCCTATCACCGGCTGCTGACGCACCGCGGCTACAAGACGCCCAAGTGGGTCGAATACTTTCTGACCATGTGCGGAACGCTCGCGCTTGAGGGCGGACCGATCTTCTGGGTGGCCACGCACCGCGTTCACCATCAGAACTCCGACGACGAGGGCGATCCTCACACGCCGCACGATGGCACCTGGTGGGCGCATGCAGGCTGGATTCTTTCGGGCCGGGCCATGCACTCCGAGACCGCGCTGCTCGGCCGTTACGCTCCTGACCTTACGCGCGATCCCGTGCATGTGTGGCTGAGCAAATATCACTGGGTTCCTCTGACCACCTCGGGCGTTCTGCTTGGACTTATCGGCGGCTTCGCTACGCACAGCGTCATGGGCGGCGTAACCATGATTCTTTGGGGAACCTTCCTCCGCGTTACGCTTGGCCTTCATGCAACGTGGCTGGTCAACTCCGCCACGCACCTGTGGGGCAAGCGACGTTTCGAAACCAAGGACGATTCGCGCAATAACTGGTGGGTCGCTCTGCTTACCGGCGGCGAAGGCTGGCACAACAACCACCATGCCCACCCAGTCAGCGCGCGCCATGGCCTGGCGTGGTATGAGTTCGACATCAACTACTACGGCATCTGGCTGCTTTCGAAGATTGGCCTGGCGAAGAAAGTCCAGGTCGCCAAGTTCGATCCACAAAACCCGAAACCGGCTGGCGTCTAAGACGCACGCAAATATACAGCGAAGGCGCAGAACTCAGGTTCTGCGCCTTCGCTTTTTAATGCCTGCCGCTATACTTTCAGCAACGCACATGAACATTACCCGACGCCGCGGAGCAATCGCTTTCTTCATCACGCTGGGCGTTCTGCTCGTGGGGCTTGCTGTTGCGCTGAATATCGGTTGGATCATTCTGAATGATCGTGCGGTCGCGTTTGCTGTGCTCGGCGTGATTCTCTTCAGCCTGCTGATAGCGGGAGTTGTGCTCAACACAGTTTTTCTGGTGCGGGAGATTCGCCGCAACGAGCGTCAGGACTCTTTTCTAAACGCCGTCAGCCACGAACTCAAGACACCGATCGCTTCGATCCGGCTTTATCTGGAGACGCTGCAGCGCCGCCCCATCGACGAAGAGCAGCGGCAGCAGTTTTACAAAATCATGCTCGCGGACTCGGACCGTCTACTGGCCACAGTCGAACAGGTGCTGAAGGCTGGTCAACTGGGCCAGCGACATCGCCAACTGAACCGCACCACCATCGACCTCGAATCGCTTGTGAGCGAATGCATCAACGTGACGCTGCAACGACACCATCTCGCTGCCGAGAGCATTGTTCTTGAGCCGGTGCCGGGGGCGGTGCGGCTGCAGGTGGTCGGCATCCCTGAAGATCTTCGAACGGCCATTATTAATGTGCTCGACAACGCAGTTAAGTATTCGCCGGAGGGAGTGCATATTCGCTGCTCTCTGGCCATCACGCGCTACACATGGGTTACGCTGAAGATCAGCGACAAGGGCATGGGGCTACCCTCGAATGAGTACAAGCGCATCTTCAAACGGTTCTATCGCGTGCCGGGGCGCTCGATGGTCAAGATCAAAGGCACTGGACTAGGGCTATTTCTGGTTCGCAATATTGCGCGGCAGCACGGCGGGGATGTGACTGCATCGAGTGCGGGGGCCGGTCTCGGGACCACCATCACATTTACATTGCCTCTTGCCGGCCCCGAGAGCAGTCTGGATAAATCATGACCGAATCGAAGGCTCCATTGATTGCCGTTATCGAAGATGAAGAGCATCTTGCGCAGGGGCTGCTGTTCAATCTTCAGGCTGAAGGCTATGCAACTCACCATGAGGCGGATGGAGACGCAGCGCTTGCCTACCTTTTGAACACGCAGGACAACATTGCCGCCATCGTGCTGGACTGCATGTTGCCAGGCACGGATGGCTTTGCCATCGTTCACGCTCTGCGCGAAGCGAAGCGATACACACCGGTGCTGATGCTGACGGCGCGTACGCGTCCCGAGGATATTCTCGAAGGGCTTGAAGCGGGCGCGGACGACTATCTTCCCAAGCCATTCGAGTTGAGCATTCTACTGATGCGGCTGAAGTCTCTGTTGCGCCGCGCTGCGTGGCAAAACACCGCCGCTCCGCCTGAAGCGCCGCCTGACGAATATATCTTTGATCACCGCACCATCCGTTTCGATGCGCTTGAACTGGTCGCGCCGAATCGCACGACCCATCTCACGCTGATGGAGGCCGATCTTCTGCGCTATCTGACCGACCGCGAAGGCCAGATTGTGCCGCGCAAGGACATCCTCGAACAGGTGTGGCGCGTTCATGAGGATACCGACACTCGCGCCATCGATAACTTCATCGTCCGCCTGCGGCGCTACATTGAAGACGATCCAGGCAATCCACAGCATCTGCTTACGGTGCGCGGCATCGGCTATCGATTTATCGCGAACCCTTAGTTTTATTGAGAGGCATGCTCCATTTTTGATAGATCATGGAGCATGCCATTTGCGCCTGCAAACCTGAAACGAAGCTGGAGACGGCTGGACGGTGTGGACATGCTCCGCGGCCTCGCCATCTTCTTCGTGCTGATGAACCACGTCAACATGCGATTGCTAGGGGCAAAGGTGCCGTACACCAGGGGGCTTCCACACCAGCTTGTTTTTTCACTGGTCTGGAATGGCCAATTCGGCGTGCAGATGTTTTTTGTGGTCTCCGGTTTTCTCATCACTTCGACGACGCTTCGTCGCTGGGGATCGCTCTCCTCCGTCAGCGTGCGGGACTTCTACCTGCTGCGCTTCGCTCGCATTGCACCGCTGCTACTACTGTTATTGGCGGTCTTGAGCACTCTTCACTTCGCGCACCTCAAGGACTTTGTCGTTTCGGCAAAGACAGGAGGGCTGGGACGCGCGCTGATTGCGGCGCTCACGTTTCACATTAATCTTCTTGAGGCCACGCGTGGATACCTGCCGGGCAATTGGGATATTCTCTGGTCGCTTTCCGTTGAGGAGATGTTCTATCTCTTCTTCCCGCTGGTCTGCTGGTTGCTTGGTCGCGGCAAGCTGCTCATAGGGCTACTGCTCGCCTTTGTCGTCCTCGGCCCTTTCGGCCGAACCATACTCGCGCATGGGAACGGCGTGTGGCAGGAGTATTCGTACCTCGGCGGCATGGATGCGATTGCTGTCGGCTGCCTGACGGCTCTGCTGGTCTCGCGAATGCGCTTCTCTCGCCTTCAGCTATGGATGCTCGGCAGCCTGGGCGCAATCCTTCTTATCTTCAGCCTCTGCTTTTCCATCAGAGCCTATATCTGGGGTCTTGGCCACAACGGTCTGAATATGACGATCCTCGCCGTTGGTACCAGCATGCTCGTCGCAGTGGCAGCACAGACACAATGGAAGAGTCCCCGCATCTTCCGTCCGCTCGTCAAACTCGGCCAGCGCAGCTATGAGGTCTATCTGACCCATATGTTCGTGATCTTCGCCTTGTTTGGCCTGTTTGTCAGCATCGGTAAGCCTATGCGAGGAGTGCCTGCCTTGTTCCTCGCCGTGATTGTGATTGCGGGGTTGCTCGGAGAGGCGGTTGCGCGCTTCTTCTCTGACCCAATGAATCGCTACCTCCGTAGACGGTTTGGCGATGGTTCCGACAAGCTCGGATCGGTCATCGAAAACGATAGCAGGCTGCAGCACGAGGGGAGCGTTGCGGTATAACGGCGAAGCTCTCCGCTTCGCCGATCTTCTCCTCACATGCATACCAGCCAATTTCGAGCGCACGCGATAAACTCAATCCAGGCAACTATCTGTCCATGCGCATCTTCACCCGTTACATTCTCCGCGAAGTCACCTCCTACGCTTTGCTGGGTGGGACGCTCTTTACTTTTGTGCTTTTCATGCGCGACCTTGGCAAGATCCTCGAACTGGTGGTTCGCGAATCTGCCTCCCTCACCCAGGTTTTCCTGGTTTTTGCTTATACGCTGCCGAGCGCCGTTACCTATACGATCCCGATGGCTGTGCTGGTCGGCATTCTACTGGGCCTCAGCCGTCTCGCCTCCGACAGCGAAATTACAGCGATGCGGGCCAGCGGTATGGGCGCGCTCAGCTTCGTGCGCATCGTCTCTATTGTGGCCGTCGTCGCGCTGGGGCTAGGACTGTTCAACTCTCTCTATCTCGGGCCACGGGCGGCCGCCGGGCTGTTGCGGCTGGGAGATACGCTGAAGTCTTCGCAGGCTTCTTTCGAGGTACAGCCTCGCGTCTTCTACGAAGACTTCCGCAACTATGTTCTCTATGTTCAGAATGTGAAGCCTGCGGCCGGGGCAGCGTTATGGGATCACGTATTCCTCGCCGATCTCACCCAACCCGCCACACCGCATATCACAACGGCGGAACGCGCTATCGTCGTCAGCGGAACGCCCGGCACCTCCGACGCCCAGACCATCCGCTTGCACCTCATCGACGGCGGTCAGCATGAGACCACGGCAACCAATCCGAACCAGTACAACATCATTACCTTTGCTTCCACCGATATTCCCATTGAGACTGAGGCCCCGCCCGACACCCATCTCGGTCGCACCGACACGCCGATACTTGCGCTGCCGTTGCACGAGCTATGGCGGCGGAGCAACCTAAGCGGCGTTCCAGCAACCCTCGCGCGAAGCTACCGCATCGAGTTCCACAAGCGCTTCTCGTATCCCTTCGCCTGCCTGGTGCTGATGCTCGTCGGTGTACCGCTTGGCCTCTCCTCCAAGCGCGGCGGAAAATCGACTGGTTTTGTACTTACGATTCTGCTCGTCTTTATCTACTACTTTCTTTCGTCGGTCGGCGTGGCCTTTGCCAAGAATGGCAGGCTCTCGCCTTTTTTCGGTGTTTGGGGGGCAAACCTCATCTTCGCCGGAGCCGGCATCTTTCTGCTCTACCAGATGTCTCGCGGAAGCCTTGCGCTCGGTGTCTTCTCCAGCCTTGGCGGTTCGTTCAACAAACTGTACGCGCGGCTGGTGTCACGTGGAGGAGCCGGGAGTGTCGCCACAGGACTGACGCCGGATATAGCGACGCTTCTGCGACGGTTTCGTCGCATCTTCCATATTCGATTTCCGCTGCTGCTCGATGACTACGTCATGCGCGAGTACGCCGCCAACTTTGCGCTGATTCTCTCAAGCTTTTCGGCGCTCTCCATTATCTTTACCTTCTTCGAGCTGATCGGCGACATCTTCCGCAACCGCACGCCACTCATTACCGTGGGCGAATATTTACTCAACCTCATTCCTTTTATTCTCTATAACGTCACTCCGCTCTGCGCTCTGGTGGCCGTGCTGGTCACGTTCGGCGCGCTGAGCCGCAGCTCCGAAATTACCGCGATGAAGGCAACGGGCATCAGCCTCTACCGCATCATCACGCCGGTGCTCATCGTCACGATGATGATCTCCGCCGGGCTCTTCGCCTTCGACGAGCTTTATCTTCCCGCGGCCAATCGCCGGCAGGAGGCGCTGCTCTCCGTCATCAAAGACAAGCCTGCGCAGACCTTCCTGCGGCCCGACCGCAAGTGGATCTCCGGCCAGACGACCGAATCCGGCGAACCTTCGCGCATCTTCTACTATCAATTTTTCGACGCCGACAAGAATGTCTTTGCTAACCTGAGCGTCTTCGAGTTCGAGCCGCACACCTTTGCCCTGCAACGGCGCATCTTCGCGTCGAGCGCGCGATGGGATGCCCGCGTGAATCGCTGGGTCTTCGACGACGGCTGGCAGCGCAGCTTCGCAGGGGAGACGGTCGCCTCCTACCAGCCGTTTACCGTAGCCACCTTCCCCGAGATCCGGGAGCAGCCGGGTTATTTCAAGAAAGAAAATATACCCTCGCAGGAGATGTCGTATGGCGAACTCTCGCACTACATCTCCGACCTGAAGCAGAGCGGCTTCGACACGACGCGACTTAGCGTTCAACTCAACCGCAAGGTCGCGTATCCACTCATCACACTGGTCATGGCGATCCTTGCCATTCCGTTTTCGCTTTCGATGGGCAAAAAAGGAAGTCTCGCCGGCATCGCCACCGCCATCGGATTGGCGATTGCCTACTGGGTGGTCGCCGGCCTGTTTGAAGCAATGGGCAATGTGAGCACATTGCCGCCTCTGCTGGCGGCGTGGTCGCCCGACCTTCTTTTCGGTATCGCAGGCACGTACCTCCTGCTTCGTAGCTCCACTTAACCTAACCATCGCGACAAATCACATGTTCTGCGATACGATTAGCCACATCAAGCCATCAAAATAGAATTACCCATCTTTCAAAGAGATCACAGCGCTACACCTGTGTGAAGCCATGCCTCAGAAGCTGTCCGTAGCCATCATCACCCTCAATGAAGAGGCCAACCTCCGCCGCACCCTCGCCAGCGTTCAGTTTGCGGACGAAGTAATCGTTCTCGACTCCGGCTCGACGGATTCAACCCTTGAAATCGCCGGGTCGTTCAAGAACACGAAGGTGTTTTGCGAGGAATGGAAGGGATTCTCTCAACAGAAGAACTCTGCGATTGAGAAGTGCTCCGGCACTTGGGTTCTTTCGCTCGATGCCGACGAAGAACTCTCTCCCGAGTTGCAGACAGAGATACGCCTTCTGCTCATTGGAGAGCCGCGTGCCGATGCCTATCTGCTGCGCCGGCGCAATCTTTTTCTCGGTCGCTGGATACGCTACGGCGGCTACTACCCAGATGCTAAGCTACGCCTCTTCCGTCATCACGCCGCGAACTTTGCGCCCCCGGCCCGGTTCACCGAGCGTCCCGTCCACGAGACCATAACCTTTGAAGGCAAGCTCGAAACGCTCCATCACGATCTCATTCATCATGCTTATCCCACTATCGAGAGCTACATCGAACACATGGATCGATATAGCACCTTGGGCGCGCAAATCGTGATCGAGAGGGGAAAGACCAGCCGCTCCTGGATGGCCTTTTACTGGAATATCGTCGCCGTTCCCACCTTCACCTTCACCTGGAATTACTTCTTCCGACTCGGCTTCCTCGACGGCCGTGAAGGTCTGCTTCTCCATCTCTACCACTCCACTTACACCAGTTGGAAGTATGCAAAGGCCTGGCAGACAATCAGCAAACGCTGACGCCGCCTCAACGAGGCCGCGTATACTTACGGCTCCCGTATACTTATGGATCGATGGAGCGTTCAGCGCCAATCCGTGTTTTGGTCGCCAAGCCCGGCCTCGACGGCCACGATCGTGGCGCAAAGATCATCGCGCGCGCGCTCCGCGACGCAGGCATGGAGGTCATCTACACGGGCTTGCGGCAGACACCGGAGATGATCGTCAATGCCGCGGTGCAGGAAGACGTGGACTGCATCGGCCTTTCCATCCTCTCCGGCGCGCACAACATCATTGTCCCGCGCATTATTGCACTGCTTCGCGAACAGAATGCCGAAGACATCCTCCTCATCCTCGGCGGCACGATTCCTGATCAGGATGCAGAGGCCCTGCGAAAAAGCGGCGTCTCGGCCATCTTCGGACCGGGAACGCCGCTGGAAACGATCATCAATTTCATTCGCAACAACGTAAAACCCCGTGGCCTGCTTACCAGGGAAGCGCCTCTCCCATATGAAAATAGCCACCCGTAGGACCGTCCTCCGGCAGCGTAGCCAACTGCACCGAAGTCTTCACGCCATCTTCAATTTCCATCATTGCGCCTTCTCCACCCATCTCAGTCTTTACCCAGCCAGGATGCGCCGAGTTCACCTTGATGTTGGTATTTGCAAGCTCATGCGCGAGGTGGATCGTGAAAGAGTTCAACGCCGCCTTCGAGGCATCGTAGGCAAAGGTCTTCGCATCGTAGACGTACGAGCCCTTCTTGGCGTGAAGCGTCAGGGAACCCAGAATGCTGGACAAGTTCACGATGCGTCCTGCCTTGCTCTTCCGCAGCAACGGCAGCAACGCCTGCGTCAAAGCGACCACTGCAAAGAAATTGGTATCGAAGGTCTTCCGCAAAACTTTATCTGAGGTTGTGCTCGTCTGGTTCGGGCCACGGTTGTCCAGGAAGACTCCCGCATTGTTCACGAGAATGTCCAGCACACCGAAATCCTTTTCGATGGCCTTGGCCACAGCAGCATAATCCGCCGGGTTATCGACATCCAGCTTTATCGGACGGGCGTCAATTCCCTCTTTTTTTAGGGTGGATGCAGCCGCCTCGGCCTTGGCGAGATCGCGAGCAGCCAGCAAAACCGTGATGCCCTGCGCGCCCAGTTGCCGTGCCGTCTCCAGCCCAAGGCCGCGGTTGGCGCCGGTAATCAGCGCAATCTTTTTTTCTTGTGAACTCATCGTCATACCTCGTTGTGTTCCCTGATTGGGATTCATCTATGAGATGAGGTGCGCCGCAAAACGTTCCGCATATTTCTGAGGAAGAGATCGTTTTTTCATATCGGGCCCAACCACGACGTGCACCGTCTCCCCTTCGCATAGCAAAACGCCATCCGCCACACGCGCAATCCTGTACGCAAACCGCACCAGAGCGCCACGAGCCGCAACCAGCCGCGTGTGCACGATCAATTCATCGTCATAGCGAGCGGGAGCCTTATATCGCGCCGATACGTCGACGACCGCGATTCCACAGCCTTCCTCGCGCTCCATGGATTTGTAGTCCAGCCCCAATTGGCGAATGAACTCCACTCGCCCCACTTCAAACCAGATCAAATAATTTGCGTGGTACACCACGCCCATCTGGTCGGTCTCCGCGTACCGCACGCGCACGCGTGTCTCACCGATCGATGGCTTTTCAGTTACAGGATTAGTCATTCTTACAGTTTACCGAAGCAGGGGGCGACATTTCAGGCGAAAGCCCATTACGGATCGACGCAGGCAAGAGTGAATGAAGCGCGCCCATGGCGATCCCATATCAATAAGCCTTGCTTCTCATCCGTGGTGATCCGCGTTCATCCGCGGTCGGTCTTCGCCCAGACCGGCTTACGCTTCTCCAGAAACGATGAAACACCTTCACGAAAATCCTGTGTCGTTCTGGCTTCGGCGTTTGCCGCCATTGCATACTCAATTGCTGTATCGAGCCATGCTTTATTCTGCGCGGCCAGCAGTCGTTTCGTCGCAGCCATCGACTCCGGACTATTTGTGGCTAAACATCGCGCAAGCTCCCGGGTACGAGCGCGCAGATCCTCCGGATGCAGTACCTCATTCACCAGTCCCAGGCGATGTGCCTCTTCCGCGGGAAATAACCTGCCCGTCAACAGCAGGTCTCGCGCCCGCTTATCACCGATCTGCAGCGTCAAGAACGCCGATACCAGCGCCGGCACAAAGCCGATCTTCACCTCGGTATATCCGAACTTCGCACCGTGCACGGCAAGCGTGAAATCGCAGATCGTCGCCAACCCCGCGCCACCGGCTATCGCCGCGCCATGCACCGCCGCGATCGTCGGCTTGGGCAGCTCAAAGATCGAGCGAAAGAGGCGGGCCACGCGATCCGCATCTGTCGTATGTTCCTCGATCGACTTATTATTCATCTCCTGCAACGAACTCAGATCGAGTCCCGCGCAAAACGCTGCGCCCGCGCCCGCGAGTACCACTACGCGGCAACTGCCCGTAGCTGCCTCCCGCATGGCAGCCAGCAACTCCTCCTGCATCTGCGGAGTCATCGCATTGCGCCGCTCAGGGCGGTTCAGCGTGATCGTTCGAATTGCACTCTCTTCCGCAACCAGGATCGTTTTGTAGCTCATCGGCCCCTCACTGAACTCTCGCACCAAATTTACGCGAAATCTCCGCACTCGCCGCAAGTAAACCATCCAGAGGACGCATCGGCGGCAACTCCGCGCCCAGAGCCTTCAACTCCTCTAACACCATCTCGGTCGGAAGGTTCCCCACCAGCGCATCCTGCGCAAACGGACAGCCGCCCAGCCCGCCAATCGCCGTATCGAACCGCCTGCATCCCGCGCCATACGCTGCCCGTACCAACTCGCGCGCGCCCTCGTAGCGGGCATGAAGATGAACTCCCACTTCCACGGCATCGTGCACCGCCATTACCTCGGCAACTACATCGACAACCTGCTTTGGTGTGGCAAGTCCTACGGTATCCGCGAGCGATATCTGCCGCACTCCGCTGTCGATCAGCAGATCGCAGGCAGCGACAACCTCATCGATGTCCCAGGCCTCCCCATAGGGATTCCCAAACGCCATCGAGATATACGCCACCACATCCAGTCCCGCCTTGTACGCCAGCGTGCCCACCTGCTCCAGCGCATCGAGCGATTCTTCGGGCGTCTGATTCTGATTGCGTTGCAAGAATCCCGGCGAGATCGAATACGGAAATCCCAGCGTCTGCACGCTCCCCGACTTGATTGCCCGCTCCGCGCCTTTCGCATTCACAACGATGCCGATAATCTCGACATCATCGGGCGGATCGAGGTACTCCAACACCTTCTCCGAGTCCGCCATCTGCGGTACCGCCGCGGCGGAGACAAAGCTCACTGCGTCGATATGCTTGAAACCAGTGGCGATCAACACTCGCAGATAGTCTGCCTTTATCTCAGCCGACATGTGCACCGGCAAACCCTGCCATGCATCTCGGGGACATTCAATAATCTTTACTGCATCGCTCATGACTAAGTCTTTCATGTCTGCAACACCCCGGGATTAAACTTCGCCACCTCAGGATTCAAACTAGCCGCCTCCAGAGCTGTCATCAACACCTGCCGCGTCTGGGCAGGATCGATAATCGCATCAATCCAGAGCCGCGCCGCACCATACCTTGGATCGGCCTGCGCGTCATAGGTCGCCTTGATTTCGTCATACAGAGCCTTCCTGTCCTCGTCCGTCAGCACCTTTCCTCCGCGCTCCATCTGCTTCACCCGCACTTCGACCAGAGTATTGGCAGCCGAAGCCCCGCTCATCACTGCGTACCGCGCCGTGGGCCATGCGAACAGGAATCGCGGATCATATGCCTTGCCGCACATCGCATAGTGCCCTGCCCCGAAGCTGCCGCCAACGATGACCGTGATCTTCGGCACCACACTTGTGCTCACCGCGGAGACCATCTTCGCTCCCGCGCGAATGATGCCACTCCACTCCGCGTCCTTGCCCACCATGAAGCCGTTCACGTCATGCAGAAATATCAACGGAATCAGACTCTGGTTGCAATCCATGATGAACCGCGCCGCCTTCTGCGCGCTTTCCGTATAGATGACGCCGCCAAACTCCGTCCGCTTGCTGCCGTCGAGCGCCGTCTGCTGCTGGTGCACCTTCTGGTTGGCGACGATTCCTACTGCCCGTCCGCCAATTCGCGCATAACCACATAACACCGTTCGGCCAAAGTCAGCCTTGTACTCATCGAATTCGCTGCGATCGACGATCCGCGCAATGACTTCGCGCATGTCATATACATTGGTTGCCGCCTTCGCCGGATCAGGATCAATCAGCCCATATAAATCCTCAGCCGCGTACTTGGGCGCATCCCTTGCAGCGTCGTATTCCACGATGCTGAACGGAGCCTTAGCAGGCGAGCCGATCTTTCCCACCAGAGAGCGCAGCCGGGCAATGCATAGATGATCATTCGGCTCCTTGAAGTCCACCGTGCCTGAAATTTCCGAGTGCATCGAAGCGCCGCCCAATTCCTCCGCGCCGGTCTTTTGCCCAATCGCCGCCTGCACCAGCGACGGCCCCGCCAGAAACAGCCCAGAGCCCTCTGTCATCAGCACCGTATCGGTCATCACCGGAAGATACGCGCCCCCGGCCACGCACATCCCCATGATCGCCGTAATCTGCGGCACCCCCAGCGAACTCATCACCGCGTTGTTGCGGAAGACCCGGCCAAAGTCGTCCGTATCGGGGAAGACGTCTTCCTGCAAGGGGAGGAAGACCCCGGCGGAGTCCACCAGGTAAAGCGTGGGAATGCGGTTCTCCAGAGCAATCGTCTGCGCGCGCAATACCTTCTTCGCGGTCATCGGGAAGAACGCGCCAGCCTTCACCGTCGCATCATTGGCGACGATCATGCACAATCGCCCACTCACCCGACCCAGCCCGGTCACTACTCCCGCCGCCGGAGCGCCGCCGTACTCCTCATACATTCCATGAGCCGCCCACAGTCCAAGCTCCAGCAGCTCCGTTCCTTCGTCGAGCAGCAGTTTCAGCCGCTCGCGCACCGTAAGCCGTCCCTTGGAATGTTGCGCCTCGGTCGCCTTAGCACCGCCGCCGAGCCGAATCGTATCTTCCTCAGTTCGCACAGCCCCGAGCAGCGTAAGCAATGCACTCCGGTTCGCCGCAAACCGAGTGGCCTTCAAATCCAGTTTTGTGGCTAACGCATTTTCAAACTTCAATTCATCCGCCATCACACCATCCACGAAAAACCTGCCAGTAGCACGATACAGTGTAGGACTGGCGATACACTTCTTTGACGAGAACTAAGCTCTCTCAAGCGGTACGATAAGCGGCCATGACTATCACCCCACAAGCCGACGACGCCCTTCTAGTCATCGACGTCCAAAACGACTTCATGCCTGGCGGGGCCTTGCCTGTTACCGAAGGCGATCAGGTAGTCCCCATCATCAATGCTCTCGCGAAAAAGTTCGAGCACGTCATCCTTACCCAGGACTGGCACCCCTCCGAGCACATCTCCTTCGCTGCCAGCCACCCAAACAAGAAGCCTTTCGAGACCATTCAGGCCCCCTACGGCGCGCAGACCCTCTGGCCCGAACACTGCCGACAGAACACCCCCGGCGCTTCATTCCACCCCGCCCTCGACATCCCGCACGCAGAACTCATCCTGCGCAAAGGCTTCCGCCGCCACATCGACAGCTACTCCGCCTTCCTCGAAAACGACCACTTCACCTCGACAGGCCTCGCCGGATATCTTCGCGAGCGCGGCCTCCAGCGACTCTTCCTCTGCGGCCTCGCCTATGACTTCTGCGTCCGATTCTCCGCCATCGACGGCACCGCCCTCGGCTTCGAGTGCATCGTCATCGAGGACGCCACTCGTCCCGTGAATTTGCCCAGCTCCGTCTCAGCGACCAACGCAGCCCTCCGCGCAGCGGGCGTCGAGCGCATCCACTCCCGGCAGATCGTCGCATGAAGAAGCGCACGCAAAGCCCGGATTTCCCCTGGCTCGAAACTCAGGCCAAGGTCACCGCCTGCAAGTACGACTTCGGAGCAGGACAGGCCCTCGCCTTCGGCATCCCCACCAGCAAGCACTTCCTTATCAGCTTCAGCTACTACGCCCACGGCCAGACCTTCACCGACGAGTTCCGCTCACCTACCTACCTTGAACAGGGCAGTACCTTCGTCATCACCTATAACCCGCTGTCTCCTCAGCAAAACAGCAAGTCCACGGCGGCTCTTCCTACGAAGACCCCTCTCTTCGCCATTGGCGTCGTTGGCTCCATCATCATTTCGCTCATCTGGCTTGTCATGATGCGCGGGTGCCGGTAGGTCCCCGCGCATCCCCCAACGACTCGATGTCTAGTTGCCCCCGATTCTCAGTTTGAGGCCGGCGCGGAAGGTGAACGGCAGGCCGGGATAGCCGATGGGACCGGTGTGCTGCTGGCTGAGGAGATTGCTTAGCTGGCTAAAGACGGTGACGCGGTGCGTGGCGGCGTAGAGGAAGTTTGCGTCCAGCTTCGCGTAGCCGAAGTCGAGGTTGTGATTGGGAAGCAGGAGGCTGTTGCCGAAGTTAGGATCGAATCCGTCCAGGTACGTGGAGTCATCGGCGCGGCTGGCGAGGGCACCCTTGAAGGCTGCGGAGAATTTGCTGGTCGTATACTGCGCGCTGAAGAAGCCGGTATGTGGCGGCCGACGGAAGGGACGGGCTCCAATCAGGGGGCTTTCCGCACCGATCGCGATGCCGGGGAGATTCGGATTCTCCGTGGGGTTTCCGGTGTTGGCCGCGATCGCATCACCAGAGAAGGACTGGATAACCACGGCATTGAGGTAGGTATAGCCTCCACGCAGAAAGATGTGGCGGGTGGGCTGGTATTGCAACTCGGTTTCGAGGCCCTGAGCGCGAAAAGCCAGCGAGTTGATGTAGGCCGAGAAGATGCCGGAGACGACGCTGGGCGGCAGGCCGAAGTATTGCTGCAGCGCACCGGACTGCACGCCTTCCAACTGGTGGTCGAAGATGTTGTGGAAGTAGCCTGCCTTGAAGATCAGCTTCTGGCTGAGTATGTTCTGATCGATGCCAACGTCGTAGGTACGGGAGCGCTCGGCGTCAATGGGTTTGATGTGGTACTGATCGATTGCGGCTGTGTTACCGGCAAGTTCCAACTGCTTGTACAGGCTCACGAACTCGGTTGAAAGGTTGGGCTCCTGAACACCGGTGGCCACGTTGGCGCGGAGCTTGGTGCCTTTGAACCAGCCGGTGCCGGGGCGAACGGGAACGCAGGCGAGACCGAGGCGCGGGGTTCCTGCCACGCCGTAGAGGTGGTTCTTTTCAATCGCTCCGCCGAGCGAGTAGAAGAGGCGATTCTTGATGTCGCCCTGAAACTGGAGGGTGTACTGGTAGTTGGTGCGCTTTATGATCTCGTCCTCGCCGAAGTCGGGCTCGACGAAGCTGCCGCGCTCGTTCTCGTACCGGAAACCGAAGAGCGCGGTGAGGTGATGGGTGAAGGTGTAGTCGGACTGGTAATAAAGTTCGTCGCGGTTGGAGACGGAGTCTTCATTGGGCAGGAAGAAGGAGGCCTGTCCGGTAGCGGTGTAGCCGTTGGCTCCGCGAATGGTGACGACGTTGCCGAAGTATTCGGTGAAGGGGCCGCTGCCGAAGTCGTAGGTGATGGGCTGACCGACGTTAGTGAACTGGTGCTCCTGCTCGCGCTTGCGGGCGATGCCGTAGCGAACGAGGTTGTGCCATTTGCTTTGGAGGGCGCGGTTTTCGAGGGTGAGGCCGGAGTAGATGTCCTGGTCTCCCTGCTTGCCATCGCTGGAGATGCCGTAAAAGTCATGCGCGCTGGGCAGGCCACTGGCCGAGACGGCGTTGCGCAACGTGAGGCGGGCCTGCGTGTTCGCCGTAATGTTATAGCCAAGGTTAGCGACCGAGGTGGCGGAGTGATACTTGTCGCGAGGCAGCGCGTTGGAGCTGTCGAAGCGCGAGAAGGCTCCGTAATAGTCGAGGCGGTTCCATGCACCGCTGAGAGCGGCTTCGTTGCGATAGGTGTAGAAGTTGCCTGCGTCGCCGGAGTAGTTGAGCACAGGGTGAAGAGAGTTACCGCGCGGCGTCTTGAGGCTGACAACAGAGGCTCCGGCATCGGAGCCGTAGAGCACACTGTTCGGACCGCGATAGAACTCAAGCCCGGAGAGACCCGTGCTGGAGACATTGCCAAAGTCGAAGACGCCGCCAACATCTTCTGCGGGGATGCCGTCGATGAGGACCTTATTTGCGGTGGAATTTCCGCCTCGGACGAAGAGCGAGGTAGCTCCGCCGTACTGGCCGGTCTGAACAGCGGCGACGCCAGGAGACTGGCGTAGGTCATCGACGATGCCAACCTGAGTGGCGAGGTCGGAGGCCGGGATAAGTGTGATCGGCGAGCTTACCTGCTGGATGGGCGTCGGAATTCCCGTCGCCGTGACCGTGACCGAGGTGGTGACGGAGGCGACTTCAAGCGTGACGTCGCGGGTGACGACGTCGGTGCGGCCGCCATAGAAGTCCTGGCCGATGTTGGGCGTGAAGGTGGCCGCAGAGGTCAGCAGGAGGAACCGCCCGGGAGCAGTGCTGCGGATCTCGAACGATCCGTCCGGCCCGGTAAGCGATACGGCGATGGCGCTCTTGCCCTGAATAAGTTGGACGCGGGCTCCTGCTACGGCTGCGCCGAGTGGGTCGGTGACGGTGCCGCGAACGATGACGGCACGACTGGATGGAACAGCGAGCAGAAGGATGGCGGCGAGTGCGGCGAGCGCACGCAGAGATGACGCGACCGCTGAGCGGTGCAAGGGTGCAGGCATGAGTGAAGCTCCTCCATTCCCCCCTCGGGAATGTGGTTGATGTACGCAGACGGAACCGGTCTCCTGACTGACGCGATGCATGATAGCCGTGGTGCTGACCGCGTCCCTTCCCAATGCGCTGGCATCAGTGGGAGCGGCTGGCTGACATTCACGCAGCGGTGCAGCGGCTGCGTGCGCGAATCACAGTTGCGGGGCAGTGGCGGAGTTTCACCGCGCTTCCCGAGCATTCCGAATCGGGACAAAGGGTTGAGTGGGACGGACAGCGCTACGATGCCATGCCGCAGGGAAAGAGGGTGAGATTCAAGTTTGAGCCAAGCTTTAGGGGAAGTCAAAGAAGACGGGATACGACGGCGGATTACGCGGATAGACGCGGATAAAAGCTATTTAAAAGAATGTCTTAATCCGCGTTATCCGTGTAATCCGTGGTCGGTTTTTGTTATGGGATGAGGAGCAGCTTGCCCGTAGTGATGCGGGATTCGAGGTCGCGGTGGGCGTGAGCGGCGTCCGTCAGGGGATAGGTGTGTTCGAGGCGGAGCTTGAGTGTGCCGTCGGCGATGGAGTTGAGGACTGCAGTGGCGCGGAGTTCGAGGTCCTGCCGGGTGGCGATGTAATCCTTGAGCGTGGGCCGGGTGATGTAGAGCGAGCCGAGGGCGGAGAGCTTAATTAGGTCGAAGGGTGGAACCGCGCCGCTGGAGCCGCCGAAGAGCACGAGCGTACCGCGAGGCCGGAGGACTTCGAGCGACTTGTCGAAGGTAGATTTACCCACCGAATCATAGACAGCGTTGAGACCCTTGGGGGCTTGCTTTTTGATCTTCGCGGCGAAGTCTTCCTGGGTATAGAGAATCACTTCGTCGGCCCCGGCAGCGCGTGAGAGGGCAGCTTTCTCTTCGCTGGAGACGGTGGTGAACACGCGGGCACCGAGGGACTTTGCCATCTGGGTGAGAAGCAGTCCTACGCCTCCGGCGCCCGCGTGGATGAGGACTTCGTCGCCGCGGCGAATGGGGTAGGTGGAGTGGGCGAGGTAGTGGGCGGTCATGCCCTGCAGCATGGCTCCTGCGGCCTGCTGGAAGGTAACCGCTTCAGGGATTTGGACGAGGCGATCGGCGGGAGCTACCGCCAGTTGCGCGTAGGTTCCGGGAACGCCGCACCAGGCCACGCGGTCACCCGCCTTTACCATGGTGACGTTATCTCCAGTCGCGACGACAGTTCCGGCTGCCTCCTGGCCGAGAGTGTAGGGAAGTTTCGCGGGATATCGGCCCTCGCGAAAGTAGACGTCGATGAAATTGACGCCGGAGGCTTCGAGTCGAACGAGGGCTTCGCCGGGACCGGGGGTTGGAGTAGGTAGATCGCGGAGGGTGAGAACTTCGGGACCGCCGGTGGCGAGGATCTGGATGGCTTGCATTCTGAATTGGATGCGCCGCGCGGGCCAACGATCATTGCAGTCTTTGTGACTGGAAGAGCTTCCAGACTTTCTGAAATTCCTGTTCTGGATTTACGCTTACCGCATAATGGATAGGTCACTTTTTGAGGTGCACGGATGCGGTATGGGCTGGGTCGTTGGCAAGCAAAGGGGCGGTGGGCCGGATTGCTCGGCGCGGGGTTGGCAGTAGCTATCCTGGGTTGTCATGAGAAGAAGCAGGATTTGTCCATCGCCGGAGTAGCCCCGGAAGCATCTGCATTGCTGGCGGACAAGGGAGCGGCGGCAATCGCGACGGTCTGTACTCGGCAATCGTATGCAACGGCAAAGGTGGGGCTGATTGCAGGCGAGACGGGACTACAGGAAGACGTGTTCGAGATGCGCGATCCAGTGTCGTTTACGATCGTACCTTACCGTCTGCGGGCAACGGTGAGGCTGGAGGCGTTACTTCGGCAAGGAGCGGGGGCAGCCGGGCGTCCCAAGGATCAAACCCAATGTATGCAGGACTTTGCCGATCACTTGAAGACACTAAGCGATCCGTTGGTCGAGGCAGCCAGGAGCCAGAAGGCAGTCGACGCGCTGGCCTTCCACGACGCCGAAAAAGAGGCCCAGCAGGAGATCGAGACACAGGAGCGGATGGAAAAGAGCTCTCGATAACAGTCTTATTACTGGAGCAGGCTCTCTTCAGAGCGCAGACGAATGACGCGGTCCACCGCATAAGGGGCGCGGTGGGCGGCGGTGAAGAAGTGGCGCACCTGTAGCTCTCCAAGCAGGCCGATCCCCATCATCTGAATTCCCGCGAGAATGAGGATACCGGCGATGACAAAGATGGGGCCGTGCTGGTCCATGACGGGTTGCCCAGTGATGAGCTTGAGGATGAAGAGCCAGATGGCAAGGCCGGAACCAGTGGCCATGCCAAGCGCTCCGATCGTCCCGAAGAAGTGCAGCGGGCGGGTCATGTACTTCAGTAGAAATCGGATGGTCAGCAGATCGAAGAACACGCGGAAGGTGCGTGAGATGCCATAGTGGCTCTTGCCGAACTCGCGTGCCGGGTTTGAGATGGGAATTTCGCAGATGCTGGCTCCGTACCAGGACGCGAGCGCCGGAATGAAGCGGTGCATCTCGCCGTAGAGGGGGATGTTCTGGATGACCTCGCGGCGGTATGCCTTGAAGGTAGTGCCGAAGTCGTGGATGTTGACGCCGCTCAGGGTCGCCATGAGCCAGTTGGCGGCACGCGAAGGAATTCGGCGCATGATGAAGTTATCGCCCCGGTGCGAACGCCAGCCGCTTACGACGTCGTAGCCTTCCTCCAGCTTCGAGAGAAATGTGGGGATCTCGTTGGGATCGTGCTGCAGGTCGCCGTCCATAGCGAGAATGAACTCACCCGTAGCGTGGTCGAAGCCCGCGGCTAGCGCTGAAGTCTGACCAAAGTTGCGGCGCAGCTTGACGACCAGTACGCGGCTATCTACGGCCGCAATCTCTTCCAACAGGCGATAGGTGCGGTCACGGGAGCCGTCATCGACGAAGACCAGTTCGAATGTGTCGCCTACATGCTCCATGATGGCCTTCAGGCGGTCGTAGAGCGTGGTGACATTCTCTTCTTCGTTATGAAACGGCACGACAATGGAATATTTCGACACTTTGTAATGATACTCCCCGGACGTCTATGATTTAGACACATTTACAGCGGAGGAGTTGCACTTTTTATTCGGAATGTGGGCTTTTCACGAAATTTGAAGCTGGGGGTGGTGGCCCGGGCAGGAGTCCAACCTGCGACCTTCGCGTTAGGAGTGCGCTGCTCTATGCAACTGAGCTACCGGGCCAGATGACGTATCGATGACAGTGTATCGCGGCGATTCCCCGCGACACGATGCTAAACTTGAAGATGGAGAATTTATGCCTGATATACAGCGTCGGCGTGCGGTAACGGTAAATGTAGGTGGAGTTCGTGTGGGTTCGGATGCACCAGTCGTGGTGCAGTCCATGACGAATACGGACACGGCAGACGTGGAATCGACCGTGCAGCAGGTGGCTGCGCTGGCACGCGCCGGCTCCGAGATGGTGCGCGTCACGGTGAACAATGATGAGGCAGCGAAAGCTGTCCCTTACATCGTTGAAGAACTGGCGAAGAAGGGCTGGACGACTCCGATCATTGGGGACTTCCACTACAACGGACATCAGCTGCTGGCCAAATATCCCGATACCGCAGAGGCATTGGCGAAGTACAGGATCAATCCCGGCAACTGCTCGATTGGGCGCAAGGATGACGACAATTTTCGAACCATGGTTGAGGTCGCAGTCAAGCACCAAAAACCCGTGCGCATCGGGGTGAACTGGGGCTCCCTCGACCAGGCCCTGTTGACGAAGATGATGGATGAGAACTCCAAGACCGCCAATCCCTTGCCCGCGCGTGACGTGATGATGGAGGCAATGGTGGTGTCGGCGCTCGACAATGCGGCTGCGGCTGAGCGCTATGGATTGCGTCGCGACCAGATTCTACTGTCGGCCAAAGTCTCCGGAGTGCGCGACCTGATCGATGTTTATACGGAGCTGGCAAAGCGGTGCAACTATGCTCTGCATCTTGGCCTGACCGAGGCCGGCATGGGAATGAAAGGCGTGGTGGCCTCGACGGCTGGATTGGCCCCTCTATTGCTTTCTGGAATTGGGGATACGATTCGGGTGAGTCTGACGCCGACCCCAGGGGGGGATCGCAGCGAAGAGGTTCGCTGTGGTCAGCAGATTTTGCAATCGCTGGGAATTCGCAGCTTTATGCCCCAGGTGACGAGCTGCCCAGGGTGCGGGCGGACGACTTCGACCTACTTCCAGGAATTGGCAGAGCGCGTGCAGGGATATCTGGTGGCGTCCATGCCGGAGTGGAAAAAGCGATACCCGGGAGTGGAAGAATTGAAGCTGGCGGTAATGGGTTGCATTGTTAATGGACCCGGAGAAAGTAAACACGCCAATATTGGCATCTCACTTCCAGGAACCTTTGAAGAGCCGAAGGCTCCGGTATATGTTGACGGAAAATTGTTTACGACATTGAAGGGCGACAGGATCGTCGAAGAGTTTCAAGTGATCCTGGACGAGTACGTCGAAAAGCGGTATGGACATGAGTTGGTAGGGAGTTTGTAGACTGCATCCGTCTTTCCACCTGTATCAATAGCTTGGATGTATTGTTACTTAGTAAGAAATACAGCACCGAATGCGTAGCTAAAAGCATCGGCCATAACCGCTTTTTCCTCCCCGAAAGAGAGTTGTATGTCTTACCAATTGATACTCGCCCGCACTTTACAGAGACTGGGAATACTCCGCGCACTCGAACTGTGGCGGTCAAAGCCCGGCATTCTGATTGTGAATCATCATCGGATCGGCACGCCTGATGAGACTGGCTTTGACCGGGACCTGTTCAGCGCAACTGCCGACGAACTGGATGCGCAGGTCCAATACTTCAAGCAGCGGGCTCCGATCATCTCCGGCGAGGAGTTGGAAGACCTCGTATCTGGCAGGACTCCGCTAAAGCGGCTTTATGTAGCATTTACATTTGACGATGGATACCTCGACAATTACACCAAGGCCTTCGACGTCTTCCGCAGCGCGGGAACCACGGCGGCGTTTTTCCTGGTCACCGATTATGTGGGAACGGCCACCGTGCCTTGGTGGGACGAGATTGCCTATAGGGTGCGGAATACCAGGAGAACAGAGATCAATCTCGAGTATCCGACACCCCTGAAAGTTCCGCTGAATGGACACCGGGAAGCCTCGATCGCCACCGTCCTCCAGCATTACAAACGCACCGATAATATTTGTGGCGAGGAGTTTCTGGCTGAGATCCGCCGTGAGACCGAGTGCGACCTTCCTTTGCCGAAGCGACGTTTTCTGAACTGGGACGAAGCCCGTGAGATGCGTGACGCGGGAATGGCGATTGGGTCACACACCCGTTCGCATGCAATTCTCGGTCGGCTTTCGCCGGAGTTGCAGAAGCAGGAGCTTGAGGATTCGAAGAAAGAGATTGAAGCTCGGCTAGGAAGTAAAGTGAGGGGCCTCGCCTACCCGGTGGGCGCGAGAAACTGCTTCAGCCATGCTACGGAACAGATCGCCATGGATGCGGGATATAGCATGTGCTTCTCGGCGTACGGAGGCATGAACGACGCCACTCACTTGAATCGAAGCAATCTGCTGCGCGGGACGGTGCCATCGAATCCGGAAAGATTCCGGGCCGTGGCAACGGTGAGAACTAGTCTGGGGCGGCATCTCTAGGAAGTGCGTGCGATCTTTTGGCGGAGTTCGGCGAGCGAGTAGAAGGTGCCTCGCCAGGTAACTCCTCCCTGCTTGAGGGTGATGAACATGGAGCGTAGCAGGCTGTAGATGAAGAGTATTGCGCTTGCCGGGAAGAAAACGGCGTACCAGGCAGAGATACCGCTAAGCCGACCGGCGAGACGATAGAGCATCGCTATCCCTGCGATGGTGATGACAGCGGGGATACGTGTCGCGGGTGATATCAGGAACGCAAGCGGGGCCAGGTAGAAGAGGGTCAGCCAGGCGCAGGCGGCCAGCAAAAAAGAGATGTGAAATTGGAAGACGGCGAAGAGGTTTTTCGTCATCACTCCGACCACGCCCATGGCCCCCCGCGCCCAGTGGACTTTGACGAGGCCTGGAGAGACAGCCACGCGCTGGCGAAGTTTCATTACCTTCACGAGGCGGGCGAGGGTCAGGTCTTCCAGGATCTCCATCCGCACCGCTTCGAACCCGCCTAGCTTCTGGTAAGCAGAGGCGCGGAGCAGGCAGAACGCCCCAATGCCTATGAAGTCGCGCACGGCCCGAGGATTGTCGGCGCGCCAAGGACGCGTGGCCCAGAGGCCGAGGACCTGGAGGAAGCCGAGGAGCATGCCTTCGCCGGAGGTCTTAATGATAGGAGTGGGTAGGGTGACGAAATGGTCAGCCCTGGTAGCAACGGCTTGCGCAAGGCAGCGTCGGATGGCATCGGGACGGAAGAGGATGTCGGCGTCAGTGAAGAGGAGGTAGTCGGAACTGGCATGACGAGCGGCGAACGCCATCGCGTGCGTCTTGCCCAGCCAGTTAGGTGGAAGTTCGGTTACGCGGAGGACATGCAGCTTTGCCGGGTGTTCCACGGCGAGAGCTTCCATGATCGCGCCAGTCCGATCAGTGGATCGGTCATTGATAGCGATGATCTGGAGGTTGGCGTAGTCCTGTTGCAGGAGAGACTCGAGGCAGGCGGCTACGTCTGCAGCCTCATTGCGTGCGGGCACGATGACGGTGAGGGATGGATTCCCATCGGGAGTTACGTCGTATTGGGGCAGGGTGATATCTGGAATGTGAGGGAGGCCGCGCGCCGCGCCGATCGCCTTCCAGACCCAGGCAACGGCGACCGGCCACGCCAGATAAGGCAGGATGTGCGTTGCATTCATGCGGCTGTCGACATCTCGGGTGAGTGCAATTCGGGAGCGTATCTCGATCCCACAAAGAAGATGACGGACGCGAGAACCAGGGTGACAAGGGTGGCTCCGAGGCCGGTGTTGAGATTGCTTCGGTCGCTGATGCTTCCGATGATACGCGGAGAGATGGCATCGCCGAGTGCGTGGATAATGAAGAGCTGTCCGGCGAGCGCGGTGGCGCGGATCTCCGGGCGCACAGCATTGACCGTGGCTGCGTTGACTGGCCCAGTTCCGAGGAAGATGAGGAAGATGGCGACGGCAAGGGCCGGGAGCGTGAAAGCCTTAGGCCCAAAGAAGCAGACGAGCGCAGGGGGAACAGCTAACAACGCGCTCCATGCGGGCACGAGGTAAAGTGCTTTGGAATTCTTATGCGACCACTTCTGTGCGACCGTACCGCCGACGATGGTACCGAGCAGACCGGTAACTACAGTGATAGCTCCCATGACATAGGCGGCGGAGGACTCGCTGCGGCCGTTGACGCGCTGGAGGAACGAAGGCATCCACCACGAGATTCCGCCCAGCGAGAAGGTGACGGCCGCGTAGCCGAGGATCGAGGCGAGATAAGCCTTGTTCTTGAGGAGCGTAAGGACGGTGTCCTTCTTCAGTTCGGCTTTATCGTGCTGGCTGGCTCCGCGCGCAGGTTCCTTCATGAAGAAGGCGATGAGGAGCGCAATGATGACGCCGGGGCCCGCCGAGACGATGAACGACATGCGCCAGCCGTAGTGCTGGCCGACAGTGCCGCCTATGAGATAGCCGAGGGCCGCGCCGACGGGGATGGCTACGTTGAAGACGGTGAGGACTCGGTTGCGCTGGTCTTCGGGGTAGAAGTCCGCGAGGATGGCGGGAGCGAAGATGCCAAAGCTGGCTTCACCGATTCCGAGCGCTGCGTGGCGGATGTTGAGCGAGTCGTAGGAGTGGACGGTAGCAGTGAAGAAGTTGATGCTACTCCAGAAGAGGGCGGCGATGACGATCATCGGCTTACGCGGAAAGCGGTCGCCCAGCCAGCCGGTGATCGGCGAGGTGAGCATGTAGGCCAACATGAACCAAAGGGTGAGCGAACCGATCTGCGCGTCGGTGGTGTGAAACTCGCCCTTTATCTGTTCCTGAACGCCGGGAAGAATGTAGCGGTCGATATAGTTGACGAAGTTGAGGGCGGTGAGCAGGACCAGAGCGGTGGTGGCTCCTACGACAGTGGCGGCGCCAGGAGTGGGTTTGGTCACAGAGGCCATGTTGGGAAGGATAGCAGCGGATGGTGGTTGTCCGGTCATCGCATTTCCTCAGGTACCACCCTCCCACCTTAAAGTATCCAAAGTCTTCAAAACAAGAGACCTAAGTCCGGACTTCGGTGCAGAAGTCACGCTTAAACACGTTAGTCCGGCGTTGGCCGGACTAACGTTTCGCTGATTTAAGGATAGCAGGCATGTCAAGCGATGAGATGTTGGAAAGCACATAAGACCCTACTTCTCCGAGGGAGATACCTTGTAGCTTTGGCCCAACCGAATCCCATGTGCTACCGTACGTAGGCCTTCGCGCTCTATGGTTACAAGTCACGGGTACCGTTCCAGATTCGGCATGAGATACGTAATCGAGGTGAACCGGATGCAGTCGACAATCAGCGAATCCACCGGCGAGGTCGTCCAGGCAGCAACGAGGCCGATCGCGGCGCCAGGGCCTCCGCGCAACGTTGCCGTCGATGCTTATCGTGGCTTGGTCATGCTGCTGATGATGGGCGAAGTGCTAAGCTTCGCCGCCGTCGCACGCGCATTTCCGCATAGTCTCTTCTGGCACATTCTCGCGTACAACCAGACGCATGTGGAATGGGCGGGACTGGGTCTTCATGACATGATCCAGCCGTCGTTCACGTTTCTGGTGGGTGTTGCCCTTCCCTATTCCATCCATAGCCGTATTCGCAAAGGGCAGAGCTTTCAAAAGCAACTGGCGCATACTCTGTGGCGCAGCCTGATCCTCATTGCGCTTGGGATCTTCCTGCGCTCCACCCATAGCCAGCAGACCTACTTCACATTTGAAGACACGTTGACGCAGATCGGCATGGGGTACACGTTTGCGTTCTTATTGGCGTATTGCCGTCCGCGCTGGCAGTGGATAGCGCTGGCCGTGATCCTTTTTGGGTACTGGCTGGCGTGGGCGATCTATCCTGCTCCGGGACCGAACTTTAACTACGCCGCGGTTGGCGTTCCTGCCGACTGGCACCACAACTTCACTGGATTCGCCGCGCACTGGAACAAGAACAGCAACCTCGGACAGGCCTTCGACGTCTGGTTCCTGAACCTCTTTCCACGCGCATCGCGCTTTGTTTTCAACGAGGGCGGATATCTTACGCTGAGCTTCATTCCTACACTGGGGACGATGCTGCTTGGTCTACGAGCAGGCGAGTGGTTCCGATCGGCTGCGCCTAAGATTCCGGTGAAGCGTTTTTTGATTGCGGGAACGCTTCTTGTCGCTGCGGCGCTGCTGCTGCACGCAACGGGAGTATGCCCTATCGTGAAGCGCATCTGGACGCCGGCCTGGACGCTGTTCAGCGGCGGACTCTGCTTCTACTTCCTCGCGTCGTTCTCGTGGGTCATCGACGTGAAGTTGCATCGCCGCTGGGCATTCCCGCTGGTGGTCGTCGGCATGAACTCGATCGCGGCCTACCTGATCGCCGATCTATTTGGAGAGTCTATCCAACGCAATCTGCATATCCATCTTGGCTACCGGATCTTCCAGCTATTTGGAACGGCGCTGGAGCCGCTGATGTTCGGCCTCGTCGCGCTGCTGATCTACTGGTCGATCCTGTTTTGGATGTATCGCAGAAAAATTTTCCTGCGCATCTGAGACCCGCGACCGCTGCGCTGCTACATCGGGCCTTTGGAGTTTTTGGGGCGTGGGTGGAAGGCTTCGACCACGGTGGAGATGCCGCCACGGGGGCGGAAGTCGCCTACTACTTTGGCCCAGACCGGGTCGCAGGCTTTGACTACGTCGTCGAGCACCTGGTTGACGATGTTCTCCTGAAAGATGCCGAGGTTGCGGTACGTAAAGAGATATTCCTTCAGCGACTTGAGTTCGAGGCAGGTCTTGCGAGGCATGTAGCGGATGGTGATTCGGCCGAAGTCGGGCAGGCCGGTCTTGGGGCAGACGCTGGTGAACTCGGGATCGTCGACGAGGATCTCATAGGCCTTGAACTGGTTCTTCCATGTTTCGATGGCGGGAAATTTAAGGTCGAGGCCGGATGCGGCGTGATCGTCGGTGTAGCCCGTGGTGCGCTTGGTGGTCATATTGCTATTTTATCGCGTGTAGCCGGTTGGTCGGCATGACGCCCCCTAACAGCGATCTGCACCGATTTAACCGATAAAAGCCGACCACGGATTACGCGGATGAGCACGGATTCAAAGCGAAATATTTATCCGTGTTGATCCGCGTTATCCGTGGTCGCGTGTCTTAGTCGCGGCGGCTTAGAGTTGGGCGGTCGTCGCCGGAGTTGGCCGGGTTATTGGGGCTGTTGGGGTCATTGTTCGTGCCGCCGACACGACGCAGTGTGGGCTGGCTGCCCTTGCCCTTGTCGTTGAGTTTGCGCTTGTTCTCCAGGCGGGCGAGGCGGGCCTTGACGTCGTCGAACTCGCTGGTGGTGACCATGTAGTCGGGCCGCGCCGGCATGATGGTGGCGATCTCATCTTCGGAGCGGGCGATGCGGTCGGGGGTCTGGGGATGGTCGGAGAAGACCTTGGCCAGCGTGCCGGGTTTGTGTTTCTCAAGTGCGTCGAGCTTCTCGAAGAACTGGATGAAGGCCTGCGGATCGTAGCCGGCCTTGTACATGTACTGCAGGCCGAGCCAGTCGGCTTCCGCCTCGAAGTTGCGCGAGAACTGGAGGAACGTGACTGGAATGGCTAGTTGCGATGCCTCGTAGAGGCCGTAGCCCGTCCAAGAGCCCTGGGTGAAGATGATGAGCGGGACGGAGCCGATCTGCATGTAGTTCATGCGGGTCATCTCGCGGGCGGCGTGGTGGGCGCAGACATGGGCGATCTCGTGGGCCATAACGCCGGCCAGCTCCGCCTCTTCGTCAGCGGCGAGGATAAGGCCGCTGTTGACGTAGAAGAATCCGCCGGGAAGCGCCATCGCGTTGATCTCGTCCGAGTCGATGACCTTGATGGTGAAGGGGACCTTGCAGTCGGAGTCCTTGACGATGTTCTGGCCAACGCGGTTGACGTACTCGTTGATGACAGGATCGGTGACCAGATGCGCGGACTTTTCGATCTCCATGGAGTACTGCTTGCCGTTGCTGATCTCCCAGTTGGTGGAGTACCAGTTGCCCATACCGCGGCCGCCGATGTTGCGGTCGCCAACAGCGCTGATGTCGTTCTCACTGCCCTTCTTGATGTGGGGGTCGAGATTTTCACCGGGGGATGGAAGCGAATCGGTCTGGGCGGCAGCTTTGGCGGCAGCAGCCTTGCTCTCTTCCGGAGTCGCGGTGGGCTTGCCGGGCAACGGGGATTCGGACGGAATGCTGGACGGACGTGAGGTCGGCGTCTGATTCTGGGGCTGCGTCTGAATCTGGGCAAAGGCCACGGGGCCAAGGATGAGAGAGGCGGCCAGGGCAAGTTGCGTGACGGGTCGCATGAGGGGTCTCCTGATGAGTTGCTTCCCTGCACTTGGACGCAACTCAACACTTCATTTGACGTAGTATGCGCCTTTTAAGGGAGCAAAGGATAGTGAACTGCCTCCCGCCGGATGACGAAAATTCACCAGGGAAAGAATTTACAGAGACACAACAGCCAAGGGCAGGATACTTTTGTAGCGCGGAATACTTGAAGGAGTCTCGATGCGTATATTTTGGTTGCGGGTGGTGGTGTGTGGGTTGTTCGCAGGGCTGGGATGCGGGGCAGGACATGCCGAAGGACGGCTGCTGGCGGCAGCCGGGTTGCGCTGCGATGCGGCGGCGCAACCACTTGCAGTGGAAGATGTTGCTCCGCGGCTGGAGTGGCGGCTGACGGCTGCAAGCGATATGCGTGGGGTTGGGCAGAGCGCCTACCGCGTGCTGGTAGCCTCTTCGCAGCAGGCGCTGGACGCGGGCCAAGGCAATATGTGGGACAGCGGGCGCGTTGAATCCAGCGACAGCTTTGGGGTGGTGTATCGGGGGAAGACGCTGGCAGCGGAGAAGACTTATTTCTGGAAGGTGATGGTTTGGGATGAGCGGGGAGATGCCGCTCCGTGGAGCGCTGTGGGGAGTTGGACGATGGCTCCGGCAGAGTGGACGGCGAAGTGGATTGCACAGGCTGGCACGACCAATGAGACCGCCGAAATGCCGCTATTTCGGCGGCAGTTTGCGGTGAGACCAAAGCTGGTTCGGGCGATGCTGTATGTCTCCGCGCTGGGGCAGGGAGAGGTGCATTTGAATGGCCGCAAGGTGGGCGATGCCGAGCTGGCTCCGTCGTGGACAGACTATCGCAAGACGGTTCGCTATGAGGCTTATGACGTGACCGCGATGCTGCGGCAGGGGAAGAATGCTGTTGGCGTAATGGTGGGCAATGGGATGTTCAACGTAGTGAAGACTCCCGAGCGCTATACGAAGCTGGAGAACAGCTTTGGGCGGCCCATGGTGATGGTCCAGATGCGGTTGACCTATGCGGATGGGAGGTCGGAGGCCGTTGTCAGCGATGCGTCGTGGACGGCGGCGGCAGGGCCGATTACTTTTTCTTCGACGTATGGCGGAGAGGACTATGACGCAACGAAGGAGCAGGCCGGATGGGACTCGGCTGGTTTTCGCGGCGACGGGTGGAAGCCGGTGAGCGTGGTCGATGGGCCGGGCGGAACTCTGGCGACTGAGGTGGCTCCGCCAATCGAAGTGATGAAGACTTACGCGCCGGTGAAGACGACCGAGGTTAAGCCGGGAATGACGGTCTATGACCTGGGACAGAACTTTGCCGGATGGCCCGATGTGAAGGTGCGCGGACCGAGAGGGGCTGTCGTGAAGATGGTTCCGGGTGAGTTGCTGAACGAGGATGGGACGGTTTCGCAGAGAAGTTCCGGTAGCCCGCAGTGGTTTAGCTATACGTTGAAGGGCGGTGGGGTGGAGGAGTGGCACCCGCAGTTCAGCTACTACGGCTTTCGCTATGTGCAGGTGGAGTGGACTTCGGGAAAGGGTGAGGTGGCTTCGCTGACAGGCGATGCGGTGCACACCTCATCGCAGGTGGTGGGCGAGTTTGCAAGCTCGAATGAGATGCTGAACCGCATCCATCATCTGATCGTGATGGCGATGCAGAACAACTCGGTCAGCCTGTTTACCGATTGCCCTCACCGGGAGAAGCTGGGCTGGCTGGAGGAGACGCATCTTGTGGCTCCGGGGCTGATCTTCAATAGCAACCTGCAAGGGCTGTTTGCGGCGACCGAGAAGAACATGGCTGATGCACAGAAGGCCGATGGCATGGTTCCGACGATCGCTCCTGAGTACACCGTGTTTGCGAAGCAGGGCTATGGAGTATTCGATGACTCGCCTGAGTGGGGCTCGGCCAGTGTGCTGGCGGAGTGGTCGGCCTATCGCGCCTATGGCGATGTTGGCGAATTGCAGCGGTCTTACCCCGTGATGCAGCAGTATGTGAAATTTCTCGAAGGCAAGGCAAAAGACGGCATCGTCGCCTATGGGCTTGGCGACTGGTTCGACATTGGACCCGGCGGACCGGGGCTCGGCAAGCAGACGACGCTGGGCGTGACCGCGACGCTGATGCTGTACGAAGACGCGGTGACAATGGCGAAGATTGCCAGACTGTTGGAAAAGCCGGAGGACGCGGCTGGCTATGAGGCGCTGGCCTCGCGGATTGGTACGGCGTTCAATGCGCGCTTCTGGAATGCCGCGACCGGGACGTATGACAAGGGCAGCCAGACGGCGAATGCAATGCCGCTGGCGCTTGGGCTGGCGCCGGAGGCGGAACGGGCTGAGGTGCTGGAGCATATCGTCGCCGACATCCATGCCCATCATGACCATGTGACTACGGGAGAGATCGGCTATCCCTACATGCTGCGTGCGTTGATGGCGGCCGGGCGCAGCGATGTTGTGATGGCGATGATGATGCGGAAAGATCCGCCGAGTTACGGCTCGCAGCTTGAGGCAGGAGCAACGTCGCTGACGGAGGCGTGGGACGCCAATCCCCATAGCTCGCAGGACCACTTCATGCTGGGCGGCGCGGAAGAGTGGTTCTATCGCGGGCTGGGGGGAATCGATTTCGACCTCTCGCGAGTAGTCAACGCAGAGCGGATTACGATCCGTCCGGCTGTGGTCGAAGGGGTGGACTGGGTGCGGTGCTCGTACGAATCAAAGCTGGGAAAGATCGAGAGTGATTGGAAGAAAGAGAATGGATCGCTCACGATGGACGTGACGGTTCCGGCAGGAGAGACAGGCACGGTCTGGATTCCGGCGGCGGATGGAGCTGCGGTGACGGAAGGCGCTACGCCGGCGGAGAAGGCTGCCGGAGTAACGTTCGTGCGTCGGATAAATGGCGCGGAGGTCTACCGCGTAGGATCGGGCAGCTATCACTTTACGGTGAAGTAACTGGCGGTGTTCTACGTGGAGACAACCTCGGCGAGGGCGGATACTGTAGCGCGGTTGAAGATCTTGTGATCGATGTAGTTGTAGGGTGGCACCGTGTTACCGGTGACGAGCAGCACTCCGAGGTGGATGAGGCCCGGGCCGTACTGCTGAACATCGGGGGAGATGGAGGCCAGCACCGGGCTGGCGGGGTCTTCGAGCTCGGCGAGCATCTGCGGAATGCCGTCATGGCCAATGATGACGACATCATGCTGCCGGTGGAGCGCGCGAATGGCATCGAGCGCGCCAAGAGCACTGGAGTCGTTCGCGGCGGCGATCAGGATGTGCTTGTCCCGCGGATGGCGGTGCAGGAAGTCGCTGACAATGCGGTGACTTTCTTCGCGGAGACCGCGGCCATCCATGCGGACGAAGGACTCAATGGGCTGCCCGGGCAGGAGCGTACGCACGGCTTCGAACGCGCCGGTGGTGCGGCTCTGGACGAGCGTGCCCGCCTCTTCGATGTCCAGACCGAGGATCCAGTCGACCTGGCGGTTCCAGTGTGCGATGGCGTAATTCGCGAGAATCTCGCCGCCCTGAAAGCCGATCCGGTAGTTGTCGACGCCGAAATAAGTCGCGTTGGGGTGGGGGATATCAATAGCCATCAATGGGATGCCGGCGGCGGCAAGGCGGGCAGCGATGATGGGCGCGGCATGGTCCTCGACCTGAAACTCGATGACCAGTTCGACGCGCTGACGGATAAATTCCTCGGCATTGGCAAGGGCGGTGGAGGCGTCGTAACGGTTGTCGAGAACGAGAAGATCGACGCCGGAGGCAGAGGCGGCGGAGCGAAGGCTTTCGGTGACGGCCTGCGAAAAGGGCTGGTCGCCACTCTGGCTGGCGAAGCCGAAGCGCATCTTGCGGGGGCGGCTGGCGCTGCGGTAGAGGCCGTCGGGCGACTGCGACACGTAACCGCGATGGACGAAGGTCTTGAGGATGCGATAGACGCTGGTTTTGGAGTGGCCGGTATCGCGATGGATCTGTTCGAGCGCCAGTGGGCGGTTCTCCCGCTGGAGATACTCCAGAACATCGAGCGCGCCGGACAGGATGGGAATGAGATAGAGGTGATTTGAGGTCTTGTTCGACAAGATGCATCTCCTTCGCGCTGCAAACGATTGGATTTATGCCCCTTCCAGCGATGAAACAAGGATAGCGTAGTAGATGATTCGATATGAAGGGTTGATGCGGACTTTCTGCTGTCGAGCCATGAGCGGCGAAGGTTGTCGAACGTCTAAAAGGTGAGGCCGCAAGGGGGCCGCTGAACCCAATGCGGCGAAGCGCCACCGGTACCGAAACGCCAGTTGTAGTGGCAAGACGGATGATTTCGGCATAGCATGGTGCGCGCGGAGATACGCATGCGATCCATGACAGCGATTGCCGGAGCGGTGCTGAGACTGGAGACATGCGCGTCCGCCGCGGCGGAAGACCTTACCGTTCGCCTGCCTGGAGTTTGCCGTTACGAAGATTCATGCGAGCTTCGAGTGCGGCGCCGACGGTGCCGCCTGCTTCGGGAGCGCACTACGCCGCTGGACGATATATCTGGGGGGACGCCGGAGCCCGTATGCCGAGGGTATCGATGGACATACCAAAGCAGATTGCCATTTGGTGAAGAAGTGATGAAGGACTTGCTGCCAAGGAGGTAGAGAGATGATGAGGAAAACATGGCGAATAGTGCTGACGATCCTGATGTATGCGGGAGTCGTCGTCTTCCTGCTTCCCTACTTTCGAGGAAAGATCATGACGAGTTCGGGTATATGGTTCATGATTGTCGGCGTAGCGATGGCCGTGGTGTGCGGTTTGATGCGCTGCTATCTCACCGAGGGAGACTGCGGTCGAGTCTCCGATATTGGCCGGGACTGGTAAACCCCTCCAGCGCCCGATGCCGAATGAACAAACCTGACTTAAGATGATAAGAGGACGCTCGGCAGCTTAGGATGATCGCATCCCCCCTGCCGCCCCCGTGGAGACAAGTTGAACCAATGGCACCCGCTTCCGCCGCAGTTGCATTCCCTTGTCGCCAGCCATACGGATTCCGTTTTGCTCCAGACTGCCCGCTTCGACAACTTCAACAAGCGAAGCTTTCTCTTTCTTGATCCGATCCAAACAATAGCCGCCTATCGGCTTGAAGAGATTCCTGGCCTCTTTCGGCAAATTGAGCGGGCACTCGCCGACGGATTTTATGCGGCGGGATTTCTCAGCTACGAATGTGGATATCACTTTGAGCGATTCAAGGATATTTCTATCCCTGTTCAGGAATCGCCTCTGGCGTGGTTTGGAATTTATCGAAAGCCCCTGATCTTCGATCACGAGACAGGCGAATTCGATGGCGAACTACCGCCGCATTTGCCTGAATCGGTTACAAAAAAAACTGTGACTGGCTTTGCCGATAAAGTCGAATTGGCCATCTCAGAACCGGACTACACCGCGAAGATCGAGCGCATCAAAGAATACATCTTCGCTGGAGACACCTATCAGGTCAACTTCACCAACAGGGTCTCGCTATCTGCCCCAATCAACACCGATGTTGCCTTTGCGACTTTGCTGCATCAGCAACCGGTGGCCTACAGTGCATTTCTAAACGTGGCTGGACACCAGATACTTTCGATTTCGCCTGAGCTGTTTTTCAAGATCGAGCAAGGCCGGATCACGACTCGCCCCATGAAGGGAACGATGTCACGTGGTTTGGATTCCGCTGAAGATGCAGAGGCCGCTGTCCGGTTGCGGAACGATGAAAAGAACCGCTGCGAACACGTGATGATCGTCGATCTGCTACGCAACGACATGGGCCGCATCTGCGAGATGGGCAGCGTTCAGGTGGATGACATCTTCTCCGTCGAAACGTATCAGACACTGTTACAAATGACCTCGACCGTCTCGGGTACGCTTCGCCCGGCGCTCACGTACTACGACATCTTCAAGGGGATGTTCCCGAGCGGCTCCATCACCGGCGCCCCCAAGATTCGCACCATGGAGATCATTCACGAGTTGGAGGCCGCGCCGCGTGGAATCTACACCGGCTCCATCGGCTACATGGCTCCTGATGGGACCGCAACATTCAATGTGGCTATTCGCACGCTCGATCTGCATGCGGGCAAAGCGCATATGGGAGTAGGCAGCGGCATCGTAGCCGACTCTGACCCACAAGACGAATACCGTGAGTGCCTGTTGAAGGCAGAGTTCCTCATTCGCACGCGTCGCAACTTCCAGTTGATTGAGACGATGCTGTGGAACGGTGAATTCCGCCTGCTCTCCATGCACCTCAACCGCATGGAAGCATCTGCATCTTACTTTGGCTACGTCTTCGATCGTGCAGCGGCCCAGTCGCAATTGATTGCGGAATCGTCTTCGTTTGAGCCGAGAGCCTTCTATCGAGTTCGCCTGCTGCTCGCCGAAAGCGGAGAGTTAACAGTCAGCCACTCAAAGTACACCGCAGATGCAGCTTCACAGACGGGCCGCATCCGGCTATCGTCAGAACGAACTTCATCGACGGATGTCTTTCTTCGCCATAAGACAACGCGCCGGGAACTCTACGAATCGCAATACGCGAAGTGCCGCAGCGATGGCTTCGACGAAGTCATTTTTTTCAACGAGAGAGATGAAGTCACCGAGGGAGCTATCAGCAATATCTTTATACGAAGAGGCGGAGAATTGTTGACTCCTCCGCTCAGCTCCGGCGTCTTACCCGGAGTCTTCCGCCGCCACACTCTCGAAACGGACGCCACCTCGAGAGAAATGGTACTGACGCTTGAAGATCTCGAATCGGCAGACGCTATCTATCTCTGCAATTCGCTTCGCGGCATGCGCGAAGTCAAACTGTGCCCGGTTGAGAGCACAAGCCGGCTCACAGCGCAGTAAAGCGGCGCCGATATGCAGAGGGTGCGCCTACTCGTCGTCCTCTTCGCCAGCAACATCCAGATCGGTCGCCACCATGCGGCTTCCTCGCTCGACCAGCACCTGAATCTTCCCCTCGGCAGCCTCCAGCTCCTTCTTGCAAGCGTCGGAGAGCTTCACCCCTTCTTCAAACAGCCGCACCGAATCATCGAGCGACAGATCTCCTCGCTCCAGCTTTTCGACCACGGCCTCGAGCGCCGTCAGCTTCTGCTCAAAGTCCGCCATTATGCCACCCCCGCTTCGACCAGCCCCAGCACCTGCGCTGCTGCCGCATACTTGCCAAACGGCGCGCTCACCTGAACCCCTTGCACCATCGGCCTCACCTCGGCCAGCATCTCCTGGGCGATCTTTACGCCCTCGGCCCGCGATGCCTCAGGCGACGTCGCCGCGGCCATCCGCGCCATAATCTCCTCGGGCATGCTTACTCGCAGATCGTTCTTCATGAACTCCGCATTGCGCAGGTTGGTCAGCGGCCATATCCCGGCAATCACCGGAATCCGGAACGACTCGATCCGCTTGAGGAATTCTTCGAGCAAACGCAGGTCGAAGACCGGCTGGGTAATCGCATATTCCGCACCGGCCTCCACTTTGTACGCGAATCGCCGAACTTCCTGATCGATATCAGGCACTCCCGGGTTCGCCGCGACCGCGACGGTAAATCCGGTCGACTCGCCGATCGAATTCTTGCCAATGTCCAGGCCGCAGTTCAGGTTGCGAACGATGTTCACCAGCCCGATTGCATCGACGTCGAAGACCGCCGTCGCATCGGGGTAGTTGCCTAGCTTCGGTGGATCGCCGGTGAGGCAAAGAACATTCTTCAGCCCTATCGAAGAGGCTCCCAGCAGATCGCTCTGAATACTCAGCACGTTGCGGTCGCGGCAGGTGTAGTGCAGGATCGTCTCGATGCCGATGTTCTGCTGAATCTGCACACACAGGCTCTGCGCGCTCATCCTTGCACTGGCGCGGGGCGAATCGGGCACATTGATCGCATCCACTCCCAGCTTGTGAAGCTCCGCCGCCCCATTCAGCTCCTTGCTGCAATCGATTCCTTTGGGTGGGACGATCTCGACCATGGTGACAAAGTCGCCCGCGGCCACCATCGAGCCGATTTTCGAGCGTTGCCCCAGCGGAGGCGGTTCCACCTTATTTTTAGCCGGGGCAGCTGAAGCAGACTCGCCGCGCTCCATGACCTGCGCACCAGTCTCCATCGCGTCCAAGGCACGCAGCGCGCTCTTCATCGCCCGGGTATAGCTTGGAGTCGTTCCGCAACAGCCGCCCACAAAACTCGCTCCCGCCTTCACCAGCTTGCGGGTAAAGCTCGCCATGTACTCCGGCGAAGTCAGATAGAGCGTACGTCCCTCTACGGCGCGGGGAATGCCCGCATTCGGCATCGCCGCCAGAGGCAGCGAAGTCACCACGCGCATGCGTTCAATGACGCTCAGCACCGTCGCCGGACCCGCGCTGCAGTTACAGCCAACCGCATCCGCGCCCCACTCCGTCAGCTTCAGGGCGGCAGTCTCGGCAGAGGCGCCATCAAGGCAGTTGCCCTCTTCATCAACCGTCATCATTACGATCACGGGAAGCGAGGGAGCCTCGCTCCTCGCCGCCAGGATCGCCTGCCTCGCCTCTGTCAGCGAAGTCATCGTCTCTACAATCAACAGATCGACGCCGACTCCCGGGCCGCCTTCAGCCATCGCCCGAATCTGCTCGGCAAACGCCGCCTGGGCCTCATCGAGGCCAACCTTGCCTAAGGGCTCCAACCGAACCCCCAGCGGCCCAATCGAGCCCGCCACAAAAGCCTCGCTCGCCTGCTTCTCGCGGATCTGTTCGACACACTCCCGGGCAAGCTTTACACCAGCGACATTGATCTCACGGACCTTATCCTGAAACCCGAAGTGTTCCAGGCGAAAGCGGTTCGCCCCGAAGGTATTGGTCTCGACGATCTCCGCGCCCGCCTGCAAATACTCAGCGTGCACCTCGCGCACCAGATCCGGCTGCGACAGGTTCAGTTCGTCATAGCAGCGGTTGATGAACACGCCGCGTGCATACAGCATCGTTCCCATCGCACCGTCGCACAGCACCGTTGCCCCCGCAAACAGCCTGGCCGTCGCGGCAGGTTCCGCAACATAATGTATGGCGATACCGCCAGCCCCATCACTCATCGTTCTCTCCGGGTATTCTCATCATCCTAAGCCACCAGCGGGATGCGCTCCAAACCCAGCCGTCCGGCAATCCCGCCTGATCCTCCAGCTGCCCAGCCATTCTGCCTCCTTTGTTATACTCAGCGGATAGCCGTGGCCCGCATAAACACGCCGCAGCGCTCAGGTCGGAGTTTGTTCACGTTGAAGAATCGAAGTCTCTTTGCCCAGTCCCTCAGCACCCAGATCTACTGCGGCCTGCTGATCGCTATCGCGTGCCTCACCCTCAGCTCCTGCCATAGCGCCGACTATTATTACTACAAGTTTCCCCAGTACACCTTTGCCAACCGGCCTGTGCCACCCAGCAAGCTAGCCCAACGGGTGATGATCGCCTATACGGTGAACGGTTCCAGCACTTCGACCGCAGGGGCCACCGGCAGCCTGGCCATCGTCGACGCCAAGCGCGACATCCGCAGCAATATTGAGAACACTGTTCCCACCTTCCAGATCGCTGGCTATAACTCCGGCTATCCCAGCATGATCTTCAACTTCCCTGCCGAGGTGCACGGCTACGTCTACTCCAACACCGACGGCAGCCTGGCCACCATCGACTACAGCAAGGAATCCTCTTCCGGCTCCTCGACCAAATTCCCCCAGGCTGCATCTATCGCTATCCCGCCGACCTTCACGCATTACTATGCCGCCGAAGAGCGCTCCGGTCAGCTCGCCGTCCTCGACAACACTACGGGCGGCACCTACGGCCTCAATCTCCCCGACGTCTATAAGGTAGCCGTCAATCAGGGGGATACCGTCGTGCTGGCGATGGTACGCAACTCCAATATCGTCTACCGCCTGGTCAAGCTCAACGCCAACCAGTTCCCAACCTCCGCCGCGGCGATCACGGCTACGGGCGCCACCGACTGTGAGCCGCTCAACCTGCCCGTCTATTGCATCGTGCCGGTCAATCCCGCGGGTGCGGGAGGCGGCTCAAACGCCTTCGATCGCCCCGTCGGAGCTTACTTTTCGCTCGACGGCACCACAGCGTACGTCCTCAACTGCGGCGCCGAGTGCGGTGGAACCACCTCCAGCCTCACCCTGTTGAACCAGAGCACCCTCAACGTCAATACCATCCCCAATACCACCCCCGACAAGTCCGCCTTTGTGTCGAACGTACCCATTCCCGGCGGAGCAACGGTCGCGCTCTCTGACGCCACCACGCTTTATGTAGCGGGTCAGCAGCAGATGCCCGATGGCCTCTTCGCAGGCTATCTCACCACCGTCAACCTCGCTGCCGCCGCCAGCAGCCCCTCCACCGCGGTCACCGGCAAGTACTCTATCTCCGACGGCACTCATACCAAGCTGCTCTTCGCCGACGACAACACTCTCTGGATCGGTTCGCAATTCTGTGCCACCGGCGAGCGCCAGAAGCTGAACGAAAATTACAACTGCCTCACCCGCTTCGACCTCGGAGGAAAGACCGCCCAGGTTGTGCCGAACGTCGTCCCGGGCGACTCAACCCACACGGTCGGCTATCCCAATACCAACCAGAACCTCTATTACTACGGCGACCTCACCGGCCTTTGCTGGGTACAGAACTTCCACAAGGTCTACACCGCCTACGGTGGGCAGGTCCACGTCTTCAACACCGCAGACGGCTCCGAGATCGACAATGAGTTTGTAACCGTTCAGGGAACAGCACTCGACGTCGCCTATATGGACGCCATTGCCGATAGCGACAACTAAGACTTGGTCCCAAAACAGATCAGGCCCTATCTTTTTGCAGACTCACCGCAAAGGATAGGGTCTAACTCTTTAAGCCATGCCGCTGCTACCATAACCACCATGCCCTCCATCGACATTCTTGCCATAGCCGCCCACCGGGACGACGTTGAGCAGACCTGTGGCGGTACGCTGCTCGCCATGCATGCCCGGGGCTGGCGTACGGGCATCCTCGACCTTACCCGTGGTGAGTCCGGCACCCGCGGCACTGCCGCTGAGCGTGAAGCCGAGGCCATCGCCGCCGCCCGCATCCTAAATGTCAACCACCGCGAAGCCCTCGATCTTCCAGACGGCAACGTCGAAAACACGTTGCCTAACCGTCTCAAGGTCGCAGAGGTCCTCCGTCGGCTTCGTCCGCGCGTCGTGATACTGCCTTACTGGCAAGGCCGCCACCCCGACCACTACACCACAGCGACGCTCGGATACGAGGCCTGCTTCATCGCTGGCTTAGCCAAGTTGGATATTCCCGGCGAGCCTCACCGCCCTTACAAAATCCTCTACGCCTCGCTCTACGCCGATGTCCGACCATCCTTCGTCGTCGACATAACGCCGTACATCGAGCAGCGTTATGAGGCTCTAGCAGCCTATCGCTCGCAGTACGCATCCCAATCCACAGGTGATTCTATCTTCGTCCGCGAGGACGACATCCGCGAGCGCACCTTCGCCACCGCGCGCCACTACGGCTTGCTCGCGGGCGTGCGTTACGCCGAGCCTTTCGTCCAGAAAGAAGTCGGCCTCATCGAAGACCTGATGCTCCTCCCCGTACAATCAATTTAGTCATTTTTATTTCCTTTCCCTTACATCCACATCTCCACCTCTGGCGTTACTTCCAATGAAGGCGCAATTCAACCTGCATTCAGGAGAGGTCCCATTGTGGAAAAAGTAAACGAACTTATCAAGAAAGCAGTCTCCCGCCGAACGTTCATGGCAGGAGCAGGAACCGCAGCTGCGGCCGCACTTCTGGCTGGCTGCAACGACGCCACAGCACCCGCGTCTGCGCCCAGCGGTGGTGGCACTACTCCTCCCGCCGCCAACCCGAACTTGGACGTCCTCAACTTCGCCCTCAACCTTGAATATCTCGAAGCCGAGTTCTATCTTTACGCAGCCACGGGCCAAGGCCTTTCGGCTGCCGATGCAGGAACCGGCGCAGGCACCACCAAGGCCACAGGCGTCGCCGCCGTTCCCTGGGGCAGCTCGGGTCTCGCCCAGTACGCCAATGAGATCGCACAGGACGAGGTCAACCACGTCCGCTTTCTGCGGAAGGCGATCACAGCCGCCAACGGAACGCCGATCTCGCGTCCGGACATCGACCTCACCTTTTTTGCGCCCCTCGCCGTCGCAGCAGGCATCACCACTACGCCGACCTTCAATCCTTTCACCTCGCCACAGGGCTTCCTCATCGGCGCCTTCGTATTTGAAGACGTAGGAGTCACTGCCTATCATGGCGCGGCTGGTCTGCTCACCGACAAAACGATCCTGACCGCAGCCGCCGGAATCCTCGGCGTCGAAGCCTACCATGCAGCCGCAATTCGCACGCTGCTCGTCGGCATGGCGGCCGCCAATAACGACCAGACCTACGTCAAAATCGCCAACCAGGTATCCGCTCTGCGCGGCACTCTGGGCGGCGGCAACGAGACCGCACTCAGCAGCAAGAGCATCGTCGCAGCCGACACCACCAACGCCATCGCCTTTGCGCGGACGACCGACCAGGTTCTGCACATCGTCTACGGCACCGGCGGCGGAGCAGGCGTCAGCAAGGGCGGCTTCTTCCCCAGCGGCCTCAACGGAAACATTAAAGCAACCGCTTCCTAAAGGAAAAGACCATGGCAAATCAAGAGACAAAGAAACTCGACGAAATCATCTCCAGCCGCCGCGCCATGATGACGATGGGCGGAGCAGCGATCGCCGGCCTCTTCCTCACCGGCGTTGCAAAGGCACAAGCAGCCCTCACCGATAACGACATCCTCAACTTCGCCCTCAATCTCGAATACCTCGAAGCCCAGTTCTACAGCCTCGCGGCGTTCGGCGTCACCATCGACCAGCAGCCAACCCCGATCCCGACAGCTCCCAATGCCAGTCTTGGTGCCGCTGGAACCGTCACCCTCAAGCCCAGCTTCGCGAAGGTGCCCTTCTCCAACCAAACCATCTCTGATTACGCTACGGAGACCGCTATTGAAGAAGGCAAGCACGTCACCTTCCTCCAGAGCGCGCTCGGCAGCGCTGCCGTTTCGATGCCCAACATCGATCTCTACAACTCCTTCAACACTCTCGCCATGGCGGCGGGCATCGGGTCGACATTCGATCCCTTCGATAAAGACGCAGACTTCCTAATCGGCGCCTATATCTTTGAGGATGTCGGCGTCACGGCTTACCACGGGGCAGCTGCCGCTATCACCAGCAATACGGTCCTGACCGCCGCAGCGGGCATTCTCGCGGTCGAGGCCTACCACGCCGGTCTTATCCGCACTGCCATCAATCAGATCGATGCCGGTTCGGGCGCGCTGGCCGGTCTCACTCAGAAGATCTCGGCGACACGCAGCAAGCTGGCTAATCCATCGGGTACACCGGTCGACGACATCGGTCTCACCACCGTAAACGTCAGCCTCAACGGCTCTGCCAGTCTTCCCGCAACCACCTTCGTCGATGCGGACTCGAACAGCATTGCATTTGCCCGCACCCCTGCACAGATCATCCAGATCGTCACAGGAGGCAGCGCCACCAACAAGGGAGTCTTCTTCCCCGACGGGCTCAACGGAACCATCAAATAACCATCAGCCATGAAGCGGGTGCCCCATCTTCGCGCAGTTTTATCGTCGCTAAGGTGGGGTTCTTGCTTTCTTCCATCCATAATCCAAGCATACGAGCAAGGTTAGAGTGAGGCCGTCCCCCCCTCACCCGCCCTCTCCCAAAGGCTCAACCTCGGCCGCTACAACCTTGTTCCGCCCCCCCCGCTTGGCGCGGTATAACGCCGCATCGCTCTGCTCCAACAGGGTCTGCCACGACAATCCACAATTCTCCGACGACGCCACTCCGAGGCTGGTTCGAATTTTCACCGTCTCATCCCGGTATCGCAGAGTCAACGCCTCCACCTGCGTCCGCATGCGTTCCGCCGCCATCATCGCCTCCGCCAGTCCCGTATCGGGAAGCAGAATACAGAACTCATCCCCGCCCATTCGCGCGACCGCATCCTGTCCCCGAACCGTTTCCTGGAGCGCCTTCCCGACCGCCTGCAGGACGGCATCTCCACAGCCGTGTCCCAGCGAGTCGTTCACGCGCTTCAGACCATCGAGGTCCATCATCACGACCGCGATCATTCCCTTCGTCCGTCCACATCGCGCTATCTCACGCAGCGCAATCCGAGCCAGCGCCCAACGGTTCAACAAGCCGGTCAACTCATCGGCCTGCGCGTGCCAAAGTAGTTCAATACGCTGCTTCGCCGCCGAGAGAAACATGAAACCAAAGGCGATCGCGCTGTTGGTTACCAGCATTCCCATCAGCCAATACCGCAATGTCTCGTTAGCCAGTTCGGGGTAGCCCATCGAACTGAACCGCAGCGTGCTGCTCGCTCGCGCCAACAACAGAAAGGCATATACCGCCAGTGACGCTCCGGTCAGGCTCGCTGCAGGACCAAGCTCGTCACCGGCAAACAGAAATACCACCGACGCCGTTGCCGCAACCTGCACGCTCTCCGTCGCAGATATCAACAGCAGCATCGCGGGATAGCGCGGCGGTACGATCAGAAGATACACCGTTCCCGCGGCCATCATCCCCACTAACACATATTGAAGCGACCGCAGCAGCGGTCCGCGTTCCAGCAGTCTGTCAAAGCTGAAGTGAAGCATCATGACGCCCAGCACCGCCATCATGCCGCTTAGGGCCTGGCTAACTGGTGTGACTCCAACAAGCAGCAGAAACAGCAGGCCTGCACCCCGGCTTAGATTCGCGCCTGCAAACCAAGCCGCGCCTTTCGCCGTTCCAATCATGCGAGCATTCAACGCGATCACACCCGCATACAGCACATACAAAAGCACGTTCATCACAACAAGTGTGTGCGTGTCCATCTTCCCGCCCTGGAAGCCAATTCAAGTGCCGCAATAGATTAAGGAGCCCAGCAAATCTTTACTGCGCCCGCCAATATGTTTCACTGGCGAATGGCGACTATATCTTCAAAAACTTGTTAATGCCAGTCGAATCTTTCGAACCTACTTCTGCGGATCACCTCTCCACCACGATCAAAGTCGCAACTTTTTGCACACTTCTCACCGGCGAAGTCGGAGTTAGGCTTTCGCCCGCTCGCGCCAAACCTTGTAAAGACCCCACGCTGCGACCGTGCAATTATCGACAATTGCTCCGTCCAGAAGCAGCCGCTCAAACTCCCTTACGTCGACCCGCAGCACCACCAGATCGTTCTCCTCCTGGTCCGGCTCAGCCTGTCCCATTGTCAGTCCCTCCGCAAGAAACACATGCTGCTGCTGGTTCATGACCCCATAAGCAATCTGCAGCGTAGCGAGATGAGTCATCCTCTCCGCCGTCAGCCCAGTCTCCTCACGCAATTCCCCCCGCGCCATCTCCTCCGCATCCACTTCGGCCAACTCCCACCCGCCCTGAGGAAACTCGATATGACGCCCGCCCACCGTATAGCGAAACTGTTCGATCAGGTAGACGAACTCCCCGTCCGCCGTCACTTCCAGAGGAATAATGATCGCAGCCGGATCTTTATCGACCACCCCATAGATTCCCCGATGCCCATTTGTCCGCTCAATCACATCCTCGCGCACCCGCGTCCAGCGGTTGCGATAGACCTCGCGGCTGCTGATTGTTCGAATCATGCCATCTCCTCCGAAAGGTGTGTCCAACCCTGCATTTACTTCGATTCCGAAAACTCCAGATGCGAAGGATACTTTGCCGACCCGAAGATCGTCTCCGTCTCTGCCTTGTAGGCCTTCTTCGGAGCGGTCATGATATCCGGCACAAACGTCTGTGGATTCCGGTCATACAGCGGGAACCAGCTTGACTGCACCTCGACCATCATCCGGTGGCCCTTCAAAAACGTATGGTCCACTCCGTGAAGACTCCACTTGAATTCAGTCACCTGACCCGGCACCAACGGCTCAGGCTTCTCAAAGCTCTTCAAATACCGCCCGCGAAAGATCTCATCCGCGATCATCAACTGATACCCGGCCATCTCTCCAGGCGAATCATCGGGATAAACATCGATCAGCTTCACCACCCAATCCGCGTCGCTCCCCGTAGTGGCCGCAAACAGATCCGCTTTCACATTCCCTGTAACCGTCACATCATGATCTAAAACCGGAGTAGAAAAATTGGCCAGGTCCTTCCTGCCGCTCACAAAACGCTGATCGTCCACCAGCCACGTCCGCCACTTCGATCCATCCCCATACGTAGCCTGAATAGGCCGGGGCCGGTAAGGAATCGGATTCGCCGGATCGGACACATAACTCGCCGCCGCCCCGCCACCCACCGGCGCAGTAAAGCTGAGTCCCCCGCCCTCCGTCAGATACAACTTCTCCGCCTTGAACCCGATCTTCGGTGGCCAAACATCATACCGCTCCCACTTATTCACGCCGGTACGAAAGCTATCCGTGTCCTTCAAGTCAAAGCCAGCCCTGTCCTTCAAATACTTCTCAAAGAAAGGCGCCTCCACCGTCTTGCGATACTGATCTCCCGTAGACGCGCCAAAGTCCAGCGGTCCCAGATGCCGCGTCGTCCACGACCACCCGCCATGGTTCCACGGACCCAGCACCAGAAACACCTCATGCTTCGCATCATGCGGCTCCAGCGCCGCATACTCCGCCTGTGTCCCCCACATATCTTCCTGATCCCACCAGCCGCCGACTTCCAGCGTAGGCACCTCGACCCTGGTCAAATGCCGCTGCACTGCCATATCCTGCCAGAACTTCGTGTAGGAAGGCTGCGTTATAAACGCCTTCGCCGTAGGCAGATTGCTCATATGCGCGGCCTTGGCCGCTCCGGCAAAGTTCACATGCTGCAAAAAGAAATCGTAGGTGTCTCCCGTGCTCTCCACACGCTTGGCCGTCTTTTGTTTCTCCAGCTCCTGCACATAGTCGAACCCATACGTCTCGCGAAACGCTCCATTATGAAAGAAGTCATCTCCCATCCAGACGTCTGTCATCGGAGCCTGCGGTGAGATCGCCTTCACTGCCGGATGTGGATCAATCCCCGCCATCATCGCCAGGAAGCCCGGATACGAGACCCCGATCACACCTACGCGCCCATTATTGTTCGGAACATTCTTCAGCAGCCAGTCAATCGTGTCCCGCGTATCCGTCGTCTCGTCCACATCATTCTTTGTCACATGCGCGACGATAGGCCGGTTCATCACAAACTTCCCCTCCGACTCGTACCGCCCGCGAATATCGCAGAACACGAAGATATATCCGCTCGCCGCCAGCTCCGGCTTGCTGCTGTTCACGCTGTCCGAGCTGTCGTCATCTGTCCCATAAGGCGTCCGCTCCATCAAAAACGGCAGCGGCGCTCCGCTCGTCTCCGACCCCACCGGCCGCAGAATCACCGCATGAAGCTTCGCCCCATCGCGCATGGGCATCATCACCGTCGTACGCGAATAAGCAAGCGCATGATTTAGCCGAACCGCCACATCGCTGAAGCGTTCCAGACTCCACGAAGCGTTCGGTCCGTACACCATTGTTACGCCAGTGACCTTTCCCCCGGCACCCCGCACAAACTGCAGATGCAGTAACGTTCCCGGCGCAAAGAAACGGTCCACAGCCTCGGCGCGCAGTTCCGCTCGCGGCTTCCGTTCATTCTCGATATATAACTTGTCGCCCTCGCGATAAACCGAATCCACCGCATCCGGCTCTTCAGACCCGTGATAGAGCCCCACATACTGATCGAGCGCACTCGCACTCAACGTCACCGCAACCTGATCGGCGGACTTCTGTCTCCCCCACGCCGCAGATGCCGACGCCAGTACCAACCCGCAAAGCAGCGCGGCAAACCCTCGGCGAACCCGCATCAAAACCCTACCTCAAAATAAAATCACCATACGAAGAGACAAATCGACCACGGAGAACGCGGATCGAAACGGATAAAACCAAGTGCCATGACCCACCCAAAGAACAGCTCGATCAACAACACTTTTATATCCGTTTTTATCCGGTCCATCCGCGGTCGGTCTGTACTTTCATCCGTCTTAAGTAAGCAGCGCCGGGCTGGCCAGGCACTGAAAACCCACCTTGTTATGCGAGCCATCGCAGAACGGCCGCTTCTCACTCGCGCCGCAGCGGCAAAGTGAAACCGCCGGCTTGCCAGTCAGGTCCCACTCTTTGCCATCGGCATCGGTCAACACAATATGGCCTTCCACCCGCAATGGACCGTTGGGGCGGACTGTAATCTTTACTGCTTCTTCTGACATTTTTTGGATACTCACTCTCTTTCAAAGGGTGAGCCCAGAATAACAAACCCAGCGCAAACTCCAGCTAACTCGCGCCGAATCAAGCGACATCCACCTCGATCTCATCCACATAGCACCAGCCCCAGTCCTCCCCCGGCTCGACTGATCGCATGATCGGATGCTTGGTCGCATGAAAGTGCGCCGTGGCATGGCGATGCGGAGACGAGTCGCAGCACGCCACATGCCCGCAGATCAGGCACATCCGCAGATGCACCCACGAGCTGCCAATCTTCAAACAGTCCTCACACCCTCGCGACGAGGGCTTGACCTTCCGAATCTGATCCAGATGCGTGCACCGCATAACCATCCTCCCAAACTCTCTACACAATTTACTCCGGCCCCGCTGTCACAAAACTGCACTTCCTCGACTAAAGCCGCGCAGCTTTATAGCGGCGTAGTGGAGAGGTCCCTGTATTTCGCCTTTCGCCTGCTAACCTTCCGCGATCCCGTACTCCTTCAGCTTCCTGTAGAGCGTCGTCTTGCCAATCCCCAGCAGGCGCGCCGCCATCAGCTTGTCTCCATCCAACTGCCGCAGCGTCTCCAGGATGGCCTTCTTCTCCAACTCCGCCATCGTGACGATGCTGGTCTTCGTCTCGCTCGCCGTATGCCCCTCATTCAAGCCATCACCAGTGGGAAAGACCGCACCGCCACGCTGCATTCGAAAGTCCTGCAACTGCGTCGGCAGGTCGCCCATGTGCAGCACCGGCCCCGACGAAAGTGCACAGGCCCGCTCAATCGCGTTTTCAAGTTCGCGCACATTGCCCGGCCAGTCATACTCCGTGATCATGCGCAGAGTCTCGTCTGAAAAGACGCGCTCGACGCCCGTCTCCTTCTTCATCCGCTCCAGAAAATGCATAGCCAGCGGAGCGATGTCCTCGCGCCGGTTGCGCAGCGGCGGAATCCGCAGATTCACCACGTTCAACCGGAAGTAAAGGTCCTTGCGAAACCGCCCCTGCTCCACCATCGTCGCCAAGTCGCGGTTGGTCGCTGCCAGCACCCTTGCCGAAATAGGCCGCGTCTGCGTCGCCCCCACAGGACGCACCTCCTTCTCCTGCAGCGCCCGCAGCAGCTTCGACTGCAAATCCAGTGGAAGCTCGCCAATCTCATCCAGAAAGACCGTGCCTCCATCCGCCGAAGCCAGCAAGCCCTCTTTCGCTCGGTCAGCCCCGGTAAAAGCACCCTTCACATGACCAAACAGCTCGCTCTCAATCAGCGTCGGCACCAGCGACCCGCAATCCACGGGAATAAATGGTTTGGCCGCATTCGTCCCATTGAAGTGGATCGACCGCGCCACCAGTTCCTTGCCTGTCCCGCTCTCGCCCAGTATCAGCACCGGATGCGTCGAGAAAGCCACCTTCGACAGAATCCTGTACAACTTCTCCATCTCCGGCGACTGCCCCACCAGGCCGCCCATCCCCTGCTGCGTCCGCAGCCGCTCCCGCAGTTGACGGCTCTGCACGTCCATATGGTGCCGCTGTCCCGCCCGCTCCAGCACCAGAGTCAGATCTTCCAGGGCAAACGGCTTGGTCAGGTAGTCGCTCGCCCCAATCCGCATAGCCTCCACCGCCGACGACACCGTGGCAAACGCCGTCATCACCACCACTGCCGTCTCGGGATGCAGCATCTTCACCTGCTCCAGCAGAGCCATCCCGCCGCCGCCCGGAAGCTTCAGGTCCAATAAGATCAGGTCGATCTGATGGTCTTTCAGGATCGCCTGCGCCGCCGTCGCATTTCCCGCGCCCACCACGACACAGCCCAGCCGCGCTGCGATCTCGCAGCAGGCCTTGCGCACCGCCTCGTCGTCGTCCACCACCATCACATGCAGCAACTCCATATGTCCGGCCGGTTCCTTCGGCATCTTTTCGTCAACCTTCGCTCCGCCCATTGGAGTCAAGCCAACCAGCACTGCCGATGGCACATCCTCATCCCATCCAATTACTCCAGACATCCATTTCTCCCATATTCTGATTTGCGAGACTTCAATCGTTCCCAACCAAAATCCATCAGCACATCGCCGCCGCAGCCAACTCGGTGACCACCTGCCTAAAGCACGTAGTATCGACAGCCTCCGCCGCATGCCACTCCACCGAAATGCTGGTACCCAATCCGGGTTCGCTCTCCACATTCAGGCAGCCGCCCGACATCGCCACCAGCTCCCGCACCACGCGAAAGCCGAGCCCCCGCCCGCTCGTCGAAGAGATTCCGCCGGGCTGCATCAACCTGTCGACCGCAGCACGGCTCATGCCGCAACCCATGTCCCGCACCGTCATTAATACCCGCCGTCGATCTCCAACGATCGCACCCTGCACGATCACCGTGATAACACCCTCTCCCGCCATAGATTCACCGGCATTCTTCACCAGGTTTGTCAAAATCCGTTCCACCACCTCTGCCCGAGAGTCAATCGGCTCATACGCCCCAACGCCAAAGGAAACCTCCACTCCTCGTCCGGCCACCCTGCTCAACACACCCCGGCACCGTTCCACCACCTCAGGCAGCACAGTTCCCGCCGCCGCGGCCATCTCTCGCTCTCCACGAGCATGATTCACCAGCCGGTGGATCATCGCCCAGCTACGGTCGCTCAACAGACGCAACTCCTCCGCAAACTCGCGATGCTCCTCATGCAGCACCCCCGGCATCGCCAGCAACTCCGAATAAAGGCTAAGCGCCCCCAGCAGATTCCCCGCATCATGCGCCAGACCAGCGCCTTCAGCGACCCCACAGTCCGCGAATCCACGATCAGCGCACCGAAGCCCATCAAATCCTATCGACCCTCCACCAAACTTCGCTGCAAACTCTGACCCGAACTCCGAGGCGGTCCTGCTCTGCGTTGCCTGCATGTACTCACTCCAATCATTCCCGCTCCTAAATTAGAACGGATGCACTTTCGTAATCACTTCAAGTGCCAAACTGGAACTTCTCCCTAAGTGATTGCTTAGAAAACAAAAATATACTCCGTTCCCATCAATGCTCGATTGCCAGAATTCCCAAATCGGAAACTGGCGCGGCCACTGCCCTTCGAAGTATCCGACAAAGCTTCGCAAATTCCCATTTCAGCCGTTTTCCCAAATCGGAACTGATTCCCATTCCGACACGCACCAGCCGACACTTTAGTAATCGAAATCTCCACAACTATAATCTCCTCATGCCCCCGACCCCATCGCAACTCTTCCGGCCCGACAATCGTGCCGCCGATGCTCTTCGCCTCACCCACATCACCCCCGGCTACATCGTCATGCCCGAAGGGTCGGTCCTGATTGAATCCGGCAACACCCGCGTCCTCTGCAACGCTACCGTCGAGCAGGGCGTCCCCGGCTGGCTGCGCAACTCCGGCCGAGGCTGGGTCACGGCAGAGTACGGTATGCTGCCCCGCGCCACGCTTACCCGCACCGCCCGCGAGTCGGAGCGCGGCAAAGTCGGTGGCCGGACCCACGAGATCCAGCGCCTCATCGGGCGTTCCTTAAGGAGCGTGGTCGACATGAAGGCACTCGGCGAACGCACGATCATCCTCGACTGCGACGTCCTCCAGGCCGACGGTGGAACCCGCACCGCTGCCATCACCGGCGCCTGCATCGCCCTCGCGCTCGCCCTCAACAAACTGGTCGCCGCAGGCACGCTCAAAGCCTCGCCACTGCGCCAGATGCTCGCCGCCACCTCGGTCGGCATCGTCGACGGCCATGTTCTGCTCGATCTCTGTTACGAAGAGGACGCGCGCGCCGAAGTGGACATGAACGTCGTCATGCTTGCCGACGGCGGCCTCGTCGAAACCCAGGCCACCGCCGAGAAGAACTCCTACACCCGCCAGCAACTGAGCCAGATGCTCGATTACGCCGAAAAAGGCATCCAGGAGCTGCTCGCCGCCCAGCGCACCATACTCGACGCAACGCCCTGAGCTATCCCTTTTTGAGAAGAAGGTGTGTTGCCTTTTCTCCGGCAACCGTCTTGAAGGGGATGAAGCCAAGTTCAGAGAGATTGATTCCGGAAAGTAGTTGCTCTCCTTCCCCCAGGACGACGGGCGATACGGCCAGGTGCATTTCGTCGATCTGGCCGGCGAACAGGTACTGACGAATCACAGACACACCTCCGCCGATCCGGACGTCTTGACCGTTGGCGGCCTCCTTCGCCTGCTGTAAAGCAGATTCCAACCCATCCGTGACGAAGTAGAACGTAGTGCCGCCATTCATCGTGAGCGGAGGCCGGGCGTGATGGGTGAGGACAAAAACGGGGGTATGGTACGGCGGAGTATCACCCCACCATCCTTTCCAGGAGTCACCTTCCCAGGGGCCGCGAACTGGTCCGAACATGTTGCGGCCCAGAATCCAGGCGCCGACATTCTCGAACGACTGAGCGGCGAAATCATTGTCTACCCCTTGCGTTCCGCCGCTTTGACCATGCATCTTCTTGAACTCCTCGGTGTTCAAGGCCCATTCGTGCAGTTCGAGACCGCGAACTCCGAGTGGGTTATTGATATCCTGCCGCGGCCCGGCGCCAAATCCATCGAGTGAAATTGAAAACGCAGCGACTCTAACTTTGCCCATGAATGCTCCCTGTTCGATATATGGCGAGTAGCCTCATGCCGAATCGGCTCTCCCCATTAATTGAAATTCCGTTTTACTTCACCTTACTTGCAAATTACAAGCGACATTGCTATCGTCTCCCCTGTGCATGAGAAGTCCAAACCAAAACACCGCTCCGGTTGCCCCGTCAGTGTCTCGCTCGAAGTCCTCGGGGACCGCTGGTCTCTGCTCATCATCCGCGACCTCATGGTGCGCGGCTATCACACCTTCAAGGATTTTCAGCAATCCGGCGAAGGCATTGCAACCAACATTCTCGCCGACCGCCTGCAAAAGCTCGAAGCCGCGAAGATCATCACTGCGGAGCCAGCCGAGACCGATGGCCGCCGCATCAACTACCGTCTCACCGAAAAGGGTATCGACCTTGCTCCCGTCCTGCTCGAACTCCTGCTCTGGGGAGCGAAGCACGAAGAGACCGGAGCCCCTTGCGCCGTCATGGCCGAGATGGCAAAGAACCGCACCGCTGTTCTCGCCGAAGCCCGCCGCCGCTGGCAGGATCGCGATTCCACCCCATTGCTTCCCCCGTTTGACAGTAAATAGTTGAGTGAGTAAATCATTTTTTCCTATCAGCAATTAGCATCGTCAGGCCCATAGACAAACTTCATAAAAAGGAGCAAATCATGAGCAAGGTAAGAGTATTGGTCGGCACGCGCAAAGGCGCATTCATTCTCACCTCCGATGGCAAGCGGGAGAAGTGGAACGTCAGCGGCCCGCACTTCGCAGGCTGGGAGATGTATCACCTCAAAGGCTCGCTGGCTGATCCCAACCGCATCTACGCCTCGCAGACCAGCGGCTGGTTCGGCCAGGTCATCCAGCGCTCCGACGACGGCGGCCAAACCTGGTCGCCAGTCGGCAACAAGTTTTCCTACGAAGGCGTCCCCGGCACTCACCAGTGGTACGACGGCACGGCGCACCCGTGGGAGTTCAAGCGCGTCTGGCACCTCGAGCCCTCGCTCACCGACCCCGATACGGTCTATGCCGGAATCGAAGACGCCGCCATCTTCCGCAGCACCGACGGAGGCCTGAATTGGAGCGAACTGCCCGGCCTGCGCGAACATGGCTCCGGGCCGCGCTGGCAACCCGGAGCCGGTGGCATGTGCCTGCACACCATCATCCTTGACCCCACCGATCCTCAGCGCATGTACATCGCCATCTCCGCTGCCGGAGCCTTCCGCACCGACGACGGCGGCAAGACCTGGCAGCCCATCAACCAGGGCCTCCACTCGCAGTACATTCCCGACCCCAAGGCTGACGTCGGCCACTGCGTCCACCACATCGCCATGCACCCCTCACGTCCCAACACGCTCTTCATGCAGAAACACTGGGACGTCATGCGCAGCGACAACGCAGGCGACCACTGGCACGAGATTAGCGGCAATCTTCCTACCGACTTCGGCTTCGCCATCGACGTACATGCCCACGAGCCCGAAACCATCTACGTCATCCCCATCAAGTCCGACTCCGAACACTTCCCTCTCGACGGCCAACTCCGCGTTTATCGCAGCCGCACCGGCGGTAACGAGTGGGAGCCACTCACCAAGGGACTTCCGCAACAAGACTGCTACGTCAACGTCCTCCGCGACGCCATGGCGGTGGATACGCTCGACTCCTGCGGCATCTACTTCGGCACCACCGGCGGCCAGGTCTACGTCTCGCCCGATGCGGGAGACACATGGGCCCCCATCGTCCGTGATCTCCCAGCCGTACTCTCGGTCGAGGTGCAGACACTCTCATGAACACCATCAGCATCCGCGTCGAACTTCCCGCGCATCTTCGGACGCTGGCCCAGGTGCATGGAGAAGTAACGCTCGAAGTCGCAGCCCCCGTCACCCTGCGGTCTGTCCTCGATGCGCTCGAAGCCCGCTACCCCATGCTGCTCGGCACCATCCGCGACCACGACACGCAGCAACGCCGTCCCTTCCTGCGCTTCTTTGCCTGCGAAGAAGACCTGTCCCACGAGTCTCCTGACGCTCCACTGCCTGAAGCCGTCGTCAGGGCAGCCGAACCGTTACTGATTATTGGGGCCATCGCCGGCGGCTAATTCTCCAAAACGTGCTGACAAACGCTGTCAGCAGACCATGTTTAGTCTGTGTCAGTAAAGCCAGAACGATAACTCACGAAAGGAGCAATCATCATGAAAGAATTCAACACCTACCTTAACTTCAACGGAAACTGTCGCCAGGCAATGGAGTTCTACGCAAAGTGCCTCGAGGCCGAGCTGCACGTGATGCCCTACTCCCAAGGCCCAGCCGACATGCCTAAAGAGATGAAAGACTCGAACAAAGTCCTTCACGCCAGCCTATCCAAAGGAACGCAGGCGATCATGGCGTCGGACTGCCCTCCAGGAAATCCAGTTCGCGAGGGCAACAACTTCGCCATCAGCATCAACTGCGATAGCCGTGAGGAAGTCGACAAACTGTTCAAGTCTCTCGGTGAAAAGGGAAAAGTCATCATGCCGGCCGCAGACATGTTCTGGGGAGCCTACTTCGGCATGGTCACCGACCAGTTCGGCGTCAACTGGATGTTCAACCACGAGAACCCGAAGCAAAATTAGGTCCAGATAACTACGAAGCCGGGTGCGCATGTCCCGATGCTGAGACATGCGCGTCGTGCCTGAAATCAGATCAGGCGGGTCAATCTCATTATCCACTGTGTAAAATGGCCTCGTACAAATAAACCGCCAAAACGCACAGGAGAACCACAGCAATGTCGAAGTTGACCCCAGGTAAGCTCGCCGGACTCAAAGCCGTCTCCGACTCACGCGGTGTCATCGCCGCAGCGGCGATGGACCAGCGCGGCTCCCTCCAGAAGTCCCTCGCCAAGGAGCGCGGCGCAGAGGCCGATGGCCACGATCTCGAAGTATTCAAGACCCTCGTCACCGAGGTCCTCACCCGTCATGCCTCGGCCATCCTGCTCGACCCCGAGTACGGTCTGCCTGCCTCCAAGCACCGCAATGGCAAGGGTCTCCTGCTCGCCTACGAGAAGACCGGCTATGACTCCCAGACTCCGGGCCGTCTGCCCGACCTGCTCGACGTATGGAGCGTTCGCCGCCTTAAAGAGGCTGGTGCCGACTGCATCAAGATCCTGCTCTACTACACCCCGTTCGAGAAGTCGCACATCAACGACCACAAGCAGGCGTGGATCGAGCGCATCGGCGACGAGTGTCTCGCCCACGACATTCCCTTCTTCCTCGAGTTCGTCGGCTACGACGCCGAGGGCGGCGATGAGAAGTCCCTCGCCTATGCCAAGAAGAAGCCCGAGATCGTCTCCGGAGCCATGGCCGAGTTCGGCAAGGCCCGCTACAACGTAGACGTACTCAAGGTCGAAGTTCCCATTGCGATGGAGTTCGTCGAAGGGACCAAGGCGTTTAAGGGCGAAAAGGCCTATACCCGCGCCGAGGCTCTTCAGCACTTCCGCGACGCCGAGAGCATGACCCACAAGCCCTTCATCTATCTCTCGGCCGGCGTCTCCAACCCGGTCTTCATCGAGACGCTGGAGTTGGCTGGTGAGTCCGGAACCAAGTTCAACGGCGTCCTCTGCGGCCGCGCCACCTGGAAGGACGGCATCGCCGTCTATGCCAGGCAGGGTGCAGATGCTTTCAAACACTGGCTCGAAACCGTCGGCGTAGAGAACATCAACAACGTCAACGAGGGCCTCAAAGCGGCCAGCCCCTGGTACCTGAAGTTCGGCGTCAAGAGCATGGACGAACTCGGCTAGTCGTCATCGCAACCAGGAAAGGCCTCGGCACCAAAGCCGAGGCCTTCTTTATTGGCCCTCATGGAGATGAGTCCGTGATGAATACAATCAGTCCAAGACGTCATCGCACCTTCAAGGAGAATTTCAAAAATGATTAAGCTCGCAGACGCCCGCCGGATGATCGCGGCAGCCGAAAAGAAAGCTGAAGAGATCAAGCAGCCCATGAACATCGCAATCGTGGACGAGGGCGGAAACCTGATCGCCTTCGAGCGCATGGAAAATGCATGGCTGGGCTCGATTGATATTGCGCAGAAGAAAGCGTGGACCTCGCGCGCCTTCGACATCACTACCAAAGATCTCGGCGCAAATTCGCAGTCGGGCGACCAGTTCTTCGGTATCCACGCATCGAACAATGGCAAAGTTATGATCTTCGCCGGCGGCATTCCTCTTCAGAAGGACGGTAAAGTAGTAGGCGCAATAGGTGTAAGCGGCGGCTCAGGCGAGCAGGACCACTCTGTAGCAGAAGCCGGCGCAGCGGCGCTCTAAACGCACAAACGGGTAGACCCGCTGAGCTCAGCGGGTCTACCCGTTTCAGTTAGTGAATCAACTTCAAATTTATTTCGAGAAGATGGAGTTGCCCGGGGTCGTCTCTTCGTTCGAGTGAATCCGGTTCTGGGCGCGCTTAGCGCTCTCCATACCAACGTGATTCAGTTTTTCCTCATCGGTCTTCCCTACTTCGGTCGCGCTCGATTCTTCTTCAATCGCTTCATGGGAAGGACGCGCGCCGGTCTTCGTTGAGTCTAAGCCTTGTGCCATACATCACCTCTACTAAGACAGATGGCATTGAGAAAGCCAAGGTTGCTCTGGATGGCCGTTGAGTACCAGCGCGAGCACCCATCAAACCGACATCATTTATTGGCAATAATCCCAATCTTGTGAATCTGCGGGGGTTCCGCAAGAAGCTCATCTGCCTTCGCCATCAGCGCTTTGGCAATCTCTCCACTCAAATGCGCCTCTCTCCCTGCTTCGTCATCGAAAGTATCGAAGATGGCATATCGTCCGTCATCTTCTTTGAGCGCGAACCAGGCAATCGTTCCCGGTTCCTTTTTTGCCATCTCCGCACCCTGCTTCAGAAATGCTTCTACCTCAGCTTCTTTTCCGGGTTTGGGCTTCAGCGGGACATACAGCGAGTACTTAGCCATCGTATGAATCCTCCAGCTTCATACGATGCATAATCCAACGCTGCCTCACGCCAACGCCCGCAAAATTGGCATCAAACCGAAGGGGGATGAATATGCGTAGAAACAAACCATCTATTTTTCGTGGAGTTGTAACCGGAATCGCCGCAGGCATCGCCGCCACGCTTGTCATGGATCAGTTTTTGAAACTAAGCACCGTTGCCCAGAAGTCATTGGAAAAGCAAAAGAAACTGGCTGAGCACGAATCTCCCTGGCAGATCGCTCACGAGCAGGTTCAAAAAGAGCAGAAGGCGGCGGCGCAGGAAGATTCCACCGAGATCGTGGCCCGTAAAATTGTTGAAGCAACTGGATCTCATCTGGACCGGGAAAGAAAGAAAAAAGCCGGACGGGCTGTCCACTACACGTTCGGAACCCTGATGGGCGTGGTCTACGCCGTCTCTGCCGAATTGCTTCCGGAGGTCACGACCGGCGCTGGCGCAGCCTTTGGTACGCTGCTGTTCCTATCCGCGGACGAAGTCGCCGTGCCTGCCTTTCAACTCTCAGGCCCACCGACGGCGACGCCCGGCTTCGACCATCTTCAACATTGGGCTGCCCATGTCGTCTATGGGGGGATCGCTCGAGATGGTTCGCAACCTGATAACACGCTTGATGTAAAAGGCGCGAATTGAATGGGGCATAAATTGGGCTTGAATTGCTCCTGGCACGCGTCTGCGATAGCCTGATGCATGGAGTCTTACACCGCATGAAGTTTCGCTATCTCGCCCTTGCCCTGGCCTTCAGCCTGCCCGCGCTGGCGCAAAGTTCGCCGACCACCACGGACTCTCTCCCCGACGATCCAGGCACAACCAGTCAGGTGAAGCCTCCCGTCGTGCCTACAGGGCCCACCGTTGTCATCGACACGACCATGGGCCGATTGACGTGCAAGCTCTACGACAAGCAGGCTCCGGTAACCGTAGCGAACTTCATCGGTCTTGCCGAGGGCACCAAGGATTGGACCGACCCCAAAACACTCAAGAAGGTGCATGGCCAGCCCTTCTACAACGGCACCACCTTCCACCGCGTCATCCCCGAGTTCATGATTCAGGGTGGAGATCGCGTGGGCGACGGTACCGGCGATCCCGGCTATCTCTTTCAGGACGAGATCGACCCGTCGCTCACCTTCGACCAACCGGGAAGGCTCGCTATGGCGAACTCCGGTCCCGGACCCAGCGGCGGTGGAACCAACGGATCGCAATTCTTCATCACCGAACTTCCGGTACCGCAGTTGGACGGCAAGCACACCATCTTTGGCCAGTGCGATGCGCATAGCGTACTGCTGGTGGCCTCTATCGCGCGCGTTGCGCGGGATGCAAACGATAAGCCGCTGTCGCCAGTCACGATCGACCGCGTGACGATCGTGCGCGATGGTCAGCCGATGCCGCCGCTGCCTCCCACGCCGCAACCCGCCGCGCCAACACCGGCCGTGCCGCCAGCACCCACGGCCCCGTAATTGATCTCCGTAACATCGCCGGAGATTCTTTCCACTTTCACCAACCAATAACCGCAGTTTTAGGAGAATGCTGAAATGCCAACCAAACCCGGAACCTATGCAACATTCAAGACCAGCGAAGGAACCATCGTCTGCGAGTTGTTCGAGAAAGACGCGCCGCAGACCGTAGCCAACTTCATCGGCCTCGCCGAAGGCACCAAGGAGTGGAACAGCCGCAGCAAGAAGGGCGCCAAGCTCTACGACGGAACTGTCTTCCATCGCGTCATTCCGCAGTTCATGATCCAGGGTGGCGATCCTGAGGGCACCGGCATGGGCGGCCCCGGCTACAAGTTCTCCGACGAAACCCAGGGTTCGAAGCATGGCTTCCAGGAGAAGGGCAAGCTGGCCATGGCGAACTCCGGTCCGAACACTAATGGCTCGCAGTTCTTCATCACCGTAGCCGACACCAGCTGGCTCACCGGCAAACACACCATCTTCGGCGAAGTCGTCGAGGGCTATGACATCGTCGAAAAAATCTCCAAGGCCAGCCGCGATGGCATGGACCGCCCCAAGACTCCCATCGTCCTCGAAACCGTCACCATTGAACGAATTTAGCTCTTACTAATTAGGGAACGACATGCCAGAAGCAAGCTCCGCGAAGTTGGGCCGAAAATCAACTTACAATTTCGTCGACTGGCATGTCGCCATTCTCTTTCTCGCAGGCATCCTCGCTCTATTCTCACGTTTCTTTCGTCACGATACCTTCGGCTTCTTCGAAGATGACTTCTTTTACTATGTCCAGACCGCAAGCAACTTTGCGCTCCGTGGAATTTCCAGCTTTGACGGAATTCACCTGAGTAATGGCTACCATCCACTCTGGATGCTCTTGCTCACCGGACTTCTTCGACTTACGTCGGGCACGGCTTTTCTGGTTGCCGTCCAAGTTGTCACACTCGTTGCGATCTTTGCGTTTTACTTTGCATTGGTCAATCTTCTCGACAGTGTTGCACTGGATTTTAAGTTCCGTCGGCTGGCCGCACTCCTTCTCTCTCTCCACGCCCTGCTTCTCTTCCGATATGGCATGGAGGTGACCCTCTCGCTTCCGTTAGGAATAGCCACGCTGGCTTACGTTTTGCGTCCTGCCTTCCGCTGGACTGCGACGCAAACCACGCTCTACGGTCTTCTCGCATGCCTTACTGTACTCGGGCGACTAGACAGTCTTTTGTTGTTCATCCTGATCGTCGCTGCTCAGACTCTCGCGTCCGATTCCGCGTGGCCCCTCCGTCTGCGGCGTATCGGGTTCTTCGCCGTCGGCTTCTCTCCTTTCCTGCTCTACCTCGCGATTAACGAGCACTTCTTTGGCACCCTCTTACCGGTCTCTGCCGCGGCCAAGGAGATGAAGCCGCTCTTCCCCTTATCGCTGGCCCCTTTGCTGGGCTTGTTTCTCCCCATGGATCGTATGAAGATGGCCTTCGTTCTTCCCGCAGTTCTATTGCTGCCGGCAGGCCTTTTCAAGCTGTTTAGAGCTTGGCGTTCGCTCCGTCGCGACCGGCGCGCCATCTTACTTGCACTCCTGCTCTTCCCCATCGTTCACATCGGCGTTTTGTGCCTGCTCAGCGATTGGGGTATGTGGCCGTGGTACTACTACCCACTGGTCTACTCCACTCTTGCCACGATTATTCTGCTGCTCCCACCAAGCGAATCACCGTCGCGTCATACCCCGCCTCGCGTTGTGCGACTCGCTCTGACTGTGCCAATCCTGTTCTACATGGTCTATTTTTCAATCTACGCAGTAAAGAAGCAACCGTCCTCCATCGCATTGATCGCCAGGGATCTCGCTACTTATATGCAAAGCCACCCCGCTCGCTACGCCATGGGTGACGAGGCCGGAACAACGAGTTATCTCTCGGGGCAACCCATCATCCAGCTTGAGGGTTTGATGATGGATAAAGCCTTCCTTCAAAATATCCGCCAGCAGCGTCCCCTCGCGGCCGTTCTGCACAACTATGGGATCCGCTATTACATCGTGCTCTACGCACAACCGTCCAACGGTTGCTATACAGTTCATGAACCCACTAATGGTGGAGACGAATCTCCTCATATGTCCGGACGAATCTGCCAACCTCCGCTTTTCACAGCGACCCATTCCGGGAGTACAGCATCCATCTTCGATGCCAACGCGGTCCGGTGAAGTAGTCACGCCGAAAAGCACTCATTAAACGAAGATGGGCCCACCTCGGTGGACCCATCTTCCATCTGATCTTTCTCACGCAAGAATATTTCTAAACAACCCCGATCACCGTGCAGAGTTCCTTCACGGAATCGGCGCTCCGCTGCAATGCTGCCTGTTCCTCGGCACTGAGTTTGATCTCGATGATCTGCTCCAGTCCTTTAGCCCCAAGCTTGCAAGGCACACCGACAAACAGACCAGAAATTCCGTACTCACCTTGAAGGTACGCGGCGCAGGGCAGAATCTTCTTCTTGTCCTTCAGGATCGCCTCGACCATCTCGGTCGCAGCAGCAGAAGGAGCGTAGAAGGCGCTCCCCGTCTTGAGATATTTCACAATCTCCGCACCGCCATCGCGTGTCCGCTGTACCAGTTCCGCAAGCCGCTCCGGCGCAATCAGCTCTGTAATCGGAATACCGGCAACCGTCGAATAGCGCGGCAGCGGGACCATCGTATCTCCGTGGCCACCGAGAACAAACGCAGTTACATTCTCGACGGATACATTCAGCTCCTGCGCGATGAAGGTACGGAACCGCGCCGAATCAAGCACGCCGGCCATACCGATGACGCGCTCGCGCGGGAACTTTGCCTGATGAAATGCCGCCTGCGCCATCGCATCCAGCGGATTTGAAACCACGATGATAATGCAGTTCGGAGAGTTCGCCGTAACCTTGGTCACTACATCGGACATAATCTTGTAGTTCGTATTGAGCAGGTCATCGCGACTCATCCCCGGTTTGCGCGGAATGCCAGCCGTAATCACCACAATGTCAGAGTTCGCGGTATCGGCATAGTCATTGGTGCCGATGATGTTGCAGTCGCGCTTCTCAATCGGCATCGCCTCCAGCAGATCGAGCCCCTTGCCTTGCGGCGTGCCTTCCGCGACATCCAGCAGAACTACATCCGCCAGTTCCTTTGCCGCAATCCAATGCGCAGCCGTCGCGCCAACATTACCTGCACCAACTATCGTTACCTTCTTCCGCATTGCATCTCCATTCCCTTTGTTTGTCATTCCGCAGCGCAGCGGAGGAATCTGCGTTTGCTCTTCCTCCGCGTCGCAGCACTACCCCATGTTTTCGATCATACGGCTGGCAAATTCGCTCGTCTTCGCCTTGGTCGCGCCCTGCATACCGCGCTCGAAGTCGTACGTTACGAACTTCTGTCCAATCGTCTTCTCCATCGAGCTCTCGATCAGCCGCGCCGCCTCTGTCCAGCCGAGGAAGTCAAACAGCATCACGCCCGACAGAATCACCGATCCGGGATTGATCACATCCTTGTCCGCATACTTTGGAGCGGTGCCATGCGTCGCCTCGAATACGGCATAGCCATCGCCAATGTTGCCGCCCGGCGCAATGCCCAGCCCGCCGACCTGCGCAGCCGCGGCATCTGAGATATAGTCGCCGTTCAGGTTCGTCGTCGCCAACACGCTGTAGTCCTCAGGCCGCAGGATGATCTGCTGAAAGATCGAGTCGGCGATACGGTCGTTAATTAGGATCTTCGACTTCCACTTGCCGCCGCCATGCGAAGCGCCGATCGAGGCGATCACCTGCTTCACCTCTGCCACCACGCCCTCGCCAAACTCCTTGGCTGCAAACTCAATGCCCGGCTCAATCAACGCAGCGTTCTGCTCCGGCGTAAGGTTCGGGTTCTGCTCCACGTTGCCCAGAATCCAGCTCTCGCGCTCCGTCACCGTCTGTTCGCGAAACTCCTCCGACGCAACCTCATAGCCCCACTCGCGGAACGCGCCCTCAGTAAACTTCTGAATATTTCCCTTGTGCACCAGCGTTACCGTCTTGCGATTGTTGTCGAGCGCATACTGAATCGCCGCCCGCACCAAACGCTTCGACCCGGTAATCGAGATCGGCTTCACACCCACGCCCGAGTCCTGACGAATCTTTTTCTTGCCACCCTTCAACATCTCGTCGTTCACAAAGTCGATAAACTTCTTCGCCTCAGGAGTCCCCTCGCGGAACTCTATACCGGCATAGATGTCCTCCGTATTCTCGCGGAAGATCACGACATCCAGCTTCTCCGGATGCTTCACAGGACTGGGCACGCCAGCGTAATACTTCACCGGACGCACGCACTGGTAAAGGTCCATCAACTGCCGAAGCGCCACGTTCAGCGAGCGAATCCCGCCACCCACCGGCGTCGTCAGCGGTCCCTTGATCGACACGCGAAAATCCACCGTCGCCTTGACCGTATCCTCGGGCAGCCAGTTCTGCGTCTGGCGATATGCCTTCTCTCCGGCGAGCACTTCAAACCACTTCACCGACCGCTTGCCGCCATAAGCCTTCTCAACAGCCGCGTCAAAGACTCGCTGCGACGCCTTCCAGATATCGCGCCCTGTACCGTCCCCTTCGATGAAGGGAATGATCGGGTGATTGGGCACCGTATAGGTGCCGTTGGCGTACTGAATTGCCTGACCGTCCGCTGGGACGGAGATGCCGTTATAGCTTGCCTGCATGTATGTTTGGCTCCACGAGAGATTAGGCGAAGGCTAACATTTCGAACAGACGAGTGGCAACAGAAGTGCGCTTATCGAACGAGGGGATGCTCCCGTCGCGACAACAGGATGAGCTTCCTCGGTCTCCACATCCGGCGACGCTCGTGACCCTCTCCAGAATCTGTCAAGCCCTCTATTTTGTAAGTCCATCAAACCAAGCCAAATATAGTCATCGAAATTTGCAAATGAGTTTCCGCTGTTCAGCTAGACTAAAGAGGAAGCTAAAAATCCCGGCCACCCACCGGGATTTTTTCATGAATCCGCGAAATAGGGTACAGCCTGAGGGCCAGACCTAAGTCTTTTGTTTCGAAGACTTTGGGACTTAAGTACAGGGGGGGAGGGGTACTTCACCTCTGCTCCGTCATCAGAACCAGAACTGAGGCTTTTCAAGGAGTCACTATGCCGTATCTACTCAAAACCGAGCCCAACAAATACTCCTTCGACGACCTTCTCCGCGATGGCGAGACCACCTGGGACGGCATCTCCAATAATCAGGCGCTGCTCTACCTGCGAAATATGAAGCCCGGCGAAAAGCTGGTCATCTATCACTCCAACATAGGCAAGGCTGCCATCGGAACCGCCAAAGTCGTCTCGGTCGATGCCGCCGATCCTAAGAATCCCAACGTCCGCATCAAGCCGCTCAAGCGCCTGAAACACGAGAAGTCGCTGGACCAGATCCGCGAAGCTGGCGTCTTCAAAGACTCCATCCTCTTCCGCCAGTTCCGTCTCTCCGTCGTCCCTCTCACCGACGACCAATACGACTGGCTCCTCGCCTAGCCACACAACTGGGTGCGGCCACAAAATCTGCACTCCCACAACTGCTATCCTAACCATCGGAATCCAACAGGAGCACAGAGCACAATGATTGATCTCAAAGGCAAAATAGCCGTCGTCTTCGGCCTCGCCAACAAGCGCAGCATCGCCTGGGGCATCGCCCAGAAGCTCTCCGAAGCCGGAGCCACGCTGGCCATCTGCTACCAGAGCGAGCGCCTCCGTCAGGATGCCGAAGCCCTCGCCGCCGACCTGCCCAGCGCCCGCACCTTCCAGTGCGATGTTGCCGTCGACGCCGACATCGACAATGTCTTCGAGCAGCTCAAGTCGGCCTACGGTAAACTCGACATCCTCGTCCACTCCATCGGCTTCGCGCCCAACATCAAGAATGATGTGCTTCACACGACACGCGAAGACTTCCGCATTGCGCACGATATCAGCGCCTATTCGCTCATCGCCCTCGCCCGCGCCGCGGAACCGCTGATGACCGAAGGCGGCTCCATTCTTACGCTGACCTACTACGGCTCCACCAAAGTCTTCCCCAACTACAACATCATGGGCGTGGCCAAGGCCGCGCTCGAGGCGACCGTTCGCTACCTCGCCGCCGACCTCGGCAGCAAGAAAATCCGCGTCAATGCCATCTCCGCCGGCCCCATCAAGACTCTCGCGGCGCGCGGTATCGGTGACTTCACCAAGATCCTCAACGCCGTCGAAGAACGAGGCCCACTGCATCGCAACGTTGAGGTCGCCGAAGTTGGCAACACCGCCCTTTTCCTCTCAAGCGACCTCGCCAGCGGAATCACCGGCGAAGTCACCTTCGTCGACTGCGGCTACAACATCACCGGCCTGTGATTAAGCGCATGTATACTGCTGCTGGTTCCCTACGACAATCGGAGAAATCTGTGCGATCTGTTTTGAACTCTGCTAGAGCACTCGCCGCGCTTTCGGTAATCTTGGCTTCGATAATGGTCGCGCAATCACCGCAAAGTATTGCATCAGGGAAAGAAGAACTCATTCCCGTTGGCAAGCGGGTGCGCGCTCCTGATTTCACACTCACCGATGTTTCCGGAAAACGGCTCACTCTTTCCCGATATAGAGGAAATGTCGTTCTGCTCGACTTTTGGGCGACAACATGCGGCGGCTGCAAGACGGAGCTTCCCTGGTATGTAGAGTTCAATAGCAAGTACCACGATAAGGGTCTGTCTCTTATTGGTTTGGACATGTACGGGGAGAATGCTGCCACGATCAAACCCTTTATGACGAAGTGGCACATGAACTATCCGGTAGCTGTCGGAACTGATGCTCTTGGAGAGAAGTTTGGTGTTCGGGAGATGCCGCTCACATTGCTCATCGACCGGGATGGACGTATCGCTGCCTCTCATGCTGGCATCGTGGATCGAGCGACCTTTGAAAACGATATACAGCAACTCTTGCAGAAATAATCGAAGCGACAGGACTTCGTTTCTCACGTGAGAATATTTAGCCCTTTTCAGCAGTAACTTCATTACGGAGCCACCAAATGACCATCGCCGAAATCCTCCTGCAAGACTTCGACAACGAGATGAAGGGCACCCGCACCACCCTCGAGCGCATCCCGGAAGACAAGCCCGACTTCAAGTGTCACGACAAATCCATGCCCATGGGTCGTCTCGCCGTCCACGTCGCCAGCCTGCCGCGCTTCGGCACCAACATTCTCACCACGCCCGGCATGGATCTTGCCACGACAAAGTTCCCCGACCTGGTCTTTGAATCGCGCGAAAAACTCCTCGAAACCTTCGACACTCTCGCCGCTGAAGCTCGCGCTGCACTCGCCAAATCCAGCGACGCTGACCTCGAGCAACACTGGAAGTTCAGCTTCGGCGATAAGCTCATCTCCGACATGCCACGCTCAGCCACCTATCGCAGCATGTTCTTCAATCATCTGATTCACCATCGCGCCCAGCTAGGCGTCTACCTCCGCCTCAACGACTTACCCGTCCCGCCGCTCTACGGTCCCTCCGCCGACGACAGGATGGGCTTCTAAGCCACCGCATTCGTCGCTTGCAGCGCCAACATATGGGCTGCAAGCGCCATCCAATCTTTAAAGATTGGAGATATGCGATGAAGGCTACATGGAAAGCTCACGACGACAATAAATCCCTCGATGCAGAGGAAAAGAAGCATCTACCCGACTCTGTCTACGCATTTCCCGACAAACGCAAAGAGCCGTTGACTAACGCGTCCCATGTGCGTAACGCCATCGCCCGTTTCGATCAGGTCAAAGACGTCTCAGACCATGAGCGCGAGCAAGCCTTCGCCAACATCAAGGCCGCTGCCAAACACTATGACGTAGAGATGACTGAGACCAGCTGGCATGATCTCGGCAAGAAGCCGCACACTCACAACGCGGCGCACAAATAAAGCGTCACCCGGCCTTCTCTGTCAGCTCTGCCCAACGCGCATACAAGCCATCCGCAGCCGTCTGGGCCGCTTCCATTTCAGCCAGAGCTGCTGTCAGCTTGATTGCATCGGTCACTACGTCCTGACGCTCCATCGCGTCTCGTGCCGCCTGCAACCGATCCTCCGCAGCCTCAACCGCAGCTTCGATCCCGGCAAACTCGCGAGCTTCGAGGTAAGACAACTTCTTCTTTCCGCCAGCAGCCGGAGAAGCGGCTGAAACAGAGGCGACTGCCTTGCCCGTAGCTCCCGGAGCGATCGCCTCTTCTACCTTCACACCGCGCCACTGTTCCCACTGCGAATAGTCGGAAAATCTCTCCGATCCGCCCTTGCCGTCCAGTCCAAGAACAATCGTCGACACGCGATCCAGCATGTAACGGTCGTGAGTCACTAATACAAGCGCGCCTGTGTACTCCAGCAAACTCTCTTCGAGAATCTCCAGCGTGGCAATATCCAAATCGTTCGTGGGCTCATCGAGCAGCAGCAGATCCGCAGGCTCCAGCATCAGCTTCGCAATCAGCACTCGCGCGCGCTCGCCACCGCTTAGCCGCTCGACCGGCTGGTTCAACTGCTCACTGGTAAACAGGAACTTCGTAGCATAACTCGCCACATGCACCACGCGACCTTGATAAACAACGGAATCTGAATCCGGAGCCAGCGCGCGCCGCAAGGTGACATCTTCATCCAGCTCGCGCATCTGGCTGAAGTAGACGATCTTCAGCAGCGGGGCCTTCTTCACCACGCCAGCCGAAGCCTCCAACTCGCCTGTGAGCAACCGCAACAGAGTAGTCTTTCCGCTTCCATTCGGCCCCACAAGTCCGACGCGCATCCCAGACGTAATCAGGAAATTCAGTCCCTCGACAATCTTTCGATCGCCGAGCGTGATGCTGACATCCTCCAGTTCGACCAGCCGCTTCGTCTGCCGCTCCGTTGCTGAAAAATCAATCCCCGCGGTTGCCGTCTGTACGCGCGAGTTCACTTCCTTCAACTGGCCGATGAGATCGTTCGCATTGTCGATTCGCGCCTTCGCCTTCGTCGACCGTGCCTTAGGGCCGCGCCGCAGCCAGTCGACCTCAATCTTCACGCGGTTCTTCAGCGCATCCTGCAGCTTCGTCTGCGCCTCCATGTAAGCCTCTTTGCCCTCAAGAAACTTCGAGTAACTTCCCTTCAGCCGCAGCAGGCCATCCGCATACACGCGGTTCAGCTCGACTATCTCCGTCGCAACATTCTCAAGAAAATAACGATCATGGCTAACAAGAACGCAAGCAAAAGAAGCCTCATTGAGCAATCCTTCCAGCCACGAAATTCCGGCCAGGTCCAGATGGTTTGTCGGCTCATCCAGCAGCAGCACATCGGGGTGCGTCACCACTGCCTCGGCAATCGCCAGCCGCTTCCGCCAGCCCCCGCTCAACTTTGCGGCCTCAACGTCCAGTGATGGAAAACCAATCCGCCCGCTGGTTTCACGCAGCCGTCCTTCGTGCTCTCCTTCAGACACCTTCGTCCGAACCAGCGCAGCTTCGAGTACCTGCCGCACCGTCAGGCCGGGAGCGAACTCAGACTCCTGCTTGACGTATCCGACACGCGCACGCTTGCGGACGGCAACGTCGCCTGCATCGGCATCTTCCTCGCCGGCCAGCACCTTCAGCAGCGTGCTCTTGCCCGCGCCATTCGGCCCGATCAGGCCAATGCGATCTCCATCGGATACAGTAAACGAGATTTCACGAAATAAAGCGGTCGCGCCGAAGGCCTTGGTCAACCCCTGCGCATTTAAGATTGGTGGCATCTCTTCAGTCTACCGCGCCTGTGACCAGCGAAACGACCGACCGCGGATTGGCGCAGATAAATGCGGATTTAAAAGCATTCGCCTTGAAGTTCAATATCCGTGTTTCTCCGCGTCCATCCGTGGTCGATGAGCAATCCTAATCGAGGTCGAAGTCCCTTAACGGCCGCTCCGTCAACGGGCTTTCCTTTGCCTTCTTCACGGCTTCAGCAAATTTTTTGGCCAGCACGTCCTCGTTGTTCCTATGCGCCTCGACACTCTGCGCAAAGATCGAGTCTCGCCGCTCGTCACTTTCGCGCAGGGCTCGCGCGGCTTCGCCAAAGTCCTCGAACATCTTCTTCTTCGGAGCAGCTTTATGCGAAATGATCGCCCGCGTCACCGGGTCGATCTTCAGCATTGCTCCGCAATCGGGACACATCACCTCAAAGACCTCGTCGCTCATCCCCATGGCCCATCACCTCACGAACCATTCTAAAACCGACAGATGGAATCTTATGCCGCAACCCCCAGTCTCCGCATGACTATGGCGTCGCACCCTGCTGCATAATCACCATCGCCCGTTGCACCGGGGTGGGGTCCATTATGGTGGAAATATTTTGCCTATTGAATTAGGCGCTTTCCATAGGCTACTCTTACTGCCATGGTTCGGATCAAGTCCTCCGCCTCCTGTTTCAGACAACTTTTCGCAGGGCTTCTGCTCACCGCCGCGGTTTCCTTCGCCCAAACCTCGACGCAGCCCCCTCCCACGCCGCCGCAAACTTCCGTCGCACCTTCCGTCCCGCTCAATCCCAGTCTTCCTACTGTCTTTATCGTCGGCGACTCCACGGCTCGCAACCAGGCCGACCTAGGCTGGGGGGACCATTTCGCCCACTACTTCGACACCATGCGCATCAATGTAGCCAACCGCGCCCATGCAGGCCGCAGCAGCCGCACCTTCATCAATGAGGGCTCCTGGGACCGTGTGCTGGCCGAGATGAAGCCCGGCGACTTTGTCCTTCTCCAGATGGGCCACAATGATGGCGGCAACCTCGATGGCCCCAAGGCTCGCGGCTCCCTGAAAGGGCTCGGCGATGAGACCAGGGATGTCACCCTGCCCGACGGGCACACCGAAACCGTTCACACCTATGGCTGGTATATGCGCAAGTACATCGCCGACACGCGAGCGAAAAAGGCTACGCCCATCCTGCTTTCGCTCACCATCCGCAATATCTGGAAGGACGGCAAGATCGAGCGGGACATGGGCTACGACGCCGAACTAAAGCAGTTGGCCGCCGAACAGCATGTTGCCTATGTGGACATGGCCACCGTAGAAGCCGACCGCCTCGAGGCCGCCGGGCAGGAAAAGACCGCGCTCCTCTTCCCCGTAGATCACACCCACACCAGCGCCGAGGGCGCCGAACTCAACGCCCAATCCGTGGCAATCGCCCTGCGCAAGGCCCAATCGCCACTCGCCGCCTTCCTCAAACCCCAGTAACCCGACCTCCTTAACCCACAACAGGGCCCGCAGACCATTTACACTAGACCTTGGGGGAAAGATGCACCCCGAAGGACACCAGTTTTGATCGATAAAGCTTTCGCAAAAGTCTTTGGCACCAGCAACGAGCGTGCCGTAAAGCGCCTTCTGCCCACCGTTAAACGGATTAATGACCTTGAGCCCTCCATCCAGGCGCTCTCGGACGATCAACTGCGCGGCAAAACCGTCGAGTTTCGCCAGCGCATCGCCGACGCTCTAGCCGCAGCCAAGATCAACCCCGACGATGAAGACGCTGAAAAGGCCACCTACGAGGCTGAGCAGGAAATTCTCAAGGAGATCCTGCCAGAAGCCTTTGCTGTCGTTCGCGAGGCAGGCAAGCGCACCGTGCAGATGCGCCACTTCGACGTGCAGCTTATCGGCGGCATGGTCCTCCACTCCGGCAACATTGCCGAGATGAAGACCGGCGAAGGTAAAACCCTCGTCGCCACACTTCCCTGCTATCTCAATGCCCTCGCCGGACGCGGCGTGCACGTGGTCACGGTCAACGACTATCTCGCCAAACGCGACGCCGAGTGGATGGGCAAGATCTACGGCTTCCTCGGACTCACCGTCGGCGTCATCGTCCATGATCTTGACGACCAGCAGCGCCGCGAGGCTTACGGCTCCGATATCACCTACGGCACAAATAACGAGTTCGGCTTCGACTATCTGCGCGACAACATGAAGTTCGAGCTGGCCGACCAGGTTCAGCGTGGGAACTACTACTGCATCGTCGACGAAGTGGACTCGATCCTGATCGATGAGGCCCGCACGCCGCTGATCATCAGCGGCCCGACAGACCAGACCACCGACAAGTACGCGCGCGTCAACCTCATCATCCCTTCGCTCGAAGAGGGCGAACTGACGGAAACGCTCGACACCAAGACGTATACCGGGGATTTCGTCATCGACGAAAAAGCGCGGGCCGTCACCATCACCGACGAGGGTTGGGAGAAGATCGAGAAGCTGCTCGGAATCGGCAACATCGCCGACCCGGAGAACTGGGACCTGAAGCATCACGTCGAAGTTGCAGTGAAAGCGCACAACCTCTATAAGCGCGACGTCGAATACGTCGTCAAAGACGGCGAAGTCATCATCGTCGACGAGTTCACGGGTCGCCTCATGCCGGGCCGCCGCTGGTCCGACGGGCTGCACCAGGCGGTCGAAGCCAAGGAAGGCGTGGCTATTCGCAAAGAGGACCAGACGCTTGCGACCATCACGTTCCAGAACTACTTCCGCATGTACAAAAAGCTCTCGGGCATGACCGGAACTGCCGAGACCGAGGCCGCCGAGTTCCAAAAGATCTACAAACTGGACATCGTCGTCATCCCGACCAACCGGGTCATGAGGCGCATTGAAAACTCCGATGTTGTCTACCGCACCTCGAAGGAAAAATACTTCGCCGTGGCTGACGAGATCGCCAAGCTCCACGAGGCCAAGCAGCCCGTCCTGGTCGGCACCACAAGCATCGAGAAATCCGAGCTACTCAGCGAGATTCTCAAACGCAAAGGTGTTCGCCACGTCGTACTGAATGCCAAGTTCCACGAGAAAGAAGCCGAGATCGTCGCCCAGGCCGGACGCCTCGGCATGGTCACCATCGCTACCAATATGGCTGGCCGCGGAACCGACATTCTCCTCGGCGGCAACGCCGAATTCATGGCCCGGCAGGACATCGTACGCAAGAACCTGGCGCGCGCTGTCTCGGCAGCTGAAGGGGCGATCTCTCCTGTCGCCGCTCCCGGCATGGTCCGCTTCTACTACACCGGCCAGGAGTTTGAAACCACCCAGGAGGCCTGGGATGCCGCGACCGCAACGCACGAAGCAGCGGCAAAGAAGGAGCACGAAGCCGTTATCGCCGCTGGAGGCCTCCATATCCTCGGCACCGAGCGCCACGAGTCACGCCGCGTCGATAACCAGCTCCGTGGACGAGCGGGACGTCAGGGCGACCCCGGCTCCTCGCGCTTCTTCCTCTCGCTCGAAGACGACCTTATGCGCATCTTCGCCCGCGAGTGGGTCTCCACCCTGCTCCAGCGTCTCGGCATGGAAGAAGGCGTTCCTATCGAGAGCCGCATGATCTCCAAGCGCATCGCCTCCGCGCAACAGGCGGTTGAAAGCCAGAACTTCGAGTCGCGCAAACACGTTCTCGAGTACGACGATGTGATGAACAAGCAGCGCGAGGCGGTCTATGGCCTGCGCCGCCAGCTGATGCAGGGCGTCGACCAGAAGCAGCTCATCACCGATGACTACGTCTCCACGATCCTCTCCAATCTGCTCGACGAGCACGCTCCGGAGAAGGCCCACGCCGACGAGTGGAAGCTCGATGCCCTCTTTAGCCAGATCTACGATATCTTCGGGGCCCATCTCGAAAACGAGATCGACGCGAAGGAGATGACTCGCCACGAACTTGGCGAGGCCATCTTCGAAAAGCTTCGCGGACGCTATGACGTCAAGGAGCAGATTCTCGGCGCTCCGCAGATGCGCTATCACGAGCGCATCGTCATGCTCTCCGTACTGGACGGTCTCTGGAAAGACCACCTTCTGGCCATGGACCATCTCAAGGAAGGCATTGGACTGCGTGGCTATGCCCAGCAGGACCCCCTCGTCGCATACAAGAAGGAGTCCTTCGATATGTTCGAAGGCATGATGATGCGCTTCCAGGAAGACACTGCCCGCCATCTCTTCCGCATGCAGATCATCGGCCCCGACGGCACCCCCATCGAAACCGCCGAACAGCTGCAGCAGGTGCAGATGCAGCGCCAACCGGTTCAAAATGCAGAGCCAAATGCGTTGCCGTCTCAGGCTGCACATCCTCCGGTTCCGATCCCCACCCGCGCTCCGTCGACCACGATCGACGCTCTCGAACGCGAGTTCCAGAAGAAAAAGAAGCGCGAACTCGACCTCGCACATGCCGCTGGCGCAAGTGCAGAGACGAACGGGGCAACTCCGCGCCGCGCTGGTGAAAAAGTCGGACGCAACGACGATTGCCCCTGCGGTTCAGGAAAGAAATACAAGAAGTGCCACGGCGCAGAGGGCTGAGAATTAAGTTGAAAGTGCGGGACGTGAGAGCAGCGCACGATGAAACTGTGCGCTGCTCGGGTCGAGATGACATGCTCTTGTACCGATGTTGAAAGACTTTAGTCCAGCTCAGCCTGCCTTATACCAGTTCCGAAGCTGGTCTACTCCTTACCAGTCTGCTTGTCCAGATCATCAAGCAGCAGGTTGGCCTTCGTAGCCAGCGTCGTTGCTCCTTCCACATCCCCGGATTTCAAGGCATCCTGCGCCTGTCGCTCGAAATTTTGCACACGATTTACCTGTGACCTTTGTTTCCTGGCCGTCTGCGGAGGCAATGCCTTCACCCGTTTTTCAATCAAACGAATCAGGCTTGCGGCCTCCTCCTGCGCCTGCGGGTTAGCTGCTCCCCCAGCGGTCAAATCACCAATAGCAGCAGTTTCATCCGTCGGCGGCTCGGGAGCCGCCTCTTCCGCAGGTGCTGCGGTGGCAGTCTTTGGTGCAAGATGTTTCCGCTCGCGCCGCGGAGTTGCCGCCGCCGCTGAGATAGGCATCGGCGGTATTTCAATTACCGGTGCAGTCAGTAATGGGGGATTCTTTGGTGGAGGGAGGGTCGCAAGCGCCACTGGCTCCATCACCGGCGGCAGTACCGGGGCCTTTGGACGCTTTTGTAGATGCATGCAGCCGCTCAATCCGCACGTCAACCCAGTGCATACGATTGCCGCCATCATCCTTCGCCCCATGTCGCCGTACACTTTCAAACGCGTTCTCCCATTCCTTTGTGACTGGTGCCGGCTGCAACAGCTTTGCGTCCTTCCACGCCTGCTCCAGTCGCAATTGGCAACCGGAGTGTAAACGTTGTTCCCCGTTCCGGAGAACCGGCCTCGGCATTGGACCGCACATCCATCGCACCGCCATGCATCTGCAGGATGCGGTAGGTCGTTGCCAGCCCGATTCCACTGCCCTTTGCTTTTGTGGTGAAGTACAGTTCAAAGATACGCGGTAACAGCTCCGGAGGAATACCCTCTCCTTCATCTTCTACCTCAACCACCGCAAAAGAATGGTCGCGGCGTATCGTCACCCGCATCTTACCTCCCGATGGCATCGCCTGCATCCCATTCAGCATCAAGTTCAACAATGCCTGTCGCATCAATTCCGCATCCACCCGCACCATCAGCGGTCCTGCGGGGGCAGACACTGTAACCTGCACTCCATTCTCTTGCATCTCCGCTGCCGTCAACTCCGTCACCGCACCCACGACCTGACGCAGGTCCTGTTCGCGAAGATGCAGTTCCATCGGCCGTGAGAAGTCGGCAAGTGTCTGCACAACCCGGTCCAACCGCTGCATTTCTCCTGCGAGTATGTCGACATGACGTTGCGCTCCGGCAAGGCCGGGAGAATCGCCAGCCGCGAGCTTGCTCCGCAATAATTCCAGGTGGACCACCATTGCGTTGATAGGGTTCTTAACTTCATGGCCAACGCCGGCGGTAAGCCGCCCAATCGCTGCAAGCCTGCGGGCTACCTCCAGTTCCTGACCTAGTTGAAGAGCCGACTCTGTGTCTCGCAAGGTGAGCAGGGTTCCCATATTGCTGCTACCTCCGAGCCGGTCGTCGATCCTGTCCAGCGAAATCTGTACCTGCCGCCCATCCTCCAGCGTTACGCCCTCCGCGCTCACCTGGCCGCCACTCGCAAATGCCCGCAGGACTGCTCCACCCAGCGCCGTGTCCGGCTCAAAGATCTCCTCCAGCCGCTTGCCCACCAGTTCGCTCTCGGGCATATTCAAAAAGTAAGCTACTGCATCCGAAACCATCACCGCTCGATGATCGGGGGTGAACAATAGTACGCCGTCCCGCAGGGTATCAAGCATCTGGGCCAGGTTCGCTTGCAACGCCGTATACCCCTCTTCGGTACTGCGAATCTGCTGGCCCAGCCGGTCGATGGTCTTCGATACCCTCACCACCGCATCGCTTCCAGAGTCCTTCTCCTCTACGTGCGGCACGGCATCGCGGTCGGCAATCGTCAGACTTTCCAGCTTGCGACTGATGGCCTCGATCGGTTGCAACGCCACATTCGCGAGCAAGCCCGCAGCGATCATCGCTGCCAATGCCGCCAGTAACGCAAAGATGAGAGCGTCCTTCAGCCACGGCTCGTACGAAGCGCGCACAAATGTCGAACGCACCCCTACATGCACTACAAGGAACGGCTGGCCGTTCCGGATCAGCGATTCCTCGATATCCAGCACGCGGGGCTGGCCGAAGACCATCTTCATCTGGGAGGCAATACTCCCCGCCTGTACGCTCTGCAGGCTCATCCTGTGGCCTACCGGCTGTTCCAGAGCATCCGGGTCCGTGCTCACCAGGATCAGCCCATGCGCGTCCGTCACGCTCACGTCCTGCACCGTTGGCGAGTAGCGGACCACCATATTCATCCCATCCGCCAACGCCTGATTGTTCTGCAACGCGTCCGTCACCGCAACATGAAGCGCCTCATCGGTCTTGTCCACCGGAGGTTGCGCACGGAGCCCGGTTTCGACTGCCTGCCGCATCATCAGCCATACTTCGTGGGCAAGCACGTCGTTCGCGGCCGAGGTCTGATCGATTCTCTGCCGCAGCAGCTCGCTGACAAACAGACCCGACAGCACCAGCACCAGCGCGAACGTCAACCCGGTAGCCGACACCACCAGTTTCGTTTTCAGCCGCATTCCTACTCCGTCACAACAGCAGACGCATTCTGATATTCCTTCAATTTGTTCTGCAGCGTTTTCGAGCTGATTCCCAGTATCTCAGCCGCCTTCGTCTTGTTATTATGTGTCGACAAAAGCGTCTTTAAGATCAACTGCCGCTCCGCCTCATCCACTGTTGTTCCCACCTCAACACGCACGGTATTCTTGTCTTCCAGATACCTCTGCACCTCGCTCGAAGCGGCGCCCTCCGCCTCCGGAGCAACCCTGCTGACCCGCGTCGGTGGCGGCGCAAACCCGGGTTCTCCAAAGTGTGGCGGCAGGTGCTCGACGCCCAGCATGCCGGAGCCCGCCAGAATCACCGCACGCTCGATCGTATTGCGCAGCTCGCGAACGTTCCCCGGCCATTGGTACGTCTCCATCCGATTCATCAGCGAATCCTTCAAGCCAGCCACCGTGCAATGATGCCGCTCATTCATGTCGTCGATCATCTTCTCCGCGATCGCCGAAACATCCATCAAGTGGTCCCGCAGGGGGGGCATATGGATATTGAAGACATTCAGCCGGTAGTAGAGATCGCCGCGCAGTTCACCGCTCGCCACCGCCTTCTCCGGATCTTTGTTCGTCGCCGCCACCACGCGAACATCCACCGGCGTCTCGACCTTGCTGCCCAGCCGCCTCAGCTTTCTGTCTTCTAGCACGCGCAACAACTTCGCCTGCGTGCCCGCCGGCATCTCGCCGATCTCGTCGAGCAGCAGCGTACCTTCTTCGGCCAGCTCGAAACACCCGGCGCGACGCTCCAGCGCACCTGTAAATGCGCCCTTCTCATGCCCGAAGATCTCACTCTCAATCAGCGTCTCCGGAATCGCGGCGCAGTTCACGGCGACAAAGGGCTTTAACCGCCTCGAGCTCAGGTCATGCAGTGCCCGCGCCACCAGCTCCTTGCCCGTACCGCTCTCACCGGTCACCAGCACCGAGACATTAGATGGAGCGACTCGCTCGATCATCGTGAAGATGTCCTTCATCTGCGGCGACGACCCTACCAGCGGCCCCAGCACGCCGGTATCCCGCAACTGCCGCCGCGTAACTTCAAGCTCTACATCGGCCTCGCGCTGCCGCGTCGCATTATGCAGGATTGTACGCAGACGCACTGGATCGACCGGCTTGGGAATGTAGTCGTATGCCCCCATGCGCATCGCTTCGACGGCCGACTCAATCGAGCCCTGCGCCGTCAGCATCACCACCGCAATACGTTGCGGTAGCTCGCCGATCCGGCTCAATAACTCCATGCCGTCCATCCGCGGCATCTTCAGATCGGTCACCACAATCGCCGGAGCCCAATCGACGGCCCGCTCCAGGCCCTCGATACCATCCGCCGCACACTCCGCCCGGTATCCCCAGCTCTCGATCAACTCCGTCAAGCCGCTCCGTGCGTGAACCTCATCTTCAACAATCAGAACCTTTTCCAAACTCATACCGCCCTTTCAAACTCTGCATCGATGCTTCGTTGGATGCACACCCATCTTCCAGTGTATCTATTTCCCGCCCATCGAATCACCAGGTCCATTGCCTCAAAAGAGCGAGCCATCACGATAAAACGTTAAACCTGCAAAAAGTTACCAAAGATTTATAACCGTTCCGCCGGCACTGCGGAAGGGAAGATTCGTGGAGTCCCCCAAAAAACGGTCCCGGGAGCCGCGGCTTCTTCGGTTTGAACGGCGAATGCCTCTAGCTGCCCGGATACAAAATTCTATACATTTCCCGGTTGCGCAGGATCGCCTGAACGTACTCACGCGTCTCCGAATAGGGGATCGACTCGACAAACTCAGGAATGTCTTTGTAATCGTTGCTCGACATCCATCGCCGTACCGGACTGTCACCCGCGTTATAGGCCGCCAGAGCATACTCTTTTTGGCCGCCAAACCGGTCCAGCACCTGCTTTAAATTTATAGTTCCGAGTTCGAGATTCACCTTCGCGTTCAGCAAGTCGTTTGTCTTGAAATGCTTGATCTTCTGCTTCTTCGCGATTGATTTGCCGACCGAAGGAATCAGTTGCATCAAGCCATACGCATTCGCACGGCTCACCGCACCCGCATTGAACTCCGACTCCTGGCGAATCAACGATGCTACAAAGTAGGGATCGAGTCCGTTCTTCTTCGATTCGGCCACAACATCCGGCCAGTAAGGCTGTGGGAACAGCAGATGCCAGTAAAGCGCCGGCACCTGGTCCACCGGCAGCGAATAGAACGATATGCCGCAGTGCTTCATCGACTGTACCGAGCGCGTGTACTCGCCATAGGAGGCATAAATCTCCGCCTCCGCCAGCGCTCCCCACTCGCTCGACGTCTCGCTCGCCTGAATCTCCGGCCCGATGTACTCGTTCAGAGCTGCATTGGCCAGCAACCGCGCCTTGATCAGATGTGGTTCATTCTCCGGCAGTTCGCCGGTCAGATCAGGAACTTCTAGCTGCGGCACGGCGCTCAATACGGGCGAGGGCGCCACGGGCGTCTGCGTCCCCAATACCTTCAGCCGCTCTCTCGCCAGGTTCGCATAATAGAAGTTGGTGTAAGTCGTAGACAGCACGCGGTAATAGTTCACCGCCTGGGAAAAGTTGTGCTCCTCATCCTCGTAGATGCGAGCCCGCCAATAAAGCGCAGACGACACCTCGACGCCCGACGGATACATCTGAATCTGCTCGTCCATCAGCCGCGCCGCCTCGGCATAGTTGCGCAGTCTGTAGTTCATCCAGGCCGCGCGCCAGTGAGCCGAAGGAGCATACAGGCTGTTGGGAAACATCTTTACCAGCATCGAGTAGTGATAAGTGGCCTGCTTCTCGTTGTGCTTCAGCAGATACATGTTGCCGCCCGAATACAGGGCTTCCTCCAGCCACCGGCTCTGGGGAAAGCGCTGAATCATCTGAGCAATCAAGGCGTCATGTCCGGCCTCGTCGTCCTCGTCGCGCGATAGCTCAGCCAGCATATAGAGCTTGAGGGCAGCGCTATCGCCAGTAGTCTCCGGCAGCGCCTCCACCTGCTTGCGGCTGATGTGCTTCAGCTTCAAATCGCAGACCGCCGAATAGAGCTTCAGCACATCGAGATCGGTGGCACTCAGGCCATCGCTGTCCTTTGCAATTGCATGGTATTCCTCGCTCGCCGCCGAATACTGCTTCGCGTTGAAGAGCTGGTCGGCATGGATCTTGCGCTCTGCCACGGTGAGAGGGACGCCCATCGTCTGCAACTGCGCACGGGACTGCCCCGCCTCAAAGCTCAAAGGCTCCTTCAGATAGATACTGCGAAAGATAGCGGCAGCGCGGGCGGTGTCGCCTGACATCTGGTAGGCCCGTCCCAATGCGTAGCGAAAGCCCACATGCGATGCCTGCTGCGTCTCCTGCAGCGGCAGCAACACCTTCAGCGCGGCCTGTGGATTGGCCTGCTGCAGATAGGCGTCGGCAAGCATTACAGGAGCGTCCGCGTTGAAGATGCTTCCGGGATGCTGTTCCGCAAAGTTGTCTAGCAGCGCATACGCGTCTGCGCCGCGACCGGCCTGCAACGAGGCTTGCGCTCCCAGATAGTCGGCATAATCATCCAGCGCCTTTCCTGCCCGGCTAGCCTGACGAAAAGCGTTGGCCGCATCGTCATACTTATGATCCAGCATGTAGGCATGACCCAGCGCGAGATACGCCGCAGCCGCTCCCTCCCCCGGATGCGACCGGGCATAGCTTTCGACGCCGCTATACGCCGCAGCCGACCGGGTCGCCGTCAACTGCTGCGCCATTGGCCGCAATTGCTCGGTCGCATGAAATGCGCTGGTCAGCTTGATGCTCCGCGCCGTTGCCTTGGGGGCAGCATGATGCTTCCTGTGTGCGGCAATCCTCCTGCTCTTTGCGCTTCGAGTAGAGACAGAGGCCCGAGTCTTTCGAGTTGTTTTCTTGGAGGTCTTGTTCCCCTTGACGGTGCCGCGCTTTTTGGCGGCTGAAGTCTTCGCCTGAGCAGACGACCCTTTTTTAGCAGTTTTTGCGACTTTCGAATGGGAATGGGAGTGTCCGGCTGATTTCGCCGTCTGCGCGACCGCGCCGTTACCCAGAACAACCATCATTCCGACCAGCAGAAATCGAACCAAAACCGCCATAAAAACTCTGGGACCCTTACTCACTATCAACTCACTCTTTTTCCCGACCACATATCTACTCTAAGCTGCGGACGCCACGCTGGTATCGCAGGAGTCCCGGGCAGAACCAGAACAGGTACCGCAAAGCCCGATCATAGAGGCCAACTTCATACTCCTTGCGCGCCGCCTGCCCTTGGCAGACCAGACGCTTTGGACGTTGCCGGTATAGAAGACGCTGCCACGCCCATGGCTACTGTCTTCAGAATCTTGCCGCCCTCCTGAATGACATAAAGATGATTGGCTGCGAGGTCCGTCAGTTTATCCTGCACGCCGGACGGCCACCTGATCTCCACCGAATCGGCTTTCACCGCGTGATCCAAGCCAAAGTGAATGCGCAGGTCATTTTGCGAATAGTAGCTTCCGCCGCTTCGCACCTCGTCAATCTGAACGAAAGGCTTCCCGGTGTTCGGTATCGCAGTAGTTACGCTGATCTTCGCGCCAATGCCGGCGCGGTTGGACTTTATCCCCACGGTACGGATCTTGATCCAGTTCCGTCCCGTGGTCGAATCGCAGCGAAGCAGTTGCGGCAGGCTGTTGACGCAGTTGACGACCACATCGACGTCACCATCGTTGTCATAGTCTCCAAAGGCGCAGCCGCGCGCTGGTGCGGCCTCGGTGATGCCTGGGCCACCCTGCTCCGTCACCTCTTCAAACTGCCCATTGCGCAGATTGCGATAAAGATACTTGTGCTGCGCGTAAGGGGCGTCGATGCTGGTGCCATCCACCTCTGGGTAGACGTGCCCGTTGCAGACCAGAATATCCAGCCAGCCATCGTTGTCCATGTCGAAGAAGCCAACCCCCCAGCCGAGTAGTCGAGTATTGACTCCAAGGCCAGCGAGGTAGGTACGATCATCGAAGCTGCCATCGCCAAGGTTGGCGTAGAGTGAATCCGTGTCGCCGGCGAAGTTGGTTTTGACCAGATCGAATCTGCCGTCGCGATTGTAGTCACCCACGGACACGCCCATCCCCGCCTGCGGCTTCCCATCAGGTGAGTATGCGACGCCGGACTCGATCGCCACATCCTTGAACGTCCCGTCCTTTTGATTCTGATAGAGAGTCGCCGCAGTAGAGTCATTGGCGACGTAGATATCCGGCCAGCCATCGTCGTCGAAATCGGAGACCGCCACCGAGAGCCCATAGGTGCCAACCGTCTCCCACATCCCGCTCTTCTGCGAGACGTCGGTGAAGGTGCCATCGCCGTTGTTGTGATAAAGGATGTTCTTGCCGCCCTGCAAACCGGGTGGCCCGCAGGCCACTTGAATCCCTTTATACTGGCAACCCGCGGCCTCTGGAAGCGGGGCTGTCTTGATGTCGAAGTCGATGTAGTTGGCGACAAACAGATCGAGATGCCCGTCGCGGTCGTAATCGAGAAATGCGCAGCCGGAGTTCCATCGGGTCTTCGACTGCCGCAGTCCAGCTTTCTCCGTCACGTCAGTAAAAGTGCCATCGCCGTTATTGCGGTACAGCACGTTCTGCCCGTAGTAACTCACGAACAGATCGTCCCAGCCGTCGTTGTTATAGTCGCCAACGCAACATCCCTGGCCCCATCCTGTCCGTGCTACGCCGGCCTTTATGCTCACGTCGGTAAAGGTGCCATCGCGATTGTTCTTGAACAGGCGGGAGACTGGTTCCTGTCCTTTGGGGAATCCCTCCAGCCGCGTGCCGTTGACGAGAAAGATATCGAGCCAGTCATCGTGATCGTAGTCGTAGAAGGCCACACCGCAGCCCGTCGTCTCAATGAGATATCGGTTCTTGTGTTCTCCCCCATAGATTGTCTTTGCATTCAGCCCTGACTGTCGCGCCACGTCGACAAAGCTCACGCCGAGGGGTGTGCCGGTCACGGGCGAAGGAAGCCGCGTGGGCGCGGGTTGCGGTTTGGCATCATAGGTAGGCCGCGATCCCATCTGAGGCATGCCTTGAGCAATTGGAGCTGCCAGGGCGAGAACGTCATCCAGCGAGAGAACCAGCGCAGTAGAGGACAGCGACGTGAGAAAACTGCGACGAGACCAACTCAAAAGAACACTCCCCTATATTGCTTGTGAATGATCGCGCTGACATTCAAAAGCTCTCTGCCTGCCATCCTAATTTATCTGTCAAAACTTCGACGGGCCACGATGAGTACAGCCAATTGATGCGGCCTCTACGGCTGAGACGGCGCAGCATTGACTGGTGCTTGGGGAACCAGAGCAAGCTGTTGGGCCTTCTGCCGTTCGAGCGCAGCGGCTGCGCTTTGTCCCTGCCGTTCGAGTGCATCCGCCAGCGCGGAATGGGCCTCCGCATACTTTGGATCTGCATCGACCGCCGATTGCAACTGTGCCACCGCCTCGGCTACCTGCCCCTTTTTGAGAAGTGCGCGGCCTGAATCCAAAGCGAAGTTTGCGCGCTGACGGCTGACCGCAATACGGCTGAGATCGGCTGCCTTCTTGCGCTCGGCCAATGCGCCCGCGTGATCGCCCTGCTGGCTGAGAATTGCGGCAAGACTGATGTGCGGGCTCGGCTGATTCGGCATTAGCTCCATGGCCCGCCGCAGTGCAGTTGTTGCCTTCTCTAACTGACTCGTCTCCTTGTAGACATTGCCGAGGATCGCCCATGCCTCCCCGTTATCCGGACGTAATACAGTCGCTCTCTCCAGTTCAACCTGCGCATCGGCAAATCGCCCAAGTTGCATGTAGAGCACGCCCAGCGTGTAAGGAGGATCGGACAGCTGTGGGTCGAGCTCTTCGGCCTGCTTGAACTCAGGGACCGCTGCGGAAGTATCATCCTTCAGCTTGAACGCCAGCCCGAGGTCGTAGTGAAGCTGCGAGTTGTTTGGTTCCAGGGCAAGTCCCGCGCGAAACTGCTCGATCGCATGGTTCAGATCACTCTGCTGCAGGTAGGCGACACCAAGGTCTTCGTGCAGCGTCGCACTCTTCGCATTTAGCGCAAGAGCGCGGTTGTAAATGGGAATCGCGCTCTTTGCATCGCCCGTCTGAACCAGGGCGAGGCCAAAGTTTGTCAGCGCCGCAAAATCTTTTGGCCGCGCAATCGTCACCTGCTCGAAGAGCGGCAGAGCTTCGTGGGCGTGCTCGCTAGCCTGCAAGGTGAGCGCAATTTCATATTTAGTATCGATCGATGCTGGATCAAGCGCCAGCGTTCTATTCAATACAGCAAGGGCCGCTTCGTCCTGATTGTCCGCACGAAGGGCGCGCCCAAGCTGTAGAGCGTATGCAACATTCGCTTTATCAAGATCGTTCGCCTGCGCAAGCTCCGTGACCGCTGCGGCAGGCTGGTTTCGGTTCAGGTAAACGGAGCCAAGGTGAAAGTGCGCGCTCGCCAATGAAGCATCGAGCGAGGTGGCATGCTGAAACTCCGCAGTTGCCTCATCGTAGCGCTTCTGCTGTGCGAGCAATGCACCAAGGGCATCGTGCAGTACAGCGCTGTCAGGCGAGGTTTTGAGTGCGGTCTCCAACTGCCCGAACGCCTCTGCCGACGCCCCCGTCGCAGTCAGCGCGGCGGCATAAGCAATTGCAGCCTGAGAGTTCAGCGGTTCGGCATTTTCCTGGCCGAGAAGCCGAAACGTCTTCACCGCTCTCACAGAATCGTGCAGTTGGGAGTAAGCAATCGCGAGGTTGAGCGTGATACCCGCATCACGCGGATTGATCTTGTGGGCTTTATCGAGCTCCGCGACTGCGGCTTGAGCGTGCCCCTCTGCGAGCAGTACCGTCCCGAATGCACTATGCCCGGCAGCGACATCCGGGGCAAGCAGCACTACTCTTGCAAACTGCACATGTGCTGTGCGCAGATCGTTCTTAAGATACGCGGCTGATCCGGCGCGAAAGGCTTCATCAGCATCCTTCAGCCTCATGGTGGCCGAAGAAGTTGGACGCGCAGGAGGAAGGGTGGAAGTCTGCGCCCAGACCAGTGGCTGCATGGTCGCGATGACGCTATAGAAAAACAACGAGCCTGTTCGAGAAAATAGCATCCAGCGTGATTGTAACCACGCAGGAGTTGCGCGGTCTTTTGGCTTGAAAAAGGCGCCTGAGGAAAGTTGCAAAACCGTCCTCAGGCGCCCGGGTTGAAAGATGCCACCACTATTTAACGCTGCCAATCCAGGAAGCATACGGCGGCAGCGTTATGTTCTGCAGACTGCCATTCCGCTTAAGCGATGGAGCGTCGGTGAGCAGCGTGGTGACTGCCTTCCCATGCACACCTGCCGCCGAAGGATCAAGCGAGATCGTCTGCGGCTTGGCTGTAAAGTTGAGTGCCACAATAATGGCCGGGTGACCCTCCACTCCCTCGCGAACGTACGAGAGAACAGATGGGTTGCTCTCATCGATCATTACCTGCTTTCCATCACGAAGCGTCGGGTCGTTTCTGCGCATGGTAATCAACTGTTCGTGCCAGTGAAGCAGCGAAGAGGGCTCGCTCTCTTCCGTCTTCACATTGACGGTTCGATAATCCGGCGCGACAGGCAGCCACGTCGTTGCAGCATCACTGAATCCTGCATTCTTCGAATCATCCCACTGCATCGGCGTACGCTCGCCGTCGCGGCCCTTCTCCTTTGGCCAGCCGGTTATGCCGATAGGATCCTTCACATCTTCCTTGCGCGTCGGCGTGGTCGTGACCATGCCAAGCTCTTCTCCGTAATACATCAGCGCCGTTGCACGAGAAGTGAGCAAGGTCGTTGCAATCAATCGGGCGATGGCCTGGTCGTGAACACCATCTCCGTAGCGGTTCCAACTGCGAACATTGTCGTGGTTGTCGAAAACGAACAGTGGCTGATTACCGTTGATCTGCGTCTCTGCATCGTTGATCCGTTTACGGAACAAAGACGCATCCAGCTTGTTGGTGAAGCCTACCTGCATATCCATCGGCAGTTGCAACTCATTGTGCTTTGCGCCGCCATACCACTTATCCAGTTCCTGCACGTTCGGCAGATAGGTCTCTCCGATCAGCACGCGATTTCCCGGGTACTTGTCGACCAACTCACGAAGTCGCCGCATGACATCATGCACCTCCGGCAGATTGTTGGTGTAGATATCGCTGAGGTTCGGATCGCCCTGAGCGTTAGTTCCACCTGTTGCCGGTTCATCACGAAGCTGGGGGTCTTCAAAAAGTGTTGGAATTGCATCGAGGCGGAATCCGGCCACTCCGCGATCCAACCAGAAGCGCACCGAGTCGAACATTGCTTTTTCGACCTCCGGGTTACGCCAGTTCAAATCTGGCTGCTGCTTGTAGAACTCGTGATAGTAGAACTGCTTCGTTGTGGGGTCGTACTCCCAGGCAGAGCCTCCAAAGAGGCTGACCCAGTTGTTCGGCGGCAACGGTTTACCATCGGGCCCCACGCCCTTACCGTCGCGCCACACATACCAGTCGCGTTTTGGATTGTTTCTCGAACTCTTCGACTCGAGAAACCATTTGTGCTGGTCAGACGTATGGTTCATCACCATGTCCATGATGATGCGAATGTTTCGTTTCTTCGCCTCCGCAACCAGTTTGTCGAAGTCGGCAAGCGTGCCATACTGCGGGTCGATATTCTCGTAATCGGAGATGTCGTATCCAAAGTCGACTTGCGGCGAAGGATAGATTGGGGACAACCATACCGCATCGACGTCCAGCGAATGAAGGTAATCAAGCCGCTGCGTAATCCCGTTCAGATCGCCTATGCCATCTCCATTCGAATCCTGAAAGCTCCGGGGATAAATCTCGTAGATGAGGGCATGTTTCCACCACGGGCCATCGTTCTGATGCGCGCCTGAACTCCTCTGAGTCGTTGCGGTGACTGTCTGTGGCGCTTGTGCCCATGCGTGGCTCCCTGCGCTCCCCAGGGAGAAAGAGATTAGAATTCCGAGGACGGCTAGAGGCGTCCAGTTTGCGAAAATTGCCGTGCGATGGCGTTGAGTCATATTCAAAGGGTGCCTCCTGGAGTCTGCAAAACTATATAGCTCTGGCTATGCAATAGAGGCCAGTTGCTATGTCACTTGCGTCACTACAATTGCGGGCCGAACGAATGAAGGGTGCCTCGTTCAAAAATCATCATAGCAGTGGCTCACACCTGGGAACGCATCCCAGGCCGAAGCAGACCATGTCGATCTGAAATCGAATGCCACTGCCAACCACGCCTCCCAATATCGTGCAGTTCGGGCTGCGACGGGTGGACGTGCACCATGCGATATATTCGCTCTGCCAACAAATTGATCTGCGCACGCGCTACAGGGTTCTATCTCTCGGCCAGCGGTAGGTTGCATGATCGTTATTTTGCAAGGTCGTACCACCGTAAAACCATAGAATCCTACTCGAATATGTAGTGTCATATCAGCCCATAAAACATGGCGATATAACCTGTGAAAACAATTGACATTCAGTTAGACACGGACGTATGCTCCGCAACGTAACTCAAAACAAATTTTGAGCTTTCCGAGACAAAGGTTTGTTCAGTACACAACAAGGTCGGCAAGTCCACGAAAGTCCGGACAGGAACCGGCAGGGCAAAGAACAGAACCGGCTTAGCAGTACATTTTTTGGAGGACATTGATATGAACAAGATGCGAGTAAGTCTAGCTCTCTTGGCCGTCTGCCTGTTGACTCTGGCGCCCATCAGTTTTGGACAGGCGGTCTATGGATCCATCTACGGAACCATCACCGATGCAAGCGGGGCCGTCGTTCCAAACGCCGCCGTCACCGTGACGGATGTAGCGAAAGGTACATCGACCACCGTTCAATCTAACGGCAGCGGCGAGTTCACCGCCGAGCACCTTATTCCGGACGTCTACGACGTCAAGATTGAAGCGGGTGGCTTCAAGGGCTTTCAGCAAAAAGGCATCCAACTCTATGCGGATACCTCCACTAAGGTTCAGGCAGTTCTTGCCGTTGGCGGTTCCGATCAGACCGTTGAAGTCAACGCCGACTCGGTCCCCCTGTTGAAGACGGACCGCGCCGACGTTTCTACGACCTTTGCTGCGAAGGAGATTGTGGACCTCCCGATTCCGGACAGAAATTTTACGAATCTGCAACTGCTGCTGCCCGGCGCGCAACTACTGGGTTGGAACCATGCTGCGGACGAGAATCCGCAGGGGTCTAAACAGATTGAAGTAGATGGTCAGGCGTTTGCCGGAGTCGCGTTCCAATTAGACGGAACGGATAACCAGGACCCAATCCTCGGAATCATCGTGGTCAATCCAAACGCAGATTCGCTATCGGAGACCAAAATTACGACACAGAACTTCGATGCCGAGTTTGGTAAAGCGGTGTCGTCGGTAGTGACGGCACAGACAAAATCCGGGTCCAATACCTGGCATGGATCCGCGTTCGACTATCGCGAGAGCAACGCTAACCTTGCACGAGATCCGTTTACGCAGGGGCCAGCCCAGCTTTCGGCGGTCAATCCTTTTCCTCAAGGCCTGAAGAACCAGTTCGGCGGATCACTCGGTGGAAAGATAATCACGGACAAGCTGTTCTTCTTTGGAGACTACCAGGGAGTAAGGCAGAAGGTCGGCATCGCAAACGTGCAGACGGTTCCGACTGCGCACCTGGTTTCGACATGCCTTGGACAGGCTACGACAACAACTGGAACTGCAGGGTGCGATTTCAGCGACTATACGCCGGCAGTCGGGCAGCTTTATCACCAGGTAAATGGACAATCGGTTCCGTACGCCGGAAACGTTATCCCAACATCAGATCTTTCTGCTCCGGCAATCAACTTTCTCAAGCTCCTACAGCCGTACGCGCCGAATACGGCGGGCTCGGCAGTGAATGGGGTCTCAGGCCTGAAGAACAACTATGCCGGAAGTGGAACCGGCGGCTTCAACAGCAATCAGTGGGATGTTCGTATCGATTGGACGGCCAACGATCGTGTTCATGCCTTTGGGCGTTTCAGCCGGTTTACCGACACTCTGACGGGTAAGACGATGTTTGGACCAGCCGGCGGCGCAGGGTTTGGGCTGGGCGGCTATGGCGGCACCTCGCAGGGCGCCAACGACAGCGCGGCCGCAGGCGCGGATATTGTGGTGAGTCCGAAGCTGGTGACAGACGTTCGGCTCGGCTACTTCCGGTACAACATCGGCACCTCCAAGTACGACGCGGGCACAAACCTCGCGACGCAGCTTGGCGCGCCGGGTCTGAACATGGGAGACAAGACCACCAGCGGTTCACCTTCGTTCCAACTGACCGAAGTCGGCAGCTTCGGCGGCCCAAATAACTCTCAGGCTACGGGTCCACAATATGGCGCGGGGCTCAACGTCGACCGTTGCAACTGCCCCTTGACTGAGCGTGAAGACCAGTACCAACTGGTAAACAACTGGACCAGGGTAATCGGCAACCATAGCGTGAAATTCGGCGCGGACCTTCGTTATGCTCGCAACCTCAGGGTGCCGAGTGATAATGACCGCACCGGTCTTCTTTTATTCGGCACGGGACCGACGTCAAACGGAAATAACGGAACAACGGGCCTGGGTTTCGCGTCGTTTGTCACCGGAAACGTAACCCAGTTTCAGCGCTACGTGAGTACGACGACAAATGCGAAGGAGTTTCAGAAACGCGACTTCTTCTATGTGCAGGACACCTGGCGCGCTTCGCCGAAGCTGACACTCAATCTCGGCCTGCGGTATGAGCTGTATTTCCCGGAAACTGTCAATGGAAAAGGGAACGGTGCGTTGCTGAACATGGCGACTGGTTATCTCCAGGTCGCTGGTTACGGAAACATCGGCAGCAACATGAACTACCATCTCCCGAACAACACATATAACCCGCGCATCGGTGTCGCGTATCAGGTGACCCCGAACACGGTGATTCGCGCAGGATACGGGCGAAGCTTCGATATCGGCGTATTCGGCTCGATCTTCGGACATGCGGCGACCCAGAATCTGCCGGTGCTTCAAAATCAGGCAATCACCGCGAGCGGAACGGACTCTGCATTCAACCTGAGTGTCGGGCCGCCGGCTGCGACGCCGATCCCAGTGCCTGCCAGCGGATTACTGCCGAACCCTGGTTCCCAGGTAAGCTCGCGCGCGCGGCCGACGACACTTCGACTCCCGACGCTCGATGCCTGGAATGCGAGCCTTCAGCAATCGCTCACGCCCACTCTGTCCGTGACGATCGCGTATGTCGGCAACAAGGGTACCCACACCTTTGGCGACAGTTCCGGCAACACTACCAACCCGAACGAAGCCGCAATCGCCTTGTCTCCGTCGCAGAGCTTTAATGGCCAGGCCCTGCACTGGGATCCGAATCTCCCCGATATTGGTGGCGTGAGCCAGTATGTCAATGGCGTAGGACCCGGCGGCGCGGTCAACAATCAAAACCTGCTGCGGCGGTACTATGGCGGTTCCCTACCGGCCTGCAATGGCCCATGCGGATGGACCAACGACATACAAGACTTCTCCGACAACCTCGACACTCACTACAACGCGCTGCAGGTAACAATGGCAAAGCAATATACCCACGGTATCTCGCTGAATGCGAACTATGCGTGGCAGCAGGCGATCAGCGATGCGACGGGCTACTCCTCCTGGGACAAGCACATCGTAGCGGGACGCGATAGCGCGCTGCGTCAACAGCAGATCATCGTATACGGCCTGCTCGAGTTACCCTTTGGAAGAAAAAGGCAGTTCCTGGCGCACACGAACCGGGTAGTCGACCAGATTGTGAGCGGCATCCAGATCAGTCCGGTCATCAATTTCTCGAGCGGACTGCCCTTTACTTTGAGCTACTCAACCTGCAGCCAGGAGGTCCCCGGCAGCGCACCCTGCCGTGTCAACGGCGATACCCGCGGATTTCACCCCAACGTAACGGGCATTCCGGGAAACAGTTTGTCGTTCTACCCGGCACAGAATATCGACAACGGTGGAATGTTCAGGCGGCCCGCTTTGGATCAGATCGGCAACGTCGGAAGGAACACGGTTTTTGGGCCGCACTTCTTCAATGCTGACCTTTCGATCCAGAAGAACTTTACCATCCGGGAGAAATACACCTTCCAGCTTCGGGCAGATGGCTTCAACGCCTTCAACCACATCAACTGGGGCACGCCGAACGGCAATATAGACCAAGGAGGCTCCATTTCGTCAGGGCCCTTCCCAGGCGGTTCGGCGAATCCTCGACAGCTACAGTTCTCCGGTAGAGTGCAGTTCTAAACCTCAACGACAGACAGCACAAAAAGGAGGAGCCACGGCTCCTCCTTTTTGCTGGTTTATACTCGAGCCGGATCTCCTATGCGTTCCCTGCAGATAATAGTTCAACATCTTTTCCTCTTCACGCTGGCGGTGTGTTCCCTACCGTCTGGATTAGCTCAGACCAGCGCTGCTTCGACGGCACATTCACCTAATCCAACGACCTCGACCAGCGAAGCTACAGCACGCGATTCTTCGCCAGATTTAAAGCGGCTGCGCATGATGATCGATCGCGGACAAATTGCGGAGGCGTTGAAGGAACTCGATGCTCTCGCCGTGGAGCAGCCTGCGCCGCCGGGAGTCAATCGACTGCGCGGCATTGCCATGTATTCCCAGAATCGATTCGCTGAAGCCGACGCTGCTCTTGCGAGTGCATTGAAACAAGATCCCCATGATGAAGAGTCGACGCAGATGCGCGGTCTGGCTCTGTTTCGATTGGGCAAGGCTGCTGAAGCGATTCCACTGCTCGAATCGGCCCACAACTGGACCCCACAAACTCGGGTCGATCCCACCTACGTGCTCGCCCTCTGCTATATCGACACACATAATTACGACAACGCACGCAAAGCCTTCGCCCTGCAGTATGGCTTCCCACCGGATTCAGCCGCGGCCTATCTTCTCGCCGCACGCATGTTATTGCGTCGCGACTACCGCCCCATCGCGCAGCAGTTCGCGCACAAGGCCGTCGAACTCAACCCACAATTGCCGCTGGCGCACCTGCTCCTGGGCGAAATCGCACTCGCCGACGAACACGTCGATGAAGCTATCACTGAGTTTGAAAAAGAACGTACCCGCAACCCCCTCGAGGGCAGCGTCTACGACAGGCTCGGCGACGCCTACACACGCAGCGGCGACTACGTGAAAGCGCAGCAGTCCCTTCAGCAGGCGTTGTTGCTGGAGCCAAACTCAACAGGCCCCTTCATCCTGCTCGGCAAAGTACTGCTCAAAGAGAACGACCCGATGAACGCCATCCTGTACCTGGAGCGCGCGGATCGAATGGATACTGGCAATTACATTACCCACAACCTGCTTGGACGGGCCTATCGCTCCGTAGGCAGGACCGAAGATGCCAACCGCGAATTTCAAACCTCCCAGAAGCTTCAAGCCGGGGACCAGCCCAAACTCGAAACGGTTCACTAAGCATCTTCTTGAAAGGGCGCTAAGTGATCGCTATCTCTGATATGAATCGCCGAGTTGCTTGATGAGTGTCTCGGTGAGGGGACGCCGGGCAAGCCAACGGATGAAGGGCTGACCAAATCTGAGGAACCACTGGAAAACTCGTGACGGGACCAGATCAATGAGGCGGGAAATTACCTCCTTGGAACGCTTGAGAATAAGGGTGACGATAAGTTGAACTCGGTTATGGCTGATTGCGGCACGTTTGACACGAGGTAACTTTTCGCGAAGAGAGTCCGTGCACAGCGGAATGATTGGGAACCACGTGTCGCCACCTTGCTGCTGGTCGGCAGGGAGAGGGATAGCGGCCCATTGCAGCATCTCGGCCGTGTGGGCGTATGTGCCGGGCGCGGGGCGCTTGAACCTTTTGTAGACGGCCTTGCGTGCGGCCGGATCGAGAGCGGCCAGACCCTCCGCGATGATGGCGTTCTTCTCCGGCAAGACGAAAGAGGTGCTGAGAAACTTCTGGCAGTTGCGTCGACCCAGGGCGTAGTCATGCGCGCGGAACTCTCGCTCGAGAAAACCTCCGAAGGCACCCAGCGTGGCGCACTGAAGCGCTGGAGGCTGGTCTTGTGGCGAACCCGCTGCCAAGTATCTTTTTGCGAGTTCGTCGTCCGATGGGGCGATGACAAAACGGCTGAACGTAGTGCCGGTCATGATCTCGCTGAGCGATTCACCAAAGAAACGGGACTGTGAGACAAGTGCGGAGAAGAGTTCCGAAAGGATGGAGAAAATAGAGAACTTTGCCTCTGCATTGGGAATGGGTTTGAACTGTCCCGTAGTCGGAAATGGAGCGATGCTGATGACGGAGCGGTCCGCCTCCAACGGTTTCTGTTGGTCATGACCATCTTCCGGGACGGGATCAAGCGAGGCAAGATAGTCGTGGGCGTAGTTGAAAGGATCGTTATTGGTGACACCCCCATCGGCATTGAGCGTAAGAAAAGGTTGAGAAAAATTTTTTGGGAAGTTCGGCGGAACGGGCGGCGGTGTACCGGTGGCTGCGGAAGTGACCGACAACCAGTGGGGCGGCAGGTATTCGCTGACGTAGCGGTCGAGCAATCGCGGAGCGAGGAAGACCGGGAAGGCGCCAGTCGCCATCGCCGCCGTCTGGAGCACGTCCCACCCGCCAGCCTTTCCCTGAGTTGTGAGATCGAGCTTTCGTACGGTATTTTCCACCAGAGAGGTCGGCCTGGTATGAGTCGTCTCAAAGCGAATGCGATCTCCATAGAAGAACGTGGTCTCTTCGATCGAGCCAGGTGCAGCCGAGTTGAGAGAATACGGAATTCCACCCAGGTTCGTCAGCGAAAGAAAGAGCGTCAGGTGCGGAGATACATAGCGGCGCGGCGTCGGTCGTGGAACTTTGGGAGTGAGAGCATACTCCGCAATGGTGCTGACAATCGCGGAGTCAAGGAGCGAAACGATAGACCTGCGCTTCTTAATATCGTCTGTTTTAAGCAGCTCCTCAATGTCGATTAGGTTGACCCAACTCTCGTAAAACCTGTTGCTCGTGCCTCGTTTGCTTGTGTCGTGAATATGCTCGAAGTCTTCCTGCAGCATGACTGTTGCAATGGCGGCGCACATTCCTCCGGCGGAAGCCCCCGCCAGAACTTCAATGCAAACATCGTGCCGGAGAACAGCCTCGTTATTGTCTTTGGCTTTTTCCCATGCGTCCAGCGCTTCGGTAAGAAAGTCGAGGACACCGGCTGTATAGGCGCCCGCAGAGATGGCGCCCGCCATGCTGATTCCAATCTTGAAGGATGCCATTGTAAAACTACCTCCATCGGCGAAATTGAGGCTATGTCGCAGACCGCATACGGCAACCATCCTAGTCTGTAAGTCTCTTAAGGCGTAATTATCTGAAATAGCTCCTTTATGCCTGCTGGAACTACCGGTCATATCACAATCCCATGCAATTCTGGGGTGCTCAACATGGCAAACAATATGCGAAGATAGGCAAGCGCATGGATTCCGACTCCGATCCCGTAGATCTCTCCGTCCTCCTTCACCAGACCTTCGGTTTCCCGGCCTTCCGCGCCAACCAGGAGGCTGTCTGCCGCGCTGCCACCGATGGCCGCGACGTCCTTCTGGTAATGCCTACCGGCGCCGGCAAGAGCCTCTGCTATCAACTTCCCGCCATCGCTCGCGGCGGCACCGCCCTCGTCATTTCGCCGCTCATCGCCCTCATGGACGATCAGGCCGCCAAGCTCTCCGCCCTCGGCCTGCGCGTGGCGCGCATCCACTCCGGCCTCAGCCGCGAAGACTCCCGTCAAGCCTGCCGCGATTACCTCGACGGCACTCTCCAGTTTCTCTTCATCGCCCCCGAGCGAATGCGCGTCCCCGGCTTCCCTGAGATGCTGGCCAAAAAGAAGCCTGCACTCATCGCCATCGACGAGGCCCACTGCATCTCAGCTTGGGGCCACGACTTCCGCCCCGACTACCGCACCCTCGGCGATTACCTCCCTGCCCTGCGCCCCGCTCCCATCATCGCCCTCACCGCAACAGCGACCCCCACCGTTCAAAAAGATATCGCTACGCAGCTCCAACTCCATCAACCCGCGCTGTTCATCCATGGCTTCCGCCGCCACAACCTCGCCATCGAAGTTGTCGAGATGTCGAAGCCCCGGCGCAACGAGTTCACCGCCAACCTCCTCAAATCCCCGGCCAATCGTCCCGCTATCGTCTACGCCCCTTCGCGCAAAGCAGCCGAAGAGTTGGCCTCCGTCCTTGGCGGTAGCGCCGCCGCCTACCATGCTGGCCTGGAACCCAGCGTCCGTGAAAGAGTCCAGCGCCACTTCCTGTCCGGAAAACTGGAAGTAGTCGTTGCCACCATCGCCTTCGGCATGGGCATCGACAAGGCCGACGTCCGCACCGTCGTCCACACCGCGCTCCCCGGAAGCGTCGAAGCCTACTACCAGGAGATTGGCCGCGCCGGCCGCGACGGGCAGCCCTCGAGAACGGTACTCCTCCACTCCTACGCCGACCGCAAGATGCACGACTTCTTCCTTGAGCGCGACTACCCGCCACCCACCGAACTGGCTCGCCTCGCCGCCGCTCTCAATAACGACTACCAGATGCCCGACATTCTCCGTCAGCGCCTCAAAATGGATATCGAGACCTTCGATCGCACCGCGGAAAAACTCGTCTCCCAGGGTGCGGCGGCCTTCGACATTGCGGGCAACCTTCGCTCCACCGGCCAGACCAACTGGCGCTCCAGCTACGACACGCAACTTGCATTCCGCCGCAGCCAGATCGACCGCATCGTCGCCTTCGCCGAGTCTCCACAGTGCCGCATGTCTGCCCTCGTTCAGCATTTCGGCGACACCGCCGATGGTCTCCGGCCGTGCGGCCACTGCGACTTCTGCTCTCCCGAACGAGCCACGGCGCAAACCTTCCGCCCGCCCACCACACACGAAGACCGCCAACTCAGGACCATCCTCGAAGCTCTCGAAGGGGGCGCCACCAAAGCCACCGGAAAGCTACACACCGATCTCGCTCTCGGCATCGACCGCAAGCAATTCGACGCTTACCTTGACGCCCTCACCCGAGCCGGCCTCATCACCCTCACCACCGACACCTTCACCAACTCCGAAGGCACGCTTATCAACTTCAAGCGAGCCTCCCTCACTCACGAAGGCCGCACCCGCGACGAAGAAGACGACCTCAACGTTCTCCTCAAAGATGCCGCCGATCAAAAAGCCTCGAAGTCTCGCACGACAGCCAGCAGCAAGAGATCCTCTGGCAAAGCAGACAAATCCGAGGCCAGCGCAGCCTACACTCCGGCGCAAAAAGACCTCGATCAGCGCCTCCGCGAATGGCGCAAAGCCGAAGCGGCAAAGACCGGCAAGCCTGCCTTCATTGTCTTCTCCGATGCCATCCTCACCTCCATCGTCCACGCCTGCCCAACCACCATTCCAAGCCTGCTGAATATCTCGGGCATCGGCCCGGAGAAAGCCGACCGCTACGGGGCCGCAATCGTCGCCATCTGTGGTTCAAAACCTGTACCACTCGAGTACGGTGCCATCGACAAACCCGCACCGATCCGCTCTGCCAATTCACGGTCAAAAGTCTCCACGACAATCCCGCGAAAAAGCGGAGAATCCTCACCCGAACTGCACACGGAAACCTTCCAGCGCCATCGCCCCGTCGCTTCCGCCCCGGCAGAGTCCCTCACACCCGACCAACAGGCACTCGACCAACGCCTTCGCGACTGGCGCAAAGCCGAAGCCGAAAAACTTGGCCTTCCTCAATTCTTTGTGCTCGGGTCATCGACCCTGCGAAGCATCGTCCTCGCGCGCCCGCAAAATATCGCTCAATTGAAGACAATTGGCGGCATCGGCTCGGAAAAGACAGAACGCTTTGGGTCCGCTATCGTCGAAGTTTGCAAAGCCTAAAGCGAATTTTACTTAATTTTTTATCGCCGAATCGCCCGCTTGATCTGCGCGTATTGCAAAAGGATAAAGCTGTCGGTCATCCCGGCGATATAGTCCGCGACCACCCGTGCGAGTCCTTCTTCTTCGATGTCTTCAAAGTGCCCTTGCGGCAGCTCTTCCGGATCGTTGATCCAATAGTTGAAGAGCGCAGTCACAACCTCTTCTGCCTTGTCGTGCTCATTTTCTAAAACCTCGCAGGTATAGAGCGTCTCGTACAGATAGCGTTTCTCCTGCAATCGCTCAGCCTCTACCCGAGGCGAAAAGACCGCGAGCCGTGTCGGGCATCGGCGTATATCTTCCAGACTATCAGCCCCGATGGCCTCTGCATTGCGCCGTGTGGTCGCGATTAAATCATCCGTAAGTACGTTCTGCATCAGTTGCAGCGCTTCGTTAAAAAGATACTTCTCTTCGACTCCGGCGTGCTGCTTCTCAACCATTCGATAGCACCTTGCAAGGATGTCGACATGCTCGCGGATATGACCGATCGCCAACAAGCCGGATTCGACGCCATCATCGAGATCCGCCGTCAGGTAAGCAATCTCATCGGCGAGATCGATCAACTGGGCCTCCAGCGGAGGCCGCTGATCCAGCATGTACTCCGCAAGCTCTGGATAATCGAGGACACTGTAATCCCGCGAATGCTTGATGATTCCTTCGCGGACACCAAGCGTAAGGTTCAGTCCACGATGCGCCGCGTATCGCTGCTCAAAGTGTTCAACGATACGCAGCGCATGCAGATTATGGTCGAACCGCCGCCCATGCTCTCGCAGACACTGATCGAGTGCCCGCTCCCCCGCATGGCCAAATGGCGGATGCCCGATATCGTGGACGAGTGCCAGCGTCTCTGCCAGATCTTCATTCAATCCAAGCGTGGACGCCGCAGCCCGGGCAATCTGCGCGACCTCCATCGTGTGCGTCAGCCGACTGCGAAAATGGTCGGAGGCCCGACTGGTAAACACCTGTGTCTTCCCCGCGAGACGACGAAAAGCTCGCGCCTGCACGATGCGTTCACGATCCCGTTGAAAAGGCGTACACGAAGGCCTGAATGGCGCAGGATAGGCACGCGCCATCAGAGGATCGTCCGGCCCACCAATGACCGCACAACGAGAAAGTTCGGTCGACATAGTCAGTTCGAGTGTAACGGAAGAAGAAGCCGCAGCGAAGATCGCTCCTCTCTTCCATTCCGTAAAGAAAGAAGAGAGAGCGATGTCTTCGGCGTCTCTATTTTGCTGGTGCCGGCGACACCTTCGCCAGCTTCACCCGCGCATTTTCGAGCTTATGCTGTACCTTGGCGACATCCGCCGGATCGGCATCCGCAGGCAGGGAGTGCGCATACTCCGTCATCGAGCGCTCCCACTGCGTGACCGCCAGCTTCAGCTTGCCCGTCTTCTCATAGACCTCGCCCAGATGGTCGTGAACGGTCGGATCGGTGCTCATGCGTTCCATTGCTTTACGCAGATTCTGCTCCGCCAGGTCGTATTGTCCGGACTTGAAGTAAACCCATCCCAGCGAATCGAGATAAGCACCGTTCTGCGGGTCGAGATCGACCGCTTTGCGAATCAACGTCAACGCCTCAGGCAGCTTCACTCCGCGGTCGGCAAGCATGTAGCCGAGGTAATTCAGTATCGTCGGGTTCTGCGGGTCGATAGCAAGCGCCTTGTGGAACTCCGCCTCCGCTTCATCGTAGTGCTTCTGCCGGTCTGCAAGCACTCCGCGAAGGAAATACACGTAGAGCTTCTCATCTGGCTTTGTCGACAAAGCCGCAGCACTATCCAACGCCGCAGCAGCATCCGGCCACTGCTTCAGTCGGGTGTAGATCTGTGTCAGCGCAAGATAAGTATCGCGATCCTCCGGCGTAGTCCGCGTCGCCGAAAGCTGCGCCTTCGCCAGCGCGATCCCCTGCTCGGCCTCGCCCGTATCGGCAAGCTGCCCTGCGTACATCAGCTGCACTGCCTGGTCCTTCGGCTGCGCTTTGGCAGCGGCGGCTGCTGAGGCAGTAGCGTCCTTCCACTGGTGAGCATCGCGGTATGCATCTACCTGTCCCTGATACCCGCCCTTGGCGTATTCTCCCCCAAGATCCACCATCTGCTTGTACGCAGCCACAGCCTCGGTTGTCTTATTCTCTTCGCGATAGATGATGCCCAACCGGTCAAGAAAAACCGCTCGGTTCGCCTTATCTCCGTCGCTGTACTTTCCATCCGCATGAGCGGTGTCCGCCACCAGCTTGGTCAGGACCGCCGTTGCCTCGTCATACCGGCCCAGTGAATCATAGAGCAACGCCTCGTTATAGCTAAGTTCCAGCGAATTCTCCGCAAGAGGTTTGGCTTTCTCCAGAGTAGCCAGCGCCTGGTCGTAATGTCCCTGCCTGCGCTCAATCTCCGAGATATGGATCTGCGACTGCGCATCCTGCGGTTCGGCCGCAACAATCTCATTGAAAATCTTCAGCGACTCGTCCAGCTTCCCATCCGCAAGCAAAGCATTTGCCAGACCGCGCTCCGTATCCAGGTTGCCAGGCTCGAGGTCCAGTGCTCGCTGATAAGCCGCTGCAGCTTCCTGCGGCTTCTTGAGCTGGTCATACGTAGCGCCAAGGGCGTACTCAATCCGCGCGCTTCGGTCATCCATCGGAATCCCGTTCAGTACATCCGCGGCGCGCTTCGCATCCCCCTCCTCGCCATAGAGCCGCGCCATATTCAGCGCTACCTCTTCCGAGTTCGCATCGACCTTCTGTGCTTCCTTGAACTGTGCCTCCGCCTTGGCCGAATCGTGGTTCAAGCCATAAAGCTGGCCAAGAAGAAGGTGCGTCTCCACATCTTTGGGCTTAAGTTCAGCCAGCTTCTCATATTCAGTAATCGCAAGCTTCAATACCTGTCCCGATTGAGGCGTCTGCGTGTCCCCCAGCGACCGCAGGTAGACCTTGCCCAGCAACTCATGGGCCCCAATATCGTTCGGGTCTTTGGCTATCCGGTCCTGCGCAGTACTTACCGCCTCGCGAATCCGCCCAATTTTGAAGTAGAGACTGGCCAACCCATCCTGCAGCAGTTGAGAGTTCGGGTCGGCATTCAATGCCAGCTTGTACTCCTCCACCGCCTGCGTCGCATAATCCGACCGGCCAGCGCTTACGGCCATGTCTTCATAAAGATGCGCCAGTCCGTAGTGGTAGTAAGCCGAAGCCCGGTCAGGCGTCGAAGGAGCAGCCTTCGTGGCAGCGGGCGTCTCGGCAAACATCGAATGCGCCGCAAACAATAACACAGCCGCCGGCAACAAGCGGTACGGGCGAAGAGACGAGGCACGCAAAAACAAGGTCATGTGATCTAACTTTCTTGGCTTGCAAACTCTGGACCGAATCATTGCGAGACGAAAGACAGAGGTTAGACGGCTCCGCCTGACGATTGGATGCAGCGCCAGACCGCCGTTTGCGAGGCTGGCGCTGATTATATCCGTCAGTGCCTCATCCGTGCCGGAAGTGCCGGACCCCGGTAAAGGCCATCGCCACCCCCAGCCGGTTTGCGGCTTCGATGACTTCGGCATCCCGGACCGACCCGCCCGGCTGAATCACCGCCGTAGCTCCTGCCTTGGCAACCGTCTCCAAACCATCGGCAAACGGGAAAAAGGCATCCGAAGCCGCGACCGTTCCAGCCAGAGGAAGCACGGCCTTCATCGCTCCAAACCGCGCCGCATCGACCCGGCTCATCTGTCCGGCGCCAATCCCGACCGTCTGTCCGTGGCCATCGGCAAAACGCGCATACACTATCGCGTTCGATTTCACATACTTACAGATACTCCACGCAAACAGCAGCGCCCGCAACTCTTCTGCCGTGGGCTTCCGCTCAGTCACCATCTTCAACTCAGCTTCCGTGACCCGCAGACGGTCAGCATCCTGCACCAGCAGTCCGCCCGAAACCTGCTTCAGCATCCGAGGCGTATCCGCGGGAGTAATCTGCACCAGGCGCAGGTTCTTCTTGACCGCAAAGCGTTCCAGAGCCTCAGGCGTAAATGACGGAGCAACAATCGCCTCGACAAATAGCTTGGCAATCTCCTCCGCGGCCTCGGCATCCACCTCGCGATTGATCCCGATCACGCCGCCGAACGCCGAAACCGGATCAGCCTCGAGAGCCCGCTTGTAAGCCTCCAACACTGTAGACCCGGTCGAAGCCCCACAAGGATTGGTGTGCTTGATGATCGCCACTGCTGTCTCGTCGAATTCGCTTACCAACTCCCAGCAGGCATCCAGATCGACGATGTTGTTGTAGCTAAGCTCCTTACCCTGCAACTGCTTCGCCCCCGCGACGCCCTTGCCGCTGCCATCGACATAGAGCGCAGCCTTCTGGTGCGGGTTCTCGCCATAACGAAGCGTCTTCTCCAGCGGCTCAATAATCCGAATTACCTGCGGCAATTCTGTCGAAAACACCGCCGCCCCACCCGGTTCCTCGATGCTCTCGAGCGCCGTAGCAATCCCCGCATCATAAGCAGCCGTAACCGCAAAGGCCTGCTTCGCCAACCGCCAGCGAGTGGCCCGGCTCAAGCTCCCCCCATTCGCCTTCAACTCCTCCGTCAGCGAGCCGTAATCACCCGCCGAGGTCACAATAGCGACATCGCCAAAGTTTTTCGCCGCCGAGCGCACCATCGAAGGTCCGCCAATATCGATATTCTCAATCACATCGGCAAACGCCACACCCGGCTTCTGCGAAGTCTTCTCGAAGGCATACAGATTCACCACCACCATATCGATCGGCTCAATCGCATGTTCCTTCACCGAAGCCTGATGCTCCGCATTGTCGCGGATATGCAGAATGCCGCCATGCACCTTCGGGTGCAGGGTCTTCACGCGGCCATCCAGCATCTCCGGAAAGCCGGTCAGGTCGCTGATATCCCGCACTGGCAACCCAGCCTCACGCAGGGCGCGAGCAGTCCCTCCCGTCGAGACAAGGTCTACGTTGAACGAGGCGAGCGCACGGGCAAAATCGACAAGGCCGGTCTTGTCCGTCACGGACAAAAGAGCACGGCGAATGGGCCGAAGATCGGCAGGAGCGGCTGAGTTGGAAGCGGAAGAATGTTCAATCATCACACTTCTATTATGCTTGACCCGCCGCCATAAGTTACAGAAGAGCAACCCCGATAAATTACAGCAGCGCCGCCCCAGTCAACGATGCCACCTGCGCCATACCATGCCCCGCGCACCAGCGTTTCAGCCCATTGGCAATGTTTTCTACCGCTCTCGGATCGGCATAGCTTGCGGTGCCGACCTGCACCGCCGTCGCCCCGGCCAGCATAAACTCCACCGCATCTTCCGCCCGCACAATGCCGCCCATTCCCACTACCGGGATCTTCACCGCCCGCGAAACCTCATTCACCATCCTCACTGCAATCGGCTTGATCGCCGGCCCCGAAAGGCCGCCCGTGACGTTGGCGATTCTTGGTTTCCGCGTCTCCACATCGATGGCCAGCGAGACAAACGTGTTCACCAGCGAGACGGCATCCGCTCCGGCATCCTCTGCCATTTTGGCCATCTGTCCAATGCTGGTCACATTTGGCGACAGCTTCACCATCAGTGGCCGTTTCGCCGCCGCCTTGCAACGCGCCGTCAGCTCATACAGGAGTGCAGGATCGGTGCCAAACACCATCCCCCCATGGCTCGTATTTGGGCAGCTCGCATTCAGCTCATACATCGCGATGCCCTCGGCGTCATTCAGGGCCCCGATCACCTCGAGACAATCCTCAATCGTGAATCCGAAGACATTCGCGATCACCACGACGCCTGCGAGCTTCCGCAGCTTAGGCAGCTTCTCCGCGATAAACGGACGCACCCCCATATTCTGTAATCCAATCGCGTTGATCATCCCTGCCGCGGTCTCGATAATTCGCGGAGCGGTATTGCCTGCCATCGGCTCCCGCGACAGACCCTTGGTCACAAACGCGCCAATGCGGTCGAGCGAAACGATCTCCTCGAACTCAATGCCATATCCGAACGTCCCGCTCGCCGCAATCACTGGCGAACGCAACTCTACCCCCGCAAAGCTCACCCGCATATCCGGCCCTTTACTGTGTGCTGCGGTACTCATGATCTGTATCCTTCCTGGCTGGTTCATATCTCGCTTTAGGTTTTTGGAAATGGACGCAACAGATAGCTATTTACTCGGCTCCGAAAGATGGTGGCTCGTCGCCGCGGTTCACGCCCCAGCTCTTATCCGGTGTATCACCCAGATCGAATTCAAGCGTTCCCCCTTTGAGCGCGAAGCTCTCCGGCAGCCAGGTCTTTGAACTGGCTTTTCCATTTACCAGAATGCCACGGATATAAAACCTGTCAGCCGCAGCGGACTTGGACAGTATCCGAATATCTCCTTCGGTTCGATGAATGATCGCTGTTGAGAAGACAGGGCTCCCGAGCACAAGCTCAGCCCTGCCCGGTATCTCGGGATAAATCCCCATCGAAGCAAATACGGCCCAGGACGACATCTCTCCGAGATCGTCGTTACCGGGAATGCCGTTCGGCGCATTCTTCCATATCGTGTTGAGCACCTGTCGCACCAGTTGCTGCGTCTTCCAGGGCTGTCCGGCGAAGTCATAGAGCCATGGCGTCTCAATCGACGGCTCATTATCCAGCTCCGCATGAAGCGGGCCGCACTTGGTCACCGCCGGCGCTCCCTTGTCGTCATAGAAAAACCGATCGAGCCGCGCGACGGCCTTGTCGCGGCCACCCATCTGTTCGAACAGCCCGGCAACGTTGAACGGCACCATCCACACATACTGCGCAGCGCTGCCCTCTACAAATCCAGCGCCGGTCGCTGGTGTAAAGGCATGCGGCTTCTGGTCGTTGTCATCGTCATCGTCCTGCTGCACGGCAGGCCAGCTTCCATCCGCATTGCGGTTCATAAAGTAACCGCCGTCCGGAGCGGCATTCGGGTTCCAGATATTCTTCCAATACTGCGCCCTCACCGCGAACCGCTGGCGCACGCTTTCATCGCCAAGATGTCCTGCCAGCGCCGAGATACCAAACTCCGCCGATACATCCTCCAGCGTGTCAGCCGCCGGTCCCCACGCCGGAGCGCCAACAGGGATGTAGTGCAGCTTCAACCACTGATCGAGTCCAGGCCGCTGGCCCACGCACTCCACCGGGCATCCGTCGTGGCTTAAATCTTCCTTGGTCGGAACGTCGGCCGCCCGCACCAAAGAAGCCAACGCAGCCTTCGCATCAAACCGTCGTCCGCCAAACGCCCATATATCCGCCACCGCTGCCGCTGCCGGGTCGCCGTTCATCACATGCGTCGCCCCGCCCAAGTGGGTCCAGCGATCCCATCGTCCGCCATCCTGCACCGACTGGTTGTACAGGCTCTGCGCAATATCGCTCCCTTGCTTCGCATCCAGCCAGGTCAGCAATTGAAACTGTGATCGATACACATCCCATCCCGAAAAGTTGGCATACTGCACGGTCTGCGGCGCAGCCACTCGGTTGACCTTGCCATCCATGCCCGTATACTCGCCGTTCACGTCGCTGTAAGTGGTTGGCGTCATCAGGGCGTGGTAGAGAGCGGTCGTGAATACGGTTTTTTGCTCCTCCGTACCGCCTTCAATCTCGATCTGATTCAGTCGTTTATTCCAAGCTGCTCGTGCCCGCGCGGCCACCTGTTCGTAGGTTGCGCCGCCGCGGCTCTCCGCATCGAGATTCGCCTTCGCATTCGCCTCGCTTACATAGGAGATCCCAATCCGCACTCGCACCACGCCGCCCGTGCCAAAGCCCAACCACACGCCAGAGCCGTGACCGGCCTCCGGGAATCCCTTCGTCCCAAATCCCGTGCCACCTTCTGCTGTCGTTTCTCCCAAGCTCACTTTGTCATCTTTCCATGCACCCGTCTCCGTCACCGGCCGATCGAACCGCGCCACGAAATGGAGCGTGTAGTAGGAGCGACGATCTTCCGTACCGATGTATCCGCAGAAGTTGCCACTGGTCACCGATCCTGTAACAGTTTCAGTCGCAGTGTCGATGCTGGTCTGCGCCGCAGTAGACCCTACCTCCGAATCAGAAGTTCGCACCAGCACTCGTGCCGGCTTGCCATCGGGAAACCGGAAGGCCGCAACGCCCATCCGCGTCGCTGCGGCAAGGTCGACTTCCACGCCATTGCCCAGTTTCACCCGATAGGAACCCGGCTCTGCCTTTTCATCCGCATGGCTGAATGCCGCAGAATAAGCGTGGCGAAAATCCAGAGACGGCGACTTCTCGACTGCATCCGTAATCGGCATCAACGGTACATCGCCTGAGCCACCCGCGCATCCCCAACCCTCCACATTAGTCAGGCTGAAGCCTCGTATCCTGTCAGCGCGATACTCATAGCCGCCGGGCGCGGCGATCATGCGCTTCAAGTTGACCGGCGTCGCCTCGGGGCTGAACTGCACCATCCCAAACGGCATCGTCGCTCCAGGAAATACATTGCCGCCATTGGCGGTCCCGATCAGCGGATTCACATAAGAAGCTCGATCCGCGGGACCGGCCGCGGCCAGAGATGATGCCGTTGTTGCCATCAGGACAGCAGCAAAGAGTTTGGAAGACACAGATTTGAGGATCACGCACATGACAGTAGCGTAATGGATTGGGCACCTTATCGCCGTAGAACTGCAACTGCAGCGGCGATGTACCCTCAGGGCAACTTTAGAAAAAACTATAAAAATCAGCCATTCAATCGAATTAGCTCCCCGTCGAGTGGTAGCATGGGTTGCTCTCAAGAATGGGCGTGGCGGTCGCATCTAAATCTCGCGCCGCGCTCCGTTCGTAGTAGAAGCGGGAACTCAAAACCATCATGCAAAAGAAATCGCTCGGAATCTTCGTCAGCATCCTCGCCGTCACGCTTGTCCCAGCCTTCGCGCAGCAGCAGAAGCCTTACCCATTCCGCGACACTTCACTTCCTGCCGAAAAGCGCATCGACAACATTCTTTCGCTGATGACCACCGATGAAAAAATCGATTGCCTCAGCACCGATACCGCCGTCCCGCGCCTCGGCATCCCCAGCTTTGGCAGCTCTGAGGGCATCCACGGTGTTGTTCAGCGCGAGCGCATTGGCGGTCCATATGCCCAGGCGGCCATTCCCACCACGCAGTTCCCGCAGCCTCCCGGCATGGGTGAGACCTGGGACCCAGCGATCGTCCGGCAGGCGGCTGGAGTCGAAGGTCACGAGGCGCGCTTCATCTCGCAGACCGCAAAATATCATCACCCCATCCTCATGCTCTGGGGTCCGCAGGCCGACCTCGCCCGCGATCCACGCTGGGGTCGCAGCGAAGAGGTCTACGGCGAAGATCCTTTCTTCAATGGAACCATGGTCACCGCCTTTGTCCACGGCCTTCAGGGCGACGACCCCCATTACTGGCAGGCCGCCTCGCTGCTCAAGCACTTCCTCGCCAACAGCAACGAGAAGGACCGCACCAAAACCTCCTCCAACTTCGACGACCGGCTCTTCTGGGAGTACTACTCCGTCCCCTTCCGCATGGGCTTTCTCGACGGCGGAGCCAAAGCCGTCATGGCCTCCTACAACGCCTGGAACGGCACTCACATGGCCGTCAATCCGGTCCTCAAAAACATCGTCGTTAAACAATGGGGTGTAGACATCCTCTCCAGTGACGGCGGTGCAGTTAAAGCCCTCGTCAAAGACTCCAAGACCTATCCCAACCAGCAAGCCGCCGTCGTAGCCTGCCTCAAGGCCGGTATCAATCAGTTCCTCGACACCTACAAATACGAGACCCGTGCCGCGCTCAAAGATGGCTCCATCACCACCGCCGATCTCGACGAACTTCTGCGCCCCAAGTTCCGCATCACTCTCAAGCTTGGCCTGCTCGATCCGCCATCGATGGTTCCCTACTCAAACGTGAAGGACTCACCCGAGCCCTGGACCACTGAAGCGGACACGTCGGTCTCCCAAAAGATCGCGCTGGAATCGGTAGTTCTCCTCAAGAACGAAAGCGCCACTCTCCCGCTTAATAAGCAGACCCTCAAGTCCATTGCCGTCATCGGCCCGCTCGCTAACTCTGTTCACTGGGATTGGTATGGAGGCACGCCTCCCTACACCGTCACGCCACTCGAAGGCATCCAGAAGATCGTCGGCCCTCAGACCAAAGTCATCTACGCTGCCGACGAAACCAACAACGCCGCCGTCAATGCTGCACGCAAAGCTGAGGTTGCCGTAGTCGTCGTCGGCAACGACCCCACCTGCGGCCCCGACATGGCCCACGACTGGACCGGCAACGGCACGTTGCCCTGCACTGTCCCCAGCAACGGACGCGAAGGCCGCGACCGCGACAGCATCGACCTCGGTCAGCAGGAGCAACTCGTCAAGCAGGTCTACGAAGTCAACCCGCACACTATCGTTGTTCTTGTCTCCAGTTTCCCGTTCGCAATCAACTGGACCCAGGCCAACGTTCCCGCCATCCTCCACATGGCGCACTCCTCGCAGGACGAGGGCACAGCCATCGCGAAGGTCCTCTTCGGCGACTACAACCCCGGCGGCCATCTCGTCACCACCTGGCCTAAATCCGTAGACCAACTCCCCGCGATGATGGACTACAACATCCGCGATGGGCGCACCTACATGTACTTCAAAGGGGAGCCGCTCTATCCCTTCGGCTATGGTCTGAGCTACACCACCTTCAAATTCTCGAACCTCAAGCCCAGCGCCACACACGTCACAAAAGATGGCCACATTACCGTCTCGGTCGACGTCACCAACACGGGCACGCGTACCGGAGACGAGGTCGTCCAACTCTACGTGCAACATCTGAAATCAAAGGTCGAACGTCCCCGCGAGGAACTAAAGGGCTTCCAGCGCGTCACCCTGCAGCCCAACGAAACCAAGACCATCCAGATCCCGCTCGAAGCTGCAAATCTCGCTTACTGGAATGAGAAGCAATCAAAGTTCGACGTCGAATCCGAACCGGTCAAACTCATGGTCGGCGACTCCTCGGCCGACATCAAGCTCAACACTACGGTCCAAATTAACTAGATTCGCCGTGCCGTACAAATAAAGACGACGCCGCTCAATCTACGAAGCGACCCAGGCTGCTTTTTCGTCAGTGATAGTGCTTCTGGTTCTTCCAGTCCGACTGATAGGTTGTTTTTCTGCCGTAACAAAGAAGAATGCGTCTGCGCTCGTAAGGCATCGAGAGAGGATTGTCGACTTTACCTGCAACCTTGCAGGAGGTATAGACCTGCTGTGCCTCATCGACGCTTGCGCTGGAGATGAGAATCATCTCTTTGCCGGTATAGCCTCGCGGGCCCCACAGCCAATAGTTCTGGTGTCCGCTGATGCTCATCGGCAAATCGTATTGGCGTCCAAGAATATCGATGGCCCCTGCTTCTCCATAGTTCTGCGCATAAATGCCGGTCACAGCCTGCTCCTGCGGCGGCAGCGAGTGGTAGACGCGCGCTACCTCTTCAACAAGATCGCTCCACCCAAAGCGGTCCGCATAAAACTGCGGCAGCAGCGGCTCTTCTTCCTGCGTCTCCGAATTCGCAGAGCGATAGTGCAGCTTCTTGGCATAGGCAAGATATTGCATCGGCGGCAGCACGGGTATAGAAAACGGAAGAAATACGAAGAGACCAATCACTTCTACGGCAACAAAGACAAGCACCACCGCATTGCGCCACGCCTTCTGTGCGGCCCATACCATCCACGCCACCGCACCCGCGGCAAAGAAAACAGGATAAGCAGGCGCAAGATAATAGTCTTTGCCATGCAGCGTGAGCATCAGTCCAAAGAAGACCAGGAAGAAGAAGCCCAGAAACCGCACCGGTCGCGCCGCGCGTGCTAACAGCAGCCAAAGAACACCCGTGCCCCACAACAACACATTTTGCGGTGTAAGCATCATGATCTGCTGCAAAATAAATTGTAACGGCGGAAGTTTCGTATTCTTTCCCGAGACCTGAACATTGTGCAGGAACTCTATCGTCGGAAAATGATGTGTCGCCTGCCAGAGGAAGTTAGGCAGCGCAATCAGCAGCATGATCCCAAGCGCTGCCGCCATCCACCGGCTGGCCAAGATGCGCCGCTGCGGTGTAAGCAAAAGGGCCACCAGCATGGCGATCAGAAAGAAGGCAACGGAATCCTTGTTCTCAAACGAGAGTCCCGCACTTGCGCCAAAGACCAGCCACCAGTTACGAATTTCTTTCTCCGACCCCGCCTGCGTAATGCGAATCAGTGCAAGCACGCAAAGCATCCAAAACACCGGGTCGAAGGAGTTCATCGAAAGGAAGCCGTCGATGCCGAGATAGACTCCCGCACTGAGCACACCCAGCATGGCCAGCGCAGCCGCTCGCCGGCTACCGCCGAGCGCCCAAGCTAGCAGGCCGGTAAGAAATACTTTGGCTGCTCCGGCAAGCGCGGACAAAAGCCGTAGCGACCACATATGGTCGTGGCCGAAGAGCAGCTCCGTCAGCCGAGCCTGCAGCGCCACCAGCGGAGGCTGGTCGACATAGCCAAACGCAAGGCGCTGTCCGCAGACAAGGTAATACAATTCGTCACGAAAGATCCCGTAGCCCGCATGTTGCGCCAGAATATTACCGACAATCTGAATGGCAAGCTTTATCCCCGCGAATGCGAGGCAAAGCCAGAGAACAGAGCGCAGATCGGTGCGGGGTCGAGTCATATCCATAGGCATTCGATAAGTATCAGCATGGTATACGAGAGCCGCAATGCAAAGTTCAAACCTGAAGGAACCATCGTCAAAAGAGTTCTCTCCCGCAACCTCATAGCCCTGCCCCTTGAATCACTCTTTTTTTGTCCATCTCTCATCTCCGCCGATGAAAGCATTGTGCCGCAACGTACAACCTCAAACGGCAGCTTCAGGGAGACAAAGAGATGATCCGGCAGGCGATCAATTGCGATATGTGCGGAGCGGAAAAGCAGGAGGCCACTACACACTGGTTCGTGGCTTATGAGCAGGGTGGAGAGCTGAAGCTGCGCGGATGGGAGTCTCCGAAGCACTCCCGAAAGGACGTAAAGCACCTAATTGTAGCGAATTGGGTGGAACTGTTTTGCAATCGATATTTGGTTTGTTTTCTTTTAGTTATATGGTTTCCGAGCTTGACAGGTTTTTGCTTGGGTGTAAGGCCTCCGAGCAGTTTCCGGCGGGGATAGGTAGTCCAAACGCAGATTCCTCTGCTTCGCCTGCGGAATGACAACCAAAAAGAAAAACTCTTTTTCGAAATGTGCGTTCTGCCCCAACTCTCGGGATACTGCGTCAGGGTTTTAGTTTGAAGGCTTTGGTGACGATGGCGTTGGGCATGCTTCCGGCGGGGAGAATGGTGAAGAGGGTGGGGCCGGTCTTGTCCTGGGTGCGGATGACGGAGACGTCGCCGGAGTGGGCATCGGCGGCGAGGAGGAGATGCTCGTCGGCGGAGAAAGCAAGGGCGTCGGGCTCGGAGCCGGTGTGGACGCTGCTGGCAACGCGACCGTCGTCGATGCTGTAGAGGCTGAGGGAGTCGGCGCCGAAGTTGGAGACCCAGAGGGAGCTGTTGTCGCGGCTGACGATGCCGTGGGTGGGCTTGTTGCCGATGGCCTGGGTCCAGCCGACCTGGTTGTTCCAGGTGTCGATCTCGGAGATGCTGTCGGAGTCGAAGTTGGAGACGAAGATCTCGCCGCCGTCGGGCTTGAGGGCGAGGTTGACGGGGGTGTCGCCGACGTCGAGCAGGGTGAGCAGATGATCGGTGAGCAGGGACGGGTTCTGCTTTGCGTTCCAGGAGCCGGGGGCGGCGGCGAGGCTGACGGCCATGACCTGATGGCCTCCGGAGCAGGCGACGAAGGCCTTGGAGGAGTCGGGTAGGATGACAGCGTCGGTGGCTCCGGGACAACCGTTGAATGTGGAGCGGAAGTGGAGGATGTGGGTGCGGTCGGCGGGAGATTTCTCATAAGGCGCGACATCGTAAATAGATACGCTGCCGCTGCCGCGGTTGGTGACGAGGAGGGTGCGGTTGTCGGGCGAGATGCGGGCGAGGCCGGGCTGCTCGCCGGTGCCGGCGAGGGCGATCTCGCGGCGCTGGTCGAGGTCGATGACGCTGACGGTGTTGGAGCCGGAGTTGGCGACGTAGGCGCGGTGGCCGGTGTCGTCGACGCTGATGAAGTATGGCTGACGATGGACGGGGATAGTGGCTACGACGAGGTTGGTTTCGGCGTCGATGACGGAGACGCTGTCGGACTTGGTGTTGACGACGTAGACCTCGTTGCGGACGGGGTTGACGGCGAGGCCGGTGGGGCCGTCGCCGACGCGGAGGGTGCGGTCCTGGCGGAGATAGACGAGGTCGAGCACGGTGACGGTGTTGGAGCCGCCGTTGCTGACGTAAGCGAACTCGTGGTATCCGGCAGGGACGTCGGGGAAGCCGTTGCGGCGGCAGCCGGAGCAGGCGGCGAGGAGCGCGATGGCGGCTACGGCGAGACAACGGGATGAGAGTTGGAAACGGCGGGGGGTTGGCACTGTTGCGAGTCTATCGGGGGAGGATTGGCGGAGGCAAGGGTGAGCGGCAGTTTCTCCGTTGGGGCTGGAAGGACGGGCGTGTGATTGGAGGGGAAAATGCAGAAGACTTTCACGGCACAGAAAAATCTGACTTTTATCGCGCTGTGTCTCGTTCACTATGCTGCACTGCGTGATATGATGCGCTGCGTTACAGAGGAGGCGGATATGAATCCGACTCGAAAATTATGCGTCCTGATGTTGCTCTGTGCTTCAAGTGGGCTTGTGGCGCAATCGTCTGATGCGTCGAAGCCTGCCGCCAATGCGGTTGAAAAGAAAGCGGATCGAAAGGCGTCGCAGGACGAAGTTCCTCGGCGATCCAAATTATCCGAACACGACAAATCAACCATGCTGTACGACAAAGCGCCCGCGGCTGCTGCGCCGGCAGCTGCTGCTCCGGCACCTGCTGCTCCGGCCACTGCAGCGGCATCTCCAAGGCCGTATACGGCGCAATCCAGCGGAGATGACGGAGCTGAGAATACAACTCCCGTTCCTGTGGGAACTACGCCGCCGACACCCAAACAGGATACAAAGTGAGACGGCTGCAACGTCGCGAGGGTCGTTCTCCAGGGCATGCCGGTAGTGTGCAGCAAAGGTCCCCGGAACGCATCGACAAGGTAAAGATATGGATGGAGATCATTCAGGCGGTCGCGACGGTATTGGCGATCGCAGGGGGGCTAATCTGGTTTGTCCTGCAGCGCTCGACGAAGCCGGAGGTGAAGATTGAGCAAACGGTGACGCACCGTTCTGTTGCGGGACATCCAGACCAATCGCTCATCAGCGTGGACGTGCGCGCTACCAATGTGGGAAAGGTAAAAGTTGACCTTGAGCCTGGAGTGCTGGAGATATTGCAGATTAATCCCATCCTGGAGAAGGACAAGCAAACGGCGTGGCCGAAATTTCAATTGAAGAGACTGACTCTCGAGCCAGGTGAAAGCGATCAAGCCTTATTCCGGGACTTCATTGTGCCTGCCACTGTTCAAACGATCCAGATTCATTCGCGCTACACGGTTCCCGGCGAGCCGGGCCTGTACTGGAATTTACTGAGCTTTGCAGATATCGGGGTTGAGCCAAGCCGGAACGAGACTGCCTCTTCGGTGCATTGATTTTCGGTTATGGCCGAAGTTGTATCTAGCCTGGCCCTCCGATGGGAGACTAGGAGCAGACAAGAATATTTGCGCAACCTTCTTGCAAGAATGGGGTTGAGATGAGAGATACGGAAAACCTGTATCAGCGATTTTCCGCTATCATCTGCAACTCTTTCTCGGACAACGAAGCTACGGTTTCGTGGCTTCGTTGCTTTTTAGTCGCGTGGGTTCTTCGTCCGCAACCATTCCTTTGCAACCCATAAGAAGTACCCGCCCTGAATGATCAGGACCGTGGCGTATGCGCCGAGAAGGTGCCGGTGTTCCAAGGTGCTGAAGTTGAAGAAGGAATGCCAGGTCATTGTGCGGGCTCCAGAGAGGCTTCTATGGCGCTGAGGGCTGCGTCCTGCTCGGCTATCTGGCGGCGGCGCTCGAGGGCGAAGCGGAAGCCGAGGATGAAGATCCCCCACATGGCCCAGGCAATGATGTTCCAGACGAACGCGGGCATCATGGAGGGGTCTATGCCAGAGTCAGGGCCTCCACCGAAGACTGGAGCAGGATGCTGGGTGCGCCACCAGCGGATGGACATGTAGACGATCGGGACATCGACTGCGGCGAAGACGGAGAGGACTGCCGCAAGGGTCTGGCTTTGGCCGCTCGAGGAGAAGCGGCGGAGCATCAGGTAGCTGACGTAGAGGAGCCAGAGCAGCAACATGCTGGTGAGGCGCGGGTCCCAGGTCCACCAGATACCCCAGGTGGCGCGGCCCCAGATGCTGCCGGTGATAAGACAGATGCTGGCGTAAACGACCGTGACTTCGGCGGCAGCAAGGGCGAGGGCGTCGGAGGTGAGGGCCTTGAGGGGGTCGCGCCGGCGCCAGTAGAGATAGGCGAGCGAGGCCAGGAAGTTGATGTAGGGGAAGATCAGGCTCAGCATCGAGCTGGGGACGTGATAGTAGAAGATTCGCCCGGCATCTCCCTGTGCCGCATCGGTGGGCACGAGGAAGATGGCCTCGCGGAAGCCGATGACAAGGACAACCAGGCTGGCAAGGAACCAGAGCCAGCCGACGGTGCGGAGAATGGAGGATCGGGACACTATGCGGATAATTTTACCGCGAATCGTTTGCCCAGAGTGTTTTCATCGATAGGAGGTCTTGCCGGGGCAAGCGAAAGGCAAATACAGGGGTCTTCTCCACTGCCCCATTCGACTTCGCTCAGGGTCCGGTCGAGATGACGTGGATTTGTGTTCCCAGTGAATTGGCGCTATTCGGCGTTGAGGACGGTGTCGAAGAGGAGGATGCAGATGATGGTGAAGACCAGGTCGTATCCGGCAAGCTGGGTGATCCAGGTGTTGATCTCGAGAGGATCGAGCTGCGCGGTGAGGACTCCGGTGGTGGCTTCGACCATTCCGAGTAACGCCGGGAGGGAGATGGGGAGAAGCAGCAGGGGGAGGAGAAGTTCGCGGTTGCGGGTACGCAGGCCGAGGACGGCGAAGAAGGTTCCGTTGACGACCAGGGCCCAGGTGCCGAGGGGAAGGATCAGCGCGAGCAGCCAGGCGTTGCCGAGGACATGCAGGTTGTAGAAGACGATGAAGACCGGAGCCAGGATCGCCTCGACAACGAGGACGAAGAGCATGTTGGCGATGGCTTTGCCGAGGAAGAGGGCCGAGGCCGGGGCGGGGGCCATGCGCTGGGCTTCGAGGACTTGGTGGTTCTGCTCGCGGGTCCATGCCTGATTGAGCGCGGTGACGGTGGCGAAGAGGAGTGCCACCCAGAGAATGCCGCCGGAGATCTGGCGGGAGACGGCGGCGGTGGGGTCGAAGGCGAGCGAGAAGACGACGACTACGAGCAGCGAGAAGAAGAGCATTCCGTTGATGGAGTCGCGGGAGCGCCATTCGATGCGGAGGTCTTTGCGCAGGTGGGCGAGGACGTGGCCGATATATTTCATTTTGTCAGATCGGCCAGGGTAGCGTTGGCTGCGCGGAGGTAGTCGGCGGGGGAGAGGAGGAGTTGCAGGCCACGTTGTCCGGCAGAGACGGAGATGAGGTCGTGAAGTTCGATGGTCTCGTCGGCGTAGGCGGGGAAGGGCTTGCGGGCGGCCATGACGGTAACTCCTCCACGGATGTAGCCGGTGAGGGGCTCGACTTCTTTGAGGGAGGCTAGTTCGGCCTTCTTTGCGCTGGCGGCATTGGCCAGCTTTTTCAGATCGAGTTCGGTGTCTCCGGGGATAACGGCGAAGAGGTGCTCGCCTGTATTGGTCTCGGCTAGGAGGGTCTTGAAGACCTGCTCGGGAGGGAGGCCGATCTTGCGGGCGACCGAGATGGCGGTGAGGTCGTCGGGATCTACCTCGTAGGCGCGCAGTTCGTAGGTGATTCCGAGACTGTCGAGGAGGCGGGCGGCGTTGGTTTTGGCAGGGGGCTTCACTGGGCGGCGGTCTCCGGCTGAACGATTTGGCCGTTGCGCATGCTGAGTGTGGTGTCTGCTATGGGGTCGGCGAGATGGGCCTGATGAGTGGTGAGCAGGATGGTGCGTTTTCCTCCCCCGGCGACGGGCCAGGTGCGGAAGTCGGCGAGCAGCTCGACCATGTGATGGGCGGAGGCTACGTCGAGGTTGGAGAAGGGCTCGTCGAGGAGGAGGAGTTCGGGGTCGGTCTGGAGGACGCGGGCGAGCGAGGCGCGCTGACGCATGCCTTGGGAGTACTGGCCGACGGGGCGGGTGAGCGCGGGGTCGAGGCCCACGGCGCGGAGGGCCATCTCGGGACTGCCTACGCAGGCGCAGCTGCCGTCGCGGTAGAGGGAGGCGAAGTAGTTGAGGTTCTCCATGGCGGTGAGCTCGTCGTAGAGCATGGTCGAGTGGCTCATATAGGCCATGCGGCGACGCTGGTGCTGTGGAGACTCAGCGAAGACTTGCGCGGTGCCGCGGGTGGGAGTGATGAGGCCGGCGATGACGCGCAGTAGAGTTGATTTGCCGGCTCCGTTTTCGCCGACGATGACGGTGCAGGTGCCGGAGGCGAAGCTTGCGGTGACGTTGCGGAGGGCAGCGAAGGTGCCGTAGATCTTTGAGACGGATTGTAGTTCGGCGGCGATGGGGCTAGGTGCGCCGTTGGCCGGCTTGGCTGACTTCTCCATTTATTTTTTGAAGTCGGCGGGGAGGGCGGCTGCGGTGGTGGTTGTGGCGGGTTTGGCCGGAGCGTACTTGGAGGCGCATTTGGCCTGAAGCTGCGTGGCGTGGAAGACGCCGTCGTGTCCGTAGGTGCCTACGGCGAGGGCTTGAGCGTCGTCCTTGAAGGTATCGGGCGGAGGCTCGACGCCTTTGTAGCTGACCTTGAGGGTGCGGTTCTGCTCGAGGAGAGAGAAGTCGACGTAGGTGCCGCTGCGATGGATGCTGCCTGGAGCTACGTTGCCTGCGACGCGGAGATGGCGGACGTAGGCTTTGTTGCCCATAGCCTGCAACTCGCCGATGGTGACGTAGTAACTCTTGTTGTCCTGGACGCCAGTGTAGGCGAGGTAACCCATCGTGGCCATGATAATGACCGCGGCGATAACGATCTTGATCGGGCTTTTCTGGGCAGTAGACATGGCTTCTGCGATAAGTCTACGGCTTTGGATGCGGTTTGGGTAGAGTGCCTTGATTTCAGAAAGCGCTCATCACAAAAAAAACAGCCCACGGTGGACTGTGGGCTGCCCGGTAAAAAGGAGATGGCTCAGGCTGCCACTTGCTGGTTGACGTGTCCGGCGATCTGGGTGAGGAGGTGGTCGGCGGCTTCTTCTTCCTTAAGGATGGATTCGAGCACGGCCATGTCGTCGCGCTGGCCGAGGAGGCCAGCCCATGTGCGGAGAGTTCCGTAGACGGCGATCTCGTGATGCTCGACCTGCTGGCCGGAGGCGATGAGGGATATGTCGCGGATGCCGGTGTCTTTAGCATCCTTGATGCTGTCTTCAGCCGAAGCGACGAGGCTGGAGATGACTTTACAGGTGGAGGTGCTGGCTTCGCCAGTGGCCTTGCGCAGGAGTCCTTCGACTTTGGTGACGTGGCCCTTGGTCTGTTCGAGGTGATTGCGGAATGCGGTGGCGAGTTCGGTGTCGGTTGATTTTTCGATCATGGTGGGAAGGGCCTTGACGATCTTCTGTTCCATGTCCAGGGCTTTCTCGAGGGTATCTGTGTAGAGAGTGCGTAGGTCTTCGATATTCGCTGAGAATAATTTCATGGTGTGCTCCTTCGGATGTTTGCGGGCGCGGTTTTGCACCGACTGCGCGCGGATTGATATGGTGACTTGCTCGTGCCTGGATGAGCTCGGCTAAACGTGCATTGCCGGAAGAACTCACGGTCGTGCTTCTATTGGTTAGGATGCGAGGTTGGGATACGGGGTGGTTTCCCAAGGGAGGGGTCAGGGAATAGGTCGCGCAGATGGCGCATGGGGCTGTGTTCCGGCGGTAGTGGGAGGGCGAGACGCGGCGTATACTTACTCGATAACACTGGTACGAACTGGGGAAAACAATGAGCACTCATGAAAACGGGAATAGCGCGAACGGCAATGGATACAAGGTGCCGACGGGGCGTGCGGAATGGATTGTAAAGCGCAAGGCTGAGGCCGAGCGGACGGGCGATACGAACATGTCGCAGATGCACTTTGCACGCAAGGGGCTGATTACCGAAGAGATGGCCTATGTTGCCCAGCGGGAGAAGATTGCCGCGGAGCTGGTGCGGTCTGAAGTTGCGAAGGGGACGATGATTATCCCTGCCAACATCAACCATGTTGAGCTGGAGCCGATGGCGATTGGAGTGGAATCGCTTTGCAAGATCAATGCGAATATCGGCAACTCGGCGCTGGTGTCGAATGTGGATGAAGAGCTGCGGAAGCTGCATACCGCCGTGCATTTTGGCGCGGATACGGTGATGGACCTTTCGACGGGCGGCGATATTCCGATGATTCGGGAGCAGATTCTGCGGCACTCGCCCGTGCCGATTGGGACGGTTCCTCTGTATGAGGCTTTGAGCCGGGTGAAGAAGCTCGAAGATTTGAATATTGACCTGTACCTCGAAGTGATTGAGGAGCAGGCCCAGCAGGGTGTGGACTACTTCACGATCCATGCCGGTGTGCTGATTCAGTACGTTCCGCTGGTGGCAAAGCGCATTACCGGCATTGTGAGCCGTGGCGGCGCGATTATGGCGCAGTGGATGACGGCGCATCACAAGCAAAACTTCCTGTATGAGAACTTCGACCGGATCACGAAGATCATGGCGAAGTATGACGTGAGCTATTCGTTGGGAGACGGGCTGCGGCCGGGTTGCGTGGCTGATGCCAGCGACGAGGCGCAGTTTGCTGAGTTGAAGACGCTGGGCGAGTTGACCCGGCAGGCTTGGAAGAGCGATGTGCAGGTGATGATCGAAGGGCCGGGGCATGTGCCGCTGGACAAGATCAAGGAGCAGGTGGACAAGGAAGTGGAGCTTTGCGATGGCGCTCCGTTCTATGTGCTGGGGCCCCTGGTGACGGATATCGCTCCGGGCTATGACCACATTACGTCGGCGATTGGCGCGGCGATGATTGGATGGCATGGCGCGGCGATGCTTTGCTATGTGACTCCGAAGGAGCATCTGGGACTGCCGAATGAGAAGGACGTGAAGGACGGCATTATCGCTTACAAGATTGCCGCTCATGCGGCGGATATTGCGCGGCATCGGCCCGGAGCGCGGGATCGTGATGATGCGATCTCTCATGCGCGGTACACGTTTGATTGGGACAAGCAGTTTGCGTTGTCGCTTGACCCGGATACGGCGCGTGGGATGCACGATGAGACACTGCCGGATGACTACTACAAGGAAGCGGCTTTCTGCAGCATGTGTGGGCCGAAGTTCTGCAGTATGAACTGGTCGAGCAAGGTGGATGAGTTCAATGCGAAGGAGCATGGATTGAAGAAGCCGGACTTGACGCAGATTGTCACCGAGCAGATGGCGCTGCGCGGGTAGGTTTTTCGAAGCAAGGTTCTCCGGTTGGCCCAGCAGCGATGCTGGGCCTTTTCTTTTTGCTGCCGAGGTATGCACGGATGTGATAGGTTGATTAGTTTTAGTTATGGTGTGGAGGTTTGCGGATGTTTGGGCTAACTGAAGAACAGGAACAGTTACGGAAAGAGGTGCGGGCGTTTGCGGAGCGGGAGATTGCGCCGCATGTCTCGGAGTGGGACGAGAAGAGCCTGTTTCCCGATGAGGTAGTGAAGAAGCTGGGACCGATGGGATTGATGGGGATTATCTTTCCGGAGGCGCTGGGTGGCGCGGGGATGGGCTATGTGGAGTATGTGCTGGCGGTGGAGGAGCTGTCGCGGGTGGACGGGAGCATAGGTATTATTGTGGCTTCGCATAACTCGCTTTGTACGAACCACATTATGCTGGCGGGCAATGATGACCAGCGGCAGCGGTGGGTTACGAAGCTAGCCAGCGGACAGTGGCTGGGGGCGTGGGGACTGACGGAGCCAGGGTCCGGTTCGGACGCGGCGGGGGCGCGGACTACAGCGGTTAAGCGTGGGGATAAGTGGGTGCTGAATGGCAGCAAAACATTTATTACGAATGGCAGCCATGCGGACTGCTCCGTGGTGCTTGCGGTGACGGACCGGGAGCAGGGCACGCGGGGAATTTCGGCGTTTGTGGTGGAGAAGGGGACGAAGGGGTTCCGTGCAGGGAAGAAGGAAAACAAGCTGGGGCTGCGGGCGAGCGATACTTCGGAGCTGATCTTTGAGGAGTGCGAGATTCCGGGGGAGAATCTGGTGGGCAAGCTGGGAGAGGGATTTAAAGATGCGATGCGGGTGTTGGATGGGGGCCGGATTTCGATTGCGGCGCTGAGCCTGGGGATGGCTCGAGGGGCGCTCGATGCGGCGATGAAGTATGCACAGCAGCGGCGGCAGTTCGGCAAGGCGATCAGCGAGTTTCAGGCGATCCAGTTCAAGCTGGCGGACATGGCGACGCAGCTTGACGCCGCGTGGCTGCTGACGATGCGGGCGGCGCAGATGAAAGATAAAGGGCAAAGGGTGACGCGCGAGGCGGCGATGGCGAAGCTGTTTGCCAGCGAGGCGGCGTGCCGGATCTGCGATGAAGGGGTGCAGATTCACGGCGGGTATGGGTTCATCAAGGACTATCCGGCAGAGAAGTTTTACCGCGACGTGAAGCTGTGCACGATTGGTGAGGGGACGAGTGAGATTCAGCGGATGGTGATTGCGCGGGAGTTGCTGGGGACTACTCCCAGCCGAGGGTGAGCTCAGCGGCTTAGAAAGTGCTGGAGAACGATGGCTTCGTTGTGCTGCTCGTCTTTTGCTCCGTAGAGGAGGGTCGTCGGGCCTTTTGCTATCTCTTTCTTCAGAAGCGCTACTTGTTCGGGGTTATTTTTCAATTCGGCTTTATAGCGGATTTGGAATTCGGGCCATTTGGCTGGGTCGTGGGCGAACCATTTTCTTAGCTCCGTGCTGGGGGCGATTTCTTTTAGCCAAAGATCGACGCGGGCTCTTTCTTTGGTGAGTCCGCGAGGCCAGAGGCGGTCTACGAGGATGCGGGCGCCGTCTTCTTTGGCGGGAGCTTCGTAGACTCGTTTGAGCTTGATCATGAGTTCTCTTCCCAATCAATAACCCGATTTTTTATATCAATAGCCTGAAAACTCTTCGGAGCGGACGTTGGCTTCTCTTACCCTAGCGTTTTTGAGGAGCTTCTGCATTGCGGCGACCATCTGTGGTGGGCCGGTGAGATAGTAGATCGGACGGTCGAGGTCGGGAAGGTGCTTTCGGAGCATCGCTTCGGTGATGTAGCCGGTTTCACCGCTCCATTGCGTGTAGGAGTTATCGACTTCGGTCATGGTGGTGATGAGCGTGAAGTGGGGGTTCGCCTTCTCAGCCGCGAGGAGTTCGTCGAGGAAGGCTGCGTCGTTGGCAGTTCGATTGGAGTAGAAGACGAAGAGCGGATGTGCGAGCTTGTCGTGGGTAGCTTGAAGGACGATGCTTCTGACGGGAGTGATGCCGATGCCACCGGTGAGGAAGACGGCGGGGATGCGGGCGTCGTCGTGGAGAGTGAGTTCGCCCCAGGGGGCTTCGAGTTCAACTTCGGTGCCGAGGGCGATGATCTTCAAGGAGCGTTTGAAGGCGGTGTCGCGCATTCGCGTGGTGATGATGAGGTCGTCTTCGTAGGGTGCGCTGGCAAGTGTAAAACTGCGCTTATTACCCTCGGCATCGGTCTGGGGCGGGTTGGAAAGAGTGAAGTCGCCGCATTGGCCGGGTTGGAAGCTGAAGCCGGGTGGCTTTTCGAAGTGAAAGGCCATGGTGCCGGAGGCCACTTCGTTGCGGCTCTTCAATTTGATCTTGTAGGTCGCCACTTGATCCCTATTTTTAGAACGACGGGCTAGGTGCCGTAGCCGCGGTGCTTCATGGCTGCGAGTTCCTCGTCGCTGGGCCAGGAGATGGTCAACAGGAAGGCTGAGTCTTCGACCGCTTCGACATCGTGACGGATGGAGGCGGCGAGGGTGAAGAGATTGCCGACACGGAGATCGTGCGGATGGCCGTTGACGTTGAGATTTATCTGACCCTTGAGAACCTGGACGGAGATGGTGCCGTCAGCGTGGTGCTCCTTCATCTTGGCGGCTTTTTCCATGGTGATAAGAACGATTCTGAAATCGTGCTTTTTGAAGAGCGTTTTAGCATAGTGACCGGCGGGCCAGGGCTTCTTTTGCTCGGAGTCGGCTATCTCTTTGAGCAGATCGAACTGCGCCTGTTTGTCGATCATGGTGCCGTCTTGCTGGGAGGTGGTCATATGTTTCCTCCTAAAATGCGGAATGGTTGCTGATGTTTTGATGCAGGAACGCTGGGCTATGGATAGATGATTCGGGTTTGGGCTTGGCGGGCGAATGTTTCATATACTTATGGTTCGCTGTGTGCGGCTTGACAGGCGGATGGGGAGATGAAGCGGTGACGACGAATAATACTACAGCGGCGGTTGGGTTTGCAGAGAAGAATCAGGCGCGGTTTGTTGAGGAGCTGAAGGCGTTGCTGCGGATTCCTTCAGTATCCACGCTGCCGGAACATGTGGGCGACGTGCGCCGGGCGGCGGAGTTTGTGGCGGCCGAACTGAAGCGCATTGGAATGGAGAACGTTCGTCTGATTGAGACGAGCACCGACGAAGAGATGATTGCGGATGCAGCGGGCCAAACGCGGGTAGTGCCGCCACGGCTTGGACACCCGCTGGTTTATGCGGATTGGCTGCATGCTGAAGGCAAGCCTACCGTGCTTTGCTATGGGCACTACGATGTGCAGCCGCCCGATCCTCTGGAGGAGTGGAAGACACCGCCGTTTGAGCCTACGGAGCGAGATGGGAACATCTATGCTCGTGGGGCGGTGGATGACAAGGGGCAGATGTGGATGCATGTGAAGGCGCTGGAATCTCTGATGGCGGCGGGTGGGGGTAAGCTGCCGGTCAATGTGCGCGTGATCGTCGAGGGAGAGGAAGAGGTTGGCGGCGAGGGGATTGCCGCGTTTGTGCGGGAGCATGGTGAGAAGCTGAAGGCCGATGTTGCGCTGGTCTCGGATACGGAGATGTTTGCTCCTGAGCTGCCTACGCTGTGTGTGGGATTGCGCGGGATGATCTATACGGAGATCGAGGCGCGGGGGGCGCGGACGGATTTGCACTCGGGGATGTATGGCGGTGCGGCTCCGAATCCTTTTGTTGCGCTGGCGCAGGTGATTGCGAAACTGAAGGATGAGGACGGGAAGATTCTGATTCCCGGGTTCTATGACAAGGTTGAGAAACCTACGGACGCGGAGCTGAAGGCGTGGAAGGCACTCTCGTTTGATGAAGAGCACTATCGCGAGACGGAGGTGGGCTCAATCGCATTGACCGGGGAGCCGGGGTATAGCGTGCTGGAGCGGACCTGGGCGCGGCCTACGCTCGATGTACACGGGATGCCGGGTGGGTTTACCGGGGCGGGCGCGAAGACGGTGATTCCGGCGAAGGCTGTCGCGAAGGTGAGTATGCGGCTGGTTCCGGATATGACGCCTGCGGAGAGTTTTATGCAGTACAAGGCTTATGTGGAATCGATCTGCCCGAAGGGGATTGAGGTGGAGGTCAGGCTGATTCATGCTGGCGATGCGATTGTGGTGAGCACGGACAATGAGTATGTTCGGGCAGCGACGGCAGCGATGCATGAGGTCTTCGGCAAAGAGACAGTGTTTGTGCGTGGAGGCGGGTCGATCCCGATTGTGGGGGACTTTGAGCGCGAGTTGAAGATCCCTACGGTGATGATGGGATTTGGGCTGCCCGATGACAATCTTCATGCACCGAATGAGAAGTTCCATCTGGCTAATTTTCATCGTGGGATTGAATCGATTGTGCGGTTCTTTGCGCGGCTGGGTGCTTGATGGTGGGGCGAACTCCTGCTGACGTGAGTGGCTATGTGCTGGCGGGGGGCAGGAGTTCACGCATGGGGCAAGACAAGGCCCTGCTGGAATTGGCGGGGAAACCGTTGGCGCAGCGGGCGGTGGAGAAGCTGCGGCAGGTCTGCGCGGAGGTTTCTGTTGTGGGAAACAGGGCGGAGCTGGAGGCTTATGCGCCGCTGGTTCGGGATCTGCATGAGGGGTGCGGGCCGTTGGGCGGGATCGAGGCGGCACTCTTGCAATCGGCGAGACCGTGGAACCTGTTCATGGCTGTGGATATGCCGTTTTTGCCCGCGGGGTTTCTACGCGCGTGGGTAAGAAAGGTGGCGGGGCTGGAGTGTGCCAGGGTGGCCTTATTTACGGTGGACGGCAGGCCACAGCCTGCACTTTGTCTGCTGCATAAGGATGTTGCTCCGTTCGTAGGCGGGGCAGTGACTCGGGGTGAATTCAAGTTGTTTCCGGTATTAGTGGAGGCAGGGAGAGAGCTTGCGGCGGCACAGGGAATTGAGTTTGATCGGGTATTTCTGAATTTGCCTGAGCGTTCCGATGCTTTCGAGGATTTTGACGCAGGATGGACTCCGACAGAGATGCAGCGTGAGGCGATGCATCTTTGGTTTGCGAATCTCAATACGCCTGAGGAGTTTGCCGCGGCTGCGGCTGTTGCCGGAGTGCTGGACACGGACTAATTCACAGGAATTGCATAAGAACAGCCTCTTGGCGCATCTGATGGAAGAGCAGGCACAACTGAAAGTAGAGACGATGATGGAGCTGAACAGGGAAAGTGACCCGCGGCAGAAGAACACGCGGCCGGTTGAGGCGACAGACCATGAGGGATCGTCGCATGTGTCGGATGCAGAAACTGCGGTTGCGAATGCGGACACTTCGTTAACCGCGGACGTATCTGCGGAGGTGTCGCCTGCGGTTGAAGAATTTATGGATCAGGCCGCGCAGCAGAATGAGGCTGCGGCTGAAGCTGTGCCGGATGTTAGAAATAAGCCCGGTTCGTATATCTCGTTTGAGCATGTGCACAAATCATTCGGCGACTTTGTGGTGCTGGACGATGTCAGTTTCTGCGTCAATTCGGGAGAGACGCTGTGCATCATGGGGCGCAGCGGCGTGGGTAAGTCGGTGTCGCTGCAGATGTTGTTGGGGTTTTTGAAGCCGGACAAGGGAATCATCCGTGTAGCGGGCGAGGATATCTGCGGGCTCAATGAGCAGCAGTTGCAAGTGATTCGGCGCAAGGTCACGATGGTGTTTCAGAATGGGGCGCTGTTCGATTCGATCTCGGTGGGGGAGAATGTGGCGTTTCCCCTGCGGGAGCGTGGAGAACTGGCGGAGGAACAGATTCACCAGATCGTAAAGGGACTGCTGGAGATGGTGGGTGTGGCGGGGATGGAAGGTTTGCTGCCGTCGGATCTGTCCACGGGAATGAAGCGATCCGTAGCAATCGCGCGCGCCCTGGCGGCGCAGCCGGAAGCGGTGCTTTATGACGAGCCAACGACGATGGTGGATCCTCTGATGGCTCATTTGCTGGGAAATTTGATAGAGCGGCTGAAGCAGCAACTGCATCTGACGAGCGTTGTTGTGACCCACGATACCCGGTTTGCGAAAAAACTTGCCGACCGTGTGGTGTTGCTGCACGGAGGGAAGGCGCATTTCTTTGGAACGATGGAGGAGATGGAGCAGAGCGACGACCCGGTGCTGAAGGAATTTCTCGCCATGGATGAGTTGACGATGCCCGTGTAGACAAAGGTAATGAATCTGGGTCACGACAATAATCTGGAGCAAAGTTACGTGGCAAAAGTTTGCAAATTTGATTGCTATGCTGATCGGACCGACGTATGCTTAAAAGTGAACATGTAGGTTCGGGCAGAATTCTGCGAGCTTTGATTTGTTGAAGTTAGCGAAAGAACTTTGTGCCCTGAACCGTGTCTCTACCTTGCAGCACTCTTGCAGCATTTGAAAATTTTTATCGCGCAACATGCCTGGGGTTATTTCTGGCATCTTACCGACTGTGAAGTCAAAGGGATATCACAGTAAAGAGGCGTTCGCTATGGCGACACCGGATTATCTGCAACAGGTTATCGTTTCGGCACGCGCGAGGGCTGTCCGCGACCGACGTACTTATTCGACGCGATTTGGATTATTTCGCAGGCCATCGGTGACCAGCATGGTGTGGGCATCGCTGGATCTGCTGACTATTTTTTTGGCCGTGATTCTGGCGCTGCGCGTTCGGATTGCGTTGCCACCGCAGGTTCACGTGCTGTATGTCGTGCCCGACCTGATCGAGGCATCGCCTCGGGTCCTGTTTTTGTATATTGGCTGGTTTGCGGCTTGCCTCATCTTCTTTGCTCGTTCGTATGGACTGTACGGTCCCATACAAAACCGCAGTGGCCTGCATGAACAGAGGATGACGGTGCAGGCGTCCTTGATGTCGGGGCTTCTGCTGTGCGGCGCGCTGTATTTGTTCAATGGGATTGCGGTCTCACGTATTGTGGTTGCGCTGGTCGTGCTGTTTTCGGCGGTGTTGTTGTGCGTGCGCCGGGCGGTGTGGCGGCGGATGGCCTATAAGCGCTTCCGGGAGGGCATAGAGACGCGTAACGTGCTGATTGTGGGCGCGGGCCGGGTGGGGTATGCACTGCGGAACCATCTGGAGTCATTGAACCATCTGGGATTCCGCTTCAAAGGGTTTGTAGCGCTGACCGAACGGGAGGCGGAGTCCGGCGACGCCGACGTGATTGGTGATGTACGCAACTGCCTTTCGCTGGCGCGGTCGTTGTTTGTGGATGAGATTTTCTTTTCCGTTCCTGCAGATAAGAAACTGGTCATCGGCATGGTGGAAGAAGCACGCACGGCCGGGATTGATGTCCGCGTTGTGCCGGACATGTATGACGGGCTGGCGTGGAATGCGCCGGTCGAATATATCGGCCAGTTTCCGACGATTCCGCTGCACCGCCGGGATTTCCCCATGGGCGCATTTCTGTTGAAACGCGCGATGGATATAGTTCTGGCATCGGCTGCGCTGGTGGTGGCCTCCCCTGTGATGCTGGCGATTGCCATTGCTATTCGCTGGGACTCCAAGGGAACGATCTTTTATGGAGCGGAGCGAATTGGACGGAAGGGGCGGACGTTCTGCTGCTACAAATTCCGGACCATGGTAAAAGATGCCGAGAAGTTGAAGGCCGATCTGGAGCATATGAATGAGAGAGACGGCATTCTCTTCAAGATTGCCAACGATCCCCGCATCACGCGAGTGGGAGCAGTGCTGCGAAAATATTCGCTGGATGAGCTGCCGCAGTTTTATAACGTGCTGCGCGGAGATATGAGCCTGGTGGGTCCGCGGCCTCCCATGGCTGCCGAGGTCGAGCAGTATGACCTGGCGCACCTGCGCAGGCTGGATGTGCTGCCAGGAATTACCGGGCTTTGGCAGGTGGAGGCCCGACAGGACCCGTCGTTCGACAGCTATATCTCGCTGGATACGGCTTATGTGGAGAACTGGAGCCTCTGGCTTGACCTAAAGATTCTGGCGCGAACGGTGCATGTAGTGTTGAGCGGAACGGGCACCTAAGCAGTAGACTTAGACCTGTGAAGATAGCTCTCGCGCAGATTAATCCGACGGTTGGGGACTTCGCCGGGAATACCAAAAAGATACTTGAATATGCTGCACGCGCTCATGAACAGGGCGTGAGCCTGGTTATCTTTCCGGAGCTTGCGGTATGCGGATATCCGCCCGCTGATTTTCTGGAGAAGGCTTCCTTTATCGCCCGTGCGGATCAGGGGGCGGCAGAGATTGCTTCATGGACGGCAGGGAGCGGGCGTCCGGCGATTTTGTGCGGAACGGTGATGCCGACTCAATCGCCCGTAGGCAAGCGCGTGCGCAATGTGGCTGCATTACTGCGTGGCGGACACGTTAGTTTTGTGCAGCAGAAGATGCTGCTGCCGTTCTATGACGTGTTCGATGAGCAGCGCTACTTTGAGCCTGCGGTTGAGCAGACCCTGACGGTTTTTGATGGACAACCGCTGGCGATTACGATCTGCGAGGATGCCTGGAACGATAAGGGATTCTGGCCGCGGCCCATGTACCAGGTAGATCCGGTGGAGGCCCTGATGGGGCAGTGGGGCGCGCAGCCGGACGATTTGGCTGGAAAGCAGCGGATTATCTTGAATATTTCAGCGTCGCCGTACTGGCAGGGTAAGCCCGAGGTGCGACAGAAGATGCTGGCGGCTCTGGCGGAGCGCCATGGCGCTTACGTCGCTATGGTGAACCAGGTGGGCGGTAACGATGGATTGGTCTTTGATGGCTCATCGCTCGTGATTGGGCCAAAGGGTCGCGTCCTGGCACGGGGAAGTTCGTTCGCTGAGGACCTTGTGATCTTTGATACTGTGGGCTTTGGGTCTGGCGCGACGGCAGCTAGTGCTCCTGCGTCGGATGAGACTGCGGAGGTTTGGAAGGCTCTGGTGCTGGGGACGCGGGACTATGTGCGCAAGTGCGGATTTACCAGGGCGGTGGTGGGACTGAGCGGAGGCATCGATTCGGCGCTGGTGGCGGCGATTGCGGTGGAGGCGCTGGGGGCGGAGAACGTCCTTGGAGTAGGAATGCCGAGCGAGTATTCTTCTCTGGGATCGATTGAAGATGCGAGGGCCTTGGCGAAGAATCTTGGAGTGAGGTTCGAGCTGTTGCCGATCCATGATGTGTTTGCTCAGTATCAACAGACATTGAGGCCTCTCTTTGAAGGAACGCCGTTTGGGCTGGCGGAAGAGAATTTGCAGGCCCGGATACGCGGCTCGCTGCTGATGGCGTTGGCGAACAAGTTCGGTTCACTGGTGCTGACGACGGGCAATAAGAGCGAGATGTCGACGGGCTATTGCACGCTTTACGGTGATATGGTGGGCGCGCTGGCAGTGATTGGCGACGTAATGAAGACGAAGGTCTACAAGCTGAGCCGGTATGTGAACCGGAAGCGCGAGGTGATCCCATGGGCGACGATCGAGAAGCCGCCGTCGGCAGAGTTGCGGCCAGAGCAACGGGATACGGACTCGTTACCACCCTATGAGGTGCTGGACCCGATCCTGGAGGCCTACGTGGAACGATACTGTTCCGCCGAACAGATTGCGGAGGAGCAGGAGGTTGACGTTGCTCTGGTACGGTCCGTCCTACAATTGGTTGAGCGCAGCGAATACAAGCGGCAGCAGGCGGCGCCGGTGCTGAAGGTAACAAGAAAATCGTTTGGAACGGGCCGCCGGTTTCCCATAGCGGTCCGGGTTCAGGTGTAATAGGTTCAGGTGTAATAGGTTCAGGTGTAATAGGTTCAGGTGTAATAGGTTCAGGTGTAATAGGTTCAGGTGTAATAGAAGTGCTGCACGCGTAGAGCGGCGGCGGAGGAAAGATTCTTTGAAGATTTCAAAATGGATGTTGGCAGGATTGGCGTCAGTTCTCAGCGTTGCTGTAGTCGCGGGGGCACAGACAGGGACGACGGGTACGGCACCGAAGACAAACGCTCCGGCTCCGGCGCTGCATTTGAACGATCTGGGACAGACGGTCAAAGCGGACCCGTTTCCGCCTGCGAACCCGAAATACTTTACTGCACCTTCGCCGACGGTAGATACGGTGAATGCTTTTCTCAAGGCATTGTGGGGATACGATGACAACCGTATCTGGCGGGTTGAAGCCATCCAGACGACAGCCGCGCCGGGCGTGAGCAAGGTCGTTGTCTTTATCTCGGATAAGTCCCCGAATGCGAAGGTGCAGACCGCAGCATTTTTTGTTACGCCAGACGGGAACCATGTGATTGCCGGCGATGGCGTAGTTCCGTTTGGCGCGACGCCGTTTGCAGAGCTGCGCAAGATACTGCAGACGCGTGCCGATGGCGCGTCGCGTGGAGCGGCAAGCAAGGACTTGTTGCTGGTTGAGTTTGCTGATCTGGAATGCCCGCACTGCAAGGAAGCGCAGGCGACGATGGACCAGTTGGTGAAGGATTTCCCGAATGCTCGCGTGGTCTTTCAGAGCTTTCCCCTGGCGCAGATTCATCCCTTCGCATTCAAGGCTGCGGCTTATGGATATTGCGTGCAGAAGCAGAAGAATGACGCCTTCTTTACATACGCCTCGGCGGTATTCGACACGCAGGCTGGTTTGACGGCGGAGACGGCTGACGCCACGCTGAAGAACGCCGTGACCAAGGCTGGACTTGATCCGGCTGCGATCGATGCGTGTGCGGCGACGCCGGCCATCAAGGAGCAGGTGAATGCTTCGATCAAGCTCGCGGAAGATGTGGGAGTGAATCAGACGCCGGAGCTTGCTGTGAATGGGCATCTTCTGCCGATTTCGCAGGTTCCGTACGAGACGCTGAAAAAGATCATTGCTTATCAGGCGCAGTTGGACGGCGTGAGTACAGGAGCGAGTGCTTCTACTGCTTCTGCTCCATCCCTTGCCGGTAAGTAATCTAAAGGAAGTTATCGAAGGGCGCATCCGAAATGGATGTGCCCTTTTTATGGTCGCGAGAAAAACTAGGCGAAGATTACGGTTTTGTTGGCATAGGAGAGGATGCGGTAGTTGAGGTGCCAGCGAACGGCGCGAGAGAGGACGAGGCGCTCGAGATCGCGGCCCTTCTGGATGAGGTCGGGTAGCTGGTCATTCTGTGAGACGCGGGTGACATCCTGCTCGATGATGGGGCCTTCATCGAGGATCTCGGTGACATAGTGGCTGGTGGCTCCGATCAACTTGACTCCGCGGGCGAAGGCGGCATGGTAGGGACGCGCGCCCGTGAAGGCGGGCAGAAAAGAGTGGTGCACGTTGATGATGCGCTGCGGATAGGCGCGGACGAACTCCGCCGAGAGGACCTGCATGTAGCGGGCGAGGACGACCATATCGATGGAATTAGCGCTGAGCAACGCAAGCTGCTGTTCTTCCACCTGCGTTTTATTGGCGGCGGTAAGGGGAAGATAGTGGAAGGGGATCTTGTGGAAGTCAGCCAGGGGGCGTGCCGCTTCGTGGTTGCTGATGATGAGCGCGAGGTTGCAGCTCAGCTCTCCCGTCTGGTGGCGATGGAGCAGGTCGGCCAGGCAGTGGAGGTAGTGAGAGACAAAGATGGCTACGTTCTGGGGCGGAGTGGCGAAGGTGAGGCGCCAGTTCATCTTGAACCGCTCTGCAAGGGGCGCGAAGGCTGCGTGAAAGTGCGATTCGTCGCAAAGGGTGTCATCGGTGGCGAACTCGATGCGCATGAAGAAGAGGCCCAGCTCTACGTCCTGATGCTGGTCGGCGTTGAGGATGTTGGCGTCGTATTGCTGGACCAGGAAGTTGGCGATGGCGGCGACGAGACCTTTGCGGTCGGGGCAGTCGATGAGAAGAACAGCGGTCTTGGGCATGGCGATGAATTGATTAGAGCATTTTCTGGGTGGCCGTTGGGACAAATGCCGGATGCCCCATGTCTCAGAATCGGGACATGGGGAATCCAGGCAGAATCTTCACGGTGACGCAGAGAGATGTGGTTTCAGGCCAGGCGTTGAAACGGTCTGGACAGCGGTAGCTTTACGCGAGCCGCGTCGATGAAACTTTCGCGCTCGACTTTCTGTTTACTCTCTGCTGTCCGCGAGGCGGCTTTAGGCTTTGGTGGGCCAGCCCAGGACTCCTCCTCAATCAGTGCCGCGGTTGCGCGGTCGTAGCCCATGCGCTCGAGGATGGGCATCTCGTCGCGGTCGCTGGACTCTGCGACGGTCTGTTCCAATGTTTCGCAGACAGGGATCTTGGCGCTCTCACTTGTATTTCCTGCGGACATCACCGAGGCCGTGAAGTTGGCGGTGAGGCGCTGGGCGCATTTCTGTCCACATACAAAGAAGCCCCGGTCCAAAGACCGGGGCTTCCAATTTTGCCGCAAAATCCAGACTCAAGTCCACCATCAAGTCCAGATCTAAACTCCCTCGTTCGAAGACTTTAGGACCTAAAGTACAGGGGGTATCTCCGGAAAGGAAGCATCATGCCAGTCGAGCTACTGCCGCACCGCCCAGCCAGCCAGATCGATCGCCCCGGCTAAGTTGTCATACTTCTCTGGCAGATGGTTCCGCCGGTCCACATACTCGTTGTAGACCCACGGATCGACCACGGCGAACACCGTTCCCTTACCATACCTCGCCACCGCGATCATCACATCGCTGCCCTTGGTGACCACGGCCTTCGCTGGTCCCTTCACCGAGATCGTGCAGGTGTCCTTCATATAAGCCAGGTGAGGATGTTCAAACACACCCGTACCTGCCGGAATCTCCAGCTCCCCTGCCGGAAGGTCGTCACCGACGACGTGGTTCACCAACACCTGGTTGAAGTGAATGCCAAACCGCTCGCTGAGAGTGTTGAAATGCTCAAACTCCGCATTCGGCCCATCGTTCTCCATCAGCAGCAGAACGCCGCCCCTCTTCACCCAGTCGGCGATCACCTTGCCACTCTCTTCGTCCATGTAATGCGGGTTCGGATTCTTCGACGGAATATCCGGCGACGCCAGAATATAGATCTGCGCCTTCTTCAGATCCGCCGCAGTCGGTGCCGTCTTCTCAGTCGCCAGTTTCGCGCCATATCGCTGAAACACCCGTCCAAAAAACGCGAAGCCACTGTTCGAGTCATCGTCCCATTTGTAATGAAACAGCTCCGTCTGTCCCGCTGCATTCTGCCGCGTCTGCGAGTTGAACCACGCATCAACCAGCACCGTCTTTCCCTGTCCCAAAGCCTCAGTCGATGCCTGCTCCATCTCGCTTCCCGCCAACAGAAACGCGCCAATGCCTTTGGCATCGTTCACCCGCGTCTTCTCGCCGATGTAGTAGTCATAGCTTCCCGAGCGATAAGGCTTTCCTCCCAATCCTCCAACCGCTACTGTCCCGCTCAGCGCCATCTTTCCATCGGCAGTTGTCACAAACGCCTTCTGGACTCCGTCCCATCCGCGCCGCGCGCTGACCTCATCCGCCTGCGGCAGATAACCCATGCGAACGCCCTTGGCCAGCGCATAGACGAACATGCAGCTATCCGAAGCCTCCGTATAGTTGCCCGCTTTTCCGCCCTTGTCCATCACCTGCCACCAAAGACCGGTCTTCGCATCCTGATACTTCACCACCGCAGCCATCGTCCGGTTCAGCGCAGCGACAAGCTCTGGCCGCTGCGGCTGGTCCTGAGGCAACCAGTCCAGAACATCGACCAGCGCCATCGCATACCAACCCATCGCCCGTCCCCAGACCTCTGGCGACAAACCCGTCTGCGGATTCGCCCAAGGCATCTTCTCCGACTCATCCCATCCATGTCGCATCAGCCCGGTCTTCGGCTCGCGCATGTGAGCATCCATCAGCAGCAACTGCTTGGCAATATCGGCAAAGTCTCCGGACTCATGGAACGTAGCAGCATAAGCTGCACGAAACGGCTCCGCCATATAAGCGCCATCCAGCCACATCTGGTTGGGATAGATCTGTTTATGCCAATAACCGCCGCTCGCCGTCCTCGGCTGCGCCTCAAGCTGATCGTGCAGGAACTTCGCCGCCTTGTAGTACTTCGGCTGCTGCGTCACCCGATAGACCAGCAAAACCGCTCGACCCAGCTCGATGTTGTCCAGACTGTGCGCCTCGGGCTTGTATCCCGTGATCGTTCCATCTGCCGTCACATACTTATCGACCGCAGCCTTGATGTAGTGGAAGTCCTGCCCGTCCGCCGTCGTATGCCACTCCGCTGCCATTCCATCCAGCAGCACGCCCTCTTCATATCCCCAGGTTGCCGGATGTCCCGTCGTCGTAATGACTCCCGCGGGCCACTCCGCGATCACCGTAGCCGCCATCTTTTGCGAAGGCGATTCCTGCGCCACCATCCCCTGCGCACCCAAACATCCCAGCACCAGCAATCCCGCCAAAAACCTCATTCAAAGTCCCTTTCATAGCCAGCAGCAACACGCAAACCAGCATACCCCGTTCAAATCGGCTCTTGCAGGTTTGCTGTCGCACGCCGGACATCGAACCCCCTTCAGCGTTCCTTAATCCATCTGCGTTACCATCAACCCAGATGACGTTCCGACGCTCCCTGCTCCTGCCGTTCCTGCTGACATCGTGCGCAGCGCTGTGTCAGACACCTTCCGTCACGCTCCCCGCCGGAACTCCGTTTCCTGTCCAGACGGACGATCATCTACCCATGCGCGTCGGCCAGCCTGTCCGCGCCGAACTCATCTACCCGGTCTATGTCGACAATCAACTTGTCCTCCCCAAGCACACTATTCTCTCCGGTACGGTCATCAAGCTCCGCTCCGACCGCTCTCGCCGTATTCGCGCACGGCTCGGTGGCGACCTGACCCCCTTCCACATCCCCGTGGTCAGCTTCACCCAGATCATCCTTTCCGATGGTTCCACTCTTCCCTTCTCTTCAGGCCCCGCCACCGACGGCTCTCCCATCTACCGCGCCGTCGCCCCGCCACCGACCAAAGGCGGATTCTTCCGCCAGCAGTTCGACAATGGTCTCTCTATCGCTCGCGACGATATCGCCATCTTTATTGCTCCCGGCAGAGGCGACCGATTGAAACAGTTTGTCTACAATCGGCTGCCCTATCATCCCGAACGCATCGAAAAGGGCACAGCGTGGACTATAGAGACGGGCGCTCCCCTAGACATTCCAGCCCAGCCAGCTCCTCCTGTAGTCGCAATTGCCCCTGCGCCAAAGCATCATTTCTGGCAGAAGCCGATCCCCGCAGCAGAGGCCCCGCCCGACAATGGTCCCGGCATGTGGACCATCCAGGCTTATCTCGCTAATCCCCTTAGCTCCGAGACTTCGACCGCCGGACAGGTCATCAAGGCCACCGTCGCCCAACCCATCTATAATCCGGACCACACCATCGCAATTCCCCAGGGCGCAACTCTCGTGGGCGCCGTGACCAGAGCAAAGCCGGCGCGGCGCTTCGGTCGTACCGGGACTCTGAACTTCAGCTTCCGCCAACTGACGCTTCCCGGAGGCGAGCCCCAGAATGTTGAAACCACCCTCACCGGCGCGGACTCCGATCAGGCGCTTGCACTCAACTCCGAGGGCCAGGTGAAGTCAAAGCCACAAGACAAGCTCAGTGTGCCCATCTTTCTCGCCCTTCTCGCCAGCCGCCCACTGGATCGAGATCACCATGACGGCGGCGGCGACAACGGGCTTGGAAAAAATGCCGCTGGCGGCGCTGCCGGTCTGGGTTTCGTTGGATCTATCATCGGCCTCTCCGGCGTATCGCCGAACGTCGTGGCGGGCATCGGCTACTATGGAGCCGCGCTAGCCGTTTACTACAGATGGATCGCGCGCGGAAAGAAAATTACCTTCCCCCGCGATACCCGAATTGTCGTGCAGACGGTAGCTCGCCATTCTGAGGTCATGCACGCCGATCCATCACGCGCCATCCATCGATAACGGAAGCGAGATCAATAGAGCACTACTCCCACTCAATCGTCCCCGGTGGCTTCGAGGTAATGTCATACACCACACGGTTGATTCCGCGGACCTCGCTCACAATGCGGCTTGAAATCGTCCTCAGCACCTCGTAAGGCAAAGGCGCCCAGTCCGCGGTCATCCCATCCTCCGACTCGACCGCTCGCACGGCGCAAGTGTAGGCATAGGTCCTCTGATCGCCCATCACGCCGACACTCTTTACCGGCAGTAACACCGCGAACGACTGCCAAACCTTGCGATAAAGCCCCGCCGCTTTGATCTCGGCGACGACAATCTCATCTGCCTCCTGCAGCAAGGCCACGCGATCCGCAGTCACCTCGCCCAGAATCCTCACTGCAAGCCCCGGCCCAGGGAACGGCTGCCGCTCCAGAATCTCCTCGGGCATCCCCAGATCCCGGCCAATCCGCCGAACTTCATCCTTGAACAAGTCCCGCAGCGGCTCAATCAATTTGAGCTTCATATCCGCAGGCAAACCGCCGACGTTGTGATGACTTTTGATCGTATGCGACGGCCCATGCACACTCGACGACTCGATCACGTCAGGATAAAGCGTCCCCTGCACCAACCACGCAACTTCCTCGCCGACATGCTTTTCGGCTTCGAAAATCTTCTTTGCCTCGTCGTCGAAGACGGCAATGAACTCGTTGCCAATTACCTTCCGCTTCTTCTCTGGATCGGTCACGCCAGCCAGTTTCGCCAGGAATCTCTCGCCAGCATCCACGGCCACAACATTCAGCCCAAGCTGTTCCCGCATGGTCTTCTGCACCTTGGGGAACTCATCCTTGCGCAGCACACCGTTGTTCACGAAGATGCAGGTCAGACGATCCCCAATCGCCTTCGCCACCAACACCGCGGCAACGGACGAGTCCACGCCTCCGCTCAAGCCACAGATGGCATGGCCATCGCCAACCTGCGCCTTCACACGAGCAACGGTCGCCTGGATAAAGTGCTCCGGCGTCCAATCCTGCTTGGCCCCGCAGATATCGAGGCAAAAGTTCTTCAACAGCTCCATTCCCTGCCGCGTATGCGCGACCTCGGGATGAAACTGCACTGCCCAGATGCGCCGCGCCTCATCGGCAATTCCGGCCACGGCATTCGCCGTCTTCGCCGTCAGCGCAAAACCCTGCGGCAGCTCCAGCGCCTCATCTCCATGCGACATCCACACATCGAGCGCCTGCGGCAGCCCGCGAAACAGCGGAGTCTCCGCCACCAGCGTCACCTCGGCGTGGCCGTACTCGCGCGCCGAAGCCGCCTGCACCTTGCCTCCCAGATGATGCACGATGAACTGCAACCCATAGCAAATACCCAGCACCGGCACGCCCATCGCCAGTACCGCCGGGTCCGCCGCCGGGGCGTCCGCGTCGTAGACCGAGCAAGGCCCACCGGAAAGGATCACGCCCTTCGGCTTCAGCTCACGCACTTTTTCAAGCGAAGTAGTGCAAGGCAGCACTACGGAAAAAACGTTGAATTCCCGAATACGCCGTGCAATCAACTGCGTATATTGCGACCCAAAATCCAGAATGACTATCGTTGAAGTATCCACGTATCCAGTGTAAATCCGAGCACGTAAATACCTTGCTCCCTTTAGCTCGGATCTTTGTGTCGTGTACTCTGCACCCCAGTGACGATGCCAATTCCCACCAGAATAATTGCGCCGGCCACAATGTAAGCCTGCGGAATATGCATCAGATGCGCCAGATAGGCCACACCCACAATCAAAATGAGATAACCAATTGCGTAAATGCCAAACGACATAAAAAGCGCCTCCGCCCAAAACGTACAGAACTCTGTCAACGTGAGATGCACAATTCGTTCACCTCAGAGAAGAACCTTGGTGACTTTCGTATGCTCGCCAAAGCTCCAGATAAGCCACGAGCCGCGCCACATGGAAAAAATCCGATGCAACACAATAAATCACTGACACGCCGACCCACCACCAGAACATAAACTCCGGCGTCGCCACAGCCTCGAACGGCAATGGACAAGCCGATAGCACCATAGCCAGCACGATCAGCGCAATCTTCACAATCCCCATCACCAGGTTGATCTCCATCAGCTTCGACTTCAGTGGCCCTAATCGGAAGGCCGCCGCAAAACTTTTGCCGACTCCCGCATTCCGCAGCATGGCCAGCAGCGGAGCCACGCTCAGCCCCCAGCTTGCGATTGCCCAAAGCGAAAACAACCCCAGTGTCCCTACGATCACCATCGCAAAATAGCCCACCAGATTCGGCTCATTGCCTACGGCAATCGGTCCGGCAATATTCACCCTCGCCGCCCATTGCATACACGCAAACCACACGGCAAAACTAGCCAGCAGCGCCACTACCCGCACCGCCTGCAACACAATTAGCGTTCCAATTCGCGCATGGAGCCTGCTATCGACACGCCGCAAAACGACCGTCCGGCCCACCGCTGATACCAGAACCCACACCAGCACCATCACTGGCCCCAGCCACGCCAGCACCTGCATTACCGGAGGCAGCAGCAACACAATTGCATCTGTCAGCGTCTTTGCCGACCCCATCGCGTCAAGTATCGACATCTGCTTCAGCGCCGTCACGTCCAACGGGACAGTCTTCAGAATCCGTGTCGCCTCGTACCACAACACCAGCAGCGCCGGAATGCCGTACACCCAGCGCCACAGCACCTCGAGAGCCGTCCACGACGGATGCTTCCAGCCCTGCGAGAGCACATGCACAAACGACTGCGTTCCGCGCACCGTCCCCGCGGCAATGACCACGCCGTCCTGAGGCGGCGAAGTCGGCACTACTTCACCACCAGATTGACCAGCTTGCCCGGCACCACAATCACCTTCACCACAGTCTTTCCTACTATCCTGGCGACAACCTTCGCATCAACCAACGCCGCTGCCTTCACCACATCTTCAGTGCTGCCTACCGGAACTTTTACAACATTGAGCAGCTTGCCATTCATCTGCACAGGAATCTCTAACTCATCTTCCCGCAGAAGGTCAGCATCCGCCATCGGCCACGGCACGCGGAATATGACTCCCTCGCCGCCAATTTGCTCCCACAACTCTGCTGCAAAAAATGGAGCGAACGGAGCCAGCAGCAATACAAGATTACGAAAAATCTCCGCGACGACTGCCGGCGAAACATCGCCATCATCGATCGCCGCCTCTGAGGCCACGATCTCATTGACCAGCTCCATCGTGGCTGCGATGGAGGTATTGAAATGCCAGCGTCCGCTGAAATCCAGCGTGATCTTCGCAATCGTCTGGTGCAGCTTGCGCAGCAGCTTCTGCTCCACAGCAGTCCCTCCACGCGAAGCGCCTCCCACTGAGGCGACGGCACTGTACTTCGTAGTCAACCGGTACACCCTGCTCAAAAACCGGCTGATTCCCGCAACCCCATCCTCCTGCCACTCCAGGTCCTTGTCCGGCGGTACCGCGAATAGCGCATACATGCGCGTAGCATCTGCTCCGTACCGCGCGATCATGTCGTCAGGCGAAACTACATTGCCTTTCGACTTCGACATCTTCGCGCCGTCCTTGATGACCATTCCCTGCGTAAACAGTCGCGCCGCAGGCTCATCGTTCTTGATCAATCCAAGGTCGCGCATCACCTTCGTCCAGAACCGTGAATAGATGAGGTGCAGAATCGCATGTTCCACGCCACCGATGTACTGGTCAATCGGGAACCAGTAGTTCGCCTTCTCACTCGCAAATGGAGCATTGGAATTTTTCGCATCCGTATAGCGATAGAAGTACCAGCTCGAATCGACGAACGTGTCCATCGTGTCCGTCTCGCGCCGCGCCGCGCCGCCGCATACAGGGCAAGTCGTATTCACAAACTCTGGTACCCGCCCCAGCGGAGAGCCACCCTGCTGCGTAATATCCACCTGAGGCGGCAGCACTACAGGCAGCGCGCTCTCTGGCAGCGGAACCACACCGCCGGGTTCAACGCCCTCGTGTCCGTTCACGCAATAAACCATCGGGATCGGCGTACCCCAATATCGCTGACGGCTCACGCCCCAGTCCTTCAGCCGATATGTAACCGTAGCCGTACCAAATCCATTCTCCTTCGCAAACGCAGCCATCTTCTGCTGCGCTTCCACGCAACCCTCGCCAGTCCACTCACCCGAATCAACGAGCACGGCATCGTCTTCCGCCGTATAAGGCAGCTCCGAATCGCCAGCCTCAGCCTTCGGAACAATCACCTGCTTGATGGACAGGCCATACTTCCGGGCAAACTCGAAGTCCCGCTCGTCATGCGCGGGAACGCTCATGATCGCGCCTGTCCCATAGTCCGCCAGAATATAGTTCGCCACCCAGATGGGCACTCGCTCGCCGTTGAACGGATTTATCGCGAACCGGCCCGTATCCACCCCATGCTTCTCGATCCCGCCAACATCCCCGGCCTCACGCGCCAGCGTCTGTTGCGCCAGTAACTCCTCGATCTTTCCAGCAAGCGCAGCATCCTCTGCGGCAAACGCCTTCGCCACCACATGTTCCGGAGCAAGCTGCACCGAGGTCGCTCCAAAGATCGTATCCACCCGCGTCGTAAACACCGTGATCTTCGCGCAATCCGCGGCCTTTACCTCGCCGTCCACGGCGAAGTCGACCAGCGTTCCTTCGCTGCGTCCGATCCAGTTCCGCTGCATGGTTCTGACCTTCTCCGGCCAGCCCTCCAGCTTGTCTAACCCATCCAGCAACTCATCTGAATACTTCGTGATCCGCAAGAACCACTGCGTCAAATCCCGCTGTTCGACGATCGTGTCTTCATGCCGCCAGCAGCGGCCGTCGACCACCTGCTCGTTGGCCAGCACGGTCTGGCAATCGGGACACCAGTTCACCTTGCTCTTCTTCCGGTAAGCCAGCCCGGCCTCGAACATCTTCAGAAAGAACCACTGGTTCCACCGGTAATACTCCGGCAGACAGGTCGTTACTTCCGTTGCCCAGTCATAGCTCAGTCCCAGCCGCTGCATCTGCTTCCGCATCGCGGCAATGTTCGCCAACGTCCACTCCCGCGGCGGAGTGTTGTTCTTCAGCGCGGCATTCTCCGCCGGCAGACCAAACGCGTCCCACCCCATCGGATGCAGAACGTTATACCCGCGCATCCACATGTGCCGGGCCAGCGCGTCGCCAATCGCATAGTTCCGCACATGCCCCATGTGCAACTGCCCACTCGGATAGGGCAGCATCTCGATGCAGTAATACTTCGGCTTACCGGAGTCGTGCCCTTCGGCGGCATACAACGCCAGATCGGCGTCCCATCGCTGCTGCCATTTCGGTTCAATCTCCGCCGGGTTATACCGCCCTTGCTTCTCGATCTCGTTCGTTTGAATCTCTGGCATATGAATCTGATTGTAAAGAAACCGCGCCACCGCTGCTCACCGAAGCGCCAACCCAGCGATTTATCCGAATATCAATCAGTCTTTGCAAAAAGGACTACACTTCTAGCCAACATCGGCGCGCATCACGCACCAGAGAACGACCGTGTATCTGACCCCCTTCAAATCCGATCCAGCAGGCTCCCATCGCAAGCCACCCTCTGGAGCATCCAAAGTGCTTCGACTCTCAACCCTTGCCGCCTCTCTCATCATCCTCTTAGCCTCATCTTTGCTCGCGGCGCCAATACTTAAACCAGCACCAGAAGCCCCCATAGCGACGCATCCCGCCCTCAAGTCTCTCGCAAAAGAAGCCGCTACAGCCTCCCCCGTCATCGTGATTGGATTCCTTGGAGGCCGCGTCAAGAAAAACAACCTCATCCACCGCGAGGTTCAGCTCGCGATGCATCTACGCCAGAACCACCCGGTTGGAGTCGATGCGGAGATATTTCAAAACTCACACGGCCAAAGGGCATTCCAGCGAATTCTGCACCTGCTCGACGTAAACCACGACGGAATCCTAACCCTCGCCGAAAAGCAACATGCCCGCATCATCATCTACGGCCACAGTTGGGGCGCTTCAGAGGCGGTCACCATGGCCCGGCAGCTTCAGGACGATAAAATTCCCGTACTGCTAGCCATTCTTGTAGACCGCGTATCGAAGATCGGAGAGGGAGACCCGCGCATCCCGGCGAACGTAGCCCAGGCCGTCAACTTCTACCAACTTGATGGTCTTCTCCATGGACGTCCTATCATCCGCGCCGTCGATCCGACGAAAACGCAGATCATCGGCAACTATCAGCTCAACTACAAGGACACCCACGTCTCCTGCGACAAATATCCCTGGTACGCCCGCCTGTTCATGGGACCGCACATCGAGATAGAAAACGATCCGCGCGTCTGGAACCAGGTGGAAGCCCTCATCAGCGCAAAACTCCCGCCAGAAGTGGCCTCTACGACCGCAACGATCACGGGTCCCTCACAATAATCGCGAAGTCTGCAAATCAATCACCGTCACCCGGCCGCCAGCGTCCGCAGCACTCCCACATTTCTCGCTTCATCCCCCGGATTATCCACCGGCGTCTCCGCGATAAACGCCGCATGGGAAAACCGCGCATCGTGCAGCAGCCGCCGAAAGGCCTCCGCTCCAATCGTCCCCTCGCCAATATGCTCATGCCGGTCCAGCTTCGACCCCATCGCCGCCTTGGCATCGTTGCAATGCCACACCTTCACCGCATCGAACCCCACCGTCGACTCCACCAGCTTCATCGTCTCGATATATCCATCCGTGGAAACGATGTCGTATCCCGCCACATGCACATGGCAGGTATCCAGACACACCGCCACCGGAGCACACGCCTTCAGGCACTCCACCAACTCCGCCACCTGCTCCAGTTTCCCACCCAGCGAAAACTCCGCGCCGGCCGTATTTTCGATCAGAATCCGGAAGTTTTTCCCGGTGAAGTCGATGCCATCGATCGATCGCTCAATCGACTGCGCCGCCAGACGCAATCCTTCCTCTCGCGTCAGCCCCTTCCAGCTTCCCGGATGCAGTACGAGATACTCCGCCCCCAGCGCCAGCGCGCGCTCCACCTCTCCGCGAAATGCCGCCGTAGAGTTCTGCCGCACACTCTCCGTCTGGCTGCACAGATTAATTAAATAGCTTGCATGGATCGACACCGGCCCCACATCATGCGCCGCGCGTAGCGCCAGCATCTTCGCTGCATCCTCCGGCTTCACCGGAGAAGCCTTCCACATCCGGGGACTGGCGGAAAACATCTGGAACGTATTCGCTCCCGCCGCCGCCGCTCGTTCCACCGCCGTCCAACACCCGCCAGACGTCCCTACATGCACCCCAATCCGCTTCTTCACTGAATCTGCCATCCTTCAAGCCTACCCCACCCGCAGGCATGCCTACTTTACCTTCGAGGTCGCCTCATCGGCATAGAACGCGCCGATCTCTTTCTCATACTTCTTCTCCACCACGCGCCGCTTCAGCTTCATACTCGGAGTCAACTCACCCTCCTCCACGGACCACTCATCCGGCACCACAAACATCCGTTTCATGCTTTCATAGCTCGACAGTCCGGCATTTACCTTGTCCACAATCTCTTGATAGGCCTTCACTACCTTAGGATCTTTCACCAGGGCAGCATGATCTCCAGCCGTAACACCCTGTCCCTTCGCCCACCCTTCCAGCGCAGCAAAATTAGGCGAAATCAAGACGCAGGCAAACTTATGTCTGTCACCCACCATCGCTGCCTGGGCCACCAGCGTATTCGCCTTCAATTTATTCTCAATCGGCTGCGGTGCAATCAGCTTTCCTCCGCTGGTCTTCAGCAACTCCTTCTTCCTGTCCGTGATCGACAGAAACCCTTGCTCATCCAGCTTCCCGATATCACCCGTCTTAAACCACCCATCCGGCGTAAATGACTCCGCTGTCTCCTTCTCTTTCTTCCAATATCCAGGAAATATCGAAGGCCCCTTCACCTCCAGCTCGCCATCGGCGGCAAACCGGCACTGCACATTCGACAGCGCCTTTCCCACCGTCCCAATCCTGTGCGCGTTCGGATAATTCAGCGCGATCACCGGCGACGTCTCCGTCAACCCATACCCCTCGAATATCACAATTCCCGCATCCGCAAACCACCCAGCCGTATCCATTCCCAGCGGAGCGCCGCCCGAAATAAACACGTTCACCTCCCCGCCAAACGCCTCACGAATCTTGCCAAATACCAACTTGTTCGCCAGCTTCCATCCCATCCCTGCCGGGGTCTTCCCCTCCAGCGTCTCCTGTCGATGCCCCTTGCCTGTCGCCAGCGCCCAACTCAAAATCTTCGACTTCACCGGCGATGCAGCCGACTTCCCTTCCACCGCCTGACGAATCTTTTCGTAAACACGCGGCACCGCCACAAAGATCGTCGGCTTCAAAGCCTTCATCGCTGCTGGCAACAGATCGAACTTCGGACAATAGGCCACCGTTGCCCCATTGCACATCATCGCGTAGTCCAGGTGCCTGGCGGTCACATGAGACAGCGGCAAAAACGAGATACAGCTGTCCTTCTCCGTGAATCCAAAAGGATCGGTCGACAGATTCAAATTGCTGGCAAGGTTCCCATGGGTCAACATCGCCCCCTTCGGCTCGCCCGTCGTTCCCGAGGTATAGATGATCGTCGCCACGTCGTCTGCCCGTGCTCCCTTCACCATCGCATCGAACTCGACATCGCGCTGCTGCTTCCCCTCCGCGCCTTTCATCAACGCAGCAAAGCTCTCCGCATTACCGAAGTCGCCCTTATCCATCACGACCACGTGCTGCAGATCAGGCAGATCTCCCGCCGCCGCCAATTTCTCATACTGCTCCTTCGACGACACCACCGCCACCTTTGCCCCTGAATCCCGCAGCATGTACCCAATCTGCTCTGCAGTCAGCGTCGGATAAAGCGGCACGTCCACCCCGCCAATCGCCAGCGCGGCAAAGTCCGTCACCGCCCACTCCCAGCGGTTCTCCGACAGAATCACTACGCGGTCACCCTTACCCAATCCCCATCCACGAAGCACATCCGCCAAGGCCCGCACCCGCCCATAAAGCTCAACTGAGGAGATCGGTTTCCACTCCCCCGCGGCATCCTGCCACCTCATCACCGCGCCTTCGCCCCGCCCTGTAACCCGCGCCAAAACATCATTCAGAGTCGTCAGATCAAACATAAACCGTCCACCTCGGCCGCTAAAAGTCACTCCCCACGATAACCTACGCAAGCCTCAAATGGCATAGGGCCGCATGGATGCTGCTGCCGTACAAAGTGACCAGGCTGTTGGCATGAGTTCAATTGCTTCCGGTTTGCCATCATCCAGGAAATAGATTTTTTGGTATGCTCCAGAGTTACTCATTCACGGTTCCCAGGATGTTGCCGCTAAATTTGCTCCCCTAAGGACAACTGTGATGGATGAATACAATCTAAGCGAGATTCAGGAGCGCGTGAACGCCGCCAGGGATAATTTCATAGGCGCTCTCGAGAGTTACCGGTCTTATGACGGTCGACAAATCATTGATAGGTTCTTAGCGAAATTTAAGCATCGATCCGAAGCGACCGAAGCTATAGAGCGCGAGACTGAACAGCTCATCAGCGGCTTCAACTCGACAAGCGCATCCCTCGCGATGGACATCGACATCCTGCTTATGAGGATGCAGAATACCGCGCTCGGACTTACCGTCTACGTCATGAGGGGAGGAATCGAAAAAATGGGCGAGGCGGTTGAGGTTCCGCCAGGTACGTCTGCTTTGGATCTGGTTGTCGCCCAGATGGCAGGATTCAAAGAAGCGCAAAAAGCCTTTGTGGAATCCGGTGAGTGGGCGAAGAAGAAGGCATACCTGATAGGCGTGCACGCCGAGAGAGTTCAATTGATGGCCGCAGACATCATCCGCCTTCGCACGTTAACGCTACGTGGATTCAAGGACGAGAACGTCGGCACCTCATTCAAAGACCTGATTGAGCAGATCCGTGATAAGCAATATGCCCGGACCGGTATCGTTCTTTTTGACGCTGCTTTTGACCGAATACTAGACGTGATGAAAGAACTCGCACTATATGTGGCGGAAAAGAACCCCATGGTTGAGCTATGGAATCTGGCCAAAAAAATTGGAAAAGCTATCAAAGGGAAAGCCCCGGATACAAGTGGGGGAGGAACCGAACTGATGAATGAGCTGCTCAGCCAGTTGCGCCGTGAATCGACGATCCTTCAGGATCTAATGAATACGTTTAATGATGCGATGAAGGAGTTAGATAGCGTGGATCAGGCACTTCGCGCCTGACCGCTGCTCGCCGATTTTGCGTCATCAGGAAGCAGTTTAAGCCCCCGCAGTAATCCCATTCAGCAGCACATCCATCACCTGCGCCGCCGTCGACTTCGCATCGTAAACGCGCCCCGTAAACACAGCGGAGCTCAGCAGTTCATCGATCGCCCCGAACATGCAGTGCGCCACTACGCCATCGGAGACATCCCGCCGAAAGATCCCCTCATCCTGCCCCCGCCGAACCACCTCGCGGACCATCTGAATGTACTTCACCAGATGATGGTGCGAGAACTCCGCAATGAACTTCGCGCTCTGCCGCATCTCCGTCTGCATCAACACAGCCATGCTGCGGTTCACCGTACAACTCTCCAGATGCACCAGCGCAATATACTCAAGCTGCTCTCGCGGCCCCGCCAGCGTCACAAACGCATCCGCAATCTGCTTGTAGAACTTCTCGAACGTCCTGTCGATCGCCGTCCGCAGAACATCGTCCTTGCTCTTGAAGTAGAGATAGACGGTCCCATCGGCCACCCCGGCCCGCTTCGCGATCTCGCTCACCGGCGACTTGAAGTATCCCCGCTCGGCGATCACCTCCACCGCCGCATCGAGAATGCGCTGATACTTCTCGCATGTTGCCAACTCTTCTTCAGTCTTCTTCAAGGCGTCTCCTACTTTAATCCGCACTTCCTGTCAGGCATGGCAACAATGCTTTTTCAAAATTCAGATGCATTTTTATGCATTTATCTGTTTTCCACAGTTCCATCTCAAAAATGAAAGCCAGTCCCCCGGAGAGAACTGGCCCAATATTCACGAAAACAACATTATGACCATGGTCGTGCGGGACTATGATCGATCATCCCATTCGAAACTCCGACTTCAAGCCTGGGGCACCGGAGTCAACCGGACAAACGCCGCCGCATGCTTCGACCAATCCGCCAGCATCGCCTTTGCCAATCCGCTGGCAGACTCCTCCGCATGGGCCACAATCATCGACTTCAAAGCTTCCTGCGATTCGACATCGACCGCGTTGAACTCTTCCGCAGCGATGAACTCCGGGTGATATCGCTTGCCGCTTACGAACGACCCATCCGCGTCATAAACCCACGCCAAGCCGCCCGTCATGCCCGCGCCAAAATTCATTCCAACCCGGCCTAGAACAGCCACAACACCGCCAGTCATGTATTCGCAACCGTGATCTCCAACTCCTTCTACAACAGCAGTGGCACCGGAGTTACGAACCGCAAACCGCTCTCCAGCGCGACCAGCCGCAAACAGTTTTCCGGACGTGGCACCATACAACGCCACATTGCCCAGAATGACATGCTGCCCACTGTCTTTCGCCGCCAGACCGCAGGCACGGATGACGATCTCGCCACCAGACAGACCCTTGCCGACGAAGTCATTAGCCTGTCCATCCAGCACCAACTTCATGCCATCGACCGTAAAAGCGCCAAACGATTGTCCGGCCGTTCCATTCAGATTGAAGGTCACATCCGACGGGAAATCAGCCTGCGCACGCCGCAGAACCAGCTCTCCGGCAAGGCGCGAGCCGATAGCCCGGTCGCAGTTAGCAATCTTGGAATCCACAACATAAGGAACGCCCTGCTCAGCCGCCTCGAGCGCAGGTTCAACCCACGCCTCATCGAGGGGCGCGCTGACCATAGGCTGGTCGTTGCGAATTCCCATCCACCGGCTCGCACCTTCGGACACCTTCGCCAGCATCGGCTGAAGGTCGAGATTTCCGTCGAACCGAACCTGCTCAAGCAGGTCCGTGCGTCCAATGGCTTCGTCCAGCGAAGCAAATCCATACTTCGCCAGCAACTGCTGCAAGTCAGCCGAAAGCTCCTCGAAGAATCGGACCACATGCTCCGGCTTGCCGCGGAACTTCGCCCGCAACTCCGGCTTCTGCGTCGCAATGCCCGTAGGACAGGTATTCAGATGGCACTGCCGGGCCATATCGCAACCCAGCACCACCAGCACCGCCGTTCCAAACGCATACTCGTCCGCGCCAAGCAAAGCCGCGATGAGAATGTCATGCGCCGTCGCCAGGCCGCCGTCGGTACGCAGCCGAACGCGTCCGCGCATTCCGTTCTGCATCAGCACCTGCTGCGCCTCGGCCAAACCAAGCTCCCACGGATTGCCGGCATACTTGATGCTCGACAAAGCCGCTGCTCCCGTTCCGCCCACATTGCCGGCGATCACGATAAAGTCCGCATAGGCCTTGGCAACGCCCGCCGCAACCGTACCGACACCGCAGCCTGAGACCAGCTTCACACCGACCGCAGCCTTCGGATTCACGCGCTTCAGATCATAGATAAGCTGCGCAAGATCCTCGATCGAGTAGATATCATGATGCGGCGGCGGCGAGATCAGCGGGACGCCCGGCTGAGCATGACGCAGCCTGGCAATCATTCCGCTCACCTTGTGACCGGGCAGCTGACCGCCTTCACCGGGCTTCGCACCCTGGGCCACTTTGATCTCAATCTCTTCCGCATGGGCCAGATACTCAGCAGTCACGCCAAAGCGCCCCGAGGCAATCTGCTTGATCTTGTTGTTCAACGAAGTATGCACAGCAGGAGCTTCAACGACTGGCTCAGCCACGGCCGTACCGCCGCCAGAGCGTGCGCGCATGATCAACTCTTCATCCTGATGAATCCTTCCTCCATCAACAGAGTTGAGTTTGTAAACAGCACGGTCTTCGCCGCCCTCGCCCGTATTCGAGCGTCCGCCAAACATGTTCATCCCGGCCGTAATCGTCTGATGGGCCTCCGGGCTCAACGAGCCCAGCGACATGGCGCTCGAGATAAACCGCTTGGCCAGACTCGACGCCGCTTCGACTTCACTCACGGCCAGTGCCTGCCCAGCCGAGCGAATCTTCAACAGGTCGCGCAGTACAGCCGGATCGTGTTCGAGAACATCATGCGTAAAGATGGCAAAGGCGCTCGCCGGATCAGTAGGCTGCGGAACATTACGCGCCGTACCGACGACCGACTGCAGTGCTTTTACATTGGGCGGCTGCCAGGCATGGGGCTCAGAGACATTCGCCTTGCGGAATCGTACCCAACCATAGTCGGGCAGGTCTGCCGCGGCAGCTACGCTTCCCTCACCCACCTGCCAGGTCTGCCGAAGCTGACGCTCCACCTCGGCAAATCCAACGCCCGAAAGAGGCGCAGGCGTATCGACGAAGCAACGGTCCACCACGCTCGAATGCAGGCCGAGAATATCGAACAGATGTCCACCACGATAGCTGTGCACGACGGAGATGCCCATCTTGGACATCACCTTCGCCAGACCGGCATCCAGCGCCTTCAGCATCTTGCGCTCGTAGACTTCAGCGTCCGTACCGGCAGGAGCCACACTCAAAGCCGTCTCCAAAGCCAGCCACGGACATACAACACCCGCGCCATAGCCAATCAGCACGGCGGCATGGTGAATATCGCGGCAATCACCCGCCTCGACCGCTATTCCCGCAAGGGTACGCAGCCCCGCCGCAACCAGCGCCTGGTGAACTGCACCGGTCGCCATGGCCATCGGAATTGGAAGCCGTTCCGGACTCGCCGAGCGATCCGAGAGCATCAGAATGCGCGCGCCGTTCCGCACCAGTTGTATCGCCTGCATGCAAATGTCATCGAGTCCCTGAAGCAGCGTGTTCTCGGGTTTAAAGACGCACTGCAACTCCGCAAAATTCAACTCCGCCGCATGAGGATATTGGCGGCTCCGCAGAGCCTGAACCTGTCCCAGCGAGATGAACGGCGAAGACAGCGAAAGCCCAGGCAACGGCGAATTCTTATCCAGCAGATGGGCCCATGGGCCAAGCCGCGTATGCAGCGAAACCACGCACGCCTCACGCAGAGGATCGATGGCAGGATTTGTCACCTGCGCGAAACGCTGCCGGAAATAGGCATAAATCGGTCTCGGCGACCGCGCGAGGAAGGCCAGCGGAGTGTCGTCACCCATCGACCAGACTGGGTCCTTACCCTCAGTCGCCATCGGCTGAAGAATCATCTTCACATCTTCACGCGTATAGCCAAACCCGCGATGCGTGGCCGCAAGCGTAGCCGCGTCAATAGGCTCGAACGGCACTGTATCGAGAGGAGTATCTTCCACCAGCTTTGCGTAAGTGGCCCCCTCGTCGAACAACTGCAGCAGCGCCTCATTCTCATAAATCTCGTGCTTTTCGAGATCGACCAGGAACATCTCACCCGGCCCAAGACGCCCGCTATGCACGACCTCTTCCGGATCGAGATCGACCAGCCCAATCTCCGAGCCGGCAACCACTAAACCATCCTTGGTCACTGCAAAGCGGCAGGGACGAAGACCATTGCGGTCGAGAGCAGCGCCAACAACTTTGCCGTCGCTGAATGCCAAGGCAGCCGGGCCATCCCATGGCTCGGCGCAATCGATGTGGTAACGCAGGAACGAGGAGGTCTGATGCCCCTCGGACGCAGGCGGCAGCAGCATGCGGACCGCCTCGGCCAAAGTCCTTCCATTCTGCGAAAGCAGTTCAATCGCCTCATCGAGACTTGTCGAATCGGTGCCACCCTCGGTCAGCACAGGCTTGCACTCGACGGGAAGCGTGGAATCGCGTGCCGTCATCCGGGCGCGATTGCCCCAGATCGTATTGATCTCGCCATTGTGTCCCAGCTTGCGGCCTGGCTGCGCACGGTGCCATGTAGGCAGCGTGTTGGTGGCATACCGCTGATGAAAGACCGCGAACGGCGTAACGAACTCTTCCGATGACAGATCGGGGAAGAACTGCGCCAGAAAACTTCCGGCAACCATCGCTTTATAGGTAATCGTTTGCGACGACAGCGAACAGATATACCCGGTCACATCCCCACGCTCATGCGACCGTTCAAACTGCTTCCGTGCCAGATAGAGCCTGCGCTCCATCGTTCCCGGCTCGGCATTGTCTGAATCCACTACCAGTACCTGCCGGATCTTCGGCATCGTACTCAGAGCCTCTTCACCCAGCCACTCCGTACAGATCGGAACGTCACGCCAACAAAGCACCTTAAAATCGTGAGAGAGCAGACACCGCTCCAGCAAAGCCTCCGCGCGCGTCTCCTCCAGGGGCAGCAGCAGCATCCCCACACCGAGCAATTGCTTGTCATCAAGCTCGATATTCGTGGCACGCAGCAAAAGAGCTCGCGGAACGGCGGTCAACACACCCACGCCATCGCTGCTCTTTCCATCCGCCGCAGTGGCGCCACGGTGCGCCAGGCGGCCAAGAGCAGTCAAGGCCTGCTCTAAAATTTTATGGGAAGGCACTGAATTGACAGCCGCTACAAAGCCGACGCCACACGAATCATGGTCAAATTTCTCGTCAATCAGGGAGGCCGGAACATTCGACAGGCGCTGAGTAGGCAGGGTGGTGGCAGAGGTCAGGGCAGCGGGGTTTAACCCATTTGTAAAAAACTGTTCCATGCTTCACTATACGTCCAGCGACACTCAAGTGTCTCCAGAGATACCTTCCGTTTGGGGCACGCTAATGCGTCTAAACAAGCGCGCTATGCATAAATATACATGATCATGTATATTTATGCATAGGCGTGAACTTCCCGCTATCTCTTGACCTCACGAAACATTGCAGGCATTTAACAGGGAAAACACCCGCATGAAACAACAGCGTCATACCGTAATTCGAGAGCTTCTGGTAAACACGTCCGTTGCCAGTCAGGACGCGTTGCAGAAAAAGCTCGCCGAACGAGGTTTTCATGTCACCCAGGCGACGCTGTCGCGGGACATCCACGAGTTGCGGCTTTCCAAAGGGCCAGCCGGCTATTCCCTGCCTGGCGGTGACGATGACGACGAAGATGCTCTGCCGGGGATTCGCGAAGTCCTTCACAGCTTTGGACTTGAAGTGCGTCCAGCGGCCAATCTTCTGGTCCTGGTTACGACCACAGGAAGCGCCCAGCCGGTGGCTGCCGGAATCGATTACGAAGACTGGCCGGAGGTCGTTGGCACCATTGCGGGGGATGACACTATCCTTATTATCTGTCCCGATGAACAGCAGGCAAAGACACTGAAATCTCGAATTGAAGGGTACATTGGCTAATCTGGAAACACTGCAACCATCGACTGAAATCGCGAACGCGCCCACCAAGCCCGTCGCGCCGCAGATTGCTGTAGCAGGCGTCAGCGGCTACGCTGGCGGAGAACTGGCGCGTCTGCTGCTGCACCATCCCGCCCTGAGCGGAACCAGACCGATCTTTCTGGGCCGCGCCGGTGAAGCCGAAGTGGGGCCGTCCACCTCGCTGGAGGCTCTTCATCCTTATCTGACGGCTCCGGGCCATCACGCATCGACCCCCGTATTCCCTTTCACGTGGAACCGGATCGTCGATGCAGGGACGAAAGTACTCTTCCTTGCAACGCCGCACGAGCAGTCCCGAGAGTGGGTGCCTGAAGCCATCGAGCGCGGCATCAAGGTCATCGACCTGAGCGGCGCCTGGCGGCTGCAGGAGACGCGCAATCGCGACGTCTACCGCTTGACGGATGCAAATCCTAAACTCGCAGCAGAATTGCAGGCAGAGGCGGTCTACGGTTGCCCTGAGCTGCACCGCGACGCAATCAGAAGCGCCCGTCTGGTAGCGAATCCCGGCTGTTACTCCACATCCATGATTCTCGCGCTCGCTCCTCTGGTTCAGGCCGGCCTGGTGGACATCGACCACGGCATCATCTGCGATGCGAAATCGGGAGTAAGCGGAGCCGGAAAAGCGGCAACAGCGAAGACCCACTTCATGTATGCCGCCGATAATCTGTCGGCCTATAACGTCTTCGGCCATCGCCACACCGGCGAGTTGCTCGAGCAACTTCACCTGAGCGCAGACCAGATTCAGTTCACGCCTCATCTGCTGCCCATCCCACGCGGCATTCTCGCGACCAACTATCTGCGGCTCAAGCAGTCGACCGATTCTTCGACGATCAGTGCCGTGTTCTCGAACTTTTACCGGCATAGTCCGATGGTCCGTCTCTATCCATCCCCGCAGTTGCCGCAGATTCAGCATGTCGTTCGTACCAACTTCTGCGATATCGGCTTCGAACTGGCGAGCGATGGAAAACGGCTGGTCATCGTCTCCTGCCTGGACAATCTGTTGAAGGGTGCATCCGGTCAGGCAGTTCAAAATCTAAACCTGATGTGCGGCTGGAACGAACAGGAGGGCTTGCTGTGAGATTTGTCATCAAACTAGGCGGTGCGGCCCTTGAAAACAAGGAGATTCTGCATGGCTGCGGCAAGGCAATTGCCGACCTCGTAGCCGATGGAAACCAGGTTGCCGTCGTCCACGGCGGCGGCGTTCAACTCACGCGTACCCTGGCGCTGATGGGCAAGAAGAGCGAGTTCATCTCCGGCCTGCGCGTCACCGACGCCGAAACCCGCGACGCCGCAATCATGGTTCTCGCCGGCCGCGTCAACAAGTCGCTGGTCGCAGCCATCGGATCGCACGGTCAGGCCGCAGTCGGCCTCTCCGGCGGTGACGGCCACGTCTTTCGCGCGCGCAAGAAGAAGACGAACCCTGACCTCGGCTTTGTAGGCGAGATCGCAGGAACCGACTCCCGTTGGCTCGAAGCCATCTGGACCATGGGCGCAGTTCCCGTCATCTCGTCCATTGCCCTGGGCTTCGATGGCGAGTACTACAACATCAACGCCGATGAGATGGCCGCTGCCTGCGCCATCTGTACCCACGCCGACACCCTTGTCTTTCTTACCGATGTCCCCGGCGTCAAAGGAGCGGACGGAAATGTCATGCGATGGCTCACCCTGTCGCAGATTCCCGCGCTCGAAAAGCAGCAGGTCGTCTCCGGCGGTATGTTGCCAAAACTCAACGCCTGCCGCAACGCCCTGACGCACGGCGTCAAACGTGTACGTATTCTGCCTGCGGAGTCCGCAGCACTGCTGCCCGATCTCTGCTCGACCCGGGTCAACGATGGAACGGAGGTAATGGTCGCATGAAGCTGGCATCCATACAGGCCGCGGAGAAAAAACTACTTCTCCAAACCTATGAGCGTAATCCCTATCTCTTCGTCGGCGGACAGGGCGTCTACCTGCACGATGAAGAAGGTCACGATTTTCTCGACCTGTTGAGCGGCATCGGCGTCTCCGCGCTCGGCTATGGGCATCCCGCCATCGAAGCGGCCATTCAGGACCAGAGCAAGCGCCTGCTGCACACGTCGAACCTCTTCTACCACGAGGGAACGGCGAACCTCGCGCTCCGTCTGACCGAGATCAGCGGCCTCGATCGCGTCTTCTTCTGCAACAGTGGTACGGAGGCATGGGAGGCCGCGCTGAAGCTCGCCCGCTCCCACGCGCGTCTGCTGCGCGAAAAGGGCCGGAAGATCGGCACAACGTTTCTGGCCATGGAACACAGCTTCCACGGACGCACCATGGGCTCGGTTGCGACAACGCACAAGGAAAAATATCGCGAGCCCTTTGCCCCGGTCATGCCTGGCGTCGAGTTCGTGCGCTTCAATGACATCGCCGATCTGCGCGCAAAGTTCTCACAGGACATCTGCGGCATCTGCATCGAGCCGCTTCAGGGCGAAGGCGGCATTCATCCCGTCTCACAGGAGTTCTTCGCCGCGGCACGCGAGCTCTGCGACTCCACCGGAGCCTTGCTGCTCGCCGACGAGATCCAGAGCGGCCTCGGTCGCACCGGAAAGTGGTTTGCCTATCAGCATTACGGCATCCTGCCCGACATCACCACGCTCGCCAAGCCCATCGCGGGCGGCATCCCCATGGGAGCGATGCTCTGCACCGACGAAGCCGCACTCGGCTTCACTCCCGGCCAGCACGGCACGACCTTCGGCGGTGGTCCCCTCGCCTGCGCCGTCGCCATTGCCGTTCTCGACACGATGCAGCGCGAGAACATGCTGAAACACATCCATGACATCGGAGAGTTTTTCAAATCAAAGCTGCAGACGCTGGCGACACATCATGACTGCATCGTCGACGTTCGCGGCATGGGCCTGATGCTTGGCATCGAACTCAATTCCGCCGAGTTGGCAAAGCAGGTGGCCGCAAAGATGATGGAACGCCGCATCATTATCAACCGCACCAGCGAGACGGTGCTTCGCTTCCTGCCGCCATACATCCTCGAACGGAAGCATGTCGAGATCGCCATCAACGCGCTCGACGAAATCTTGAAAGATCTTGCAGCAACATACGCCGGAACCGCATCGGCAGGAGAAAAATCCCATGGGTAGCAAAACTGTAATCATGAATCCGAAGCCCGCGGAGGGCGAAGAGATTTCGCCGCGTAAGCCGACAGCAACTCTGGGCATCCAGTCCGACACCGCCTTCAGCGAAGCGGTCAGACGCCTCTGTGGTCGCGACCTCTGTTCCATCGCCGATCTCACCGTGCAGGAGGTAGCTGCGATCATGGAGCTCTCCCATGCGGTCAAGGCCAATCCGGAAGACTTCCGGCACGCGCTCGACGCCCGCCAGATGGTGATGTTCTTCGAGAAGGCCTCGCTGCGGACACGCGTGACCTTTGAAGCCGCCATCAATACCCTCGGCGGCAATGCCATCTTCGTCGACCAGACGCAGTCCCCTCTCGGCGAACGCGAATCGCTCTCCGACATGGCCCGCAATCTCGAGCGCTGGATGAATATTCTCGTGCTTCGTACCTACTCGCACGAGACCATCACCGAGATGGCTGCCTGCTCGAAGGTTCCCGTCATCAATGCGCTATCGGACCTCGAACATCCCTGCCAGGCTATCGCCGATTTCTTCACCCTTGAAGAGCGCTTCGGTTCAGCCCAGGGGCTTCGCTTTGCTTATGTCGGCGATGGAAACAACGTCTGCCACTCGCTCATGCTGACCGCCGCACAACTTGGCGCGCACTGCATCGTGGCTTCGCCAAAGGGCTTCGCGCCCAAGCTCGAGATCATTCACAAGGCCATCGAGATCAGCGAATCGACCGGCGGCAGCATCACCTTGATGCACGATCCGATCAAAGCAGTCACTGGCGCCGATGCCGTCTATACCGACGTGTGCACCAGCATGGGCTTTGAGCACGAAGCCACCAAGCGCGCACCCATCTTCAAGCCCTACCAGGTCAACGAAGAGCTGATGTCTCACGCCCAGCCGGATGCGGTCTTCATGCATTGCCTCCCCGCGCACCGCAACGCCGAGGTCACCGACGCTGTGCTCGACGGTCCGCAGTCTGTCGTCTTCGATCAGGCAGAGAACCGTATGCACGCGCAGAAAGCGCTTCTGCTGATGCTGCTTGGCGGCGCCAAACGGACCACTCACAGCCGCAGCCGATCCACCCAGCCCCGCAAACGTTCTTAAGCATTCAAGCCCAACCATTGAGGTCTGCATCATTATGTCCGTAATTCTCGAATCCCTGCCCGTCGGCCAGAAGGTGGGTATAGCCTTCTCCGGCGGCCTGGACACCAGCGCGGCCCTCCACTGGATGAAGCAGAAGGGCGCTCTGCCCTACGCCTACACCGCCAACCTCGGCCAGCCCGACGAAGCCGACTACGACGAGATCCCCCGCAAGGCGCTCGAGTATGGCGCTGAGAAGGCCCGCCTCATCGACTGCCGCGGTCCGCTCGTGCGCGAAGGCATCGCCGCCCTCCAGGCGGGCGCGTTCCACATCACCACCGCGGGCGTCACCTACTTCAACACCACACCCATCGGCCGGGCCGTAACCGGAACGATGTTGGTGACGGCAATGAAGGAAGACGACGTCAACATCTGGGGCGACGGCTCCACCTTTAAGGGCAACGACATCGAGCGCTTCTATCGCTACGGCCTGCTCGTCAACCCCAACCTCAAGGTCTACAAGCCTTGGCTCGACGCCGCCTTTATCGACGAGCTGGGTGGCCGCGCCGAGATGTCGGCCTTCATGCAGAAGTCCGGCTTCGCCTACAAGATGTCCTCCGAGAAGGCCTACTCGACCGACTCAAACATCCTAGGCGGCACGCACGAAGCCAAGGACCTCGAGCATCTCTCGACCAGCATGAAGATCGTTGCTCCCATCATGGGCGTCGCCTTCTGGCGCGACGACGTTGAGATCAAGCGCGAAGAGATCACCATCCGTTTCGAGGAAGGCTTCCCCATCGCCCTCAACGGTAAGGACTATGCCGACCCCGTCGCCCTGATGCTCGAAGCCAACGCCATCGGCGGCCGTCACGGCCTCGGCATGAGCGACCAGATCGAAAACCGCATCATCGAGGCCAAGAGCCGTGGCATCTACGAGTCCCCCGGCCTCGCTCTGCTCTTCATCGCCTACGAGCGCCTCATTACCGGCATCCACAACGAGGACACCATCGAGCAGTACCGCGACAACGGCCGCAAACTCGGCCGCCTCCTCTATCAGGGCCGCTGGTTCGATCCTCAGGCCATCATGCTGCGCGAAGCCGCCCAGCGCTGGGTCGCCAAGCCCGTCACCGGCGAGGTCACGCTTGAGCTGCGCCGCGGCAACGACTACACCATCCTGAATACCGACTCGCCCAACCTCACCTTCCACCCCGAGCGCCTCAGCATGGAGAAGACCGAATCCAGCTTCTCCCCACGCGACCGCATCGGCCAGCTCACCATGCGCAACCTCGACATCACCGACACCCGCGCCAAGCTGATGACCTACGCCCAAACCGGCCTCATCACCCTAAGCAAAGGCTCCGAGATGCCCCAACTCAATAGTTCCACAGAGGACAAAAAGTAACCACGTACATTCCTTTTGTTGTCATTCCCGAAGGGAATCTGCGTTTCGCCAGAAAGCGGCACGAAAGCAATCGGAGAGCACCAGTGAAAAGACGCGACGACTACGAGTTCTTCGTCTACATCCTCTCCAATCGCTCGCACGTTCTCTACATTGGAGTCACGAACGACCTCCGCGTCCGCGTCACTCAGCACCGCAGGCAAACACCGGGCAGCTTTACCGCCCGCTACAAAATTACTCGGCTCGTATATTTCGAGCGCTACCAGTACATCAACAACGCGATCGCTCGCGAAAAGGAACTCAAACACTGGACACGAGCGCAGAAGATCGCGCTGATTGAATCAACGAACCCGACCTGGGAAGAACTGTTGGCCGATGAGTCATTGCCTCAACAGACGCCTTGCAACGCAGATTCCCTTCGGGAATGACAAACAAAGGGGCACAGGAAACTCGGAAGTCTTATTTTGTTGTCATTCCCGAAGGGAATCTGCGTTTCGCCAGTATGACCGACACAGTAACCGGAGAGCCACGATGCCAAGACGCACGCAGCAGTTAATGGTCAAAGTTGCAGCCATATTGCCATTGATGGCTACGATGACCGGATGTCTCTCCAAGCCCGATAGCGTGAAAACATTTCCTTCGCCGAATAAAGAAGTTTTTTACACCGTCGAGACGTATCGTGGAATCGGCCTCGCAACGGGCGACGATACACGCGTTTATGCGCACTTTTCTCACGGCGGAAAGAGTAGAAAACAAGTCGTGCTTGGCGGCGAGAACATAGAAAATTTAGCCATTATTTGGACTTCGCCAACAGATGTCGACATGTGCGTTATAGATGGTTTGACAGACACGTTTCGCAATCAAGTCACATTAATTACGGGTGACGATCCATCATCTTCCTACACAATTCACAATCACTTCAGAGAGCACTGTTAACAAATGCCGAACGAACAACAACCCGCAAAGATGTGGTCCGGCCGCTTCCGCGAGCCACTCAACAAGACCTTCGAAGAGTGGCAGCGCTCGTTTCCCTTTGACTGGCGTCTCCTCCCGCAGGAGGTCGCCGCCTCCAAGGCCCACGCTCGCGCCATCGCCGCCGCAGGCATCCTCACCGATGCCGAACTGGCCACCATGCTCGACGGTCTGGACCAAGTCCTCGCCCAAACCACCCTCACCCCAGCAGTCGTCGCTGAGGCACCCGAGGCCGAGGACATCCACCACTTTACCGAGCTTCAGCTCACAAAGGTCATCGGCGACCTCGCCCTCAAGCTCCACACCGGCCGCAGCCGCAATGAACAGATCGCCACCGACATGCGCCTCTTCGTGCGCGACGCCATCGACGCCACCCTCACCGGCCTGCGCGAATGGCGTTCCAGCCTCATCGACCTCGCCGAGAGCGCAGGCGAAGCCGTCATGCCCAGCTACACCCACCTCCAGCGCGCCGAGCCCGTCCTCGTAGCCCACTGGCTGCTCACCTATGTCAGCCAGCTCGAGCGCGACTCCAGCCGCCTCGTCGACGCTCGCAAGCGCATGAACCTCTGCCCTCTCGGCTCCGGAGCCATCGCCGGAGCTACGCTCGCTCTCGACCGCACCATCGCCGCAAAGGCCCTCGGCTTCGACGGCCCCACGCCCAACAGCATGGACGCCACCAGCGACCGCGATTTCGCCCTCGAGTTCACCCAGGCCCTCGCCACTCTCGGCATCCACATCTCGCGCTTCGCCGAAGAACTCACCCTCTACTCCACCGCCGAGTTCGGCTTCCTCGACCTGCCCGAAGCCTTCTCCACCGGCAGCTCCGCCATGCCGCAGAAGAAGAACCCCGACCTCACCGAACTCATCCGCGGCAAGTCCGGCCGCCTGCTCGGTGCGGCAACCACCCTCGCTACGCTCATCAAGGGTCTGCCTCTCGCCTACAACAAAGACCTCCAGGAAGGACAGGAGCCGGTCTTCGACGCAGCCGATACCATCGCCGGCATGCTCAGCGTCCTACCTCCCTTTACCAGCTCGCTACGCTTCCGCTACGACCGCATGCAAGCAGCCGCAACTACCGGCTATCTCAACGCCATGGCCGCCGCGACGTATCTCACCCACAAAGGTGTTCCCTTCCGCAAGGCGCACGAGAAGATCGGCAACGCGGTTCGTTTTGGTCTGGAGACCGGGCGCGAACTAGGTGACCTGACGCTGGATGAACTGAGAAAATTTGGCGAGGAGTTCAGCGAAGACTTCTACGAATCAATTACCCTAGAAGCAACGCTGGACTGCCATGACGTCATCGGCGGTACAGCGCGGCACCGGGTCAGCCAGGCCCTCGCGGATGCTCGCGAGCGCCTCAAGGTTGAAGCCGGAAAGGTTGGAGACAGTCGTTATGTCAGTGTTTAGTCCGCTCTCGCCAGTAAGTGAGTCGACTTCATCATCGCGCCCTCGTGTGGGCGGAGCGACGGTGCGTACGGCCAAGCTGCAGGATGCGGTGAACATCTACGATCTGGTGAACTCGCTCTCTGGTGACGGCACGCTGCTGCGCCGCAACTACTCCGAGATCTGCGAGAACGTCAGGGACTTCAAAGTTGCTGAGTCCGAGAGTGGCATCTTTCTGGGCTGTGGTGCGCTGCATCTGTATGGCCCGCACTTAGCCGAGGTACGGTCCATTGTCGTGAAGCCCGAGGCCAAGGGTCAGGGCGCAGGGGGCAAGCTACTGCGCGCGCTGCTCGAAGAGGCAGAGAACCAGGGCGTAAGTGGCGTAAGCCTGTTTACCCGGATTCCCGACTTCTTCTTTCACTTCGGCTTCCGTGTAGTCGACCGCACCGCTCTCCCGGACAAGATCTACAAGGACTGCCAGAACTGCCCGCGCCTTTACGCGTGCGATGAAGTGGCAATGGTGCGTGGTTCTCTGCCGAAGATCGCGGTCCTTGGCCCGAGCAAGTTCGACCAGCCTGAACTGGTCAAGTTGCAGGCTGGCTCGCTCACTTCTAACTCCGGACATTAGCGCTTCCTAGAGCAAAGTAGCAGTTCGCGTAGAGTCGGACCTGCCTCTTGGTTGTCATTCCCGAAGGGAATCTGCGGTTGCCTTCCTCCACACCAAAAGCGATCCGATCCAGCTGAACTCCCTTTACACTCATTGCTGCAGTTGAGTGCCGGGACGCACATACGTCGCCGCATGGACTTTTGTTTTCGGAAGTTTGGTAGATACCTTCAGCTGCACCATACCTTTGCCCCCGGGAGCGATGAAGCTCGCGACATACGTCTCGGAGATGGCTTGCTGAAACTGCTTGAGATAAGGCTCGATGGAGACGGGATTGCCCGTGCCCTGGTAATAGGCCGTTCCCCCCGTACCCTCCGCTATCTGCGATAGATAGCTCTGTCCACTGAAGCTGGCACGTCCACCACGGAAGCCTGCGTCAGAGTAGTAGATGGAGGAGACCGCGACGCCGGCACGCTGCGCATCCCTGACCGCCGCATCGACGTAGGGGCTGTTCTGATTCATGATGCTGGTGCTGCCGTTGTAGGGATCGACACCGTTGGTAATCAGCAGGACGAAGCGGGCCTTCGAGGCGGGGCCGGAGCTCGCTTCCTCCGGCCAATGCTTCACAAAGTCGGAGAGGCAGAAGTAGGGACTGGCGCTAACTCCGGGAGAGCCGACAGGCATGCGCAGGCTCTGGGCTGCGGCATCGAAGTCGGTGGTGAAGTTCTGGCCAGCGAGAACCCGGCCGTTCTGCATGTAGCCGACGAACACCTCGGTCCCCGGACGAAGGCTCTTAATAAAGCTGCGCAGAGTGTCGAGTTCGCGGCTTACGCTGATGCGGAGGCCGTCGTCGATCAGAATGGCCACTTCTGCTCCCGACGCGTGGACCGGGGACAGGCCGGTAAGTTCAGCTTTACGGTTGTTGACCTTAACCGTGAGGTCGGTGATGGTTGGGACAGTAGGATTCCTGGAGTCAACGGTTACTAGAGCCTGCGTGGGGATGGGGCCTTCGTGCTGGGCTTGTGCTGCAATGGTGGTGGCAAAAAGAGTCAGAGCCAGAAGATAGCGGGTCATTTATGTTTCCCTTCAGATCGTTAGACGGGGTGAGCGTCGCTGCGGATAAGTCCGCAGTCGGTTGAACGATTCATCTTAGAGCCTGGCTGACCACTGTGCGAGACCTCGTTATGTACCTCAAACAAAAAACACGGTAGCCCAAGGTAGCGGCGCTATACCTAACGAAAGATACCGATCGCTTCCGTTCAACTAACGGTGAGGTGGAATGACACAGTAACAATAACCCGGGCGAGTTACCTGGCCTGGGCATCTGGCTTGCTAAGTATATATGCTGCAATAAGATAGGCTTGATCTTCCAGCGTGAATCGACGCATGCAGAGCGTTCGCCATTGTTATCCGACCCGCATGGCCCGCTAAAATTCTCCTGATTTCTGTTCCGCTCTCTGTTGAGTCAACCGAGCACAAACTCTTTTTGCAGCTTTGCTGAATTTAGCTTTTTATGAGACAACTTGTTTGCCTGCAGCATTTAGGAAGAAAACGGATCAACCCAGAACTTGACAAGAATGAACGGGCTCGGAGAGAAAGGCTAGCTTATAAGAACGAGATTCCATAAAGCTCGGATTCTCCGCCTGCCGGTAGATGCACCGCCGCCCGAAATGAAGAGGTGCGGGGATTAAGAGAAATATGGGGAAAAATTTTGTTTGGAACTCAAATTAAACGTTACTCTCGTAACTGGAAGTAACTTGCTTGCGTTTTCCTTCGTTATCGAAGTGTTTGATTGAGGTTTTTACTTGAAGGCTCGGGTTTCCCCGCGACTGCGGACTTGGAAGATTGGACTGCTCGCAGTGGCATCGGGCCTGATGTTGACGGAGTTCCTGCGCTTAGCTCAATGCGGTTATTTGGGCACGGTCGTCGGAGTCACCCTCGCAATGGGTGGAACGATGTTCGCCCTGGGATTTCTATGGCGTGGGCAAGAACGCGAAATCCGGCGCAAAGCAACTGAAGAAGCACAATCGAAATTCCTGGCTGCAGCCGAGACCAGTATGGATGCGTTCGTCATCTTCGAATGTGTCCGGGATCTCTCAGACAAGATCACGGACTTCCGGTTCCAATACGTAAACGCTAACTTCGAACGAATGATGGGTAAGCGGAGATCGGAGCTGCTGGGCCAGTTGCGGTCCGAGATCACCTCCGTTCCGCAAAACAGCATGCTGTTCGAGCGGCTGTGTGTCGTTGCAACGACCGGCGAGCCAATGTGCGAAGAGTTTCTGATTGTAGATCCCGCCATCAAAGCCACATGGCTGCGGCTTCAGGTCACCCGCCTGGGAGATGGTCTGGCCATGACCTGCTGCGACATCAGCGGCATCAAGTCGGTGCAGGAGCGGTACAAACATCTGCTCGAGTTCACCGATTCCGTCTTCCAGAATGCCCCGTTCAGCATTGTCGCCACCGATCTGCAGGGAACCATTACAGCCATGAATGTTGCAGCGGAGAAGCTCACGGGCTATAGCCGTGATGAGCTGGTAGGCAAAGCTCCGCTGACGATACTGCACGACGAGACGGAGTTGCTCGCAAGATCGGGCAACAGCGATTCCGTAAAGTCAGAGAGCGACGGCTTCCATCTTTTAACCTCTACGGCTGTCCTGGGCGAAATGGAAGAGCAGGAGTGGACGCTCGTGCGCCGGGACGGGTCACGCATCCCGATCAGCCTCGCGATGAGGGCAGTGAAATCTGACACGGGCGATGTGACAGGTTTTGTCGGCATCACGGTGGACATCACGGAACGCCAACAGATGCTGAACTATGTGACGCATCTGGCGACCCACGACCCACTGACAGGACTGATGGGCCGGGCGCTGCTCCGAGATAAAACAATGGAAGCGGTAGAGCGGGCGCGGCGCTTTGGAACCAAGGTCGCCGTCTTCATGGTCGACCTGGATCACTTCAAACGCATCAACGACTCGCTGGGACATACTTCAGGAGACCAGATTCTAGTGGAGGGAGCCAATCGCCTTCGCCGGTCGGTGCGCAGCACCGACATCGTGGCGCGGGCCGGCGGCGACGAGTTCGTCGTGGTGATGCCGGACATCACCAGTGTTGCCGACGTGGACCTTTGCGCCGCCAACCTGGTGCTCAAACTGTCGCCCGAGATCTTCGTCGATGACCACCTGGTAAAAGTGACAGCGAGCGTAGGCGTCTGCATCTATCCCGACTTTGCGTCCGATGTAAAACATCTTTTCAAACGCGCCGATGCGGCGATGTATGTAGCCAAGGAGAGCGGCCGCAACCAGCACCAGATCTTCAGCGAAGACATGCTGAAGGAGACCGCGGACCGGCTGATGTTAGAGCATGCGCTGCGTCACGCAATTGCAAATGGTGAAATGGAAATGCACTACCAGCCACAGGTCTCCCTGACGACCGGGGCCATCACCGGTATGGAAGCGCTGCTGCGATGGACCCATCCGCGACTGGGCAAGATCTCTCCCGCCCAGTTCATCCCGCTGGCGGAAGAGACCGGACTGATCGTGTCCATTGGCGAATGGGCATTTATGAGGTCCTGCTGCGAGGGCAAGGCGCTGCAGGATGAACTCGGAATGGATTTGACCATATCGGTCAATCTATCGCCCCGTCAGTTTCAGCAGAAGAATCTGGTCCAGGTAATCGAACACTGTCTTGCGAAGAGTGGATTGGCGGCATCTGACCTCGAGATCGAGATCACCGAGGGAATCCTCATGGTCAACTCACACGACAATCTCGATAAGCTGCAGAAGATACGCGAGCTGGGGGTGCGCATCTCTATCGACGACTTCGGCACAGGATTTTGCAGCTTCTCCTACCTGCTGCAATATCAGGTGGACCGGCTGAAGATCGATCAGAGTTTTGTGAGGCAGGCAGAGACGGATATTAATGCCGCGTCGGTGGTCAGAACGATTATTGCGATGTCGCATGGGTTGAACATCAAGGTGGTGGCCGAAGGCGTTGAGACCGACGAGCAGTTACGCTTTCTTCTCCGCAAGAAATGCGACGAGGCGCAGGGCAATTTCCTGGGGCTCCCCGTCGCGGCAAGGGATTTTGCTGCTGCCGCGAGATTGTATGGCAGCAATATGGGCTCACTCCAGGGCCTGGAAGTGCGATGAAGGATGTCCCATGATGCTCTCCGAAAAGAGGAAACATCCTTTACCGAAACGATCAGGCTGTCTGGCTGCGTCTGATCAAATGGTAGATGCCGAGCAGAATAAGGGCGCCGACAAGCGACATCAGGAAGCCTGCGGATTGATCCGGTTGGTAGTGGCCAACGGCACGGCCAATCCAGGTCCCAAGAAAGGCTCCCGCAATGCCAATCAGCATGGTGATGAAGATTCCGCCCGGCTCCTTGCCGGGAATGATGAGCTTGGCAAGCGCGCCTACAACAAGACCAATGATTGCCGTCCACAGCAGATGAAGCATAGCGATTCCTCCATAATTTTCCGGTGCTACCGGATGACTTACAAATGGTGCGGAAAGCATACTCCAGCTTTTAAAAGATGTGGAGAAATTAGTTCGCTTTTAAAGTTCGATTGAAGAAAGTTGCCATGACGCGGCCTACATTAAAATAAAAGACCGTTGGGTTCACCACCCAAGCCATAGAAGACCAAATAGCCCTCCCCCTGTTGTTGCATTCTTTTAGGAGAAATATCCCCACATGAAATTCCCCCTCGGTGTAGTTCTGTCGTTACTGCCCCTGTTCGTTCTTTCGGCCCACGCACAAACCGCTCCCCTGCTTACTCATCCATTCCTGTCTTCCGCTACAGGAGCGAGCTCCAGCACGGACATCGATGAAGCACAGCCCTCCGAACCCAGGCTTCTTACCGCATCGACGCAATCCGGCGCCATTGTCGCCACGCAATCGCCTCGCCATCTCGGTATCGCTACGCAGGTAGGCATCAACGGCGTGGGCGCAGATATCGCCGTGGCAGTGGCATCTCACTTCAACGTACGAATGGGAGCGCAATTTTTCGGATATTCAGATTCCTTCCAGGAACAGGGCGCCAATGTCAATGCGATGCTGCGCCTTGGAGGCGGCAGGGCCGCGCTCGACTGGTTTCCCTTCCACAATGGGTTCCACATTAGCCCGTTGGTTGTCTTTCTCGATCAGACCAACGTACGAGCCACGGTAATCGTGCCTTCTGGTCAGACGATCTCGCTGGATAACGGAGATTACGTCAGCAGTCACGCAGATCCACTGCACGGGAGCGCCTCCATCGGTGTCTGGAAGACGTCCCCCGGATTGACCATCGGCTATGGCAACATCGTTCCACGAAGCGGAAAGCACTTCAGCTTTCCGGTAGACGCCGGCTTCTACTACGTTGGTCAGCCTACGTTGAAAGTTGATTTCAGCGGAAGCGCTTGCGACCCATCCGAACCGGAGCCACTGGGCTGCCAGCCCGTCCAGCAGGATGCAGATTTTCAACGCGATCTTGCCGCATTCATCCGTCGCAACAACAACAATCTGAGCTACGCATCGTTTATTCCCATTCTCTCTTTCGGCGTTGGCTATAGCTTCTAATCGAATTGCAGATCCGTTGATCAACTGGACATTGAATGATGGATCTGCAAGCCCCCATGTGGAGCCACAAGAGTTCTTCACCGCAATAGCATTCTCTCCATTCAACATGCAGACGTGAGAAAATTCCGTATGAGCGATTTCATCCCTAAAGCAGGTACCGTAAAGATAGGCGGAATGGGCCGCGCCGCGCAGAAGCTTCAGGCAGCTCGCGAAAAGGCAGCTCACGTAAAGAGCGGCGCAAAGCCTCTTCCCGGAGCATCCATGACGTCGTTCAAGGCGAAAGATTCGTTCGCCAGCACCAAGAAGACCACCTTCCAGCGCAAAGCTGTCTAGCTGTGGAGTTTCGATAGGGGCGTCCCCTTCAATCCGGAACAAACTACTCAAGGATTGAAGGAAGAGAATTTTTAGAAGAGCGATTGCTGTCCCGTCGCCTTCGGACCTTTTCTTTCGCGGCGATCGTCAAAGACCGTCCTTCCGCCTACAGACGCGGAGATGCGGCGCTCATTCTCTATCGCCGCGCTAAAGTCAGCCAGCGGTTGTCGATCTTCCTCCACCGTTCGCGTCAGACGATCCAGTCGTTTGAAGCCTTCAACCTTTTCCGTATGTCCCAGGCGCGCCGCCTCCAGCGACCGCCGCAGTATCGCCAGCGATTCATCGTAGGTTTTAAGCGGCACCGGAAACGGATGCCCGTCTTTACCGCCGTGCGCGAAGGAAAAACGTGCCGGATCGGAAAAGCGGCTCGGCGCTCCGTGCACCACTTCGGCGATCAAAGCGAGGGATTGCAGCGTTCGTGGTCCCAGACCTTCCACCAGCAGCAGTGAAGCGAAGTCGCGAAGCTCTCGCTCATGTGCGACGGCAAGCACCGCCCCAAGCCGCTTCACGTCGACGTCCTTCGCACGAACGTCATGGTGACCCGGCATCGTCAGCTTGCGCGCTTCTTGCAGCGACGCCTCCACCGGCTCTTTCGCAATCGTCAGCAAAGCTCGCTGGGCCTTCTCAGCGCGAGCGTCTACCAGATTGAGAATCGTGCCCTGAGGCTTACCCAGAATTGCAGTATGCGGATCGGACACGAAATCTCGCACCGTCGTGGAGTGCCAATGGTAGCGACGCGCCAGATGATTCCCAGGATTCATTCCCTGCTGCACCACCACCCATTCGCCCGCCCTGGTCACAACGAACGAGTGCAGATAAAGCTGGAACCCATCGACCACAGCGTTGTTATCCACGCGAGCCGTAAGTCGGCTGGTGCGGGCAAGAGCGTCACCATCGAGACCGGTCTTCATCGAGAACGCGCGAAGCTCATCGGGAGTACGAACAGAATGCCGGCCACGCCCTCCGCACACCGCCAGACCAAGCTCGGAAAAACGCGAGTTCAGCCCCCGCTTTAACGCTCCCATCACCGACGTCGTGATGCCGGACGAGTGCCAGTCCATTCCCATCACACAGCCGAAAGCCTGAAACCAGAACGGATCACTCAACCGCGTCAAAAACTCACTCGGTCCATATTCAAGAACGATGTGCTCTGCAATCGCCGTACCCAGTTCTGTCATCCGAGCCGCGAGCCAGGGCGGCACTCGTCCACCGTGCAGGGGAAGATCGGCTGTTCCAGATCGTTTCATGTCAAGTCTCGAACTTAATATCTTCGCCCGATCTTCGCTTACAATCAAACCCGCCTCCGCGAACGCCCCGCGAAGAGCTTGACACCACTGATAAACTTAAAAGCAGAAGATAACCTTGGAAGCCCGGCAAAGCGCCGGGCTTTTGCCATCTGAAGTCATACCGAAGTCCAGACTTAAAGTCTCTACTTCGAAGACTTTATGACTAAAGTACGGGGGGGGGTACCTCCCGCAGCCGCATCATGGGAGTAAAGATCTGGGCGGAATAGGATAGAGAAGAGGCGATTGAAATGACGGAACAGAAAATTACCGAAGAAGAAATCTCAAAGCTGGTAGACCGTTTCTATGCCAAAGTTCAACTCGATCCCGAGATCGGCCCCATCTTCAATGAGAAGATCGAGGATTGGCCCACCCATCTGGCCCTCCTCAAAAACTTCTGGTCCACCGTCATGCTCACCACAGGTCGCTACAAGGGTGATCCGATGATGACGCACCTTCAGCTCCCCCTCGAGCCCAGCCACTTCAATCGCTGGCTTACCCTCTTCGCCGAGACCGCAAAAGAAGTCATGGCCCCCGAGCATGCCGCCAGCATCATCGCCAAGTCCGAGCGCATCGCCGGTAACTTCAAGGCTGGCCTGGCCTACCAGCGAAGCAGCTTCGCGTCCGCTAATTTGTAATTATTCGTTGCACATACCGGAAAAATTGCATCACACCTTCAGCGAGCGAACCTTCGCCGCCACGGAGACACGAAAATGCTGATTCTTCTTATTATCCTGATTCTGGTGTTCGGTTTTGGAGGCTATCGCCTGGGTCCAGGACTCGGTTATTACGGCGGTGGCGGCATCAGCCTCATCCTGCTTATCGTTCTGATCCTGCTTCTGCTCAGAGTCATCTAAACTGTGGTTTTCCAGGGATTGCTGTCCATTCGGTCGAAAACCGGCAAGCTGATATGCGAAAGCAAGAAGCTGGCTGGATAGACCGAATGGGCCGCTCACCATAGGTTCGTTTCGCGGAAGCCTCGATGACATTCAGATCCCACAAGATATCCTCATCAGAGTATGGCGAACGTACTCCACGATGAAGTCTTCATGCAGCGAGCGCTCATTCTCGCCCGAGAAACTGTCGCTCTCGCTTCACCCAATCCACAAGTAGGCTGCGTCCTGGTCAAAGGTGGAGAGATCATCGCCGAAGGCGCGCATCTCTACGCCAACCGCGACCACGCCGAGATCGCGGCCCTCAAACAAGCCCACGAACGTGGCGTCGATCCAGCCGGAGCGACCGCCTACGTCACCTTGGAACCCTGTTCCCACCACGGACGAACTGGACCTTGCGCCGACGCCCTCATCAAAGCCCGCATCAGCCGAGCCGTCATTGCAACCCAAGATCCTAACCCGCAAGTCAGCGGCCAAGGAATTGCGAAACTACGCGCCGCAGGAATCGAAGTTACCCTCGGCACTCTTCAACAGCCAGCCCGCGACCTCAACGATGCCTTCGCCCACTTCATCCAGCATCACAGACCCTTCGTCACCCTCAAAGCCGCCCTCTCAGTCGACGGCTACCTTGCTCCCGCCCAGCAAACCCGCACTCCCAACCAGCCTCACTGGCTCACTGGCTCCGCTGCCCGCGCCGAAGTCCAACGCCTCCGCCACGCCTCCGACGCCATCCTCACCGGCATCGGCACCGTCCTCGCCGATGACCCCGCCCTGACCGACCGCAGCGGAATTCTCGGCCCTGGCGGCCAGACCCGCCGTCGTCCCCTGCTCCGCGTCGTCCTCGATACTCACCTCCGAATCCCTCTCAACTCCCAGCTAGTCCGCACAGCGAACAGTGCAGGCGGCGATGCGTCAGACCTTCTCATCCTCACCGCTCCCTTCACCTCTCCTGAAAAATCCGAAGCTCTCCGAAAAGCCGGAGCCGAAGTCCAAACCATCTCCGAACAAGATGGCCATCTCAGTCTCCCCGCCGCACTCAAAATCCTCAGCGAACGCAGCATCCTCAGTCTGCTGCTCGAATCCGGCACTCATCTCAACGGCGCTTTCCTCCACCAGAACCTCATAGACAAAGCCGTCCTCTTCTACTCGGAGACCGAATTAGGCCCGCAATCCCTTCCCTTTGCCGAAGGCATCGCATCACCTTATCGCTTCCAGCAATCCCTCCATCGCATCACTCGCGCCCTGTTCGGTACCGATGCCTGCATCACCGGCTATCTCCACGATCCCTGGCCTGTTCCCTGATCGCTCTTCCCTGTACCCTGTACTTATGTTCACCGGCCTCATCGAAACCACCGGAACCATACTCGCTGTCACGCCTACGGCAGGAGCAACCCGCATCACCATTGCCGCGCCAACGCTTACCCATAAGCTCAACACCGGAGACAGCATCGCCGTCAGCGGAGTGTGTCTTACCGCACTGTCCATTGAGCCCAATGCCTTCCCGCCACGCTTCTCCGCCGATCTCGCCGCCGAGACTATCGCCCGCACCACGCTCTCGCACCTGCATCCTGGTTCCATCGTGAACCTCGAACTGCCGACTCCCGCAGGCTCGCCGCTTGGAGGTCACGTCGTCCAGGGACACGTCGATGGCACGGCCACGCTGGTGGCGATCGAACCCCTCGCAGATAATACCGATCTCACTGACTACCGTCTCCGCCTCACCCTCCCCGAACAGCTCCTCCCCTACGTCGTGGAGAAGGGCTCCATCACCGTCGAAGGCATCAGCCTCACCGTGGCTTCTATTCAGGGCACTCAAGTCGAGATCGCCATCATCCCCCACACCTACGTCTCAACCAGCCTCCGCACCCTTGTCTCCGGTGCACCTCTGAATATCGAGGTGGACGTTTTAGCAAAATACTCGGAACGCCAACAGCAGCAGACTGGGCGCTTTGTTCTGACCGCAGAGTATCTTCTGACGAACGGTTATTGAACTTTCAATTCGATGTGAGGCGGCAGGCAACAACGCAGACCAGGCAGTGATGATCGTGCCACAAGTGCAGGAACCCCCGGACTTTTCCTCACGCCCTACATCCTTTGTGGGCTATACGTGCCTGTGGCCGCTTTGATAATTTTCAGCAGGAAGCAGTCGCGCTCTTGAGCGACCTGTCCGATAAAGGTTGGCGACCACAATGACAATTACATATATGTACTGGCTCGTAGTGGCCTCGCTGGTCCTGGCGATCATTGCATCCTATGCGGCTTTCAGCTTCGCCGAGCGAATTACCGTATCGAAGGGAGCACGGTTCTGGGGATGGCTGACCGGCGGTGCCGTCGCAATGGGACTCGGAATCTGGTCGATGCACTACGTCGGCATGTTTGCGGTGCGTCTGCCGGTGCAGGTGACTTATCACGTCCCCACGGTTCTGGCCTCGCTTCTGCTTGCCGTGGTGGCTTCAGCCATTGCACTCTCTGTCGTGAGCCGGCCGAAACTGGGAGTACCCCAAATCGCTCTTGGCGGCGTGCTGATGGGAGCGGCGATCGGCGGCATGCACTATGTGGGCATGGCAGCGATGCGATCGAGTGCGATGCACCACTACAACCACGCATTGGTGGGACTCTCCCTTGTTGTGGCCGTTGCGTTTTCGTGGATGGCGCTATGGATCTCGTTTTTTCTACGGAAAGACCGCGTGCAGCAGGAGTGGCTGCGTATGGGCGGGGCAATCCTGATGGGCAGTGGCATCTCCGCCATGCACTATACCGCCATGGCTGCTGTAACATTTGTTCCCGGCGATATGGTTTACCGGTTCGCAGGTACGATGCGGGTATCAACTCTGGGCATCGTGGCCGTCGTGCTGACTACCGTATGCGTACTGTTTGGCGCATTGCTGACCGCATTTTTCGATCGCCTGACATACCAGAAGCTACAGGATTCTCACAATCGTCTCGTCGACGCCCAGGAGGCGCTCATCCAAAGTGAACTGGCCCTTCGCGAGGCGAACTTCACCCTTAGAAAACTCTCCATCTACGATGGATTGACGGGCGTGCATAACCGGAGACACTTCGATGAAACTCTCGAAGCTGAGCTCAAACGGGCGGCGAGATCGAAGCTCAACCTGTCTCTGCTCATGATTGACGTGGACTGCTTCAAGGCATTGAATGACCGCCACGGGCATCTGGCAGGGGACGAATGCCTGCGCAAAATCGCAGGCGAGTTTACCTCGAAGATCCGGCGGCCGCAGGATATCGTTTCCCGATATGGCGGCGAGGAGTTCGCAGTGATCCTTCCGGGCGCAAACGCCCAATGGGCGTTCGAACTGGCAGAATCGTTGCGTCTAGCAATTGAGAATTTGAAGATTGCCAACAACGGTTCGCGCGTGGGACCGTTCGTCACCGTAAGCGTCGGGCTCGACACGCGTGTGCCGGAGGTTGGCGAACCAGTCGATGAGATTGTCGCTGCTGCGGATGCGGCCCTCTACCTGGCAAAGACGCAGGGGAGAAACCGGACTCAATCCACGACGCAAATTGGCGAACGCGTCGAGAAAAAATAAAGGGAGCGCAGCCGTTAGCCGCGCTCCCTTATTTGATTCAACTTGCTTCGACCTAGATCGAGCTCATGTTGTGCAGAAACTCCTGATTGTTCCGGGTCTTTGCCAACTTGTCGGTCAATAGCTCCATCGCTTCAACCGGCGACAGTGGGTTCAGCACCTTGCGCAGAATCCACGTCCGCTGCAGGTCTTCCTTCGGAATCAGCAGCTCTTCCTTACGCGTACCGGACCGCTGAATATCGATTGCAGGGAAGACACGCTTGTCGACCAGCTTGCGGTCCAGAATGACTTCCATGTTGCCGGTACCCTTGAACTCTTCGAAGATGACCTCGTCCATGCGTGAACCCGTATCAACAAGAGCAGTCGCAATGATGGTAAGCGAACCGCCTTCTTCGATGTTGCGGGCCGCACCGAAAAACCGTTTCGGCCTTTGCAGCGCATTCGAGTCCACACCGCCTGAGAGCACCTTGCCCGACGGCGGAACGATTGTGTTGTAGGCGCGAGCCAGACGCGTGATCGAGTCGAGCAGAATCACAACATCGCGCTTGTGCTCGACCAGCCGCTTGGCCTTCTCGATGACCATCTCGGCGACCTGTACGTGGCGTGCGGCAGGCTCGTCAAAGGTAGAGGAGATAACCTCTCCCTTTACCGACCGCTGCATATCGGTTACTTCTTCCGGGCGCTCGTCGATCAGCAGAACGATGAGCACAACCTCGGGATGGTTGGTCGTGATGCTGTTCGCAATCGACTGCAGCAGCATCGTCTTACCGGTACGGGGCGGAGCTACGATCAAACCGCGCTGGCCCTTGCCCATCGGGGTGAGGAGATCCATGACGCGACCCGATATGTGCTCGCGAACGGTCTCCATCTTTACGCGCTCCTGAGCATAAAGCGGGGTCAGGTTGTCGAACAGAATCTTGTTGCGCGTCTCTTCCGGCGACTCGAAGTTGATCGCCTCAATCTTGACCAGTGCGAAATACTTCTCGCCCTCATGCGGAGGACGGACATTGCCACTGATGGTGTCGCCGGTCTTCAGGTCGAACTTGCGAATCTGGGATGGCGAGACGTAGATGTCGTCGGGGCCGGGGAGATAGTTGTAATCGGGTGAGCGGAGGAAGCCATAGCCATCGGGCAGGATCTCCAGCACGCCTTCGGCGAAGATGTGTCCTTCTTTTTCGCTCTGCGCCTGGAGAATCTTGAAGATCAGGTCCTGTTTCCGCAGACCGCTGGTGCCTGCGATGTCGAGACCGCGCGCAAGCTTACCTAGCTCCGCAATGTTGTGTTCTTTCAGCTCTGAAATGGTCATGTTTTACCTGGAATTTGATCAATAAGGAGGGATTGTTTGAAACTGAGGCGGGATCTGCGTGACGGGGAGTCGTGCGGAAGGCCAGAAATATGCGAACTTTGGGATGGGATTTTGAGGCGGATATTTGGTTGGGTTTAGTAGCTAAAGAATACAGGAAAAAGCCGCGCTATGCCGCGCGGCGTTCCTGTAATTCTACCTTCTTGACGACTGCATCTTCCGGTTCATTCATCGGAATCGTGTCCTTGAAGCGGTCGAGCACCTCGTTGGTCGTGTCCTGTAACCGCGTGTTCGGCTTGTGCAGCTTCCGCGTCGCCTTGGACGCCAGTTGGCACAGCTCGTAGCGGTTGGTTACATGAGTCAGTGCTCCAAAAATCAGATCTGAGCGCATCGTTTCTCCTCTTCTTTCGTAAAGCGTAAGCATCTTGCCAGCGCTCACTCGCTAAATTCCCAATTGCTGGATTTGAGTCTTCTGCTCTACCACTTCATTAGACGCAGAAAAACCTGCTTGAGACTCTCCATCTACTGTCATCATCTTTCAATTTAACTTCCGCCTGCTAAATCCAACAGACAAAAGCTCCCTGCGACCGGCCTGAACCGGCTACTTCAACGATCTGTCTTCCTCTGCGATTCACCGCGAAGGCATCGTGGCATAAAATAGAGGCCAGAATAAACCTTGGAAGCAACAACCGTTCATCGGCTGCCGAAGCAGCTCGACCCCATCACTTAAGATAGACGATCTAATGGGGCAGGTCAATACCTTTTTTGGGAATTTCCACACCTATAAATTCCAAAAACAGGATTTTAACGGATCTACCATCTATATCTTTACCTACTTTAGGACCAGTAACTCCTATCCAAGGTACGGTACTGAATTGCCTCGGCAATATGCTTGACCGCGATGTCCTGTTCCCCTCCCAGATCGGCAATTGTCCGGGCAACTTTTAAGATCCGGTCATGCGCCCGGGCACTTAACCCCTGTTGTTGCATCGCCCGCTCCAGCAAACGCTCCGCATCAGACGAAAGCTCGCAATAGATCCGAATCTGCTGGGTATTCATCTGCGAATTCGAAAAAATCTGCCGCGAAGCCCCTTTTGCCGATCCCTTCGTCCGCTCCGCCGCCTGGCTGAATCGATCATGTTGCCGATGCCTCGCAGCCAGCACCCGGGCCCGTATCTCTTCCGAACCCTCCGCCGCCGTTCCTCCCCGTAACTCCTTATATTGAACAGCCGGAACTTCAATATGAATGTCGATCCTATCCAGCAAAGGCCCGGAAACCTTGGAAACATAGCGTTGAATCATCGGCGGGGTACACATGCACTCGCGCGACTTGTCGTTGAAATACCCGCAGGGGCAAGGATTCATCGCCGCCGCCAGCATGAACCGCGCAGGAAAGCTAAGGCTCATCGCCGCCCGCGCGATCGTGACCATCCCGTCCTCGAGGGGTTGCCGCATTACCTCCAGAACGTTCCGCGGAAACTCTGGCAGCTCGTCCAGAAATAGCAATCCGTTATGCGCCAGCGAAACCTCACCCGGCCGGGGCATCATCCCGCCGCCAATCAACCCTGCGTCCGAGATGGTATGGTGCGGCGACCGGAACGGCCGATGAGTCACCAACCCCTGTTCCGCGTCGAGCACACCAGCGACGGAGTGGATCTTCGTCGTCTCCAACGCCTCTTCGAAGCGGAGCGGAGCCAGAATCGAAGGCAGGCGCTTGGCCAGCATTGTCTTGCCCGACCCCGGCGGCCCGATCATCAAAATATTGTGTCCGCCCGCCGCGGCAACCTCAAGCGCTCGCTTCGCCACATGCTGACCGCGGACGTCCTTGAAGTCGAATGGAAAGTGCTGCATCTCATTGAGCAGATCGGCTGTCTCCACCTGAAGCGGCGTCGCGGTGATTGTGCCAAAGGCTGCTGAGTTCAGCAGCTCGCGCACCTCCAGCAGACTCTTCACGGGATATACGTTCACTCCCTTTACTACCGCTGCCTCACGCGCATTGCTCGCAGGAATGATCAGGTTCGGAATGCCCTGCGCTCGCGCCGCAACCGCGATCGGTAACATTCCCTGCACCGCGCGAAGACTCCCATCCAGGCCCAATTCACCCACCAGAAGAAAGTTGCTCACATCCTTGATATGCAGCGCGCCATAGGCGCCGAGTATCCCAATCGCAATGGGAAGATCGAATCCCGAACCTTCCTTCTTCAGGTCTGCCGGAGCGAGGTTGATGGTGATTCGCGTCGGCGGGATGTCGAAGCCGGAGTTCTTGATGGCCGATCGCACTCGGTCGCGGCTCTCCCGCACCGCCGCATCCGGCAAGCCCACAGTGTTGAACTGCTCCTTGTCCAACTTGACGCCAGAAAAATCGACCTCTACATCGATGACGTGTGCATCGATGCCATAAACTGCTGCACTGCGAACCTTAAAAAGCATGTATGAGCCCGGTCAATCCTTGAGGCTATGAATTTTGGCCGAGTATAGCATTTCATCCTCTATAACTAATGCATCACTACATTCAACGGTACGACGGAGCAACAATCATGCCCACGCACGCACGCGTTCTTTGCCTCAGCAAAACAACTGCTCTCCTGATGGCTCTTCTTCTGCTCCCCTTGCACCAGGCCTGCGCGCAGAACAGCTCGACCACCGACAAGCAGCAAGTCGACGGCAAAATTGTAACCACCACGCAAGCGGAACAACCGACGCAGTCGGATCGCACTCATAAAACCGCCGCCGAGAATAACGAAGAAGCCTGGTCCATGCTCACTACAGCCGTTCAGGATCCGAAGCACGCCGACCTGCGAATCCAGGCACTCGCCGCTCTGGGTACGCTTGGCGAAAACGCTCGCGGCGAAAAACTGATCTCCGCCGCCATGCGGGACTCCGATGTTGACGTGCGCACCGCTGCCGTCCTTAGCGCCGGCCAGACTAAAAGCCGCAACCTTACCATCGGCATCCGCGCTCTGCTCGACGACAAGGAACCGCAGGTCGCCTTCGTCGCTGCCACCACGCTATGGAAGATGAACGATCGCTCCGGCGAAGACATTCTGGTGGCTGTGGTCAACGGCGACCGTAGCGCCAACCCCGGCATGGTGAACGGCACCATGCACAAGGTGAATAAAGAGATTCACGATCCGGGAGCGCTCGCCCGCATGGGCGCGCTCCAGGGAGCGTCCATGCTCCTCGGGCCGTTCGGCTTCGGCCTCACCGCAATCGAATACATGCGCAAGAACGGCGGCGACAACGCCCGCGTCTCGGCTATCGAGCAGCTCTCGCAGGAAAAGACCGCGCCCATCCGCGCCGAGTTGATCGCGGCGCTCACCGACAAAGATCCCGCCGTCCGCGCTGCCGCAGCCACAGCGCTTGGCAGCTATCGCGAGAGGTCCATTCCTAACGCGCTTCTGCCTGTCTTCGACGATGCCAAGGCTCCGGTCCGCCTCACTGCTGCTGCCGCATACATCCGCGCCACACATTTCGCTCCATCCCGCAAAAGACGGGCGGCTAGATAGCAGCCAAACCTTCCAGTTTCGCCTAATCAAGCTACGTTCCGCATCCATTCAGGCTTTCCATCAAACCCGAGGGGCGCCTTTTTCCATTGGCTGATGAACATGACGAAGGCAGGAGGATATCCAGCATGCTGATTGGATACGACGAGACGCAAATGGCAGGCTGCCGAAATCGACCGCGACTCTGCTTCGGTATTTTCAAATTTCTAATGTCGCTTTTCTTGATCTTGCCGGGGGTGTCTCTCTCTGCACAAACGCTCGAAATCATTTTGGTGGATGGTAGGAACGGACGCCCTATGGTGGGGGCGTCCTCCTATGTGAATGCTTGGGTAGGGACAGAGTGCAAGGAGGCAATCGCCATTCCGACTGATGGAAAGGGCGTTGCTCGACTACAGCTAACGCTCAATCCCGACGAAGTAAACATCCCAAACTCGAAGAATAGTGGATCAATCGTTGTGGAGCATCCTATCGTGAAGTACGATGAGTCCTTCCGGGTTAACGTTCCTAACGTATTGTGTGGGTCAGCGGGATCAAGTTATTCGTGGCTGAGGTCAGAAAGCTTCTCCACAAAAGAGATACTTAGTCACGGCTATGCTTCGCCAAACACATGCGGTAAAGGTACGGTCTCGCCGCACCCCGGACAAGTAATCCTCTTCGTTAGGCCATTAACGTGGTGGGAAAAACTAAAGCAATAATTCCTGCTCCGGCCACCGGTCTGCAATCGAATGCAATATTCGTTGGAAACAAGATAGGGCGGACTGTCACAGATGAAGCCTCGCGTTGATCTCTTTCGCCGACTGGCCCTCACTCTTCCTGAAGCCGTCGAAAGCTCGCACATGGGCCATCCCGACTTTCGCATCAACGACCGCATCTTCGCCACTCTCTCCGCGCAGGAGAGAGGGCGTGGCACGCTCAAGCTCACCATCGAGCAGCAACAAGCCTTTATCGCCGAGATGCCAACGATCTTCGAGCCTGTACAAGGCGGCTGGGGACGCATGGGCATGACCTTCGTCGATCTTGGACATGTTGACGAAGAGACACTGAAGGGCGCGCTCATCACCGCGTACAACAACGTGAAGCTCAAACAAGCAAAGAAGAAGGTCCCGGGCACCACCAAACGAGCGGGATACTCATCCACGCGCCTACAATAAGTCAGCCGTGAACACCAGTCTCTTCGAACTCTTCAAAATCGGCATCGGCCCCTCCAGCTCACATACAGTCGGCCCCATGCGTGCCGCTCTCCGCTTCGTCCGTTCGCTCGAAACTTCTGGTCTCCTCCCGCGTACAGGGTCCATCCGCGTCGATCTCTACGGCTCACTCGCACTTACCGGACTCGGCCACGGCACTGACCGCGCCATCCAACTCGGACTTCTCGGAGAAGCACCCGACACCGTCGATCCCGCTCTCGTCGAAACCGAACTCAACGCCATCCGCACCACCGGAACCTTGTACCTCCTCGACCTGTACGAGGTTCCCTTCACCGAGAGCCAGCATCTCATCTTTCACCGCAACCAGATGTACCCCGACTCCGCCGTCCCAACCCACCCCAACGGAATGCGCTTCTCCGCCTTCGACGACGCTGGCGCTCTACTCAGCGAAGAGATTTTCTACTCCATCGGCGGCGGCTTCATCCTCTCCGGCAGCGAGTTCGAGGCGCAGAGCACCTCATCGAGCGTCTCATCGCGCACCGTTCCCTACCCCTTTCGCAGCGCAGAAGAACTTCTCAGCACTGCCGCCGCCCACAACCTCACCATTGCGCAACTCCTGCTCGCCAACGAAGTCGCGCTCCTCTCCGACGCCAACGTCGCCATCAACCGGCCTCCGTCTGCCGAGCCTTTGCCGAGCGAAGCCAATCCTGAGCAAAAGATCAAAGCCAGCATCCTTAGCCTCTGGCACACAATGCAATCCTGTACCGCTCGCGGCATCGCCACCGAAGGCATCCTGCCCGGAGGCCTCAACGTCCGCCGCCGCGCTCCACGTCTCGCCAACCGGCTGGAGACCGAAGGCTCCAAAGATCCTCTGGCCCCTCTCGACTGGGTCACGGTCTACGCCATGGCCGTCAACGAGGAGAACGCCGCCGGAGGAAGAGTGGTGACCGCTCCCACTAACGGAGCTGCGGGCGTCATCCCCGCCCTCGCGCACTACTACATGCGCTTCGTAGAAGACGCCGACGAAGAAGGTCTCATCCGCTACTTCCTCACTGCTGCCGCCATCGGCATTCTCTACAAAGAAAACGCCAGCATCTCCGGAGCCGAGGTCGGCTGTCAGGGAGAGGTCGGCGTCGCCTGCTCCATGGCCGCCGGAGGTCTCGTCGCCGCGCTCAACGGAACCAACGCGCAGATCGAACACGCCGCTGAGATCGCCATGGAACACAATCTCGGCATGACCTGCGACCCCATCGGCGGTCTCGTCCAGATTCCCTGCATCGAGCGCAACGGCATGGGCGCAGTCAAAGCCATCAACGCCGCCCGCATGGCCATGCACGAGACCGGCGGCCACAAGATTTCCCTCGACCAGATCATCGCCACCATGTATCAGACCGGCCTTGACATGCAGTCACGCTACAAAGAAACCTCCCTCGCCGGACTCGCCCTAAATATCATCGAATGTTGATATTGTGACGCGCATAGCATCGTCATGTTCGATTTTGAACAGCGGCTTTCGCAAATGCGTATAGCTAAATATTGGCTAAGGAGAATCTAGTGAGAAAAACTGCTTGGAGTCACCCATACGCGCTGGTACTGGCTTTGACCGTCTGCCAGGGTGTCGCTCAGGCATCACAAAAGAGCCATCCCCCAACTGGCAGCGAACAACCTGAGCAGAAGATGTTTTCGCGGCGCGAGGTCATCGATATCATCGCTGCAACGCGGAAGATAGTATCGCCGAATGGCGTCGAAGAACTCTTGCCAATTCAGATAAACGGAACGACTCAATGGTTGTCGGTTCGGGGCAGCGACCGTCGCAATCCGATTTTGCTGTACCTGCATGGCGGGCCGGGATCTCCAACGATGCCGGAGGACTACACCTTCCAGACTCCGTGGGAGGATTACTTTACCGTAGTGCAGTGGGACCAGCGCGGCGCGGGAAAAACATATGCATCCAACGATCCCAAGTCGCTTGCCCCGACCATGACGATCCCGCAGATGACAAGCGATGCGGAGGAGGTCGTCCGTTACCTGCAGAAACGATATGACAAGCGGAAGATCTTTTTGCTGGGACACTCCTGGGGCAGCGTGCTTGGCGTAGCTCTCGCGCAACGTCATCCCGAGTGGTTCTACGCCTATCTGGGAGTCGGGCAGATGGTGAATATGGAAAAGAACGAGGTAGATGGCTACCAGTTTGCGTTGAACGAAGCCAAGTCGCACCATAACAGCGAAGCGGAGCGAGAATTATTGGCGCTGGCGCCCTATCCGGGCAACCTCACCTTTGAAAGGATTGGAGTGCAACGCAAATGGCTTATGTACTACGGCGGATTGACCTATGGGAGGACGGATTTCTCTTATGACAGTAACGCCCGGCGCCTCTCTCCGGATTACACGCAAAGGGACATAGACCTCGTGAACGAAGGCAGCCTTTACTCCGTGACCCATCTGCTCGGGCCGCTGGAAGCCGTCAATTACGACTCTGTCACCGACTTCAAATGTCCGATCTTCCTTTTTGAAGGAAAGCATGACTATGCCGTCTCCCACGCACTTTCGGCAGAGTGGTTCAGTCACATCCATGCGCCATCGAAGAAATTGGTATGGTTCGACAATTCCGCGCACATGATCATGCAGGAAGAGCCAGGACGATTTCTGTACCATCTCATCACCGATCTCTATCCCCTGGCGGTGCAGGCCGGAGATTTCGCCCCAGCCTCGGACCACACAGGCGGAGACTGATTCAAGGCGAACAACTTACCGCTCCACCGCCAGCGCCACCGAGTTCCCTCCCCCAAGGCAAAGCGCCGCCACGCCCTTCTTCACATCCCGCCGCATCATCTCGTGGATCAGCGTCACCAGTATCCTCGCCCCGCTCGCTCCAATCGGATGCCCGATCGCAACTGCTCCACCATTCACGTTCACCCTGGCTGCATCCAGTCCCAGTTCCTTCATCACTCCAAGCGCCTGCACGCTAAACGCCTCATTCAACTCAAACAGATCGATATCATCCATCTTCCACCCGGCACGCTCCAAAACTCGCCGCACTCCAATCACCGGAGCAAGCATCACCCACCGCGGCGCGACTCCACTCATTGCCTGCGCCCGGATCGTCACCATCGGCTCCAGTCCGAGTTCTTTCGCGCGTGAAGCCGACATCACCACAACCGCCGCAGCCGCGTCGTTCACCCCTGGAGCATTGCCCGCCGTCACGGTTCCATCTTTCTTGAAAGCCGGTTTCAACGCAGCCAGCGCCTCCAGCGAAGCATCGTCGCGCACGCTCTCGTCGCGCGAAAAGAGGACCGGCTCTCCACCCTTCTTCTTCGGAGGCAATGAAACCGGGACCACCTCCGCATCGAACCGCCCTTCCCTCCACGCTGCACTCGCACGGCGATGCGACTCCAGCGCATAGGCGTCCTGCATCTCCCGAGTGATCGAATGCTTCTCCGCGACGAGTTCTCCGGTCATTCCCATGTGCCAGTCCTCGCACGCGCACCATAGACCGTCTCTCACCATCGAGTCCACCACCGTGGAGTCACCCATGCGAAATCCTTTCCGCCCCTGCGGCAGAAGATATGGCGCGTTGGTCATCGACTCCATCCCACCGGCGACAACAATCTCCGCCGCACCCGTCATCACGCTCTGCGCCGCGAGCGCCACCGCCTTCAATCCCGAGCCGCAAACCATGTTGATCGTCATCGCCGCAACAGAGTCCGCCAGCCCTCCCCGCAGTCCCGCCTGCCGCGCAGGATTCTGTCCCAGCCCCGCCGGAAGCACGCATCCCATCACACACTCGTCGACAGTTGCGGCGTCAATTCCCGCTCTACGCGCAGCTTCGCGCACTACTATCGCGCCAAGTTCCACCGCTGTACTCTCACTCAGCGCTCCTTGAAACCTTCCCACTGGAGTCCGTACCGCAGACACGATCACAACATCATTCATCACAACACCTCGTCACGAAACCATTCGCAGATGAACTCTGCAGAAGACATCCCGAACGCGAAAGTATACGGCGCACGACATAGCGCTCGCATTCTTCGGCGCTTCAACCGACAAAACTCATTCATTTTTTGGAGACCATCGCGGTCGTCGTATCAAAAAAAAATTCTCAAACGTATCGATTTTTCTTGACAGTGAAATTACATGAATCTATACCTTCGTTAGCTGCAATGCAGCGTGTTGCAGCAACGATGTCTAATCAATAGGGAGAATAGACAAATGGCAACGAAAAAGGCAGCCACAAAAGCAGCAAAGAAACCCGCGAAGAAGGCCGCGAAAAAGAAGTAAACCCAACAAGGCAAACAAAACGGGGGACGCGATAAGCGTCCCCCGTTCTGCGTCTGCACTGCAATCGCTACTGCGCGGGCGTACCTTTCGGCGTCGAGAGGTATCCCGAAACGGTGTTCTTCTCGATGTCATTCACCACCAGCTCATACAGCACCGGCGTCTTGCCCGTATAGAACTGCACCGGCTCATCGAGGTTCTTGTCCTTCTTCTCGATGTTGCGGTCGTCGGCGCTCACGTTCAGCGTGTACCGCGAGTGTTTCATGTCCACCTTCTTCAATTGCAGCTTGATGCTGGAGAGAAGCAGCGGCTTCTCTCCCTTCTTCAAGGTGAACTCGATGTAGTTCCGGTCGCCCTTATGCTTCAGGACCTCAAGCTCGTCGTGGTTGGTCGCAATCAAGCCGCTCATCACGCCAGCATCGCCCACCACCCGATTCAGTTGCGACTTCGTCGCTTCCAGATCGGTCCGGGTCGTGGCGACATCCGTTTTCACTCCTCCGACATCCGTCTTCACAGTCGCCACGTCGGTCGAAACCGCGCCGATCTGCTCCTTGGTTGCGGCCTGCTCGCGCTCCAGCCTTGTTGTCGCCGCCTGCTGCGCGGCCAGTATGCTCTGCGCCCGCGTCTCAATCTGCTTCTGTGCGATGCCGACGCTCTGCCCAAGGGTTTCGCTCGTCGCCCGCAGCCGGGCATTCGTAGAGTCGAGCTTCTGCGCCAGATCAGTATTCTTCTGGATTGCCGCCCCCAACTGTTTCTGCGTATCGGTCAAACGATTCTGCAAACCATAGCACCAAACCAGCGAACCCAATGCAGCCAGTAACGCTACTACCAGGACTCCAAGAAATACTCCAGACATCGAACGCTCTGCTACATATCCTTCTTCACTCATCGAACTCTCCTCGGCACTGCACTTCGTTTCGCCTGCACCGGTTCTTCCGGAACAAGCTGCTCGTCAGTCTCTCAAACTTACAGGGCGCTGACCATACCTCTTTTGTGAATCGAACTAAACTGTTCCTATGCATCACACCGACATATGCATCGCAGGAGCAGGGATCATCGGCCTCTCGCTTGCCCTTGAGCTTCACCGCCGCGGTCTCAGCGTCACCGTTCTCGATCAGGGAACCCCTCTCGCCGAAGCTTCCACCGCCGCCGCCGGGATGCTCGCCGCCAGCGATCCCGACAACCCTGCATCCCTGCGGCCGCTCGCCGATCTCAGCCTCTCGCTCTACCCCGCTTTTCTCGATCGCCTCCACGCTCTATCCGGCACACAAGTTCCCTTCCACACCAGGGCAACCCTCCAATCGCATGCCGACGCTTCAGGTGAAACATTCTCACCGGAAGCTCTCAGCAAAATTCTCCCTCAACTCAAGCCGCGCAACCATCACTTCACCCTGATCGACGAGCATAGTCTCGAACCGCGCAATCTTGCCGCCGCGCTCCTCGCTGCCGTCAAGAGCACATCCATCGATCTGCACACCAGCACTCAGGTTCTCGCTGCACAATCGATCGGCGACTCCGTAGAACTCCACACCACGCGAGGCACCTTCCACGCGGCAAAGTTCATCAACTGTACCGGTGCGTGGGCCACTCACTCCTCCCTTGCCCCGGGCCTTGCGGTTGCGCCAAAGAAAGGCCAGATGCTGGCTGTCGCCATTCCGTCCACGCTCTCGCTTCCTCTCGTGGTTCGTACCCATGGCATGTACATCGTTCCCCGCACCACCGGTCCCAACGCGGGACGTGCAATCATCGGCGCAACCATCGAAGATGTCGGCTTCGACAAGATCGTCCACCTGGCCGATATCGCTCATCTCCGTGCACTCGCTGCGGATCTTATTCCAGCGCTTGCAGATGCGCCGCAACTCGAAGTCTGGGCTGGCCTTCGTCCATCAACGCCGGATGAACTTCCCTTCCTCGGACCAGCGCCCGACGCCCGCAATCAATTCATCGCTGCCGGACACTATCGCAACGGCATCCTCCTCGCTCCGGCAACCGCACACGTCATAGCGCAAATTCTCACTGGCGAACCCAGCGCCATCGACCTCTCCGCCTACTCACCGATGCGCCCTCTGCCCGCAACAGCTATCGCACACTGAAGGCGATATTCGCGCACTTCACCGTGACAACCCTTTCACGGCTGCGCTATAAACGATGTAGTTTGTTTAACCCTGGAGAAGTCGCGTATGTCCAATGTTGTCGCACCTAAAGGCTTGGAAGGCATCGTCGCCACCAGCTCTTCCATTTGCTTTATCGACGGTGACGCTGGCGTGCTCTCCTATCGCGGCATCGATATCCACGAACTGGCGCAACGCTCCACCTTCGAAGAGACCGCCTATCTTCTCTGGTTTGGCAAACTTCCGAACACCTCCGAACTCGCCAGCTTCGCCACGCAACTGGCCGGAGCGCGTCAGCTTAATCCAAAGGTTATTGATCTCCTGCGAAGCGTTCCCGCCACCGCCACGCCTATGCAGGTGCTCCGCACCGCCGTTTCTCTACTTAGCATCTACGACGCCGACGAGGCCGACTCCAGCCACGACGCAAACGTCCGCAAGTCCTTCCGCCTCACCGCGCAGATTCCGATGATCGTCGCTACCTTCGACCGCATCCGCAAGGGCAAGCCCGTCATCGAACCCGACCACAAGCTCTCGCACGCGGGTAACTTCCTCTGGATGCTCAACGGCGAAGCCCCCTCCGAGACAGCCACCCGCGCCTTCGACATCGCGCTCATTCTCCACGCCGATCACGAGCTGAACGCCAGCACCTTCGCCGCCCGCGTCATCGCCGCGACCCTCGCCGATATCCACTCGGCCATCACCGGCGCGATCGGCGCGCTCAAAGGCCCGCTCCACGGCGGAGCGAACGAGGCCACCATGCGCCTGCTCTACGCCATCGACAAGGCCGGTGCCGATCCCATCGAATACGTGAAGCAAATGTTCAGCGAAAAGAAGAAGATCTCCGGCTTCGGCCACCGCGTCTATCACACCGAAGACCCGCGGGCTACGCATCTCCGCCGCATGTCCGAAGAGCTGGGCCGCGCCGCCGGCAGCACCAAATGGTTCGATTTGTCGCGCAAGATCGAGCTCTTCATTAAAGAGCAGAAGAAGCTCAACGCAAACGTCGACTTCTACTCAGCCTCCACCTACACCACCCTCGGCATCGATATCGACCTCTTCACGCCAATCTTCGCCATCAGCCGCATCGCCGGTTGGGCCGCCCACGTCATCGAGCAGCACGACGACAACCGCCTCATCCGCCCACGTGCCGACTACGTTGGCCCTGCCTATCCTTCGCCGTACATTCCAATCGCCGAGCGGTAGGTCCCTGCCTCGCGCTCACACGCACCTCTTTACTCCTCGTCGCGTTCCACGCGCCAGTTACCTCTGGCTAGCCGGAGGTACGATGCCATTCATCCTCAAGTATTCGACCAATTGTCCGTAGTGGTCGAATCCATGTGCGACCACGAAACCCGCAAGACTGGCCCGAGTCTGGTCTCCGCGAACGCTCTCAAAGGCGTTTTGTGGCGTCAACGTACCAATCGCCTTATGCACAAAGGCGAACGACGCCTGCAGCGCTGCCACGAGCTGATCCTTGTCCGTCATGCTCCCGATCGCCTTTACATCGACATCCGGCTTCATTCCGCTCAACGAGCCGGCGTAGAAGTAATTCGCCTGTGCCACATGACCCACCATCGCACCAAAGGACCGGACGCCCTTATTGTCCGGTGACAGATAGTCCGTCTTTTGGTCCGGCTTGAAGATCGCCGCGCTCGGGGCGAAGTTATACTTATCGGCCGGCATAGCCTTCGCCGCGCCCATCATCTCCGACTCGAATCCGCTGAGCATCGCGTCGAACGACTTCGCGGGTGGGATCATCGTACCCGGAGCGACCGCCGGGGCTTTTGCGCCGCCCATCTGGGCCTGCGCGCCGAATGAACAACATGCAGTCAACGCCAACGCAACGACCATCTGCTTAATCATCGTCTGTCTCCAATCAGTCTTTTTGATTGCGCTGCCGATCCACGCAGCGACGCGCCCAGCCTATCAGATCTCGCTCATCCCGGGCACAATGCCCATCCATCCGTTGCCGGACGTAAAATAGCCCTATGCGCCATATCTACATGGACGCGAATGCCACGACTCCTCTTCTTCCCGAAGTCTTCGAAGCCATGCGCCCCTTCTGGATCGAGCACTTCGGCAACGCCAGTTCCATCCATCAGCAGGGCCAGTACGCCCGCGCCGCCGTCGATCACGCACGCGAATCCGTCGCCAAACTCCTCCACTGCCGCGCCTCCGAGATCGTCTTCACATCGGGAGGCACCGAGAGCGATAATCTCGCGCTCTTCGGCACGCTCAGCGAAGGTGCCCACCTCATCACTACGGCCATTGAGCACCATGCTGTTCTTCACGCTGCTGAATCGCTCGTCGCACGAAATATCGAGGTCACCTTTCTCCCCTGCACGCCGCAGGGACTTATCGAACCCGCCGCGCTCGAAGCCGCGCTACGCCCCAACACAAAATTAGTCAGCATCATGTTCGCGAACAACGAGACAGGCGTCATTCAACCTATCGCCGAGCTCGCCCGGATCGCCCACTCTGCTGGAGCGCTCTTCCACACCGACGCCGTACAGGCCGCAGGCAAGCTCCCACTCGACCTGAGTCCTCGCGGCCCGCTCAAGGACGTAGACCTGCTCAGCCTCTCCGGCCACAAGATCTACGGGCCCAAAGGCATCGGCGCTCTCTTCGTCCGCCGTAGTGTCCGCCTCGCGCCGATGCTCCACGGAGGCGCCCACGAGCGCCAGCGCCGCGCGGGAACAGAAAATGTCACCGGAGTTGTCGGTCTCGGCAAAGCCGCCGAACTAGCGCAGGAGTGGCTGCTCACCGATGGCCCGGCCAAATTAGCCGCACTCCGCGACCGCCTCGAACAAGGCATCCTTAGCCAGGTAGAAGAGTGCGGCGTCAACGGCGAGGGCGCACCCCGCGTCGCCAACACCACCAATCTCTACTTCGATCATGTAGAAGCGGAAGCGCTCGTCATCGCGCTCGATCTGAAGGGTCTTTCCGTCAGCGGAGGCAGCGCCTGCCAGTCTGGCGCCACTGAACCCTCGCACGTCCTCACCGCAATGGGCCTCACGCTGGCCCGCGCCCGCGCCAGCATCCGCTTCTCCCTCTCCAAACTCACCACCAAAGAAGAAGTCGACCAGGCCCTTACCCTTGTTCCTACCGCCGTGGCCCGCCTCCGTGAGCTATCGCCCACCTTCGGCAAAGCCGTAGCGGTGGTCGCCTAGCCTCACAGATACCAGGGAATATTCACCACTACGATCCTCTGATTTCCCTTCAGAAGTAGTAGCAGTTTCAACAACTGTACCCGCTGCCCATGCAGCAGGTTTTCCCACCAGTGCCGTACGACCATCTCCGGTAGGATCACTGCGACCTTACGCCCTGGATTCTCATCTTCCAGTTTGAGGATGTAATCCATCAAGGGAGTAATCACGAATCTGAAATTGGATGGGATCGTCACAAGTTCCGGCTCCTGCAATCCTTCTTTCTTAATCGGGGCCAGCACCTTGTCTTCCCACACATCATCGAGCCCTTCATCGCCCTCGCTGTCCGAGTGGATGTGCACCACCTTGATGTCTTTCGACAGCAGCAGCCCAAACCGCATCGCCTTCTCGGTAATTCGATCCCATCGCGCCATGGGTATAACGACGATCGGCGACTCCAGATTCACCAGGTTCAACGGAGTCATGTCCTTCATCTCCCGCTTCACCCTCGAATAGTGCCGCTTTACCCCAAGCATCAGCAGGATCAGCACCGGCACCAGCAACGCAGTCACCCACGCTCCGGCTGCGAATTTGGCGATCAGCACCACAATCGTCGTCAGCCCCGTCGCCAAAGCGCCAAAGCCATTCACGAACATGTGCCACCAGTGCTTCTTGTAGCCGCCTTCTGCCTTCTGCCAATGCACAACCATGCCCGCCTGCGACAACGTGAAGGCCAGAAACGCACCAATCGCATAGAGCGGAATCAATCTTTCCGTCTGTCCATCGAACAGAATCAAAATGACCGTCGTAAACCCGGTCAGCGCATAGATTCCATGCGAGAACAACAGCCGGCGACCGCGCAGAAGAAACACATGCGGCAACGAATCATGAGCTGCAATCGCGCGTACCAGTCGCGGAAAATCAGCGAAAGCTGTGTTTGCGCTAAGAGCCAACGCAGCCAGCACGGAGGCCATCGTCAGGTAGTAAAACCATCCACGCCCAAATACCGCGATTGTCAAAATACTCAATACGGTCTGAAAGTGTGGCGCATCCGACTCCATCGCCGTTACTCCATAAGCCCGTGCCAGATACGCGATTCCAAATAACAGAACAACGAGTATCCCGACAATGACGGACAGCGTAATCTGCGCCTTCTTGGCACGCGGATCCGCAAACGCCATCACTCCGTTCGAGACGGCTTCCACACCCGTCATTGCAGCGCATCCACTCGCGAACGCTTTCATCAACAGCCACAGCCCGAGATACTTTACCGTGGCGGGGAGCGCCGCAGGGGGCGCGACCACAGGCGTAGGATGGCCACCGCTCATAATGGTGTGGTATACGCCTACACCGATCATGACCAGCAGCGTACCCACAAACAAAAAGGTCGGCGCCATAAACGCCGCCCCAGTGTCCTTCACCCCTCGCATGTTCACAATCGCAAGGACCGCCAAAATCACTAAACATATCAGCAGCGTGTCTGACTGCAGTGCCGGCACGGCAGAGGTCAAAGCCTCAACGCCCGCCGATATCCCGACAGCGGCCGTCAGAATATAGTCGATCATCAACGCGGCGGCAGCCAGCAACCCTGCGCCCTCGCCCAGGTTCTCACCCGCCACGGTATACGAGCCACCACCATTCGGATAAGCCGCAATCGTCTGCCGGTAGCTGAAGAATACGATCCCCAGCAAAATTAAAATTGCTGAAATGATCGGGACAATATAGTGGACTCCCGCCAATCCCAGAGGAATCAGCAGCGTCATCGCCGCCTCTGGTCCATATGCTGCGCTGGTGAGCGCATCCAGGCCGAAAATCGGGATTCCCGCAGCGACGCCAATATGTTCGGCGCGCTCTTCACTTGTTGCTAACGGTCTCCCCAGAAGGGAGTCAACAAAAGACATCGTTTCTGTATAGTAACCCGACTGTCAAACCAAGCATCTAACTTCTTTTGCTGCCTTACCGTACCCTCAAACTGCATTCATCGCCTTTATCATCAAAATAAAAAAACCTAATCCGAAATCAGGAGTCCCCATGCCCTCGACCCTATACGACGTTCCCGTCACTCGAATTACCGGCGAAACCACTTCGCTCTCGGACTATCGCGGCAAAGTCCTGCTCGTTGTCAATGTCGCCTCGCAATGCGGCCTCACGCCCCAATACGACGCCCTCGAAAAGCTCTACACCCGTTTCAAGGATTCCGGCCTCGTCGTACTGGGCTTTCCCGCCAACGATTTCGGCTCGCAGGAGCCCGGAACCAATGAGGAGATCCAGACCTTCTGCCGCAGCAACTTCGGCGTCAACTTCCCCATGTTCTCGAAGATCGCCGTCACTGGACCCGGCATCCACCCCCTCTATAAGTCCCTCATCGAAGCCAAGCCCAAAGCCACCGGCGACGGCCGCGCCGCCATGCGCGAGAACCTCAACGGCTTCCTCGGCAAGAAGCACAACTCCACCACCAATCCCGAACCCGGCATCCTCTGGAACTTCGAGAAATTTCTCGTCGATCGCAACGGCAACGTAGTCGCCCGCTTCTCCCCCGAAGTCACCCCGGACGACCCAGCCGTCATCTCCGCCATCGAATCCGCTCTCGCCAAATAACTGCAAGGCTGGATGGGTGATCCTTTCTCATCCAGCCGAAATTCGACCGTCATAGTTCCGCTTGCCTTTACCCCTCTCTTCCATTCAAATGGCAGCAACATCCGAGAACCCCTCTATGCGCCTCGCAGCCCTAGCCCTCCTCTTCTCCTCTGCCATCGCCGCCTCAGCCCAAACCATGTCGGCCCCCACCGCGCAGACGCCTCCCGCCGCCACAACTTGGCCCACGCAGGACGGCACCTACATCATCAAAAACTTCCGCTTCGGCACCGGCGAAACCCTCCCCGAGCTGAAACTCCACTACCTCACCCTCGGCACGCCGCACCGCAACGCCGCCGGCCACATCGATAACGCCATCCTCCTGCTCCACGGCACTGGCGGAAGCGCCCACTCGCTGCTCGCGCCGCAGTTCTCTAACATCCTCTTCGGTCCCGGCCAGCCTCTCGACATCACGAAGTACTACCTCATCTTTCCCGACGACATCGGCCACGGCCAGTCCAGCAAGCCCAGTGACGGCCTCCACATGCGCTTTCCCCATTACGACTACGACGACATGGTCTCGAGCCAGCACACGATGTTGATGGATGGCCTCCACGTCGATCACCTCCGCCTCATCTTCGGCACCTCCATGGGCTGCATGCAGTCCTTTGTCTGGGGCGAAACCTACCCCAACTTCGCCGACGCCCTCATGCCCATGGCCTGCCTCCCCGTCCAGATCGCGGGACGCAACCGCATGATGCGCTACATGGCCATCGAAAACATCAAGAACGATCCTGGCTGGAAGAACGGTGAGTACCCCACCGAACCCACCGTCGGCCTTCGCACCGCCTACGAGATCTTCCTCATCATGGGCTCCAGCCCGCTCCAGATGCAGAAGAACGAACCCACCCGCGCCGAAGCCGAGGCCTATGCAGACAAGTACCTCGCGCGAGGCGTCGCCAACACGGACGCCAACGACTTCATCTACTACACCGACGCCTCCCGCAACTACGATCCCAGCGCCCGCCTGTCCACCATCACCGTCCCCGTCCTCTGGATCAACTCCGCCGACGACTTCATCAATCCGCCCGAGCTAGGCATCGCCGAAAAGATGGTGCCGCTCATGCCTCACGCCAAGTTCATCCTCATCCCCATCTCCGACGCCACCCGCGGCCACGGCACCCACACCCAGGCCGCCGTCTGGAAGGACTACATGGCCGACTTCCTGCGCCAGACCGACAAAAATTAACCCACAGCAGTTAGTCTGTGACTAGTGACCCTGACTCTCAACAATTTTTTTGGGCTCCTCGGCGGCCTGCTCGTCCTGGCCTTCGTGACCAACCGTTTCTCCCGTCGCACCCGCGTACCGGACGTCATTGTGCTGCTGGCCTGCGGAATCGTCCTCGGCCCGGTTCTCCATTGGATCAACGCGGACCGTTTTCCTGAACTCATCCGCGGCGTTGGCACCGTCGCGCTCATTCTGATCCTCTTCGCCGCCGGTCTGGAGCTTGACCTGCGTCGTGCCTTGAAGCAGTTCACCGCTGGCATGACGCTTGCCCTCTTCAGCTATGGCCTGACGCTCGCCAGCGTAGCCTGGTTCAGCATACATATCCTGGGCATGGCGCGAATGCCCGCGCTTCTGGCCGCGGCGGCGCTGGCCTGTATGAGCAGCTCCATCATCCTTCCTACTCTCGATCAGCTCGACCTTCGCCACGATCTCAAAACCACCCTCGTCATCGAAGCCTCCTTCGGCGACGGTCTCGGCGCTATCGGCGTAGGTGTTCTCCTCGGGCTCGCGGGCGATGGAAGCATCACCGCCAGAAGAAGCGGCAGCGCCATTCTCGGCGGCGTCTTCGCCCTCTTCGTCTTCAAATTCCTGCTGGCGTTTGTCGTCGCCATCGTCGCCGGATTCCTCTGGGTGCGATTGCTGCCGCGCGTCTCCGACAAGCAGTTCTGGCAGGTCCTCACCTTCGCCGTCGTCCTGATCGTGTACTCCATCACCGACGCCATCGGCGGGAGCGCCCTCTTCGCCGTCATGGTCTTTGGCGCGACACTCGCCAGCCTGCTCGATCCACAGAACTCCATGCAAAGGTTCGGATTCGAGATCCTGGCGGCAGGTCACAGCGACAAGATCCATTCCTTCCATTCCGAGCTGGCATTTCTCGTCCGCAGCTTCTTCTTCGTTCTGCTCGGTGCGATGATCCAGTTCAGCGGATTGAAGAAGCAGATCCTGCCCAGCCTGGGCATTCTGACTGTATTTCTGATTGCGCGCATCCTTGCCGTGTCGTGCAGCAGAATCGTGTGGCGGGGAACCTCCTACCGGGAGCTGGAGTTCGCCACCCTGCTGATTCCCCGCGGCCTCATCACCGCCGTCCTCGCCCTCGAAGTCATTCAGGCAGCCCCCACCGGGCTCGCCTACTTCCCTTCCTTGACCTTCGCTCTCATCCTGTTCACCAACGTTCTCGTTCTTCCCGCATCAATCCGAGCGCGGGCCCTTGCCATCATCTCTACCCCTACGCCGCCAACCGGCGAATTACCATCCTCTTAGGCGCTTCCAGCGAATCTCCTGCCTTCTCGATATTGTCATCCTCCGTCGCGTGCCAATGAGGGTGCTTCTAGGCGGGACAATGATTCTTCGAAGCGTTCCACAACCGCTACTGTCACAAGTCATTGAAGAACCAGCATCTTCTCCGAGCGGTTTAAATGATTCACAGCATAGGCAACCTTTTTCCCATTTGCAACACAATGCGAAGGCAACTTCCTAAGTTGCCGGCACAGATTTGCACATACTATCGAGTCGAGACCTTTCCGCTCGGCAGATATAGCCCTTCAAGTCACTGAAACAAATATATTTACAGAATTTATTCCCTGAAAATAATATCTGGCTGCCAACTTGCTAGTAGCTCAAGTGCATCAGGGACCCATAAATTCTGAATCTTTATATATAGAAAAGGCACACATGAAACTGAATAAGCGCATTCTCCTTGCCATTCCCTGCCTGGTAGCTTTCATAGCCGTAACAGGTTCTGCGCACGCATCAACCTTCAGCGGCACCATCTTTGAAAACTCAACCTCTTATCCCAATTCTCTGCCCGCCACGACCTCGGGACTCACTCCCTCCGCAACGTTTAGTGTGGATGGCATCAACTTCAACTCCAACAACGGAGCAGGCGACTACACCATCGCGGGCTTCCTTACCTCCGGCGGCAATACCGTCACCAACCAGTCTGCCAGCTTTGCCGGCATCGCGGGCGATACGCTGAACAACTCGATCATGGAGTTTACCGGTTACACCAACCTCGTCGCCGGTCAGACCTACAACGTCATCCACGATGACGGAGCCATTCTTTACATCAACGGCGTGCAGGTCTTCAATGCAGGCGCACCCACCGCGGCCGAGACCTCCAACTTCGTCGCCTCAGCCACTGGCACGTTCGCGGTTGACCTCCTCTATGCTGAGGTAAACGGAGCTCCTGCTGTCCTTACCTCTGACCTGGTTGCCACGACCCCGGAACCCAGCAGCTTCATTTTGCTTGGCAGCGGCCTTATCGGCGTAGCCGGTCTCGTTCGTCGGCGCATGGGCGTCTAACATCGCCATTGCGTCACCGAAACCAGCATCAAGGTTATATGCAATGACGGAGAAGCGGTTAGGAACAACTTCCTAACAGCTTCTCCGTCATCTGTATTTAAGTAGACTTAGCGCCAAACGCTAGATCGATCAGGGTCTTCTCTTCCATATCGTGCGCCTTCGCCGAGCCGGTGGCCGGAGTCGCGCTTGGACTTCGCTTTACGCTCAGCACCGCACGATCGCCGGCAAGACGCCGTAGCAGAGGCAGCACATAGAACGCCGCGCCCATGTTCGCCGGCTCTTCCTGTACCCAAACAATCTCCTCAGCGCCGGGATGCTGATCGAGCGCAGCCTGTAGTTCCTCCTCAGGCCACGGGTAGAGCTGCTCGACAAAGATGATGCCGACGCTCATATCCTTTCGCTTCGCCCGCTCCATACGCAGGTTGTGTCCGATCTTGCCGCTGCAAACCAGCAACCGCCGCGGATCAGTCACCTCGTTATCAGGCAGAACATTCTGATAACGGTCGCGGGCGAAGTCAGATAAGTGTGACGAAGCATCGGGATGACGCAACATGCTCTTTGGCGTAAACACGATCAGCGGCTTGCGCCACGGTCGCAATGCCTGACGCCGCAGCAGATGAAAATATTGCGCGGCCGTCGATGGCTGGCAGATCTGAATATTGTCGTTCGCCGCCAGTTGCAGATAACGCTCCAGGCGGGCGCTCGAGTGCTCCGGGCCTTGTCCCTCGTAACCGTGAGGCAGCAGCATCACAATACCCGAGAGCAGTCCCCACTTCATCTCGCTCGACGCGATGAACTGGTCGATAATGACCTGCGCCCCATTGGCAAAGTCGCCAAACTGCGCCTCCCAAAGCACCAGCGCCTCGGGATAGTCCCGAGCAAACCCATACTCAAAGCCGAGCACCGCAGCCTCGGACAACAGCGAATTATATACCTCGAACCGGGCCTGTCCCTCACTCAGATGGGCCAGCGGAATGTACTTCGTCTCGGTCTCCGTGTCGACCATCACCGCGTGGCGCTGGTTGAACGTTCCTCGCTGCGAGTCCTGCCCTGTCAGCCGGACCAGCGTTCCCGACTCCAGCAAGGAAGCATAAGCCACCAGTTCTGCCGCGCCGTAATCGAAAGGCCGCGTGCCAGCGCCCATCTCCACCCGCTGCTCAAACAGCTTCTTCACCTTCGGATGAATGTGAAAGTCGCTGGGATACTTCGTCAGGGCGAGCACCAGCTCATTGACGCGCTCACTCGGCAAACCGGTCGGGACATCGTCCTCTGGCAACAATTCCCCGCCCTTATAAGAGCTCCAGTAATCGGGCATCTCGCGCAACAGCGGCACGCGCTCGGCCTTGGTCGCGGCCTTCTGGTCGTCGAGCAGCTCCTGCTGGATCTGATGCACCTCGGCCGCTGGATCGACACCGATCCGCTGCGCATAAATCTGGTACAGCGGTGGATGGTCCTTGATTTTGGCATAGCGGCGCGGTTGCGTGACCGTAGGATCGTCAACCTCGCTATGTCCGTGCCGTCGATAACCAATCAAGTCCACCACAACGTCGGAGTGGAAGCGATGCCGGAACTCCGCCGCAATTGCAGCCACACGGACCACCGCGTCGGGGTCTTCGGCGTTCACATGGAAGATCGGAATGGGCAGTCGCTTGGCGACGTCCGACGAAAAGCGAGACGAGTTCGACTCTTCGGGAATCGCCGTGAAGCCAAGCAGGTTGTTGACGATGACATGCACCGTCCCGCCCACGTTGTACCCATGCAGCGTCGCCATGTTCAACGACTCGGCAAGAATGCCCTGTCCCGCGAACGCCGCATCGCCATGAATGATGAGCGGCAACACCGCATCCTTGCCACCCTTGCCGATGCGCTCCTGCTTCGCGCGCGCGCGTCCCAGCACAACGGGATCAACCGCCTCAAGATGGCTCGGGTTTGACGCCAGATGCAGGCCAATCACTTCACCCTTCGGCGAACGGTACTCGCCGGTGGCGCCGATGTGGTACTTCACATCTCCTCCGCCCATCGTGCTGCGCGGATCGACATCTTCGAACTTGGTGAAGATCTCCGACGCCTTGCGGCCAATCGTGTTGGTCATGACATTCAGGCGTCCACGATGACTCATGCCCATGACGCACTTCGTCACTCCAAGCCCTGCGCTCACCGCAAGAACTCGGTCGAGAAAAGGGATCAGAACGGTGAGGCCTTCAAGCGAGAAGCGCTTCGTTCCCAGATAACGGGACTGAATAACCTGCTCGAAGATATCGCCGCGAATAAGCTGGGTGAGAATAAGTTTCTGGTCAGCAGTAGGTGGCGTCTGCTCGATGCGTTCCTGCAACCACTGCCGCTGTTCCGGGCTGGGGATATGCATGAACTCGGCTGCAATGGTGCCGCAGTAATATTTGCGGGCCTCTGCGGCAGCTTCGCCTTCGGGTGCCGGGGTGGGAAACGGCTCAGGCGGAAGGTATTGACCGAGCGGATCGAGGGAGGCCTGAAGGTATCCCCAGCGGCGAAAGATATCGAAAACTGTTTCACGGTCTTGCTGTTCTGCTACGGGAGCCGGTGGGGTCACTACCCCTGCCTTGGTGGCCATTGCGTCCTCACTTCAGATCTATTCGCGATCGTTCGCGTGCTTCTTTTATGCTAGACCTTTCGGCGATGCACCGCACGTCCTTCATCAAACTTGTGCGATAGGCGACTACAAAGTTGCACTCTGCAGCCAGGGCTGGAACTCCTCGTCGCCAAATCCCAGCACCTCGCTTCGGGTCGGCTTGCCCGATGCCACGGCGAGCATCTCTTCAAATATCCTGGCGCCAGCCTCCTGCACCGTCTCATCGCCGTCGATGATCGTGCCGCAGTTGATGTCCATATCGTCGGCCATCCGGTTGTAAAGAGGAGTGTTGGAGGCCAGCTTGAGCGACGGTGTCGGCTTGCAGCCAAAGACAGAACCCCGACCCGTTGTGAAGCATAGAAGGTTTGCCCCGCTCGCAACCTGACCAGTGGCCGAGACCGGATCAAAGCCGGGGGAATCCATAAAGACGAGGCCCCTTTTATGGACTGGCTCGGCGTAACGATAGACCTCGATCAGGTTCGTTGTTCCGCCCTTCGAGATGGCTCCGAGCGATTTCTCAAGAATCGTCGTCAGACCTCCGGTCTTGTTTCCGGGCTGCGGATTGTTGTCGATGGAGCCCTTGTGGCGCGCGGTGTACTCCTCCCACCAGTGGATGCGCTCGATCAGCCGGGCAGCCACTTCGGGGCTGGCAGCTCGGCGGGTGAGAAGGTGCTCGGCACCATAAATCTCCGGCGTCTCAGAGAGAATGGCGGTCCCCCCGTTCCTAACCAAAAGATCCACAGCAGCCCCCAATGCCGGGTTGGCGCTGATGCCGGAGTAGGCGTCGGAGCCACCGCATTGCAGACCTACGATCAGATTCGAGGCGGAGACAGGAGTGCGGCTTACCTGGTTCGCCTGCTCCAACATCTCCCGGACGGTGACTATCCCGTTGCGGATGGCGGCAGCAGTGCCCCCCTCTTCCTGAATGGTGCTGGTACGGAGGTTGGAGGAGCGGCCGGTAAGAGCCACCAGACTGTCTATCTGATTGGTCTCGCAGCCGAGGCCGAGGAGCAGGACTCCCGCGAAGTTGGGATGGGTAGCGTACCCGGCAAAGACACGGCGGAGTAGGTCGGCGGGTTCGCCGTGCTCGGCCATGCCGCAGCCGGTGCCATGTGTGATGGCGACCACACCGTCGACATTCGGATAGGCACTGAGAACCTCAGGCGTGAAGTGCGCGGCAATGCGGCGGGCGACGGTGGCAGAGCAGTTGACCGTCGTAAGGACGCCGACGTAATTACGGGTGGCGACGCGGCCATCGGACCGGACGATTCCCTGAAAGATAGCTGCACTGGCGGAGTCGAAGAGTTCGGTTGAGTGGGCCTCGGTGCCGATGGAGTAATCGCGCTCGAAGTTTCCCGTGACGAGATTATGCGTGTGAACGTGCTCACCAACTGCAATAGGCTTACTGGCGAAACCTATGATTTGATTGAATTTTCGAATGGGGTGGCCAGTTGAAATGGCGCGGAGGGCTATCTTATGACCGGCAGGGATATCAGCTAGGGCTGTGATGTTCAGGTCAGGAATGGGGGTGTTCGCCGCGACCGGGTGCAGGGCGACGGCTACATCGTCAGAGTTGCCAAGGATAAGCATTTTAGGCATTGACTTTCCTTTTCCTCAGCACTGTAGCGAGAAATGCGCGACGCAGTGTTATTGGTACGACCACAGTCTACTCTATTACACGCAAACGATTTCCGATACTCTTGCCGCCAAGGCTGGGGAACTGTTCCCCATAAGATGGGGACATGGCGGGTGTCTCTTCGAGGATCTTGATTTTGACCGTGGCTTTGGGGTGGGGCGTGGCCGGTGGAAGAGCGCAGGGTCTGAACGCAGAAAAACCGCTGCCGGACATTCCCGCGCTGATGCATGAGGTGGAAACTCATCAAAAGGAGGCTGAGGCTGTTCAGAAAGACTACTTGTATCATGCGGTGGATATGGTGCAGCAACTCGACGGAAACGGCAGGGTGAAGAAGACTGAAACCGAGGAGTATGACGTCTTCTGGGTGGAGGGCGTGCAAGTCCACAAGTTAACAAAGAAAAATGGGAAAGAGCTAAGCGCGGGCGAACAGCAGAAACAAAACAAACGGATCGACAAAGAGGTGACCAGGGCCAGAGAGAGGCGAGCGAAGGCCGAAGCCGAAGGAAAGACGACCGATTCCAATGGCTATGAGGAGGTCACCGTATCGCGTCTGCTCGAATTGGGCAGCTTCAGCAACGCACGGCGGGTCATGCTGAATGGGCGGAAGACGATCGCTGTGGATTACGTGGGCGATCCCAAGGCCAGAACACGCAACCGTCTGGAAAACTTGATTCGCGATGTGGCCGGAACCGTGTGGGTGGATGAAGACGACGATGCTATTTCAAAGCTCGAAGGACATTTTCTGGATACATTCAAAATTGGGGCAGGGCTGGTGGTGAACATCCAGAAAGGCACGAGCTTTTCACTGGAGCAGCGGAAGATAAATGATGAGGTTTGGCTCCCAGTTGAGGTGGATGGCCGAGGAACGGCGCGGGTGTTTCTGCTCTTCAGATTTAATGGAAACTTTCGAGAGGTTGATTCGGGATATAGGAAGTTCAAGGTCACCAGTACGATCTTGCCGGGGATAGGAAAGCCTTCGGATCGCTCCCAATGAAAGAAAATATCCATAGAATCGCAGTGTGTTAAACGCGGAAAGGGACAGCCTGAGCCGTCCCTTTCGCAAATCTTTTTTGTTTCTGTGGTGTCTCTAAAGACTAGAGAGGCTGGACGTCAGACGCCTGCCATCCCTTGGGTCCTTTGACCACGTTGAATTGTACGGCCTGGCCTTCCTGAAGGCTTTTGAAACCGTTTGAATTGATCGCCGAGTAGTGTACGAATACATCCTCGCCGTTCTGACGGCTGATAAAGCCAAACCCCTTGGCATCGTTAAACCACTTTACTGTTCCCTGTTCCATTGTTTCTTTCCTTGTACTACTTATGAATTTCCGTAGATCCAAATCGGGGTTCTTACACTGGCTTGCGCTGCAGAAAACCAATCTGTTTCAAACGATGTGGAAAGGTTAGCACATTTGCCAAGTTTTTTAATCAAAAGCGGAAAATACTTTATTTACTCACTTTAAGGTGTAGCGCTTTTGACCATGCAAACAAAGCTATTTATTGGACGGAAGATGTGAGTGGACAATCTGTTCCGCCTGAGCGAGGACTTCTTCGAGGGTCATGGTGGTGGAATCGAGTACGACAGCGTCGGGTGCAGGTTGAAGGGGAGATTCGGCGCGGTGGCGGTCGCGGTAGTCGCGTTCCTTGAGGTCGCGGAGGATGGCTTCTTCGGCGACGCGCTGCTGCTCAGCAGATTGTGGCTCGGGGATCTGGCGGTCTGAGTTCTGTGGAATCGTGGGTGACTCCGTGGGAACGGTCTGACGGTAGCGGCGATTGCCGCGAACCTCAGGTGCGGCGTCGAGAAAGATCTTCACTTCTGCGTCGGGAAAGACGGCGGTGCCGATGTCGCGGCCTTCCATGACGACCCCGCCCTGCTCGCCGAGCGCGCGCTGCTGAAGCACCATCCAGGCGCGGAGGTTGTGGTGAATCGAGATCTGCGAGGCGGCGGAAGTGACGTCCTGATCGCGGATGCGGCGGGAGACGTCGATTCCGTCGAGCAGCACGCGGTTGCCCTCAAGCTGCGGTTCGAGAGTGATGCGGGTGTGATTAGCGAGCTCGAGCAGAGGAGCCTCTTCGTCGAAGGCAAAATCGTTTTCGATCGCCTTGAGCGCGAGGGCGCGGTACATCGCCCCGGTTTCGAGATTGAGGAAGCCGAAACGGCGGGCGAGGTGGGCGGCCAGAGTGCTTTTGCCTGCGCCAGCTGGGCCGTCAATGGCGATGACGGGCCGCTGGCGTTTGCTGCGCTCAGGCTGAGAGGTAGCGGGGGATGGCGTCATTCGGCGGAGGCACCTTTTTCAGGTTTGAATTTACGCGCTGGCGCCCGTTTGCCGAAGGGTTTTTTGTTGCCCTTGAACTTATCGAAGGTGTTGGCCGGCTTGCCGGATTCGCCTGCAGCAGATCTGCCGTAGGGCTTTTTGCCGCCGAAGCTGCTGCCGGACTTTCCGGCGTAGCTTCCACCCGATTTGCTGTACGGCTTCTTCGCTCCGAAGCCGCCCGAGGGTTTGCCTGCGTAGCTGCCTGAACCTTCGGGGCGGAAGGGACGGCTGGGGCGTTCACCACGATCTGAGGAGAAGGGACGCGCTGGCCGATCCGGCCGGTCGGAAGAGAACGAACGAGCGGGACGGTCGGGACGATCGGATCTCTCCGGACGGTCGGAAGAAAATGGACGGGAGGGACGGTCCGAGAAGGGACGCGCAGGTCGGTCGCCCCGGGGTGCGTCGAATTTGCGGAAAGGCGGGCCGCTGGGGCGTTCACCGCGTCCGCTACGCTCGCCACGGTCATCGCGGTCGCGGGAGAAGCTCGGCTTGCCGCCGAAACGGGATGGGCCTGCGCCGCCTTCGCGGGGAGGGCGGGGGCTGAAGCTGCCGGTTGTGCGCGGACCTCCGAAGGCAGGCTTGTCGCCAAAGGTTCGGCGCGGGGGACGGGAGTCGCTGTCGCCCTCAGGACGCGGGGTGAACTCGCGGCGCGGCGGACGGGAGTCGCCAAAGTCACGACGCGGGGGGCGCGAGTCCCCAAAATCACGCCGAGGTGGGCGCGAATCGCCGAAGTCGCGGCGCGGGGGACGGCTATCCCCGAAGTCGCGACGGGGTGGACGGCTGTCGCCGCGATCAAAGGATTTTCCGGCGAAGCCTTCACGCTTGCGGTCGAAGGTTCCGGGTTTGGAGAAGGTACTGCGAGGCGGGCGAGAGTCGCCCGATTCGCCCTCGCGAGGGAATGGAGGCCGGCTGCTGGGACGGTCGCTGCGGAAAGCCGGTTTGCTGCCGAAGGACGGCTTGTTTCCAAAGGACGGTCTCGATCCAAAAGCAGGGCGTTTCCCTTCCCGGTCAAAGCTGGGCTTGCGGGTGTAGGGGCGAGGTGCGTCGCCGCTCGCCGCGTCTTCGCCGCGTACGGTCGAAGGTGTGCGCGATGCAGCGAGGCGGTCTGCCTTCTCCTCTTCCCAGGGCTTGGTGAAGCTGGGGCGGTCGGGGCGGTTGGACTCGCGGGTGAAGGGACGGCGCTCGCGGTTGGAGGTCTCAAACGGCTTGTTTACAAACCCTGTCCCGACCTTGCGAGGCTTGGGAACAAACTTCTTGATGCGGTCGGAGGATTCGGTTTCGCCTTCCGCTTCGGCGGCGATGGCAAATGCGTTGGCATCGTCGGGCGCGGGCGCGGCAATAGCGAGGAACTCGGGAAGTTCTCCGTTGACATGGAGGACGGTGCGGCCTTCGATGGCGATGGTTTCGAGCTGACGGGCCGACATGAGCGCGTGGACGACGTCACGGATTCGCGAACGGGCGGCTACAGGCGAGAGGAAGGTTTCTACGTCGTCTTCGGTGGCTACGATTGCCTGGCCAAGATAGAGAGAGGTGAGTGCCGAGAGTGCAGTCGGCTGGCCTGCGTTGGCTCCCGCCTTGATCTGCTTGGTGAAGCGCGTGGTGGTCAGCTCCCAGAGGGTAGCGGCACCATCGGACTGTGGGATAGGAATGACGCGGAGATGCTGCCAGAGTTCGGTAAGGGCGCGAAGGACGGCGGCCTCGGTGACCTCTTTGCCAAGCTGCGTTGCGAGGTCGTAGGCGCTCATAGTAATGCGCTCTACCAGCAGGTTGTAAGTGGCAAGGGCCAGCGGGGAGACTTTGGCCGCTCCGCTGGTGGTGGGAGGCTGCTTCCAGGCCTTGTCGCCGCGGAGCGTGAAGATGTAGGGGAACGCCAGGGGGGAGACGATGAAGTCTGGCGTCTCGGTGCCGGTGCCACTGGGAGTGCCAAGGAGGTTGAGCGGGATCGCTCCGCCGTCTGCGATGAGGCGGGCCAGGAGGCTGCGCGGCTCGTCGGTCTCGGCCAGTGTAGGCGCGGCGTTCGGTGTGCCGAGGATGGCCTCCACGAAGGTCGGCGCGGGCGATGGGATCTGCTGGGCGCGCGAGGTGTAGAGGACCAGGCCAGAGGCGTTGAGCCAGTCGCGGAGCATGTTGATGGTGAGAATGGGTTCGGCGTTCTGGTGCCAGTGGGTGAGGCGGGCGGCGGCGAGCTGGTCAGCCGTGGAGTTGCTTAGGTTACTCAAGGTGTTGCCTTCCTGCTGGGGCGAAACTACCGCGCGACAGCAATTCTCCAGCCTGAGCTGAAGAAGGACGATCTGATGATCTTTGGTTCGACGGGGAGGGTAGGCGATCTATTCGCTGAACCCCACCGCACATTTATAAGAATACTCAAGGTCGAGAGTCGGTCTGGGGGCGTTGAAGCCTTGGCAGGTATGTACCCCCCCTCCTACTTAAGTCCTAAAGTATTGGAACCAGAAGGTTTAAGTCTGGAATTCCATCCAGGCCATTTTTAAAACGAACACCCGGCTTGGCCGGGTCTCTGTCTTCTGTACTTGATTAAAGTTTACCAGCAATGTCAAGGATTGGATTGTGTGAACGGAGTAGGTTGCGGAATAAACCGTAGCCGAAAACCGTACCTCAGGGGCTAAAGCCCCATTCAGACAGAGCAGTTACGGCACGGCTGAAGCCGTGCCGTAAGCAAAGCTTGCTATTTGCGGTGAAGCCGTGCCCTTAAGCAAAACTGACTATTTCGCAGCCTGTGAAGGCGTGCCCTTAAGCAAAAGGGGAGATGGGCACTCTGCTCTGAGCACTGCCTTATATCCGCTGAAAGGCTTTAGCGATGTCTTTATGCGAGTAGCGCAGGGCGATGGGGCGGCCATGCGGACAGCTGGTGGGATGCTCGGTTTTTCCCAGTTCGGTGAGCAGCCAGTCGATCTTTGCGGGGTCGAGGGGCATGTTGATTTTGATGGCCGCGTGGCAGGCGATGCTGGCAGCGATGCGACGGCGGCGAGTCTCGGAGTTCTCCGCCTGCTGCTCGCGGTCGGGAACGGCGAGGACTTCTTCGAGCATTCGTTCGAGCTCCCTGCCTTCGAGGCCTACCGGAGCAGCCTTAATGGCGATGGTGCTGGGGCCGAAGGGTTCGGCTTCAAAGCCGTTGCGGTCAAGCTCGTCGGCAAGGCGGGCGAAGGTGACCATCTGTGCGGGGAGGAGATCGACCAGCACGGGCATCAGCAGACGTTGGCGCTGGACCTGCTCCACCTCACGGGCGCGGAGAATCTTCTCGAACAGGACGCGCTCGTGGGCGACGTGCTGGTCGACGATCCAGAGGCCTTCGTCGTTGACGGCGAGGATGAAGGAGTCGCGGAGCTGGCCCAGGGGCTTCAGTGTGGCGAGAGCGTTGAGGGTTTCGCTTTCGTTCGGCGATTCCTCAGTTTCGTAGCCGACGGGGATTTGCACTTCGGGGAAGGCGAGGCGGCCGGGGGATTCGGATACTTGGGGAGCAGCCAGATTGAAAGGAACGGTGTCGGCTGAGGTTGGATCGGCGTCGGATTGGGGCTGCCCATTTGGCTCAAAGACGGGTTGTGATGGGCCATCGCTCATGGGGCTTACATCAAGCAGCAACGAAGCGCTGGCGTGCGGAGTGTTGTGCAGAGCGGCGGCGAAGCTGGCCACAGGGCGGCTCTGCATGAGCGTGGTGCGGACGGTATCGCGGATGAAGTCGTGGACGAAGCTGGACTGGCGGAAGCGGACCTCGGTTTTGGCAGGATGAACGTTGACGTCTACCTCTTGCGGCGGCATTTCGAGAAAGAGGAGAACCACGGGAAAGGAGGTCGGCGGAATGATGTTGCGGTAGGCCTCGTTGAGCGCGTGGAGGACGAGCTTGTCGCGGACGAGGCGGTGATTGACGAAGACGTAGACGGAGTTGCGGTTGAGCTTTTGCAGCTCGGGCTTGGAGACGAAGCCGGTGATGCGGAGGTAGCCGGGATCGGGCGGCGTGTAGTCCTGCTCGCGCTTCCAGGGTGGAGGCTCGGGGAGACCAGCGCGGGTGAAGTCGAGCTCGGCGGTGGTGGGCAGCATGAGGTTCGAGGTCTCGCGGCCAAAGATCTGGAAGAGGCGGTCGGAGCTATTACTGACTGCGGGCGCTATGAGCAGGGCCTGAGTCGCGCTGTGCAGCTCGAAGTGTTTTGTCGGATGGGCAAGGGCGTAGTGAGTGACGAGAGCAGCGATGTGCGAGAGCTCGGTCTGCTCGGAGCGGAGGAATTTGCGGCGGGCGGGAGTGTTGAAGAAGAGGTCGCGGATGGTGATGGTGGTTCCGGCGGGCAGGCCCGCCTCTTCGACGCGGAGGATGTTGCCTCCGGCGATCTCGACCAGGGTTCCGGCTGCATCTTCCGCTGCGCGAGTTTCGAGGGTGAGTCGGGAGACGCTGGCGATGCTTGGCAGCGCCTCGCCACGGAAGCCAAGGGTGGCGATGGAAAGCAGGTCGTCGGAGGTGCGGAGCTTGCTGGTGGCATGACGCTCGAAGGCAAGCAGAGCGTCGTCCTTGACCATGCCGTGGCCGTTGTCGGCGATGCGGATGAGCTTGCGACCTCCGGCTTCGACCTCGATGCGGATGCGGGTGGCACCGGCGTCGATGGAGTTCTCAAGCAGCTCTTTGACGACTGAGGCTGGGCGTTCGACGACTTCTCCGGCGGCTATCTGGTTGGCTACCAGGTCAGAGAGGATTCGGATACGGCCCATAGAGTGCGATTGTACGGGAGCGCGGTGTGCGAATCCCGCTGGGATGGGGTGGGGGACAAAAAAGTGGCCGCCCCTGTGAGAAGGGCGGCCATAGGCGCTGGTTTGCTAAAGGGAGCGGATGGCCTGCGGCGCCATCCGGCGATAAAGGGTGGCTGCGGCGCCAAGAAGTCCGGTGGCGAACAGCAGAAGCGAAGAGGGCTCTGGAACCGGCGAAGGAGAGCCTGGATCGCCCTGGCCTGCGGTGAAGGTGCCATAGGAGGCAGCCTGGCCATTGTCGTAATAGAAGGCGTAGCCCGAGGTGGAATCGAGGGTGAAGCGGTTGGGAGTGGTTCCGATGGTCTCGGCGAAGGTGATGTCGTTGAGGTTCCCGTCAAGGAAGCGCACGAGGGTGGTTCCGTTCGCTCCAGCGAGGGAGAAGTTCTGGCCGTCGATATTGAAAGTAACGTCGAGCAGTTTGCCGTTGGCCTGGGTGTAATCGACCTGTCCGGTTGCGGGCGCGGCGCTGTCGACGGTGATGGTTCCGCTCCCACCGTAGAGCGAACCTGAGCCGGGGGTGAGGGTCAGGTCGTAGGTGACGGGTGAGGCGTGCAGGGTGGCAGGCGCGCCCAGAGCAAGAACGGCTGCGCAGAGGGTGATGAGGGTGGCTTTGATGATTGTTGCTTTGCGGTTCCGGCGAGTTCCAGGCAGAGAGTGCATTGAGAATCCTTCAAAAGAGATATGTACTGAATCACTGTCAACGTTCAGGTAGTAAGCATTTGGGTCGCCAAAGTTGCAGAAACGCTAATTTCAAAGAAAAGCTCAGTAAATGCAGATTGGGCTGTATTTGGCTCGATTTCCTGTCCCCTCATTTACCCACGTGTGCATTTTTTTGCCACTTCCAACCTAGACCGCTTGGTAGTTCCAAAAAATGGCTGGTGGCCAGACCACTTATAAGTTATGTACACTTCGCTGGCTGAGAACTCGATGATTTTGCACGGATCTATTTTTTGGCTGGAAAACGGTATGACCACGTCGATACGACACATCAGGGAGAGAATGCATGGCATCGCAGGACACGAACCGAAGGGATTTTTTGAAGATAGGCAGCTCGGCGCTGGCGGCTACGGCCGTCTCCTGGAATGCAACGAGCTACGCGAGCATTGTTGGAGCGAATGACCGGGTCAAGGTCGGGATTGTAGGCTGCGGCGACCGGATGAAGGGCGCCCTGATCCCTGCGTTTCAGGCAAATGCGAAGGACATGAACTTCGAGATCGTTGCGGTGTCCGATATCTGGAACCGGCGGCGGGAGGAAGGCGCTGCCTACATTCAAAAGCTGAGTGGCAACCAGATCGCGACGGTGCGGAACAATGACGAGCTTTATGCGCGCAAGGATGTGGATGCCGTTTTGGTAGCGACCGCTGACTTTCAACATGCTCGTCATGGGACGGAGGCTGTAAACGCCGGGCGCGATGCCTATGTTGAGAAGCCGACCGCCCACACGATGGAGGACGCTCGCCTGTTTCGCGCGGCGGTGCATAAGACGGGAAAGATCGTGCAGGTGGGTACGCAGCGGCGCAGCACTCCCAGCTATATGAAAGCTGCCGAGTACATCAAGTCGGGCAAGTTCGGCGACATCGTGATGGTGGAGATGACGTGGAATGTCAATCAGCCTGGGCGCTGGCGCAGGCCCGATGTGGTGCCGTTGTTGAAGGAAGAGGACACGGACTGGAAGCGCTACCTGATGAACCGTCCCTATGAGCCGTTCGATGCGCGGAAGTATCTTGAGTTCCGGCTGTTCTGGCCGTACTCCTCGGGGATACCCGACCAGTGGCTGGTGCACCAGATCGACACGGTCCACTGGTTCAGTGGATTGCCGCATCCGCGCAGCGTGGTGGCCAACGGCGGGATTTATCTGTGGAAGGACGGCCGCAAGAACTGGGACACGATGACGGCGGTCTTCGACTATGGCCCGCTGGATGATCTGTCGAAGGGATTTCAGGTGCAATATACTTCGCGCTTCACGAATTCAGCGGGCGGGGTAAAGGAGCTGTACTACTCGAATGGCGGGATGCTGGATATGTCGAAGCAGACGGTTACGCCTACGGGAGGCCTGACGGCGAAGTCGGCGGCCGAGATGAAGATGCAGCCGAATCTTCTGCCCAGCTTTCCGCTGGTGGAGCATGCAGAGGCGATGGAGACAGGCCTTGGCACCCACGTCGATTCGGAGACCTCGGCGAACATGCGCAACTGGATGGAGTGCGTGCGGTCGCGCAAGACGCCGAACGCCGACATCGAGGCCGGGTATAGCCACTCGATTGCGCTGTGCATGAATATTGCCGCCATCCAGACGGGGGAGAAGGTGACCTTCGACGATAAGACGCAGCAGGTGATGGCGGGGGGAAAGGTCCATGCATAAGTGGGTCTTGTGCGGCGTGATGGCTATGGTGGGAATGGGAAGTTCGGCTCAGGCTTTTGCAAAAACGGCGGAGAATGCTGTGAAGGTCACAGCGGATGAGGCGCAGCAGCGCGTCGATGTCACCATCGATGGCAAGCCGTTTACCTCGTACGTGTGGCCTTCGACGCTGAAGAAGCCGGTCTTGTTTCCGCTGATCGCGGCGGATGGCGTTACGGTGACCCGGGGGTATCCGCTCGCTCCTCGAGATGGGGAGCGGGTGGACCATCCGCACCATGCGGGTCTGTGGTTCAACTATGGCAACGTAAACGGGTTCGATTTCTGGAACAATTCGGATGCGATCAAGCCGGAGAACCGCGAGAAGATGGGCACGATCCATCAGGAGAAGATCGTATCCACCAAGAGTGGGCACGATCGCGGCGAGCTGGTGGTCGATTCAGTATGGGTTACGGGGAAGAATCAAAAGATTATCAACGAGACGACCCGCTACGTGTTTTCGCAGCATGGCGATGAGCGGGTGATTGATTTCATCACTACGCTTCATGCTTTGGATAAGGTGGTCTTCAACGACGACAAGGAAGGCGTGCTGGGAATTCGCGTTGCACATTTTCTGGAGTCGGCGACGGAGAAGGGCGGTATCTTTTCCGATGCCAGCGGACACCCAACCGAGGTGGCGGCTGGCAATACTGCGGGAGCGACTGGGGTCTACCTGACCAGCGAGGGCAAGAAAGGCGATGCTGTCTGGTCGACGCGAGGACGCTGGTGTGAGCTGACCGGCACCACGCCTGATGGCAAGACGGAGACGATCGCGATTCTCGACAACCCGACGAACCCGGGGTATCCGACTTACTGGCATGCTCGTGGATATGGTCTGTTCGCCGCGAACCCGCTGGGGCGGAAGATATTCGTTCCTTCGCAGACGGCGTTTGATTTCACCATCGATAAAGGGCAGAGTGCGACATTTCGGTATCGGGTGATTTTGCTCTCTCATGCTGCAACGGCCGAAGAGATGAATCGCGCGGCGGACCGGTTTGCCGCGGAGTACAAGTAGAACGTCGATTAGAGCGATTCTCCTCCAGATGTAGGTTGCGGTGATTCGAGCAAAACGCAGATTCCCTTCGGGAATGACAAACGAAGGAAGCTACACCTGAGAGGAAATAGCTATAAATAAATTGAGGGATGGGCTAATACCCATCCCTCAATTTGTTGTTTGGTTAAGATTACTTCTTCTTCAGCTTGGATTTGGGCTTGGCTTTAGCAGATCCAGTGTCGCGATCGCCGACCATATGTAGGCGCATGAAGTTGGTGGCGCCGGATTTGGTGCGAGTTCCGGCGACGATGCCTACAATCTGCCGAGGCTGAACGTGGCCGCCGCGTTCGAGGACCTCTTCGGCCATGTTGACCAGCTTGTCGGTGTCGCGGAAGCGGTCGCAGAGGATGGGATAGGTGCCCCACAGGAGCATCGACCGATTGATGACCTTCTCGAAGGGTGAGAGCGCGAAGATCGGCGGATCGGGATGGTACTTCGAGAGCAGGCGAGCGGTCATGCCAGTCTCGGTGAAGATGGCGATGGCGGCTACGTCGAGATCGTCGGCTGCGTGTGACATGCACTCGCAGATGGTCTCGGCAATCGAGAGCTGGACGCTGTGTGCGCGGCCAAGAGCGGGGCGAGGGTCGATGCGGATCTGGTGCTCGGTCTCGATGATGATCTTTGCCATCATGGCGATAGACTCGACGGGATACTTGCCGGCGGCGCTTTCGGCGGAGAGCATGACGGCGTCGGTGCCATCGTAGATGGCGTTGGCGACGTCCGAGGCCTCGGCGCGGGTGGGGCGTGGGTTGTCGATCATCGACTCGAGCATCTGCGTGGCCGTGATGACGGGCTTGCGATACTCGGCGGCGCGGCGGATGATGTGCTTCTGAATGGCGGGGACTTTTTCGGGTGGGACTTCGACGCCGAGATCGCCGCGGGCAACCATGATGGCGTCAGTGACTTCGAGGATGCTGTCGAGATGCTCGATGGCCTGTGGCTTTTCAAGCTTGGCGATGATCCATGCGTCGGACTTGAGAGCGGTAAGACGGTTCTTGACGTGGCGAACGTCGTCGGCGGTGCGGACGAAGGAGACGGCGATGGTGTCTACTCCCTGACCGACGGCGAAGATGAGGTCCTCTTCGTCCTTTTCCGTGAGCGAGGGAACCTTGACCGGGATTCCGGGAAGATTGATGCCCTTGTTCTCGCCGAGGGTGCCGCCATTGACGATGATGCAGGTTACGTCGCCGCCCTTGACCGATTCGACACGGAGTTCGATGAGGCCGTCCGACAGAAGGATGCGGGAGCCGGGTTCGAGGTTCTCGGCGAGGGTCTTAAAGGTGGTGCCGACGATGGCGGCGGTGCCTTCGATCTCGCGTGGAGTGATGGTGAGGCGCTTGCCTGCGACGAGCTGGACCGGCTTGTGACCCTTGAGCTTACCCGTGCGGATCTTGGGGCCCTGCAGGTCGGCGAGGATGCAGATGGGCTTGCCCTCTTCTTTGGAGACGGTGCGCACCATCTTGATCAGCTCGGCCTTCTGGGCGTGGCTGCCGTGGGAGAAATTGAGGCGGGCGACATCGAGGCCGGCGCGGACGAGCTGACGGAAGACTTCAGGGGTGCTGGATGCAGGCCCGAGGGTAGCTACGATTTTGGCACGACGGAGGCGTTCGGTACCGGTAAAAGAGGGGTCGTTCGAGAGGGGATTTGGAGAAGTGTTCATGAAATCGATTGCCGCATTCTTTCTAACCCCGCGTGGACCGCAAGGTATACCAGTGAGTTTTGCTACCGTTCGCAATTTTACCCGGTGGAAGGGCTCTGTGCGCCTGCGACGGTTGAATCAGCTTGAACAGATGGAAAAAAGTGGGCGTTGCACTGCGCGTTGAACTCCGCTCCGCAGAGCACGCTGAGCGAGATGATGTAAAGCCAGAAGAGCAACGCGATGCCCGCGCCGAGCGAGCCGTAGACCTGCGAGTAGTTGGCGAACCGGGTAACGTACCAGCCGAACGCCAGGGTGGTCAGGAACCACATGGCGGTGGCGAGGACGGCGCCGGGGATCGTCCGTTTCCATGACTGTCGCATGGGCGTGCCCATGTGGTAGATGAGAGCGATGATGCCGATGCTGCCGGTGAAGGCAATCATCCAGCGGGCGATGACGGCAATCACGTAGACCGGAGTGCGTGCAAAGGGCATCATGTGCATCGCCAGCAACGTAGTGATGAAGTGTCCAAAGACGACGAGCGTGCTGGCAATGGCAAGCGGGATGAGCGAGAGAGGGACGAGGACATAGGCCCGGACGCGGCGCTGCCAGAACGTCCAGCAATCGGGCGGAAGGCCGTGGGCGCGGCGAAAGCCTTCCATAAACGTGGCGATAACGCTGGAGGCTCCAGTAACGCTGACCAGGATGCCAATGATGATGGCGCGAATGGATTGCGGATTGTGACGCGTAGTGGCGAAGTAGCCCTCAAGAAGAGGAGTGACGTCAGAGGGCAGGATGCTGTCGAAAAAAAGAGAGAGCTGGAAGCGGAGTGGGGCCATGCCCGGAAGAAAGCCGACGAAGGCTGCGGCAATGATGAGCGCGGGAAAGAGTGAGATCATTGCTGAATAGGCTGCAGACTGGGCTACATTCAAGCAGTCGTGCGCCGCTATGTTGAGCAGTGTGCGGTGGAAGAGGGAGGAGATGCGAAGGAGTCTTCTCAAGATTGGCGCCGAGCAAGAAACGTGAGAGTGGGGCGCTGAATCAGCCCTTCCACTGGTTGAGGAACGCGGTGACAGCGCCCGAACTCATGTTGCGCATATTTTCGAACTGTCCCGTCTGCTGGGAGTAGAGCAGCTTGCCATGGGCGTCGAGAACGGCGAGCGCAGGGACGCCTTTGTTGATGGGAATCTCATATCTCTTTGGAACATCGAGGTTGCGATCCATGTGGCCGATGTAGATGTGGACCAGCACAAAATGTTTGGCAAGCAGATCGGCGTTGGGGCTCTGATGGAGATAGATGTCGAGGATCTGGCAGTCGCCGCACCAGTCGCCGCCGAAGTCGAGCAGGACGCGCTTGTGCTCGGCGCGAGCTTTCTTGAGGGCGGCGGCGATATCAGCGTTGGGGTTCGCGGTCTCGGAGTAGATCTGCTTCTTGACGAACGGCATGGTGAGAGGTGACTGGGCAGAGCCGGGAACAGCAATGGTGAGCGAGAGGATGCCCAACGCCACAAGGGCCATGCAGAGTTTGGAGATTCGGTTCGAGAGCCTTGAAGACTTCAAGATCATGGAGAAGTGCCTTCCTTGCAGCCGCTGCCGCGAGCGCGTGCCACTGTAACTGTAAATGATGCATGAAGCGGGCGGCGTGACGCAAAGTCTTCAGGCGCATATCTCCGGACGCGTATCAATGATGCCCAGTGGTGTCGGCTGCGAGAGCTCCAGCGGTCTCGCCATACCATACGGCGATGGCGCGCAAGAGCTTAAAGTTCTCAGTTAGATAACACCCGCTAATAATCAATGAGTTTCCTCTTGACTGTTCAGTAACCCGGTGTCATTCTAGGCACATCAGGCGTTCCGTTATCGGACGTGTGCTGCGGTCCTTGCTCTGGAATCCGCCCGCTACATACAACTATGGCAACCATGATGGCGCCCGTCGAACAACGTGAGGTATTGCGTTGCGATCATTGCAGCCTGGTGCAGTTTCGCCCGTCGAACGCACTTTGCCGCCGCTGCCACAAATGCCTTGAGGTCGAGGAGCCAGAACCGGTTCCCGCTCTCAAGATCGTTCCCCCACAAGCCACGCAAGAAGGTGGCATTCAGGTAGCTACTGCTGTTCGTGACCTGCGCCACGTGCGCAATTTGTCACAGCGTCAGCTGGCAGCGCGCATGAATGTGCCGCGCACCTATATCTCCAAGATCGAGAACGGCAAGGCTATGCCGACCTTGTCCTCGCTCGACCGCCTGGCAAAGGCGCTTCAGGTGGATATCTCTACCCTGCTGCGCGATTCCACGAACCGCCATCGCGACGAAACGGCTGTGCTGATGACCGATCCCTTCCTCGCCGAGATTGCCGAGTACACCTCGCAGCTCGACGCTCTGCAGCGGTCGATCTTCCTCAATCATGTCCGCGAGTTAGCTGCCGGACGCCGCCGCACCGCGTAGCCTGGGCCGACCTCGTGCCGCAGCGCGTTCCCTTCACGGGAATGGGTTGCGGCACCTCTCCTTCGCCCTGCGAACCTCTACCATAAGCGGCGTTCATTGCACACGCTAACTCAGTGTGCTAGCGTCAGTCTTTGCGAGGTTGTTTTTGCCGTCACCATCTCCCAATCGAGTCCCCAGCCGCCTTCACGAACTCTCCCCTGAGGAGCAGAGCGTTTATCGGCAGCTCGACCCCACCAAAATCCCCCAACATGTCGCCATCATTATGGATGGCAATGGCCGCTGGGCGGGTAAACGTGCGCTCAAGCGCTTCCTCGGCCATCAACAGGGAGCTGAGTCCGTACAGTACGTTGTCGAGACCGCCTCGCGTATCGACCTTCCCTTCCTGACGCTCTACGCTTTCTCACTGGAAAATAATCTGCGCCGCCCCAAGGCCGAGGTCAGCTTCCTGATGAAGCTGCTCAAGAGCTATCTCATCGGCAACGTTAAGCGCATGAACGACAACAACGTTCGCATGGCCTACATCGGCCGCACCTACGATCTCCCCACCGAGGTGCAGGAGACGATGCAGTGGGCCTCCGAGGCTACGGCAAAAAATACCGGCACCACCCTCACGCTGGCCCTCAACTACGGCGCCCGCTCCGAGATCGTCGACGCCTTCCGCAAGATTCTCACCAACCTTGCCGCCGAGGCGCACACTCGCGGTTGCTCGGTCGAAGACCTCCTCGGCGCAGGCGCGCTGGACTCGCTCGACGAGCCCACCATCAGCCGCGCACTCTACACGGCGCACATGCCCGATCCCGACCTGATCATTCGCACCAGCGGTGAGCAGCGCATCTCCAACTTCCTGCTCTGGCAGATCGCTTACTCCGAGATCTTCGTCACCGACCGCCTCTGGCCCGACTTTCGCGGCATCCATCTGCTCGAAGCGCTGGTCAACTATCAGGGCCGCGACCGCCGCTACGGTGGCCTCAGCGATGCCCACTCCGACGAGAAGATTGACACCCTCCAGCCCGTCTCCGAGCTGGAGACCGAGATTGCCACGGAACTCAACCCCCACGAATTGACCCGTCGTTGAGCTGGAATCTTTCTCTATTCCGGTTCGGGGGGCCTCATTCAGAGCGGTTTCTGCGATGGGTGAAAATATAAATCTCTCTCACGTTGCTCCTGATCTCGCATTATCGCGCTAAGCAAAAATTACGCTCTGACCTGTATTCTTTTCCATACTCATGAAACGCATCCTTACTGCCATCGTTCTCATCGCTGCCGTCTTCGCGCTCATCTTCTTCGGCCAGCTGTGGATGATCACGCTCTTCGCGGCCATTATCGCGGAGCTCGCTGCTTACGAATATCTCAAGCTCGCTGCCGTCGGTGCCGAAACCCATGGCGCGCAACTCCGCATCCCGCTGTGGTGGATGACGCTCGGCACGGCGCTCGCCTTCGTCGTCACGCTGCCCAACTTCCCCGTCGAGGCGCAGCTTCCGGTCCTCAGCGCGCTCACGCTCGCTCTCTTCGCCTGGAACGGCTTCCGTTCGCCGCTCATCCAGGTGCTGCCCGACACCGCACAGGGACTCTTCGGCCTCATCTACATCGCCTATCCGCTCACCCTGATTCCCCTTATCTGGAAGAAGGAGGACGGAACCGCTCTGGTAATCTTCCTGATGGTCTGCGTCTGGGCCGGAGATATCGCGGCGCTCTACATCGGCCGCCGATTCGGCCGCCACAAACTCGCCCCGCGGCTCAGTCCGGGCAAGACCTGGGAGGGCTCCGCAGCCAGCATCGTCGGCAGCATCATCGCGGCCTTTATCGTCATCTACCTCGGCGATGTGCTCAGCTCGCACGGCAACCTGGTGCTCCATACCTCAGAGCCGATGTGGCAGTCCCTCCTGCTCGCCGCTGTCCTCAACATTGCAGCACAGTTGGGCGACCTGCTGGAGTCCGCCATCAAACGCGGAGCCGGAGTGAAAGACTCGGGCACGATGCTTCCTGGCCACGGCGGGATGCTCGATCGCATCGACGCCCTGCTGCTTGCCGCCCCCATTCTTTGGTTTGTCCTCATCCTCAAAGACGCCTTCGGCATGGGACGTTTTTAAAAACGCCAACCCTTCATGCGCCATTTGAGTGAACCCAGGCATCAAACCGCTTGTGTCCGTTGTTCTTACACCGGCACCGCAAAGGAGAACGAATGAATCTCAGAAATGCTCTGCTTGGGATTGTGGCAGTAACGACGTTGGCGTTCGTCCCTGGATCCCTCATCGCGCAAGGACCGCCTCCGCCGGAATATCGGAGTGGATATGGCCCGCAGCAGCCTTGGGAGACGGCTCCGCCTGAATATCAGGAGATTGAACGTCGCGGCTTTCACGATGGCATTGAAGGTGCCCGCAAAGACTACGGAAACCATCGCCGTCCCGATGTAAATAATCGCGACGAGTACCGGCATCCGCATGTTTCGCGCCAGGATCGCCGGGCCTACCGCGAAGCATTTCGTCGCGGCTATAGTGTAGGAGTTGAGCACCTCATGAACGGCAACATGCGCCGCTAATCAGCGGGTATCCGTCGTGCAAAGAGCCCCGGCCAAAACCGGGGCTTTCGTCTTGCCGCTCAAGGAGTAACGTTATTTGCTACAAGAGTCTTTCTTCTCAATCAGAATCGAGATTTATGTATAAGCTCTATTGTCTGAGAAAATAAGGCTCGTGAAAAAACTCGCCATTTTAGGTTCCACCGGCTCCATCGGCAACAGCACCCTCTCCATCTGCGAGTCATTCCCCGATCGCTACCAAGTCGTCTCATTGGCCGCAGGCCAAAACGTCGAGATCGCCTTTGCCCAATGCGAACGCTGGCGGCCAAAGGTCATCTCCCTCGCCACCGAAGAACTGGCAGGCCAGCTTCAGGGCCGCCTCAAGGCAGCAGGGATCACTGGCATCGAAGTCGTCCACGGCACCGCCGGAACCGTCCGCGTCGCCACCCTGCCCGAAGTGGACTTCGTCGTCTCCGCCATCGTCGGCGTCGCCGGACTCGAAGCCACCTACGCCGCCGTCTGCGCGGGCAAGACCATCGGCCTCGCCAACAAGGAGTGCCTCGTAGCTGCCGGCGAACTCATCATCGCCGCCGCGAAGGAGCACAACGTAGCCCTGCTCCCTATCGACTCCGAGCACAACGCCGTCCACCAGGCCATGCGCGGAGGCACACCCGCCGAGGTCAAGCAGATCTGGCTCACCGCCTCCGGTGGCCCCTTCCGCAATACACCGTTGGCCGACTTCGAGCACATCACTCCTGCACAGGCGCTCAAGCACCCCACCTGGGTCATGGGGCAGCGCATCACCATCGACTCTGCCACCATGATGAACAAGGGCTTCGAGGTCATCGAGGCCTGCCGCCTCTTCGACCTGCCACCCGCCCAGGTCCGTGTCACTATTCATCCGCAGTCCACCGTCCACTCGCTGGTCGAGTTCGTCGACGGCAGCATCCTTGCCCAGATCTCGGTAACTGACATGCGCCTCCCCATCCTCTATGCGCTGGCCTATCCCGAACGCGTGGCCGTGACGGAAAAAGAGGCACTTACCTTCGACCTGACCACGCTTAGCCAGCTCGATTTCTCGCAGCCCGACCTCACCCGTTTCCCCTGCCTCCGCCTTGCCTACGAAGCCGCCGCCGCTGGTGGCAAAGCGCCCATCGCCCTCAACGCCGCCGACGAGATCGCGGTCGCCGCCTTCCTCAATCCTGACCCCGGTAGATCCATCCCTTTTATGGGTATTCCGCGTACAATTGAGGATGTGCTGATCGAAACCTCCGGCCCGCGTCCTGCCACCATCCAGCAAGTGCTGGAAGCAGACCTTGCCGCGAGAGAGTGTGCATGCGAAGTGATCGCCCGGCAGTTCACCGGCGGACTTCGGAATCGGCACAAGTAGCCACAACTTTCCTTATCAGCAACGAGGTCTCCACTCTCCCATGTCGACAGTCATTCAGCTTGCCATCGTCCTTGGCATCATGGTTCTGGTGCACGAATTCGGCCACTTCGCTGTCGCCAAGCTCTGCAAAGTTCGCGTCGAAGTCTTCTCCATCGGCTTCGGCACTCGCCTCTTTGGCTTCAAACGCGGCGACACCGACTATCGACTCAGCCTTCTTCCCCTCGGCGGCTACGTCAAGATGGCAGGCGAGATGCCCGGCGAAGCCAAGAGCGACGACCCCGGCGAACTGGAGAACCATCCCCGCTGGCAGCGCGTCCTCATCGCCCTCGCCGGCCCCTTCGCCAACTTTCTGCTCGCCATCGCCCTGATGACCGGCGTCTATATGATTCACAATGAGGTTCGGGCCTTCCTCAACGGCCCAGCCCACGTCGACTACGTCTCGCTTAACACACCCGCGGCCCACACCGGCATCCGCGGCGGCGACACCATCGTCCACTACGACACCATCGAAAATCCCACCTGGGATCAGGTTGCGGTTCGCTCGATGCTGAATCTCAACCAGAGCATCGCCTTCTCCTACATTCACGACGGCCAACGAACCAATACTAAGCTCTTCGTTGAAGCCAAAGGCGGACCGGAAAACTTCACCCTCGACACACTCGGGTTCGTCCCAATCATGCAGGACACGCCGGTCCAGGTCAGGAGTCTCGCAGGAGAGGAGAACCTCCCCGCCGCTCGCGCAGGCCTTCAGCCCGGCGACAAGATAGTGACTCTTGACGGACTTCATCTTCACTCCGTCGACGCTCTCCACGCCTATCTGCAGGACGAGGCTGGCAAGCCTGTCGCCCTTGTGATCGACCGGCACGGCGCCACCCTTCCCGTCACCCTGAATCCAGTCCTCGGAGATGCAGGAGATGGCACAAAGTATTACCAGTTCGGATTCCTCGCCGTTCAGCCACCGGTCACGGTGCAGCGTCTCCCCTTCGACAAGGCTGTAGTCGCGTCATGGCAATTCAATAAAAAAGGCTCGCTGCTCATCGTCGAAGTCCTCAAACGCATGTTCACACGCCAGGTTTCGGTGCGCAGCTTAAGCGGGCCCATCGGCATCGGCCAGCAGATCCACGAGGCCGTCGACATGCCCGGCTGGATGCCCATCATCGGGTTGATGGCCTATATCTCGCTGAACCTTGGCATCTTCAATCTGTTGCCCATCCCTATTCTCGATGGTGGCATGATCCTCTTTCTTATCATCGAAAGCATCATCCGCCGCGACGTCAATCAGCAGCTCAAAGAGCGCGTCTACCAAGTGGCTTTTGTCTGCATTATCCTCTTCGCCGCCTTTGTTATCTTCAACGACATTACCAAGCTTTCCATCTTCACAAAGGTCAAGCCGTAGATTAGCTCAGCGCTTCAGTCACACGAATCGACACAAACAGAAGAGGCTCCAGTCTCGCGATGTACTGGCGTCAATCACGCCAGCACATCGACCACTTGATATCCCTTTAACTTCCCCGCTTCTGTGAGAGTCAGATTCTCTGGCCGATACTCCGCCATTCCGTCCAATCGCATCTGCACCGTGTTGGCCATCGCCGCATTGGCAGGAATCTCTCGATGTTCCGGGAAACCCCAGGGAACCATCTTCCACTCATCATGTGCCGCGCCCAGTGCACTGCTCGGGTCGATCTTCAAATACCTCGACCTCGCATCCTCATCGAACACAAGACCGCATTTGATCGCATTTTTCAGCATCCAGCCCAACGTAATCTCTGATAACCGGCAGTCATCGTACCCTCCGCCGTCGTCGCAATGAACGCCCGAAAACCAAACCTGCTGCACCTGATCGTCGTTGTCCCGCGGCGACCCATCGGCATTCGTCCACAAGGTAGGCTTGAACGGCGCACGCCGCTCATCGATGCAGATCGCGTGAAAGGCACTCTTTACACAAGGATGCAGCGAAGTGTCCAGAAAGCCATACTTCTGCTGGTGCAGCACGCTGAACAGCAACCCCGGAACGCCCAGCGACCCGACCGTATCCCAGACCCCAATCATCCGCACATCTGCCGCAGTCAGCCTATACTCCGCATCGAGCGCGTCCTTCGCGGCAACCCGCAGCTTCGGATCGGTCTGGCGGTAGGCACTGAAGATCTTCTGCACCGTCCTGTTGTCGAAGTTCTTGGTCGGCACACCAAACCCGGCAATCATCCCGCCCAGGCTACGCGCCGTATAAGCTCCGCGGCTAAACCCGAAGATGTAAATCTGATCTCCCGGGTCCCACACATAAGCCAGAAATTCATAACCGTCCTGGACCTTCTGAAACAGCCCTTCGCCCATCGCTCCGCCTGCCAGATGGTCGATCGGCGTACCATCCGTGCCCACCCCGCTATCGTAGTAACGCATCTGATCGGGAGAGTCAGCGAGCGCGCAGTACAGTTTGCGGACGTTCGTATCATTCGCAACCGCTCCAATGCCATGGGGCGAGTTCCATGTCCCGTCCGTACAGATAATGATCTTCTTTGCCATCTGATCCTCCTGTTTGGGGCCCGGAGGCACAATATTACCTCTCACAGAAGCTCCAATTGAGATAAATTGACTGCACGATGACGCGCAACCACGAACTCCTCAAAATCGCCGGCACTCTCGTCCTCCTGGCCACGCTGGGAGCAGCCAAACCTTCCCACTGGCAGATTGGCCCCTTCACTCGTCCGACCAACGGCCCGGTGATCACGCCGGATAAAACCGCCGTCTTCAACGATCCCATCGCGAAGACTCCTATCCACTGGGAGGCGCTCCACACCTTCAATCCAGCCGCAATCGTCCGCGACGGAAAGATCGTCGTCCTCTATCGCGCCGAAGACGATACCGGAGCCATGGTGATCGGCGAGCACACCTCCCGCCTCGGCCTCGCCACCAGCGACGACGGCATCCATTTCACGCGCCTTCCCGAGCCCGTCTTCTACCCGGCCGAAGACGCCCAGAAGTCTCGCGAGTGGCCCGGTGGAGTAGAAGACCCGCGCATCGTCGAGAGCGAAGACGGCACCTACGTCCTCACCTACACCCAGTGGAATCGAGTTACCTATTCCATCGGCATAGCTTCCTCAAAGGACCTTCAGCACTGGACCAAGTACGGTCCTGTCTTCCTCGGCGCAGCCAACGGCAAATATGACAACCTGAAATACAAGTCAGGCGGCATCGTTACGCATCTGGTCAACGACCGCCTCATCGCCGCCCGGATCAACGGCAAGTACTGGATGTACTGGGGCGAAGGCGCGATTCACCTTGCCACCTCCACCGACCTTATCCACTGGACGCCGGTAGAAGACGCCAGCGGTAATCCCATCGAAGTCCTCACCAAACGTCCTGGCCACTTCGACAGCGGCTTCCCCGAGACCGGCCCGCCGCCCATCCTGACCGACGCCGGCATCGTCGTCCTCTATAACGGAAAAAACGATCCGACCAACGGCGATCGCGCCCTTGGCCCCAACGCCTACGCCGCAGGCGAAGCTCTCTTCGATGCTCACGATCCGACCCATCTCATAGCGCGAACTGAAGAGCCCGTACTCAAACCTGAAAAGCCTTACGAAAAGACCGGCCAATACGTCGCTGGAACCACGTTCGCCGAAGGTCTCATCCGTTTCCACGACAAATGGTTTCTCTACTATGGTTGCGCGGACTCCGAGGTCGGTGTAGTCGAGGCTCCTTAGAAAATTAACGCGCCGCGGGTCGCTTCCGAGATGCAGGCATCCTACTCACATCACGATGAAGGACCAGTAACTCATCTCACGGAGCAGCAGCCAATGGCAACCAGCAGCGAAGAAACGACATGGAAGCAGATCACGCTGTTCCTTCTGACTTTCAGCAGCGTCATCGTCTGCGCGCTGCTCCTCTGGCCCTTCTTCGGAGCAATCGTCGGTGCCATCGTCCTTGCCGTCATCACGCAGCATCCCTATGACTGGCTGGCCACAAAGATCCGGAACCGCTCCGCGGCCGCCGCTCTTGGGCTCGCACTCGTCCTGCTGGCTTTCGTCGTCCCGGGATTCTTTCTCGCACAAAATATCGGCAAGCAGGCGATCGCTGTTGTCAGCACAGTTCGCAATGATGCCACTCAGGAAAAGTTCAGCGAGTTCCTCGGAGGCCACCCCGCTGCCGCCTCCCGCGTCGAGGTCGTCTCCAACTCCATCGATCCCGGCCACGCCGCTCAAGCCGCCGCCGCTTACGTCGGAAGCAAAATTGGTGGTCTTCTCGGCAACTCCGTGCGCCTTATCACCCAGCTTGTGGTCATGCTCTTCCTACTCTTCTTCCTCTTCCGCGACCGCTCCCTCGCGCTGACTTTTCTTCATTCGCTTCTTCCTCTCCGTACGGAGGAGAGCAGCGAACTGCTCACAAGAGTCGGCGACACGATCTTCACCACCGCTCTCGGCAGACTGGCAGTTGCCGGAGTACAAGGTGTCCTTATCGGTCTTGCCTTCTGGGTTCTGGGCGTTCCCGGCGTCATCCTCTGGGCCTTCACCACAGCAGTCATGGCGATGATTCCCGCCTTCGGTACGCTCCTCGTCTGGGGCCCCATCGCCATCTATCTCGGGATCTCGGGCCATTGGGGAAAGGCTCTTCTGCTCGTCATCTGGGGAGGCGTCATCGTCAGCACCATCGACAACTTCCTTTACCCCATCCTCGTTGGCACTCGACTGCGCAGCCACACCGCGACCATTCTCATCTCGATCCTCGGCGGCATTGCTTTGTTCGGAATCATGGGCGTCATTCTCGGCCCGGTCTTCTTCACCATCGCCTCCACGTTACTCGAGTTCTGGCGCGCCCGCACCGGCAACTCATCCATTCAGATATCCAGTTAGTGTTTCGTAAGAGCAAGGAGTGTCATCTCGACAAGAGGGTGGCGCGCCTTTGTCACCGCAGGGAAAATGCATCGGTCAACCGAGAAATGTACTCAATGTCCGTAAACATTACAATCCGATAAACGAACAAATGTGCGATCTCCATTGACACCATCGCGCCAACAGGCGAAACATGGAAACCCAAGGAGCCTTCCTCCCTATGAAGACAGCACCCTCCACAGCCACTCCTCCCACAACCAATAAACATCTGATCCGCTGGGTGGAGAAGATGGCGGAGTTGACGCAGCCCGATCACATTCACTGGATCGATGGATCAAAAAAAGAGTACGACCATCTCTGCGACGTCCTCGTCGAAGCCGGGACATTCTTCCCGCTCAATGAAAAGCTCTGGCCGGGTTGCTTCTACGCCCGTTCCTCTCCCAATGATGTGGCGCGCGTCGAAGACCGTACCTTCATCTGCTCTCTCTCCAAAGACAACGCCGGCCCCACCAACAACTGGGAAGATCCCTTCACCATCCGGCGCAAGCTGAAGCAGCTCTTTCGCGGCAGCATGCGTGGCCGCACCATGTACGTCATGCCCTTCAGCATGGGCCCGGTCGGCTCGCCGATGTCACAGATCGGTGTCCAGCTCACGGACTCCGCCTACGCCGTCGTCAACATGCGCATCATGGCACGCATCGGCGCTCCTGTCTTCGCCGAGATCGACAAGGACATCAAGCGCGTGGTGCCTTGCCTGCACTCCGTAGGTGCCCCTCTGGCGCCCGGAGAAAAGGACGTTCCCTGGCCCTGCAACGACACCAAGTACATCGTGCACTTCCCCGAGACCCGCGAGATCTGGAGCTACGGCTCGGGCTACGGTGGCAATGCCCTGCTCGGCAAAAAATGCTTCGCTCTCCGCATTGCCTCCAACATCGCCCGCGACGAGGGCTGGATGGCCGAGCACATGTTAATCCTCGGCGTCGAATCTCCACCCGACAAGATGGGCAAGACTGAAAAGACTTACGTTGCCGCTGCTTTTCCATCAGCCTGCGGCAAGACCAACTTCGCCATGATGATCCCGCCCGCAGGCTTCGATGGCTGGAAGATCTTGACCATTGGCGACGATATCGCCTGGATCAAGCCCGACGCCACCGGCCAGCTCCGCGCCATCAACCCTGAGGCAGGCTTCTTCGGTGTAGCCCCTGGCACCAGTGCAAAGACCAACCCCAACGCCATGGCCACGCTGGCCAAAAACACTATCTTCACCAACGTTGCTCTCACTCCCGACGGCGGCGTCTGGTGGGAGGGCATGACCGACAAGCCGCCCGCCGAGTGTCTGGACTGGCAAGGCAACAAGTGGACCCCGGCCATCGGCAAAAAGACCGGCCGCCCCGCCGCGCATCCTAACGGGCGCTTCACCGCTCCCGCCAGCCAGTGCCCTACCATCGATCCCAACTGGGAGGCACCCGACGGCGTTCCTATCTCCGCCTTCATCTTCGGCGGCCGTCGCGCCACCACCATGCCGCTCGTCTATCAGGCCTTCAACTGGTCTGCCGGCGTCTACATCGGAGCCACCATGGGCAGCGAGACCACTGCTGCCGCCGGAGGCGCTGTCGGCAAAGTCCGCCGCGATCCCATGGCCATGCTGCCCTTCTGCGGCTATCACATGGGCGACTACTTCCGTCACTGGCTGCGCATGCAGCGCACCCTCTCCGCCACACCGCGCGTCTTCCACGTCAACTGGTTCCGCAAAGATGCGGAGGGCAAGTTCCTCTGGCCCGGCTTCAGCGAAAACATGCGTGTTCTTAAATGGATCGTCGATCGCGTCCACGGCCGCGCCCTGGGCAAAGAAACTCCCATTGGCTGGACCCCGCACTACGAGGACATCAACTGGAAGGGCCTCAACTTCCCTCGCGAAGCCTTCGACGAACTTCAAAAAGTTAACCGCACGCAATGGAGGCACGAGGTTATGAGCCACGAAGAGCTCTTCCTACTCGTTCACGACCACCTGCCCCCCGAGATGATCTACGAAAGAGAACTCCTCATCTGCAGACTCTGACAAGCGGCATCACTGACATGCAAGATGCAGGGAGATCTCCGCAAGAAAGTAAGCCCTTCAATCTATCTTCGACCTAGCAACCCGCTCTCGATTCCCGGCTTCTTACTAACTGGGAACGAGATTAGCCGCGAGTTTCGATCTGAGACTGTCTATCTCCCGTACGTAAGCCGCCTGATTAACCAAGCGTGGCTCAGACCAGCCCAGACTCATGAGGTAATAACGTGACATTTTTTCGCATTACACTCCCACGCATATCTATGATTGCGTGCTTAGCACTGACTTCTGTCCTATTGATGCCAACAACATCGTTCGGCCAGGACCAGACCAGTGCTCCCACTTCTACCAGTCCAGACAACACTGCAAGGAACAAAGCACACCACAATACCGCCGATCAGCAATCGAACGCGACCTCTGACCGCATGCTCACAAAGCACATCCGTCAGTCATTGATCGCAGACAAGTCGCTTTCCATGTACGGCCACAACGTCAAGATCATTACGCGCGATGGAATGGTGACATTGAAGGGGCCCGTGCACTCGGAGGAGGAGAAGCAGACCATTGCCTCCAAAGCAGCAGAGGTCGCCGGCGGTGCGGACAAAGTCACCAATCAACTTACGGTCAAACAGTAGGACCTGCTCGCTCATAAAGCGTTGCAGAAGGAGATTTATATGGCAGGGAAAAACACAGCAGCATTCGGCATTTACTCAACTAGAACGGCCGCAGAAGCCGCAGTCGATCAACTCACCGCAGCGGGCTTTTCGCATCAGGACGTCTCGGTTCTCATGTCCGATAAGCAGGGATCGAAGGACTTTGCCACCGAGAAGAACACCAAGGCTCCTGAAGGCGCCGCAACTGGCGTAGGCGTTGGCGGAGCAGTTGGCGGAACGCTCGGGCTGCTCGCCGGCATCGGCGCTTTGGCTATTCCCGGCGTCGGTCCGCTGATTGCAGCAGGACCGATCATGGGCGCACTCGCGGGTCTGGGCGTCGGCGGAGCAGTGGGTGGTCTTGTGGGAGCCCTGGTTGGAATGGGCATTCCCGAGTATGAAGCGAAGCGTTACGAAGGCCGCGTTAAGGATGGCGGTATCCTCGTCTCGGTTCACTGCGATAGCTCCGAAGAGGTCTCCCGTGCGAAGGATATCCTCAAGGAAACGGGCGGTGAGGACATCGCCTCCTCCGGCGAAAAGTCCGTCAGCACCCATGGTGTAGAAACCGACCGCCGGGATACGGAGCGCGTCCACACAAACACCCTTCACACCAACCGTCTGGACAACGAAGATGTCGATGGCAATGTGCTTGTCGAGCGCGATGTTGTCATTGAGCGCGTTAACAAACGGTAGAGCTCGCTTTAGAAGCGTTCCACCGTAGAGTACGCATCCTCAAAAGGGATGCGTACTCTCATTTAAGTCTCTCCGAATACTCCCAAAAAGGCTGATTTGAACCCTGATGACCTCGATCCCCGAAGTCGCTATCCCCCCGGATTCAAAGCCGTTCACCGTCTCGAACCCAGCTGATTAGGCCCCACAATCCGCTTGACTCCAGTTAGAATTCCTTCTATCTTAAGCAAATGGCTAGACTCCCTTCGGGTTGAGTCAGTCATAACGAAGTCCACCCACTTCGTTGCTTTACCGGAATACCCACGCAACAGCCCCCACCGCGCTGCGTGGGTTTCCTCTTTAAGATCCGCCATAAGTCCAACAATTTACTCGCTAGACCTTGACGCCTCCGCCCAAACCCTCTATCCTCACTTCATGGGATTGATGCACATCGCGGCTTGTACCTGTTGCCTCTGTTGTATGGGCAATGGCTGCTGCTGCGTCGGATCTTCCCCAACCTAAGCGAATAGTAAAAATTTCAGCTTAGACACTTCAGGAACCCACGTATCAGCGTAAATCGCGATACGTGGGTTTTTTCTTTTTCCGAACCAAGTGCAGGAGACGACATCATGGCAATCTCTCAAGACCACCACACACCGGCCAAACCTCACGCTGCCAGTCGGCTGTCCATCAATGTCGACCTGATCGCCGTCACCATTGCGCTCACCCTCGCGGCGCTCATCCGTTTCAACATCATTCCCTCCATCCCGTTTTAACCTGTTCCCTCGCCCCAGCCCTAACACAATGTCCACCCATACTCTACCCAACCCGACCGCCAGTCCGGCATCTTCCCCTGCCGCTCGTTTCGTCAGGACGATTCCCGGTATGGCGTTGCTCTTCGGTGTTGGCCTTCTGGGCAAGCTCTTCGAACACGTCATCGCCATCCTGCACGCCCAGCATCCTGCGTGGCCTCTTCCGCACATCGAGTACGTTCTCTGGGCCATCATCCTCGGCCTGGTCATCAGCAACACCTTCGGCGTCGCTCGCATCTTCCAGCCCGGCGTGGCTACCTACGAGCTTTGGCTCAAGCTCGGCATCGTTCTGATCGGTGCCCGCTTCCTGATGCAGGACCTCTTTCACATCGGCGGTATGACGCTCGTCCTCGTCGCCATCGAGCTCGTTCTTTCGCTCACCGTCATGACCCTGCTCGGGCGCATCTTCAAGCTCCCGCCCAAACTCACCAGCCTGCTTTCGATCGGCAGCAGCGTCTGCGGAGTCACCGCCATCATGGCCACCCAGGGAGCCATCGACGCCAGCGAAGAGGACACCTCGACCGCCATGGCCGCTATCCTCACGCTCGGCGCCATCGCTCTCTTCACCTTCCCTGCCATCGGCCACGCTCTCCACATGAGCCAGCAGTCCTACGGCATTTGGGCCGGGCTCGCCGTCGATAACACCGCCGAAGCGACCGTCACCGGAGCCATCTACGGCGACGCCGCCGGACGCTTCGCCGTCCTCTCCAAAACCGCGCGTTCGTCCTTCCTCGGCTTCGTCGTCCTCGGCTACGCCGTCTACTGGGCATCGCAAGGGAAGGCGGCCGCGGTCGAGAACAAAGCGCTCTTCCTCTGGCAGAAGTTCCCCAAGTTTGTCCTCGGCTTCATCGCCATCTCAGTGCTCGCAACAGCAGGCTTCTTCACCCACGGCCAGCTCAACAGCCTCTCCAATCTCTCCCGCTGGGCCTTCCTGCCCGCCTTCGCCGGTGTCGGCGTTCGCACGAATCTAAGAGACCTCGTCGGTCAGGGCTGGCGTCCTCTGATCGTCGGCATCCTCGGCGAAGTCTTCATCGCCCTCGTCACTCTCGGCCTCGTCTACTGGAGCTACCACCGCGGAGCGATCCAATGACGGCTCTTTCAAATACGACATCAAACGCCCGGGTGCCCCGTCCTTCGCAGCCTTACCGTGAAGGGCTGGATGTAAATTCTCGCCCCAGAATCATGCCCCAAAGCTGTTGTTGTTGCGCCTAAGCAAGAACCAGCTCCCCTAAAAAACTTAAAGAAGAACGCGCACCCTCGCACCTTAACCAACCAGCGAGGAGCGCTCCCACATATATTTCGGAGACCTTATGCACTACTTAATCACTAAAAAAATCCCGGTTATCGCCGCAATCCTAGCGATCTTTATCACCATCGCCGCCCACGCGCAGATCGTCGGTGGAACCCTCTCCGGCACCATCACCGACACCACAGGCGCGGCTCTCGCCAACGCAAAGGTCCTCGTCCACAACGACGAAACCGGCAACGAGCGCAATCTCACCACCGCATCCGACGGCCGCTACTCCGCGCCCTCAATCCCCGTAGGCACCTACACCGTCACCGCAGAACTCCCCGGCTTCAGCCCGGCACACCGCGCTGAAATCGCGCTCACCGTAGGCCAGAGCAAGCAGATCGACCTCACCCTCTCGCTCGACTCAGTAGCGCAGCAGGTCACCGTGCAGGAGACGCCCTCGGTCGTCAACACTTCTACTCAGCAGACCTCTGGCCTCGTCGACGAACGCCAGATCAAGCAGCTTCCTCTCAACGGCCGCAGCTACGACCAGCTCATCACTCTCAATCCCGGCGTCGTCAACTACACCGGCCAGCGCTCCGGCACCATCGGCACTTCAAACTCATCTGTCGGCAACATGTTCGCCATCTCCGGCCGCCGCCCGCAAGACAATCTCTTCCTGCTCAACGGTGTTGAGTACACCGGCGCCTCGCTCATCAACGTGACCCCTGGTGGCACCAGCGGTCAACTCCTCGGCGTCGATGCCGTCCGCGAGTTGAACGTCGTCAGCGACACCTACTCCGCCAGCTACGGTAAGCGCCAGGGCGCGCAGATTTCAATCGTAACCGCGTCAGGCACAAATCATCTGCACGGCTCCGCGTATGAATTCATTCGCAACTCCGCTCTCGACGCCCGCAACTACTTCGATCAGGCCGCCATCCCCGAGTTCCAGCGCAACAACTTCGGCGGCTCGCTCGGCGGCCCCATCAAGAAGGACAAGCTACTTCTCTTCGCCAACTACGAAGGCTATCGACAGAACCTCGGCCTCTCCGATGTCACCCTCGTCCCGGATAACGCCTCTCGCGCCGCCGCGGTAGCCAGCGTTAAACCTCTTCTCGCCTTGTGGCCCGCAGCAAACGGCCCCGAACTCGGCAGCGGTATTGCCCTCGCCTACTCCAGCCCCATGCAGCACATCCGCGAAGACTTCGGTACTACGCGCTTCGACTACAACATCAGCCCGAAAGACCTCTTCTTCAGCGTCTACACGATCGACGACTCCACCGCCAACACGCCCACGCAAAACCCCCTCTCGCTCATCAACGAGAGCCTGCGCGAACAGGTCCTCAGCGCACAGGAGCAGCACGTCTTCTCCGCGCAACTGCTCAACACCGCTCGCGTCGGCTTCTCGCGCGCCTCTTTCTTCTTCATCGGAGCAACGCCAGTGAATGTTCCCGGCTGGGTAGCAGGCAAACCCATCGGAGCCATCGTCATCGCAGGCAGCACCGCCAGCAACGGCTCATCGCAGATCACAGGAGCAGGCGGCAACGTAGGCTCCGATAACACCACCACCCGCAACCTCGTCACCTTCGACGATCACATCTTCTGGAGCCACGGACGCCACCAGATCGAAGCGGGCGGCTGGATTCAGCGCTTGCAATCAAACGACAACCTCGCTCAGAACCAATACGGGCAAGCCTCCTTCGCCTCGCTCGCAACCTTCCTGCAAGGCACCGTCAAGACCTTCACCGTAGTCCCCGCGCCCACCGAACTCGGCTGGCGCTCCTTCCTCGGCGCAGGCTACATCGAAGACACCATCCACTTCACCCCACGCCTCGAAGTTCGCGCTGGCTTTCGCTTCGAATCCACCAACGGCTTCAACGAAGCCCAGGGCCGTGCCTCTAACTACGCCTTTACCAACGGCGTCATCAACACCAATCCAACCACCGGCTCGGCAGCCCTCAGCACCAACCGCGCCAGGTTCCTCCCCGAACCGCGCGTCGGTCTCGCCTGGGACGTCCTCGGCAACGGAAAAACCGCCGTCCGCGCAGGCTTCGGCGTTCATCGCTCGCTGCTCGATAATCTCGACTACCGCCTCGACCAGTCCGCCCCCTACAACACCACACTCTCGCTCTCGAACGTCCCCGTCTCCAGCCTCAACATCAATGCGAACACCAAACCCTCAGCCAGTTCGCTCGTCTCCCCTTCCAGCGTTCAGCCCGACATCTACACGCCTACCGTCCTAAGCTGGGACCTCCGCGTCGAGCAGCAGCTAGCGCCCAACACCTCTCTCACCGTCAGCTACGTCGGCTCGCATGGTTATCACCAGATCCTCTCTCAAGATCTGAACGAACCGATCCCGGTCACGCTCCCCAACGGCACCGTCTTCTTCAACACCACGACGAAAGCCAACCCACTCGTAGCCAACACCACTTCATGGGTCTCGCAAGGCATCAGCAACTACAACGCCCTCGAAGTAGATCTGCACCGCAACTTCGCCAATGGCTTCCAGCTCCGCGGCAACTACACCTGGTCTAAAAATCTCGACAACGGCTCGGCATGGAACACCAGCGTCAGCGCCAACACGCCCGCCTTCACCATGTATCCCGCGAACCCCAACCTCGACTACGGCCCATCAGCCAGCGACATCCGCAACCTCGCCTCGATTAACGGCACGTACGATCTTCCCTTCGGTGCAGACCACCGCTTCGGAGCCCACCTCAATAACTTCGCCAACCGCACCGTCAGTGGTTGGACGGTCAGCGCCATCGCAGCCATCCAGTCCGGCTTTCCCTTTTCGCCGCAGCTCGGCTACAACCCCACTGGCAGCGGAGACACCCGCAACCCAGTCCGCCCCAATATCAACCCGAACTTCCACGGCAACCTCTACCCGCACACGCCGACCCAGTTCTTCAACGCAGCCGCCTTCAGCGCACCCGCCTACGGAACCTTCGGCAACCTTGGCCGCGACACCCTCGTCGGCCCCAACCTCACTAACCTCGATCTCTCGCTTCATAAATCAACCCAGATCAGCGAGCGCCTCCACGCCCAGTTCCGCGCCGAGTTCTTCAACATCCTCAACCACACCAACTTCGCTACACCCAACCCGGTCGTCTTCTCCTCCGGCCCATCACAGGGAACCACGGCCAACCAGAATGCACCCGTCGTCGCCAGCCCCACCGCCGGCGTCGTCACCTCCACCGCCACCAGCTCTCGCCAGATCCAATTCGGACTGAAGCTGCTCTTCTAGCCCCATCGCTAAACCAACCGAATCAACCCAAGTCCCCATCTTCGCGACAGACCACCGTCGCCAAGGTGGGGTTTTTGCATCCCACCCCAAAGTAAACTAACCCAAGCGCCTCATGCCCTTCGAAGCCCCCAACACCGGCCCGGCAACTCCTCCGTCAGAAAACCCCAGCGGCTTCGCGCCGCTCCGCATCCCACTGTTCCGCGACCGATGGATCGCCAGCACCATCTCCTCGGTCGGCACCTGGATGCAGGACACAGCGGGCACCTGGTTCATGACCTCGCTCACCGCGTCTCCTCTGCTCATCGCCCTGATGCAGACCGCGGCCAGCCTCCCCGTCCTTTTCTTCGGCCTCCTCGCCGGGGCCACCGCCGACATCTTCGACCGCCGCAAGCTCCTCATCTTCTGGCAGGCATGGATGCTCGTCTCCGTCGGCGTCCTCGCCATCCTCACCTTCCTCGGCTACGTCTCTCCGTGGACGCTGCTCGGTCTCACCTTCATGCTCAACATCGGCTCCGCCATGAACAACCCGGCATGGCAGGCCATCATCCCCGAACTCGTCCCCCGCGACCTCATCCCCGACACCGTCGCCCTCAACGCCGCCAGCAACAACCTCGCCCGCGCCCTTGGCCCCGCGCTCGGCGGATTGATGGTCGCAGGCTTCCAGCGCATCTACACCGGCGCAGGTTCGGTCTTCCTGCTCAACGCGCTCTCGTATGCCGCCGTCATCTGGGTGCTCGTTAACTGGAAGCGCACGCCGCTCTTCAAATCCGTTCTCCCCTCCGAGCGCATTGCCGGCTCCATCCGCTCCGGCCTTCGCTATATCCGGTACGCACCCGACGTCCGCGCCTCGCTCATCCGCGCCTTCACCTTTACCTTCTTCGTCTCGGCCATCTGGTCGCTGCTCGCCGTCGTCGCCCTGCGCGACCTCCATCAAGGAGCGCTCGGCTATGGCATCCTCAACGGCTCCCTCGGCCTCGGTGCACTGGTCGCAGCCACGTCGCTTCCCCGCATCCGCCGCCGCTTGTCGGCCGACAGCATTATCGCCTTCTCAACGAGCTACATCGTCGCCGATCTCCTCATCCTCGCCTTCATCCATATGCCCGCAGTCATCATCCCCAGCCTCATCCTCTCGGGCTTCGCCTGGACCAGCACCATGTCCAGCCTCAATACCTCCGTTCAACTCGCCGTCCCACCCTGGGTACAGGCTCGCGCCCTCGGAACCTACCTCATGACCTTCCAGGGAGGACTCGCTCTCGGCTCCGTCCTCTGGGGCGTTCTCGCGTCCCACTTCTCCACCACAACCTCGCTCACGACCGCCGCTTGCGGTCTTGCTCTCAGCTTCCCTCTCACCCGACGCTTCCACATCCTGCAAGGTCCCGTCCCCGACCACACTCCCTACCAATGGAAGCGTCCCGCGCCCCAACCCATTCCCTTCCCCAGCATGGACTCCGAGCCAGCCGACGACCTCAACTCCGCCGGTCCCGTCCGCATCTCCGTCGACTACCGCATCCCTGCCGAAGACTACGCCGAGTTCACTCAGGCCATCCACCAGCTACGTGGCGTCCGCCTCCGCGACGGCGCTATCCGCTGGGGAATCTATCGCGACGCCACTGACCCTGAGCACCTCAATGAAACCTTTGTCATGGAGTCGTGGCTCGACTACCTCCGCTCTCGCGAGCGCGTCACCGCCGCCGACGAACAGATCCGCGAGCGCGTCCGCGCCCTCCACCGCGGCTCCGAGCCACCCCGCGCCACCTTCCAGATCTACGCCAAAGAGATAACCGCCCCTGGCGACTAGCTACCGCAGGTTCACCGAATCAATGGCTCGCCACTAGTTGCTCCCATGAAGATGCATCTTCACCAACATTGGCATCAATCCAGACTTGCCACCCGCATCGTCATCACCGCCCGCTCCCTTTGGCCCCCATGTCCAGTAGAGCGACAGATAGGTATACGTCTCCGGCTGTCCCACAATGCTGCGTCCCGCTGCAAACAATAGATCAAACCCCGGCGTGAATTCATACGATCCCCCGAGATCGGCCATGGTCGAAGACCGGGTGCTCGTAGCAGCCTCCCCTTCAGCGCCATGCCCAAACAGCTCCATGCCAAGCATCAGCTTCTTGTTCACCTGCCTCTGGACCAACCACCCGGCAAAGGGATAGTTTTTGTATCCCGATTGAGGAACGACCGCTTCTCCACCGCCGCCATAGCTCGTCCAGGGACCCCAACTCTTCTGTATCCAAAGCGGCAGACGGTACCATGTGGTCCCCACCCCCAATCCATTCGCCGCACTTCCACTTGGCAACTCGACAAAAGGAAATATCCCAACCTCGGGCCCCCGCTTCGTTTCCTTCACAAATCGTGCCTTTATTCCCAGCTCCGTATCGCCAATCCCGTAATGCACCGGCCCGCCATTCGGCGGAAAATTTGCGCCCACGGGAACCACCAGGTGCAATTGAACATTCGGCACAACACCCCAATTCATCTCAAAGCTGGGCACCTCCAGCGTCGTCCCACCCGGAACCGTTCCATCAGACAGCTCAAATGCATACGCTTCAAAATGCCGGTAGGCTACGGGATCGGGATCATCCGTTTGAAACGGAGGCCCGGCAAACATCGTTCTCCCGGAGAGTGCGAACAGAGCCAATGCCCAGCCATACGTTCGTAGTCTTCCTGAACTACGAAGCCACCACTGAAAGAGCCCTCTTCTGTCCAGTTCCTTACGCAGACTCACTATGAGTCTGGCATTCTGCTGGTAGCCCATTCGCTCCTCCGCCGTTCGCTGTTGTTTGACTTAATCAGCTTCTCCGATTCGGATCGAATCGACAACCTATCGAAAATTCCGCTGCCAAGGCACTCAAAAGCTAAGAAGGCGCGGAAGAGATTTATGAGAAACAGGTTGAGCCCGACCGCGATGAGATCACTGTCAAACTTCAGTTCAGTAAGCTGGAGGCCACTGTTCTCTGTAGATCAATTTCGCCCAGGACCGTAGCCCTCTCTCCGGCTTCTCTTCTAAAGACTCCGCAAGCCATTCGCGAACGGGCACACCGAAGCCGGTCTTCTTCCGGTTCAGAATCGAGGGTGGCAATTCCTTGGATGGTGTGCTTGCCATCTCCAGTTTCGTCGGAGGGCGACGAGAGCGAATCAGCGGGGCTATCTGCCGAAGCAAAAACTGGTCCACGAATGGTGTTCTGATCTCAACGGAATGAGCCATACCTGCCCAATCGGCGTCCCGTAAAAGCTGGTTGCGCATATAGCGTGTGCTCTCCAGAAAACAAATCTGAAGATGCAGAGGAAATTCTTTCAGCCTCTCCAGTTCTTTTCTTTCAAAGTCAGACTGCTCCAGATCTCTCAAACCGGCTTCGGCCAAATCGGCACCCAGAACGCCAGGAAGCTCCCAAGGCATGAAGAGGCTTCGGCGAAGCAGATATGCGCCTTCCAGCGTCCCTCCATACTCCAGAATTCCAGCGTATTTCGGAGAGGTAATTCTTTTCAAAAATTGTTCGCTAAATTTCCTGATCGCACCTCCGAATCCGCGCGCCACCCCAAGTGCGGAAGCAATGTGCATCATCTTTGGAATCTGCCGGAAACTTCCATAGCCTCCAAAAAGTTCGTCTCCTCCAATTCCTGAAAGCGCGACTTTGAACCCGCACTCTTTCGCCATCTTTGCAATGAAATAGGTGTTGACCCCATCAATCGTGGGTTGGTCCATCGCATGAAGAAAGCGAGTGGATTCGGCCTCAAAATCGGCACGGCCCACCATCTTGACCTGCTGCCACACTCCGTAGTGCTCCGCAATTTGCGTTGCTTCAGCCGTCTCATCGCTCGACGTATCTTTGTAAGCGTCGAACCCGAGCGTAAGAGCTCTTAGCTCCTGCGGATTGAAGCTCTTTGAAGCAAGACCTAAAATCGTCGACGAATCCAGACCGGCAGACAAAAATACCCCAACCGGTACATCCGATATAAAGTGCGCCTTGACGCTATCCGAAAGAGCACTTTGCAGTTGAGTCCTGTTACCTCCGTCGGTTGCCAGGATCGAGCCTCCGGCCAGGGTTTCAGCGATGGAACAAAACTGCCTGTATTTTGGTTCTTTGCCTCTTTGTAACCAGAGCGAATGGCCACTCCGAAGAGAACGGATTCCTCGATACAGTGTGTGTGGCTCCGGAACACTGCCCCAAAGAAAAAATCCCGCATGGCCCGCCGGCTCAGTGGAGAGATCGATTCCTGGTACCTTCAGCAGTGACTTCACCTGAGAAGAAAACCAGACTCCGTCTGGCGTCTCTCCCAGATACAGCGGCTTAATGCCGTAGGGGTCGCGGGCCAGAAACAGTCCCTGATTACGCTCGTCCCAGATTGCAAAAGCAAACATGCCACGCAGAAATTCGAGTGCTTGCTCTCCGAATCGCTGGTACAGCGCCAGAATGACTTCAGTGTCAGAAGTTCCCTTGAATGGGTAATTCGGGAGCCAACTGCGCAATTCCGGTGCGTTATAAATTTCGCCATTAAACGTAATGACCAGGTTTCCATCATCCGAATGCATCGGTTGCGCGCCCGTCTCACTCAAGTCCTGAATAGACAAACGACGATGCATCAACACCGCCCTGTTGGCGGGCTGTTTCCAGATTCCGAATCCGTCCGGCCCCCTGCTCTGCAATGAATCCAAGACCGTCTGCTGGACCTCTACAACCGGTAATCCCCCACCACTGGCGCTATAAAATCCAGCTATCCCGCACATAACTCCCCGATTCTGTTTTTCGCGCTAACAAGATTCCTACAGCAATCGACATGCCATTATCGGAAATTGCTCCCATTAAAACAGTAGCATGCGCTTACTTAAGGCAAACTTAATGCCGAGAAGGCCCTGCAAGTCCCTTGATTGCAAATTTTCTCACCGAACAAAAAGCGAAACGAAAAGATAGCAAGAAAAAGGTTTACACATATTTAATGATCATGTAGAAAATCATCTAGGCACAGGCAACCTTTAATTGGTCTATACTGTGTGCATAGCCCCAAGCGGCCTCTCCTGTGCGCTGGATGTGATACTGCCAGCTCCCTCTCCACAGGTTTTTTTTGCAATCCTTCTGCCAAAAATTCACTTGCTGATGTCTGGTTGTCAGCGATGCAGTAATTCCAATCTCCTTATGAGGTCGTACAACTATGCGTATCGCATCTGTAGGCACAGCGTTTCCTGCTCATCGCTATCCCCAGGCAGTCATTACGGAAGCTCTCAAGGAGCGCATGCAGGACAAGTTGGAGATCCCTGCCGTAATGAATCGCCTTCACTCCAATTGCGGCGTGGATTTTCGCCACATCATGTTTCCCCTTGACACCCTGGGCACCCTCTCCGGATTCGGACCGACGAATGACCTGTGGATCAAGGGAGCGCTCGAACTTGGTCAGCAGGCCATTCAAAAGGCCCTCGATCGGGTCGGTCTCACTCCGTCGGATATCTCGGCCATCTTCTTCACCTCCGTCACAGGCATTGCCTGCCCCAGCATTGATGCTCGCCTCGTCAATCTGATGGGCTTCCCCCGCGACATCAAACGCACCCCGATCTTTGGTCTCGGCTGTGTCGCCGGAGCGGCAGGTATCTCTCGCGCAACCGATTATGTACGCGCCTACCCCAAACAATATGCTCTTCTCCTCTCGGTCGAGCTTTGCTCGCTTACCTGGCAGGAGGATGACTACTCCATGGCCAATCTCGTCGCCTGCGGACTCTTCGGCGATGGTGCCGCCGCCGTTGTTCTGGCGGGAGAAGAAACGCCGCTCGCCCAAAAGCCCACCAGCGTTGAAGAGCCATGCCCACGCGTCGTTGCCACCCGCTCTACGTTTTACCCCGATACGGAACACCTCATGGGATGGAACATCGATGACAGCGGCTTTAACATCGTCCTCTCCGCTGATGTTCCCGAACTCGTCAGCACGAAGCTTCGCGCCACGGTCGAGGACTTCCTCGCAGACAATGATATGAGCATGGGACAAATTTGCAGCTTCATCATGCATAGTGGGGGACCCAAGGTTCTCAAAGCCATGGAAAGCAGTTTGGATCTTCCCCCCAATGCTCTGGCCGCTTCCTGGAACAGCCTGCGCCAGCGCGGAAACCTATCCTCCGCCTCAGTTTTGACGGTAATGCAGGACTTTCTGCTCAACCGGCCGGGAAGCCCCGGCTGCTATAGCATGATGGGTGCAATGGGTCCGGCCTTCTGCTCCGAACTGCTTCTGCTTCAGTGGTAACTGACTTAGACTATTTAGGTTAAGAGCAAAACGGGAGCCAATTGCAGCTCCCGTTTTGCGTTTTACTAGACGTTGAGATTACTACTTAGACGTTGAACTTGCGGCGAGCCAATCCAACAACTCCAAGCAGACCGGTGCCGAAGAGCGCAAGCGAAGCTGGCTCAGGAACTGGGCTGGTTGAACCGGACGCGGAGAACGTGGTGACGGTTCCCGTGGGCTGCCCTGGCGAATACTGGGTCGTGAACAGGAAGGTACCTGGGGTCGGATCGAATGCATGGGCTCCGGTGCCTGTGAAGTCTCCCGTTCCTGTGACAATCAGGCAGGTGGCATCATTCGTGCATCCCATCGTACCGTTCGTCACATACATAGCATTATACGAAGCGATGTCGAAGCCGAAGGTCTCGCCGCCACCGGTAACCGTGAACAGCGGAGGAAGCAACGGAGGAGCAATGTTGTTTCCATTGGAATAAGGAAGCGGCCCAGGAATAAAGTTGATAGCATCGCCGTCAGCCAGATACGTAGCGAAGCTGCCGCCCAGAGCGCCTTGAACAGTGGAAGTGCCGGGAGCGAACGTGATGGTTGAAGTGGTGAAAGAATCAGATCCGCCAGCATTAATGAAACCATTGATGGAATCGGCGTGGGCAACAGCAACGCTGCTGAACGCCAAAGCAGTGAGTACAACGAGATGTTTGATCATATAGGTCTCCGGTAGAAAGATGATGTTGACGTTCGAGCGACTTCCTCGCCATTACTAGTAGCAGGTGGCGTGCCAACCTCAAGTGGAAAACCTTCCTCGCTTAATACCGTGAAAAGAACGACTTAATTTATCTTTTGCCCCTCAGGCAACCTGCAAAGAGCAAATATTTGCACAATAGGGAAAGTACTTTACCTAAAATGCCATCTTTATGCCCTTTCAACAGTAAGCAGCCCACCCCGATGGGAGAGACGATGGATTGGGATCATCGCCTGACCATGTCCATGCAAGTGAAGGAGGACCAAAGGTTGGCGTGAATCGGATTGGAAGAGCAACCTTCGCCTTTTGCCGTCCGTTGATAGCGAAGTCGGGGCAGAATCTTCGTCAAAGTTTCGTCAGTATGGAGAAGATGGGCCGGAAAGAGCCGGGCGACCCAAGCCTGGGAAGCGCCGCTAGCCATGCCGATGTCATGGACTTTGCGCACCGATGGTAGCCGTCAATCATCTAAGGGATATGAGTGAAGTAACAATCGATTCGGGAGCACGGATTGGGCATGTCCATTTGAAGGTTGCCGATCTGGAGCGAGCGCTGAAATTTTACTGTGGGGTGCTTGGATTCGAGTTGACGCAGCGATTTGGTAACTCTGCCGCGTTTATATCGGCGGGTGGATATCACCACCACATCGGGCTGAATACGTGGGAGAGCGCAGGCGGGGCTGCTCCGGCACCGGGAACTACGGGGCTTTATCATCTGGCGATTGTGTATCCGACGCAGGCTGCGCTGGCGGATGCTTTGCAGAGACTGATGAAGGCGGGAGTGCCTCTCGATGGCGCGGCTGATCATGGAGTGAGCGAGGCACTGTATCTACGCGATCCGGATGGAAACGGAGTCGAACTGTATTGGGATCGTCCACGCGAAGACTGGCCCAGAAGTGCAGACGGTGAACTGGCGATGTTTACCCGGCCGCTCAATTTGCAGGTGTTACTGGCGTCCGGTAGCTAATCAACTATCAATGATGCATTCCCACCCTTCGCGACGATTGACTACCCGCCATTCAACAACTATGAATGATCATGAACAGTAATGCTGCGAGGATAATGAAGAGAGCCATGCCCAAGGTTTTTCCCGGCGGCTGTGATTCTGCTGCATGCTTCTGAAATTTGTAATTGGGGTAATACTTCGCAAGGAACTCACTGCCGCTTATGCCTGAACCTAAATCCACACTACTGGAGGCATTCTTTAGTTTCACCATGCAAACTGTAACTCCCCAATTCTTAGTGTCAGCCGCATGAAGAACTCTGCGAACATAACACCGCCACGACACACCTTTGTTGAGACTGCGAGTTACCTCACCAGCTAGCCGTTCGTTAAGATAGCCTATTCCCAGACCATTCTGGGTGCACAAAAGGATTGCATTTGGGTCAAATTTATTCTGGGGTTCTTTGCGAAACTCCAGCTCTTGACACACGATGAGACTTTGGATCGTGTCTTGGCGACTAGAACTATCGGAATTCTGGAAACTGACGCCCACTACCTTCGTGTAGAAATGTTTATCAACTGAATTGCCCAGTTTACGGAACAAATTTCTTTCGTATGCAGTATTTTCCTGCACCACTTTGTTTACTGGTTTTTCTTTAGCTTGCTCCAAGAGTTCATTGTGTGAATCAAGAGCTTTCCTTAACCTGTTAGCGGATTTAGCAATCTTGAACACTTCGCGAGTGACTTTGAACTTTTTGTTACGGGCCATAGGGTCAGAGTAGATGACGTTTTAAGACAAAACAACGGCAGAGCCGAAGCTCTGCCGTTGTTGGTTTTTACGCGTAGCGTCGAGAACGGTACGAAGTACTATTCGGCGGCCATCTCTTCCTGTTCGCCTTCCATACGCATCTGTTCGAGTTCGCGCTCTTCGGCGTCGTGGGCTTCCTGTACCTCGGCCTGGACTTGGGCGGCCGCTTCTTCGAGCTCGGGGGAGAGCTGGACGTTGCGGTAGTACTCCATGCCGGTGCCGGCGGGGATGAGGCGGCCTACGATGACGTTTTCCTTGAGGCCGCGCAGCGTGTCGATCGAGCCATTGATGCTGGCTTCGGTCAGTACGCGAGTGGTCTCCTGGAAGCTGGCGGCCGAGATGAAGCTGTCGGTCGAGAGCGACGCCTTGGTGATGCCGAGCAGCAGCGAGCGGCCGATGGCGGGACGGCCACCTTCCATGAGGACGCGCTGGTTTTCGGCGTTGAAGCGGAAGCGGTCCGTCTGCTGATCGACGAGGAAGCTGGTATCGCCAACCTCTTCGATCTTGACCCAGCGAAGCATCTGACGAACGATGGTTTCGATGTGCTTGTCGGAGATCGCCACACCCTGCAACCGGTAGACTTCCTGAATTTCGTTGACGAGGTACTGCTGTAGAGCGCGCTCGCCGAGAACTTCCAGAATGTCGTGCGGATTGCGGGGACCGTCGATGAGAGCGTCACCGGCACGGAGGCGTTCGCCTTCCTGCACGTTGACGTAGACACCGCGGGGAACGCTGTACTCCTCTTCCTGACCGTTGTCGGCAGTAACGTAGACCTTGCGCTGGCCCTTGGAGACTTCACCGAAGCGAACGACACCATCGATCTTGCTGATGATTGCCGGATCGCGCGGCTTGCGGGCCTCGAAGAGTTCAACGACGCGGGGCAGACCGCCGGTGATGTCCTTGGTACGCGTGGTTTCACGCGGGATCTTGGCAAGGATATCGCCAGGGTAGAGCTCGTCGCCGTCGGTCACCATAAGGTGAGCACGCGAAGGCATCAGGTAACGCTTGTTGCCCTGCGCCGACTTGATGATGATCGCTGGTTGGCGCTTCTCGTCGGGAGAGTCGGCGACCACCAGACGGCTGAGGCCGGTGACTTCGTCGACTTCTTCGTTGAGTGTGACGCCTTCCTGCAGGTCCTTGAACTGAACCGTTCCGGCGATCTCAGTGAGCAGCGAGAAGGTATAAGGATCCCATTCGCCGAGCTTCTCGCCGATGCCAACCTTCGCGCCCTCTTCGACCTTGAGCTTGGCGCCGTAGACGATCGCGTAACGCTCTTTCTCGCGGCCCTTCTCGTCGATGATGGCAACCGAACCGTTGCGGTTCATCGCCACCAGGTCGCCCGACTTCGAGCGAACCGTGACCAGGTTGATGAAGCGAACAGCACCGGCGTTCTTGGCCTCGAGGTGCGAGGCGTCGGAGACGCGGCTGGCCGTTCCGCCGATATGGAAGGTACGCATAGTGAGCTGCGTGCCCGGCTCGCCGATGGACTGCGCCGCGATGACACCGACGGCCTCGCCCATCTCCACCATCTTGCCGGAGCCAAGGTTACGGCCATAGCAGAGGATGCAGACGCCGCGCTTGGACTCGCAGGTGAGCACGGAGCGGATCTTGACCTTCTCGATGCCGGCAGCCTGGATTGCGCTGGCGAGATCTTCGTCGATCTCCTGATTGACTTCGACGATGGTCTTGCCTTCGAAGTCCTTCAGTTTCTCAAGCGATACGCGGCCAATGATACGGTCGCGCAGAGGCTCGATCGTCTCGCCCGCTTCGATGATCGGCGTCACGTAGATGCCTTCGACCGTTCCGCAGTCGTTGTGCGAGATGATGACATCCTGCGCAACGTCGACGAGACGGCGAGTGAGGTAGCCCGAGTCCGCGGTCTTGAGTGCGGTATCGGCCAGTCCCTTACGTGCTCCGTGAGTCGAGATGAAGTATTGCAGCACGGTGAGGCCTTCACGGAAGTTCGCCGTGATGGGCGTTTCAATGATTTCGCCCGAGGGCTTGGCCATCAAGCCGCGCATACCGGAAAGCTGACGGATCTGCTGTTTCGAACCGCGAGCGCCCGAGTCGGCCATGATGTAGATCGGGTTCATGATGCCATCTTTGTCGTTCTGCTTCATGTTGTTGAACATGTCGTCAGCGACGCGCTCGGTCACGGTCGACCACATCTGAATGACCTTGTTGTTACGCTCACCGTTGGTGATCGCTCCATCAAGATACTGCCGCTGAACGTTGATGACCTGCTTCTCCGCCTCATGCACAACGGTGTACTTCGAAGCCGGGATCACCATGTCGTCGAGGCCGACGGAGAGTCCGGACTGGGTGGCGTACTTGAAGCCAAGGTCCTTGATCTTGTCCAGCGTCTTGACGGTAACTTCAAGGCCGAGGTTCAGGTAGCAATAGTTGATGAGCTGCCCCATGCCCTTCTTCTTGAGCAGGCCATTGACATAAGGCATACCCTCGGGAAGCGCATCGTTCAGGATGGCACGGCCAACCGTCGTCGAGATGAACTGACGATTGAACTCGACCGGCTCCGTGTGGGTAAGGTCCTGATCGTCGTACGCCGTGGTCATGTCGAGGACAGGGCCGGTGTAGCGCAGACGGATCGGGGTGAGCGTCTCGACCTGCTTCGCTTCGAGAGCCATAAAGACCTCTTCGATGTTCGCGAAGACACGGCCTTCACCCTTGGCATTGATCTTCGCCTTGGTGAGGTAGTAGATGCCGAGCACGAGGTCCTGCGTCGGCACGGTGATCGGCTGGCCGCTGGCGGGCGAGAGGATGTTGTGCGAAGCAAGCATCAGCACGCTGGCTTCGATCTGCGCCTCGGGCGAGAGCGGAATGTGGACGGCCATCTGGTCGCCGTCGAAGTCCGCGTTGAAGGCGGTGCACACGAGCGGATGGATCTTGATCGCCTTGCCTTCGACGAGCACCGGCTCAAACGCCTGGATACCAAGGCGATGGAGCGTCGGAGCGCGGTTCAGCAGGACGGGATGGTCCTTGATGACCTCTTCGAGGATGTCCCAGACGATCGGGTCTTGCATCTCGACCATCTCTTTGGCTTGCTTGATGGTGGTGCAATGGCCGGTCTGCTCGAGACGGTGATAGATGAACGGCTTGAAGAGTTCGAGCGCCATCTTCTTGGGAAGACCGCACTGGTGCAGCTTCAGCTCTGGACCAACGACGATGACCGAACGGCCGGAGTAGTCGACGCGCTTGCCCAGCAGGTTCTGCCGGAAGCGGCCCTGCTTGCCCTTGAGTGTATCGGAGAGCGACTTCAGCGGACGGTTGTTCGCGCCACGCAGCACGCGGCCGCGACGACCGTTGTCGAACAGAGCATCGACGGCCTCCTGCAACATGCGCTTCTCGTTGCGGACGATGACCTCAGGCGCGTGCAGGTCCATCAGCTTCTTGAGACGGTTGTTGCGGTTGATGACGCGGCGATAAAGATCGTTGAGGTCTGACGTGGCGAACCGTCCGCCATCGAGCGGCACCAGCGGACGAAGCTCAGGCGGAATGACCGGAATCACGTCGAGAATCATCCACTGCGGCAGGTTGTCGGACTTACGGAAGGCTTCGACAATCTTCAGGCGCTTGGAGTACTTGAGCTTCTTCTGCAGCGAGGTCTCAGTCTTCATGCGCTCGCGGAGTTCGATCGCAAGCTCCGTGACTTCAACACGCTTGAGCAGCTCCTTGATAGCCTCGGCACCCATCATCGCCTTGAATCCGGAGGGACGGTACTGGGCATCGAGTTCGCGGAACTTGGTCTCGTCCTTGATGACCTCGCGCTCCTTGACCGGCGCATCGCCTGGATCGACGACAACATAGGACTCAAAGTAAAGGACAGCCTCAAGCTCACGCAGCGAGATGTCGAGCAGGTGGCCGATACGCGATGGTAGGCCCTTGAAGAACCAGACGTGCGAGCACGGGCTGGCGAGCTCGATGTGGCCGAGGCGCTCGCGACGGACCTTCGAGAGCGTGACTTCCACGCCGCATTTGTCGCAAATGACGCCGCGGTGCTTCATGCGCTTGTACTTGCCGCACAGGCACTCCCAGTCGGTGATGGGTCCGAAGATGCGGGCGCAGAAAAGGCCATCGCGTTCCGGCTTGAACGTGCGGTAGTTGATAGTTTCGGGTTTGGTGACTTCGCCATGCGACCAGCTGCGGATCTTCTCGGGGCTGGCGAGCTGGATCTTGATGGCGTCGAAATCGGCGATGGGACCGGTCAGTTCGAAGGGGCTGGAGCGGAACATATTGGGCGTCTCCCTTGTGTCCTGCGCGTGCAGGTTGCAGCATGTCGCTGCGGTTACTAAATCTCTTTGCGATGACTTGTGGCGCATCGCGTTGCCGGTAGTTCTGGTGCTGTTGCTCGTCTTTCAATTGTCTTGCCACTCGAAAGTGGCGGCCCGGAGAGGAAAAAATACTCTCCGGGCTTTATTGCATTAGTCGGCTGCTGCGATCTCAGGCAACGGATGCTTCTTCTGGTCGGCTTGCTTGATCAGTTCCACATCCAGGCAGAGCGACTGGAGTTCGCGGATAAGCACGTTGAACGATTCAGGCACACCCGGCTCGATGGCTGCTTCGCCCTTGACGATGGCCTCATAGATCTTCGTACGGCCAAAGACATCGTCGGACTTCGCGGTAAGCAGCTCCTGCAGAATGTAGGCCGCGCCGTATGCTTCGAGCGCCCAGACTTCCATCTCACCGAAGCGCTGTCCGCCGAACTGCGCCTTACCGCCCAGCGGCTGCTGAGTGATGAGCGAGTACGGTCCGATCGAACGAGCGTGGATCTTGTCGTCGACAAGGTGCGACAGCTTCAGCATATAGATGTAGCCGACGGTGGCAGGCTGTTCGAACTCGTCGCCCGTCATGCCATCGTGCAACTGCGACTTACCCGAGCTGGGCAAACCAGCGGACTTGAGAAGCGCCTTGATCTCCGTCTCGCGCGCTCCATCGAAGACTGCCGTGCCGAACCAGATACCGCGCTTCATGCCGGCGGCAACGCGCAGGGTCTGCTCGTCGTCAAGGTCAAGAAGCTGGTTGAGGGCGGCAGTATTGGCGAAGCGTGCCTTGAAGAGCTCACGAACCTCGTTGGCCGACTGCATGGTGGCGGCAAGTTCGGCAACCTGCTTGCCAAGCTCGTGCGCCGCCCATCCAAGGTGCGTCTCGAGGATCTGACCGACGTTCATACGAGAAGGCACGCCAAGCGGGTTGAGGACGATCTCGACCGGCGTTCCATCGGGGAGGTACGGCATGTCCTCTTCCGGCAGAATGCGGGCGATAACACCCTTGTTACCGTGGCGTCCGGCCATCTTGTCGCCGACCGACAGCTTGCGCTTCATGGCGATGTAGACCTTGACCATCTTGATGACGCCGGGCGAAAGCTCATCACCCTTCGACATCTTGCTGATCTTCTCGTTGGTGATCTTGCGCAGAACATCGATCTGGCGCGAGGTCATCTCTTCGATCTCATCAATCTGCTCGTTGACGCGGGGATCCTTGTCGGCGTAGCGAATGCGCTTAAGATTACGCGTGCTGATCAGCTCAATCGTGTCGCGGTCGAGAAGGTCGCCCTTGTTCAACAGCTTCTTGTTGGTGCGCTCGTCGTGCAGGTCGGCGAGAACTTCCTTCGCGCCGAGAATCGCTTCGAGACGCTTGAGCCGCTCGTCGGTGAGAATACGAATCTCATCGGCAAGGTTGCGCTCGAGCTTCTCAACCTGTTCCTGCTCGATCTGCTTGGCGCGCTCGTCCTTCTCCTGGCCCTTGCGGCTGAAGATGCGAACGTCAACGACTGTGCCTTCGATACCCGGAGGGCACGTCAGCGAAGCGTCGCGAACGTCGCCCGCCTTCTCACCGAAGATGGCGCGGAGCAGCTTCTCTTCCGGCGTCAACTGGGTCTCGCCCTTCGGCGTTACCTTGCCGACGAGGATGTCGTTGTGGCTGATCTTCGCGCCGATGCGGATGATGCCCGACTCATCGAGGTCACGCAGAGCGTGCTCGCTGACGTTGGGAATATCGCGCGTGATCTCTTCCGGCCCCAGCTTGGTGTCGCGGGCTTCGATCTCGAACTCCTCGATGTGGATCGAGGTGTAGTAGTCCTCGCGGACCAGCTTCTCCGAGATGAGGATCGCGTCCTCGAAGTTGTAACCGCGCCACGGCATGAAGGCCACCAGCACGTTGCGTCCAAGGCCAAGTTCGCCCTGCTCTGTGCAAGGACCGTCGGCGATAACCTGACCCTTGATCACGCGGTCGCCCTTGCGAACGATCGGCTTCTGGTTGATGCAGGTGTTCTGGTTGGAACGCTTGAACTTCGTGAGCTGATAGATGTCCGAGCCAACCTCACGCGACAACTGCGTGGGGTGGTGCTCGCCTTCGACGCGCACGATGATGCGTTCGGAGTCGACCGAATCGATGATGCCGTTACGCTTGGCCAGAATGACGGCGCCGGAGTCGCGGGCAGTGACGCCCTCCATTCCGGTTCCGACGAACGGTGCCTCCGCGACAAGCAGAGGAACCGACTGGCGCTGCATGTTCGCACCCATCAGAGCGCGATTGGCGTCGTCGTGCTCCAGGAACGGCACGAGCGATGCGGCAACCGAGACAAGCTGCTTAGGCGAAACGTCAACGTAATCCACCTCGGCCTTGTTGACGAGCACGAAGTTGCCCTGACGTCGCGCATCGACGACATCCTGAACGATGTTCAGATGCTCATCGAGTTCGATGTTGGCCTGCGCGATCGTGTGGCGGTCTTCTTCCCATGCCGAAAGATAGAAGCTGAAGGGAGCAAGATCCATGGTGCGCTTCTTGTCCTTCTTCAACTGCTCGTTCAGCTTGCGCGACTCGGAGATTTCAAGGTAATCACCTTGACGCAGACCGGACTCGCCGGCGTTCACGACCGAGACAAAGTCGAGAGCCCGGCCATCCTTCACGCGGCGATAAGGAGACTCGATGAAGCCGTATTCGTTAATGCGTGCAAAGCACGAGAGCGACGAGATCAAACCGATGTTCGGGCCTTCCGGCGTCTCAATCGGGCAGATGCGGCCATAGTGAGTCGGGTGCACGTCGCGGACTTCGAAGCCGGCGCGCTCACGGGACAGACCACCGGGCCCAAGGGCCGACAGGCGGCGCTTGTGCGTAATCTCCGAGAGCGGGTTGGTCTGGTCCATGAACTGCGAGAGCTGCGACGATCCAAAGAACTCGCGGATCGCGGCCATCACTGGCTTCGCGTTGATCAGGTCGTGCGGCATCGCCGTCGACATCTCCTGATACACCGACATCTTCTCCTTGATGGCGCGTTCCATACGGACGAGGCCGATGCGGAACTGGTTCTCCATCAGCTCGCCGACCGCGCGAACGCGGCGGTTACCAAGGTGATCGATGTCATCGACGTTACCGATGTTCTTGCGCAGCTTGAGGAGATAGCGAATCGTCCCGTAAAAATCCTCGGGCGTCAGCGTGCGCTTGTCGAGGCCGGAGGCGTCCTGATTCTCGTAGAGCTTGATGTTGAACTTGAGACGGCCCACGCGCGAGAAGTCGTACTTGCGCGCATCGAAGAACATGCCTTCAAAGAGCGCAGTCGCAGTGTCGAGCGTCGGCGGGTCGCCGGGACGCAGCTTGCGGTAGATCTCGATGAGAGCTTCCTCAGGCTTGCGCACCGAGTCACGGCGCAGCGTGTTGGTGATGATGTTGCCCACGTCGTCGCGCTCGGGGAAGAAGACCTCGAAGCTGGCAACGCCGGACTGCAAAATCTTGTGCAGCTTGTCGGCAGTCAGTTCCTGGTTGGCTTCGTAAAGCAGCTCGCCGGTGGACATGTCAACCACGTCGGCGGCAGTCATCGCGCCATCGAACTCGCTGGTCTCAACTTCAATCGACTCGATCTTGTGGCTGCGCAGCCCCTTCAGCGAGTGCGCCGAAATCTTGCGGGTCGCCGGAGCAATCTCTTCGCCCTTGACCGTGACCGCAGTAGCAGGACGCGTTCCCTGCAGGTTGCTCGGCGTGCCTTCTGCAGCAACCTTCCAGCTCAGCTTGCCTTCCTTCACATTGATCGTATCGACGGTGTAGAAGGTCTTGAGGATCTCTTCATCGGTACGCAGGCCAAGAGCGCGCAGGAAGATGGTTCCCAGGAACTTGCGCTTGCGGTCGATGCGGACATACAGAGTGTTCTTCTGGTCGTACTCGAACTCGACCCAGCTACCGCGGTACGGAATGATCTTGCCGAGGAAGTAGGTGCGGTTGTTCGCTGTCTCGAAGAAAACGCCGGGCGAACGGTGAAGCTGCGAGACGATAACGCGCTCGGTGCCGTTGACGATGAAGGTGCCGTTCTGGCTCATCAGCGGAATGTCGCCAAAGAAGACTTCCTGCTCCTTCATGTCGCGCAGGCTCTTGACGCCGGTCTCGGGGTCCTTGTCGTAGATCTTCAGGCGGATCGTGACCTTCAACGGTGCAGAGTAGGTCATGCCGCGCTCTTCGCACTCTGCCTGGTCATACTTCAGCTGCAGGCCGACGGGATCGCCGCACTTGGTGCAGAAGTCAGGCGTGTTCTTGTTGTACGTTCCGCAGAAATTGCAAAGCACATCGCCCGGATGAAACGGGTCGGTGATGACCATGTGACCGCAATGCGAGCAGGCGGTGCGCAGGTGGTTCAGGCCCTTGAGGTAGCCGCATTTGCACTCCCAGTTGCCGATGGAGAAGTCGACAAACTCGAGCTCCGACACGTTACGGAAGTCCGTGATCGGAAATACCGAGGTAAAGACCGACTGAAGGCCGTTGTCCTCGCGCTCCTGGGGCAACTTATCCATCTGCAGGAAGCGCTCGTAGCTGCGGCGCTGCACCTCGATGAGGTTGGGAATCTGAATGGCGGTTGGGATCTTGGAAAAATCAAGACGGCTACGGATCGCGCGCATTTCACTGTTGTTGGACTGACCAGACATGCTCTCTCCTGAATACTTACCTTCGAGGTCCTCGCTGAAGCTTTGACTGCCCACCGAAAGGCCCGTCAACGCTGGCGAGGGGAGGGTTGGGTACGGCCCTCCGGGTTTGGTTCTGCTTGCGCAGTTGCTGATGTTTTGAGCCCTGCTGCCCTCGATTGCTGCAGGTCCCGTGCGCAGAATGTCTTGCCGTATGCAACCTTCGGCACTCAATCAAACTCGTAACTCATGAAACTTTTACTGTTCGCCGATGCTAGGAACTGCTATAAAGAACGCGTACTGAAGTTCTGGGCGTCCGCAAAAAGCGGAAATGCCGATAAACGCGGCAAAGCGCTCGAAAGGACAGCGTGTCCCATGAGCGCAAAGGTCGACTTGTGCACTGTTTCTGTCGTTGTGGTGTAGATGCCTGCCGCCGTTTGAGGCTCGCCGTGCCCCAAAGTTGCTGCGCTCGCTTGTCCCATGACACTATGCGCTTCTGCCGCTCGAAACACATAATGGCCGACTCCTTAGCCTGTCTTGCTAACAGGATGAGCCGGATTTACTGCCAATAGCCTGCCGGTTTTTACCGTCCGCCAAACAGCACGCTAAGGCGGAACGAATCTTCTCTGTTAGAGAATATCGCGTTCTGCCTCAGCGTGCAAGTTTGTGGCCAATTACTTGATTTCGACGGTTGCGACGCCTTCGAATTTCTTCGCGATAGCAGCTGCATCATCCTTCGAAATGTTCTCCTTCAAGGGCTTAGGAGCTCCATCGACCAGGTCCTTGGCTTCCTTCAGCCCAAGCGCGGTCACTTCGCGTACAGCCTTGATGGTGTTGATCTTATTCGCGCCGGCATCCTTCAGGATGACGGTGAACTCGGTCTTCTCTTCAACCGGTGCCGCTGCTGCTGCGCCGCCGCCTGCTGCCGGGGCCGCAACTGCTGCCGCTGCCGAAACGCCGAGACGCTCTTCGAGCTTCTTGACCAGAGCCGAAGCCTCGAGGAGGCTGAGGCTAACGATTGAATCTTCCAACTGCTGGATGTCTGCCATTTTATTTCTCCAATATAAGTCTGAACTTTAGTAGTGCCTGCTGCCGATTACTTCTCCGAAACCCGACTGCGCTCCGGTTGCCTATGCCCTTCCGGGTTTCCGTTGCGCCCAGACCAGCGCACCCAAAAAGACCAGGCGAAACTTGTCGCCCACTTAGCCTTCGACGGGGTCTGTGGTCGCTGCTTCCCCACCCTGAGTTGCAGTGGAGTTCTCCGGCTGCACTGCTCCGGAGGGCTGTTCGCCTGCTGCAGCCTCTTCGATATGCGCCTCGGCGACCTTCTCGCCCGCAGAAGCCTCGGATTCGTCCTTCGCAGGAGCTTCCTTTTCTGGCTTCTCTTCCGCCTTTTCAGACTTCTCTTCTGCCGCAGCTTCCGCCTTCGAAGGAGCAGACTGGGCCGGAGCCGCAAACTTCTCCTTCTCCACACCCTGATTGATAACCACAGCCAGATCGCGGCCAGTAGCGTTGATCACCGTAGCCAGACGCTGCGCGGGAGACTGAATCAGGAAGAGGAGCTTCGAGAAGAGCTCTTCCTTGCCCGGCATGGTCGCCAGTTCGCCAATCTCGCGAACGTCGATCACCTTGCCGTCAATAATGCCTAGCTTGAAGGTAAACTCGGCGTTATCCTTCACCCAGGTCGAGAGCGCCTTTGCCAGCGCCACCGGGTCGCCCGAGGTGTAAGCCACCGACGAAACGCCCTTGAGGCCCTTCAGCGCGGCCTCGATCTTGGTTCCCTCAGCCGCACGCGCGGCCAGCTTGTTTTTGACGACGTGATAGCTGCCGCCTGCACCGCGAACCGCCTTGCGCAGCTCGAAATCCTTCGATGCGGTCAGACCGGAAAACGTGCCGATGATAGCCGAGGTCGAGCCTTCGAGCTCGCTCGCCAGCTTCTTAACCTTGTCCGTCTTTACTGCTCTGGTCAATGCCATGACTGAATCCTCTTCGCTTTCGCTGCCCCGCTCCTCGCTTAAGCGGCCAGAAGGGGCTTACTTCTATAAAAAATTAGTAAACCTAAAATATTGCTTAGGCTTTGCCGGCTGCCTCAGCAGCGGCGTAATCGAGCTGGATGCCAGGGCCCATCGTCGAGCTAAGCGTTACCGCCTTGATGTACTTACCCTTGGCCGCCGATGGCTTCGCCTTGACCACACTCATGATCACGGTCATGGCATTATCAACCAGCTTCTGCGGATCGAACGACAGCTTGCCAACCGGAACGTGGACCAGAGCAGTCTTGTCGGTGCGGAACTCAACCTTACCCGCCTTGATCTCTTTGACCGCAGCCGCGACATCGGTCGTAACCGTGCCAGTCTTCGGGTTCGGCATCAGACCCTTCGGACCAAGCACCTTACCCAGACGACCGACCGACTTCATCATGTCCGGTGTAGCGATCAGCGCATCGAAGGCCGTCCAGCCTTCTTTCTGAATCTTCTCGACCAGCTCTTCGCCGCCGAAGAACTCAGCGCCGGCAGCCTCGGCATCGCGGACCTTGTCGCCCGAAGCGATGACGGCAACGATCTTCGACTTGCCCAGGCCGTGCGGCAGAACAACCGTGCCGCGCACCATCTGGTCGGCGTGCTTGGGGTCAACCCCAAGACGCATCGTCAGATCGACAGTCTCGTCGAACTTCGCATACTTTGCTTTTTGTAGGAGCGGAACTGCGTCCGCCAGAACGTAAGGACGGGGCTCAACCAGCGCGCGCGCCTTCGTCAAATTCTTGGAGATCTTCCTTGCCATTTTCCCTCGTCTCCCACCCCTCTGGAACTGTTCCTCCGGGCGTGGTTCTCGACTGGCCCCAACTGAGCGTTGAGACACTCTTATAAGTATGCCGGAAGGGGCGATCAACGTCAATAAATTAAATGCTGCATTGATATATGAGTGCCGATTGATATCTCGTAGCTAGCCACAATCTAGCTCGCGGTTGGGGCAGTCGCAGCAATGGCCTAGCTCGCCATCTAGGCTTGCAAAGCTAGCGGCTTTCTGCAACTCATAATGTCCTGGGATCTGCAATACTCGCTTCCAGAAGCGCAACCGCCATCTGATTACAAGGCGTGGGAATCCCATGCTTCTTTCCCAGCCGCACAATCACCCCATTCCGCGCATCGATCTCCATCGGCCGACCCGCCAGCCGATCGGCATGCAGCGAATTGACCCCATCCGCAGGCGCTACCCGATAAGCCCGCAAAACCGCCTCCGCAACATCGTCGTCCAACCGCGCACCCTCTGCCCGTCCCACGGCTGCGCACTCGCGAACAATCTGCAGCGCCGTTTCGCCAATGGCCTCGCCGCGCAGCACACCCGACGGCTGCAACAGCAGCGCTGGCAATACTCCCGCCGCATTATGGCAAAGCTTTCTCCACGCGACCGTCACAAAGTCTGACACCACCACAGCATCCGCCGCCGTCCCGGCAAACAGCTCCACGAACGCCCTGCCCAACTCGCCCTCCGTGGCCTTCAGATGCATCACCCCACGCTGGCGAACCCTCTCCGGAGACTGCCGCTCTGCCGGGCAATCGACGATCACCGGCAGAATCGCATCCATCGGCACATACGGCACAAACCGCTCGCGATGCTCCACCCCATTCTGCAAAACCGCCACCGGAGCACCCTCGGCACGAAGCCGCTCCAGCCACTTCGCCGCCCCCGCGACATCGTACGCCTTGGTCGCCACCAGAACCCAATCGACCGCACCTACATCCGCCGGATCGGTCGCCACCGTGGCCTGCACCTTCACCGGCCCATCAGGCGTATCTACTGTCAGCCCCGCCAGCGGACGCCGCACACACAGCACCACCTCATGCCCGCCCGCCTGCTGCAACAGAGCGGCAATCACGCCGCCAATCGCTCCCACTCCAATAATCGCTATCCGAGCCACGCAAACACCTCTTCTGGCGATGTTAGCCCAGAAGCAGCCAGCTTCAGAAACGGTACCCCGGCTTCAACTCACACCGATAAACCGTCGTCTTGTCCTTCTCGTTATTGGTCCGAGCGCTACAATTCGCCCAGCTCAAATAAAGGTCCGGCCCCAGCGGAAATACCATCGGAGCGCCATCAATCTCGCCCTCGAGACTCACGCCCTCCTGCGTAGGCGGCAGCGTAAAGTTCAGCGTCCGGCCAAAGATCACAGGGTACGACTCGCGCACATTGGAGCTGATCGCCGTATGAAACACCTCGGCCTCCAGCAGAAACGTCGCCGTATTCGACCAGTCCAGCGCTGAGACGGTGATATATCGTCCACCATGCTCAAACCCGCTCGAGTCGATCGACGTAAACGGACACGGCCCCGCAATACACGAAGCGCGTACATTCCCGAACGAGTTATCCTGCCCCGCATCAAGCGACGCCGATCCCTTCGACGCCTTCCACTTCTTGTCCGGCGAACACGGAAGATGCTTCTCGCAGGGAACGTTGCCCTGATTGACCACCTGAAACGTCCGCACCGCGCTGCCCACGTTCTTCTCCGTCCGCGAGTTGATCGTGTAGCGCACTCGTATGTTCGAAACCACCGACTCCTTGACGTTAGTCTTCGCGAGTTCCGGAACCGGCTCCATGGCCACGACATGCAGCTTGTCGTCGATCAGCAATCGACCCGCCTCAAGATTGAGATCGAAAGGCTCGAAATCAGCATGCTGAAAGTGCACCACGATCGGCTGCCCCGACCACACCTGCCTCTGGAGTTCGAGCCTGAAGTACCCCGACGCATCCGACTCGGTAGAGGCGCTCACCACACCATCGGACGCAGTGACGGCGACATTCTCGATTGGCAACTCTTTTCTCGTATCGGGGTCGCGCCGTATCACCGCACCCTCGATCGGAACCGTTCGCCGTATCGACGGAGGCTTGTGCCAATGCGCGCGCACCAGCAGCACAGCCACTATCGCTACGGCAACCGCGATCATCGTCCAGACAAAATCTTTACCCTTCATTCCTCACCGGTAACTCCTCATTGGACGCGCGAGTTGCGCAATCCGCTGCTCAACGCTCATGATTGTCTCCGACATGCATCTAACTCATGCAGGGTATGTCCAGTATCGAACTCCTGGGCGAATTTATGGAAGAGATGAATGAGTGTGGATGAGAACGAAGAAATAAACAAGCGGATTCGCCAGATCACCGGACAACTTGGCAAAGGCACTTCAAGACGAAAACTGCTCCATCAAATGGCCGGCATCTCTCTCGCCCTGCCGCTCGCGCAATGGAGTGCGCTCCCTCTGCTCGCGAAGCCGCTTGCGCAGAAGGCCGCCCCGGAAAAAACGACCGGACCCCATACCGAACAGCCCCATACATCCCCCGCCCCGCCCCCGCTGGCCAGCGCCCTCTCTCCCGAAGACGACAAGCTTCTCGACGAGATCGAACGCGCCAGCTTCCTCTTCTTCTGGGAGCAAGCCAACCCGCAGACCGGCCTCATCAAAGACCGCTGCAACACGCGCATCAAAGACACCAGCAACGTCGCCAGCATCGCCTCCACCGGCTTCGGCCTCACCGCCATCTGCATCGCGGAAAAGCGCGGTTTCATTCCCCGCAACGAAGCCCGTCTGCGCGTCATCAACACGCTTGAATATCTATGGAAGAAGCTACCCACCCATCGCGGTTTCTTCTACCACTTCGCCGACATCAACTCCGGCGAACGCATCTGGGACTCGGAGATCTCCTCGGTCGACACCGCCATCCTGCTCTGCGGCATCCTTACCTGCCGCCAACACTTCGACGACCACGGCGTCAACGGCCTCTCCGAAGCCATCTTCAACCGCGTCGACTGGACCTGGCTCTCCGAAGACACCTCTCTTCTCCCCATGGGCTGGACGCCCGAATTTGGTTTCCTCTCCTCCAAGTGGGACGGCTACAGCGAACTCATGATGATCTACCTCCTCGGTCTCGGCTCCTCTTCGCATCCGCTCAAGCCCGAGACCTGGACCGCCTGGAAGCGCACCACCTTTGAGTACGACGGCCTCCGCTACATCGGCTCTTTCGCTCCCCTCTTCGTGCATCAGTATTCGCAGGCCTGGTTCGACTTCCGCCGCAAGAAAGACAAGTACGCCGACTACTTCCAGAACTCCGCCATCGCTACCGACGTCCACCGCCGCTTCTGCGTCGAATTGGGCAAAGTCTTCCCCGACTACAGCGACGATCTCTGGGGCATCACCGCCTCCGACTCCGACAAAGGCTACGTCATCTGGGGCGGGCCTCCCGCCATGGGCCCCATCGACGGCACCGTCGTCCCCGCTGCCGCCGGAGGCTCGCTGCCTTTTCTTCCAGACGCCACCATGCGCGTCCTCCACAACATCAGGAAGAATTACCCGCAGGCCTGGTGCCGCTACGGCTTCGTCGACGCCTTCAACCCGCTCAAAAAGTGGTACGACAACGACGTGGTCGGCATCGACACCGGCATAACCATGCTGATGGCCGAAAACGCTCGCACCGCCTTCATCTGGGAGACCTTCATGAAAAACCCCGAGGCCCAGCGCGGCATGGCCAACGCAGGCTTCAACTCGTACCAACCCACCGTCATCTAAAAAGTATTTTGCGGTCGTCGTTCTTTAGAGAACTTGCGGTAGAGGATTTTCGGTCGTTATTCTTTCCCCAACAAGCCACAACTTACGGGTGCCCCATTCATCGCGCACTTTGCGATGAGTGGTGACGTAGACATTCAATCCGCCGCGAACTTGTCGTTGCTTTTGTCCTGCCGTGGCTTTTGCCCTTGCCGGCGTCTTTGCTCTTGCCGTTTGGCCTTGCGGCCAGGTAAAGCGAGGCTTCAGCCTCGCGTCTAGCAAACCGCCGCGAAGCGGCCTCCGCTCTGCCGAAGGCCGGAGTGAAGGCGAAGTCGCAACGACTGTATCTGCCTTTGCTTTTATTCTTGCAACTCGTCTTGTCACCATCACAAATTTTCACTTGACAGCGACAAAAGGCAGGATTAACGTCATCCCAAGAGGCGAACAAATGGCGAAAACAAACAACACCGAACCCCTCTTCCCCATCCTCCCCCAACCCACAGGCATCGCCCGCCTCGCCTCCCATGCCGAGCACGCCGACGACGGCCACCTCATCGAATTCAAATCCCTCGAAGTCCGCAGCATCCTCAACAAATCCGTCTCCAAGCGTCTCCGCTGGATCTCCTGGAGCATCAACCCCTACCGCGGCTGCGAGTTCGGCTGCAAATACTGCTACGCCCGCTACACCCACGAGTTCCTGGAGCTTCGCGACCCCCTCGCCTTCGAGCGCCTCATCTTCCTCAAACAAAACGCCGCCTGGCTGCTCGAACAGGAACTGCGCAAGATCGACCCCACCGACGAGATCGCCCTCGGCACCGCAACCGACCCCTATCAGCCCATCGAGCGCCGCGCCCGCATCACCCGCAGCCTGCTCGAAGTCTTCGCCCGCCGCCGGGGCCACCACCTCGGCATCGTCACCAAATCAACGCTGATCACCCGCGACATTGACCTGCTCACCGAGATCGCCAAATACAACACCCTCACCCTCCACATCACCATCACCACGCCCAACACCGAACTCGCGCGCCTGCTCGAACCCCGCGCCCCCCGCCCCGACCTTCGCTTTCAGACGGTCCAGAGGTTGCGCGAAGCCGGCCTCCGCACCGGAATCCTCTGCTGCCCCCTGCTTCCCGGCATCACCGACACTCAGGAGGCGCTCAACGAGATGGCCCGCCGCGCCGCCGCGGCCGACGCCAGCTTTCTGGCCGCCAACCCACTCTTTCTCAAGCCGTGCTCACGTCCTACCTACCTGAGCTTCGTTCGTGAGCACTTCCCCTCGCTTGTAGCCGACTACGCCAGGCGCTTCGACCACGCTGACTTCGCCGCTCCACCCTATCGCCAAAAGCTGGCACTCATGGTCGAGCAGGCCCGCCGCCTCCACGGCCTCTCGCAACGCCCCCTCGACGTCCTCCCCGGCGACAACGCCCGCCGCCCGGCGAAAAGTAGCAAACCCACCGTTCAGCAGAAGCTCTTCGCATAGATTAAAAACAGCGGCGACACAAACCTCTGTGCCGCCGCTCTCTTCTAACCGGACCCAATCTCTATTTGCTGCACGCAGTCCCATGGTCCGCGCGCGCGCCCGAAGCCTTTGCATCCGCCTCAGACATATACTTCCCTTCCTTGGTCTTGCCGTAATACTTCGTTCCCGGGCAGTGATAGACCTTCGTCGAAGTATTGACCCAAACCATCCCCGGACCGCCGCCTGCTGCCTGCTGCATCGAAGACGTGGATGGCTTCGAACTCTTGGCTGGCGCATTCATGGGAGCCATCGGGGCAGCCGCAGGTTTTGACGCTGCAGCAGGAGCCGACTCAGCGGCCAGCCACGTCTGCACGCCCTTATGTCCCCGGCAGGCGCCCTGCTTGCTGGGAGCCGTTGTGTACGTGCCATCCTTGCACTGACCGGTCGCTCCCGGCGGTGCCTGTGCCAGCGCGACATTCACGGCAAGCAATGCCGCAGCAACCGTCAACAAACGAGTACATATCTTCATAAATTCTCCAGGAACTAAAGAAATCTGCAACTGTAGCCGAAATACGGACTTATGCTACGCCAAGCCCAAATCGCTGTCATCCATATTCCCGTTCCGCCTCCCCCAAACGGGTCACGCTCTCACCCGTTTCAGGGATAGCAACCGCTCAATTCCCGCCCCTACCCTGAAAATCAACGAGGTAGCACCATGCACGCGCCTACGCTCCCCTCCACCTACGATCATTCCGCCGCACAGTCCCAACGCTCTACAGCAGCAGATTTCCTACTCACCCATCCGCTCCTGCCCATCCTCCGCAGCGTCTTCTTTTCCTCGCTTCTCTGGGTCTTCCTCGCCCTGGCTCTCTACGGCGTCTATAGCCTGATCGCGCCCCATTAAGCAGCCTCTTAAGCATCCCGGTCTATTCTCGCGATAGCATCGTAGGACAGATGCACGCCACCCCCATCAGCCATTGGATCGGCTTCCACCTCTTTCTCCTCGTCCTGCTCGCCTGCGAGCTCTTCTACGCACGCCGCCGCATCCCCGCGCCATCCCCCGCCAAGGCTCACCGCACCGCCGTCGTCTCCACTATTCTCTGGATCGCCGCCGCCCTCGCCTTCGCTATCTTCGTCTTCTACTCCCTCGGCAGCGAGTCCGCCGTCCAATACCTCGCCGGCTACGCCATCGAAGAGTCGCTCTCCATCGACAACCTCTTCGTCTTCCTTCTCCTCTTCCGCCTCTTCCAGATCCAGCCTCTCAAGCAGCCCCGCGTCCTCTTCTGGGGAGTCCTAGGAGCCATCCTCATGCGCGGTGCCTTCATCGCCGCCGGCCTCAGCCTCCTCAACCGCTTCGCCTGGATCAGCTACGTCTTCGCCGCAATCCTGCTCATCGCCGCAATCCGCCTCGTCATGCCCTCCTCCCAAGGCGAGGAGACCCCGGTCTGGATACGCTGGCTCTCCAAAGTCCACCCCGTCAGCCTCACCCAGGACCACTTCTTCGTCGTCGAAGACAACCGCCGCATGGCCACCGTCCTCTTCCTCGCACTGGTCGCCATCGAGCTGGCCGACGTCGTCTTCGCCCTCGACTCCATCCCCGCCGTCCTCTCCATCACCCGCCACCCCTTCCTCGCCTATACCTCGAACATCATGGCGGTCATGGGCCTGCGTTCGCTCTACTTCCTGCTCGTCCACTTCCTGGTCAAGCTCCGGTTTCTGCACTACGGCCTCGCCGCTGTCCTCGCCTTCGCCGCATTCAAAATGCTCTCCGGCCACTGGATCGAGATCGGCCCGCTGCTCTCGCTTGGCGTCATCATCGTGCTGCTCGCCATCACTGTCTCTGCCTCCCTGCTCGCCAAGCCATCACCACAAGTGTGAATATCCAGAAAATCTACATCCTCGCCGCCGGCAAACTTTGCATCAAAATACTCTGTTCACGCCTCTAAGTAGATGTAGCGTCATCGACGCCACTTAGGTGGAGTCCGATTACGAGGAGCGTTGAAAGGGCATGGCTTTGGCCATACCGGAGCTCGCCCACAAATATCCGGGGTTTTAGCCCCTGAGGGAAAGCTCTCGAATTTGAACTTGATTTTCCCCAACAGAAACGCGCTTGCCTGCTTGCGCCAAACCCAGTCGAGGATGTAAATCAGTTCATGGCCGCAACCGCGACAGCACCGGCAGACCAGTCTTTTGAAGCCACCCAGGGCGTCAATCCCTGGCTCATTGCCGCCGCCGTCATGCTCGCCACTTTCATGGAGGTGCTCGACACCTCCATCGCCGCCGTCGCCCTCCCCTACATCGGCGGCTCGCTCTCGGCCACCACCGACGAAGCCACCTGGGTCCTCACCAGCTACCTCGTCGCCAACGCCATCGTCCTTCCCGCCAGCAACTGGTTCTCCCTCAAATTCGGACGCAAGCGCTTCCTCATGTCCTGCGTCGTCATCTTCACCATCGCCAGCTTTGCCTGCGGAGCTGCGCCCACGCTCGCCTTCATGCTCATCGCCCGCGTCGTTCAGGGAGCAGGCGGCGGAGCCCTCCAGCCGCTCTCGCAAGCCATCCTGCTCGAGTCATTCCCGCCCAAAAAGCGCGGCGCCGCCATGGCCGTCTTCGCCTTTGGAGTTGTCGTCGCCCCCGTCCTCGGCCCCACCCTCGGCGGCTGGCTTACCGACACCTACTCCTGGCGCTATGCCTTTTACATCAACATCCCCATCGGCATCCTCGCCCTCTTCATGATCAGCCGCTTCGTCCACGATCCCTCCTATATTAAGAACACGAAGGCGCCCCTCTTCGACCGCTACGGCTTCGCCGCGCTCGTCATCTGGACCGGCGCGCTTCAGATCATCCTCGACAAGGGCCAGGAGGTCGACTGGTTCGGAGCCACCTGGGTCCGCTGGGCCGCACTCGCTCTGGTCGTCTCCTTCGTCTACTTCGTCTGGCACTCCTGGGTGCACAAAGACACGCTTGTCGACCTCAAGGTCCTCAAAGACCGAAACTTCGCCATCGGCGCCAGCCTGATCTTCCTCTTCGGAATCGCCATCTATTCCACCGTCGTTCTCCTCCCGCTCTTTTATCAGGAGCTGCTCGGCTACACCGCCTTCACTGCCGGCCTCGTTGTCGCTCCGCGCGGCATCGGAGCCATCTGCGGTATGCCTATCATCGGGTATCTATCCAACAAGGCCGACCCGCGCTATCTGCTCACCTTCGGCTTCTTCACCTTCGGCCTGACCACGCTCTACTTTGGCTCCATCACGCTCGATGTCTCCCCCACGACGCTCCTCCTGCCGATTCTTATCACCGGTTTCGGCCTCAGCTTCGTCTTCGTCCCCATCAACACCGCCGCCTACGGCACCCTTAGCAACGAACAGATCGGCAACGCCAGCGGCCTCTTCAACCTGATGCGCAACGTCGGCGGCTCCATCGGCATCTCGTTGGCCTCGACGTTGCTCACCCGCCGCACCGCCGTCCACCAGACGCTCATCTCCAGCTCCGTCCCCGTGACCGGCCAAAACTTCCAGAACAGCCTCACCTCAGCCACCCATTTGCTCAGCGGCTACTTCGGCAAATCCAACGCTACCCTCCCGGCCCAATCCCTGCTCTACGAGCAACTCCAGCGCCAAGCCCTCAGTTGGGCGTTCGTTGACGTCTTCCGCTGGCTCTCGCTGCTCAGCTTCGCCTGCATCATCATCGTCTGGCTCTTCAGAAAGGTAAAACCGGGCAAAGGCCCCGTCGGCGCCCACTAACCTCAGTTCACTTTCGGTAGAAACACAGGACTTCAGCCCAGGTCATTCCCCTCCACTTAAGGGAACCGCTTAACCCTTGGTGTTCTGCTCTTGTTCTGCTTAAGGGCACGGCTTCAGACGTGCCGTAAGTGCCTCATTTGCAATGCGGCTTTAGCCGCTGAGGTACGCTTTTCTTCGTGGTGACACCTCTTCAGCCGCTGAGATACGCCTTGCCAATACAGACGAAACAAGTCCTTCGCAAAAAGATCATTAAAAAATCACTACCCCCTCCACAACCCTCTTCCCAGCGAGTAAGCTACCCATCAACTGCACCGAAGGCCCTCCATCAAAATCTAAAGGAGCACTTCCATGGCAAACGCTTTCGTACACCTTGAACTCAACACCCCCGACCTGGAAAAGGCAAAATCCTTCTACAAAGAGATGTTTCAATGGAGCTTCCAGGACATGGATATGGGCCCCTCCGGCACCTACTCCGTCTTCAAGCCTGACGAGGGTCCCGGCGGCGGCATGATGAGCATGCCCCAGGCTCCCACGCACTGGCTGCCCTACATCGGCGTCGACGACATCCACGCCGCCACCAAAAAAGCCAAATCACTAGGAGCCACCACCATGATGGAGGCTGAGGAGGTACCAAACATGGGCTGGTTCACCATCCTAAGCGACCCCACGGGAGCCATGGTCGCCATCTGGCAGACGAAGACCAAATAGCCCGCCACCCGCAACAAAACCGGGTGCCCCAGCTTAGCGACGGTTTCATCGTTGCTAAGCCGGGGTCCCCGCCAGCTCGCCGGAGGGGTGGTAAGGTGGGCATTCGCACGAAGCACGAACTCTTCCCTCCCTCCTCAAAAACCCTTGACACCCCCGATATAATTAATCCAGAAGGAAAAGCAGAGAGCCCGGCAAATGAGCCGGGCTTTTTCATTGCCCAGGCTCAGATCAAGTCCAGACCAAGGTCCAGACTTAGGTCCTTTCTTTCGAAGACTTTAGGACTTTAGGTACAGGAGGGGGGTATACCGATGCAGCACTCAACCAAAAGCCGTCAACGCCGCAACCGGACCATCAGTTACCATGCCCTCGTGCGCCTTTGTCTGTCATTCCCGAAGGGAATCTGTGTTTTGCTCGAATCACCAAAACTACTCGCCATATTTATTTTCACCCTCACCCTGACCATCCACGCTCAAGCCCAATGGGACATCGAAGACTCCCACACCACAGCCAGCCTCCGCGGCATCAACAGCGTCGGTGGCGGAGTAGCCTGGGCCAGCGGAACCAACGGCACCATCCTCCGCACCGAAGATGGCGGCTTCGTCTGGCAGCTCTGCGCCATCCCGCCCGGAGCCGAAAAACTCGACTTCCGCGGCATTCAGGCCTTCGACGCCAACACCGCCATCGTCATGTCCAGCGGCAAAGGCGACCTTTCCCGCCTCTACAAAACCACCGACGGCTGCCAAACCTGGAAACTCATCTTCACCAACCCAGACAAGGAAGGCTTCTGGGATGCCATTCAGTTCAATGACCGCAACTTCGGCGTTTTGCTCGGCGATCCAGTCGACGGAAAATTCGTTATCATGCTCACCTTTGATGGCGGCCAAAAGTGGGAGAAGCAAACCCTGAAAAGTACCGCCGATATCAACGGAGAGGGAGCTTTTGCGGCCAGCAATTCCTCTCTATTGCTATCCTCTACCAACTACAGATCCTTCGGAACTGGCGGTCCAGGCGGTAGTCGAATCATCACAGTCGGCTCGGGTCCAACAGATACTTATCAGCAAGATGTCTCAAAGACAAAGAAGCTACCCTGGAGTTCAGGGCAATACGCGGATCAACTTCCAACCCACCTTCGCACTGCCTCTTCGGGCGTGTTTTCCATCGCTGAAGCACAACACGGAATGGGCAGAGTCGCCGTCGGTGGGGACTATCAGAAGCCGGATGATCGCATCGACACGGCGTGGCACTACGACGTTGCTCACTACGATGAGGTCACCCATTCGTTCTGGGTCGCCGCACACACCCCACCCCACGGTTTTCGCAGCGCCGTAGCCTACGACGCCCAACAAAAACTCTGGATCACCGTTGGCCCGAACGGCACCGACATCTCCCGCGACGACGGTCGCAACTGGACAGCCCTCAAGCCCAGAAAAGAAGACGCACCCGACGCCGACAAGAACTGGAACGCCCTATCGCTTCCCTTTGTCGTCGGCCCCAACGGTCGAATCGGCAAACTACGCCCCACTGCCCTCAAACCATGAGGCCACTACTGAGGAGTATTTGTCGTCGGACTCGGACTCGAACCAGATCCGTTCCCAAAAGTCCCACTGCCGAAGCCTCCATTTGAAGGTGGACTCCCCGGGCTGGAACTTGACCCTCCGAAGTCGGACTTCGAACCGGAAGCCGATCCCAGGTCGGAAGCGTTGGTCGCAGTCATTCCGCCGCCAAACAAATTCACCTTGGCCTTCAACTGTTCAATCCGAGGGTCATAAATAAACTCCCATGTCGGATAAGTCGTCTGCTCATTCAGCGTCATGATCGACGTCCCATCCTTCACCAGCCCAACTCCAACGAAAGGACCGCCAGTCTCTGTCATTCCTGTGCCCGACTGACTTCCAATCCCGCTCGAAGTTCCTCCCGGCGAACTCGACGACAACCCTGTTGAACCCAACCCGCTCGTTCCAGTCGAAGACGACCCAAACGTCGAACCCGATCCGCTCGACGAGCCGAACCCCGAACTCCCTGACATTCCCGAAGAAGACATTCCCGGCGAAGCCATCCCCGAAGCGCTTCCCAGCCCCGAACTCGCAATCCCTCCGAGCGGCTTACCGAAGAACCCCTTCACCGTCGTCTTCGCCTCACCGACATGAATCAGCCGCCAGTCATCCTTCCCTGTCAGCGGGTCCACATAACGCTTCCGCAGGAACCGAATATTGTTAGTCTTCTCCAGCTGCTCCATCGAACCCGGATAATGTCCGACCTTCAGGTAGTACACCTCGATCGCCCGCACATAAGCGTTCCCTCGGCGCACCGTCTCCACCTCACGCTCGCGCCGCAACTCATGCGCAACGGTGGGCGCTGCGACGCTCAGCGCCAGCAGTATCAAGAAGATCGCAACCACCAGCCCCAGGAGGAGAAAGCCCTGCTCTCCAAACCGCACAGATTGGCCGTCGCAAGTTCCAGATCGTCGCAAGCGGTGTTGATCGGTACTAAGCATCTCGCCTCTACGCTTCACTGAATAATCAGCGGAAGAGTCTGGGTATTATTGTCGGTCATGTCTTCCACGACAATGGAGTTCGCCGAGATCGTTCTAACCTTATACCGCCGCTGCACCACATCGCCGGAAGAAGCCAGAAACACATCCTCGCCATGCAGCAGGAACGCTTTCCGCACCCCATTTGCCGAGGTCGCTGTCCCAAAGAACTTCAAGTCGATCGGCGGTGGCGGCGGCGGTCCCAGCGGAGCTGCGGGAACAATCGGTCCCTTTGGACGCGCCGAAGCAATCGCCTTCGGGATCACGACAACGGGAGCCGAATTCGCCGAAAATATATTTCGACCGCTGCCCGAATAAACCAGCGACTCCGTCACCAGCATCGCCTTCATGTGCAGCGTCGGGTCGAGATGCGTAGCCGCTGTTCCTACGGTCTTTGCCTCGCCCACCTTCACCGGTGCCCTCGCCGGAGTCGTCACCGTTGTAGGCGCAGGCTGCGGGGCATCCGGCGTTGAAAGCTCGCTGTACATATAAAACGCCGCTCCCAGAGCCATCACTCCAACCACCGCCAGAATCCCGAGTTTCTTCTTGTCTTCCGCCCCTAGAGTCATGTTCATCGCGGCGCACCTCCGCCGGCGGACGAATCGCTCGCCGTCACATCACCGGAAGGCGTAATCACGCTCTTGTCCGCCTCTGCTCCATCCGGAGCACGCAGATAAGTCACCAGCCCCAATCGTAGTCCGACTGTCCCACCCTGCTCTCCCGTCAGCGTCACTCCGCGAACCAGGAAAAACATCTTGTCGCGTTCCAACCCATTGATGAACAGCATCAACGGTCTGTAATCGCCGCTCAGGCTGATATCCATGCGAAGCTCCGTCAGCGCACCCGCCGTACCCTCCATCACCGGCTTATAGGAGTACTGCCCGCGCGTCAGCTTCACACCCTGCTTTTTCGCCAACACTCCGAGCTCGCCAACAACCTCTGAAGTAGCAAACGGCAGCCGCCGATCATAAAACTCATTTGCCTCAGTCGTCGCCTGCGCCAGCTTCGCGTCCAGACCTTCCAACGGCTTCTTTGCAATCTCCGCCGTCTTCATCGCCACCGTCTGCTGCTCGACCGCAGCGGCGTTCTGGCTGGTCGCCGCCTGCCATGCAAAACCAATATGAATCAGCAGATAGAGATTCACGAGCATCAGCACCGCAACTCCGGCGTAGTAGATATTCAGTTGCGTCAGCAGAGCACGCGTCCGCTCCGAGACATTCGGGGGCAGCGCGGTCCGGGTCATTACCGTCATCGCGTCCCTCCCGATCTTTCTGCCTTCACCACCGCTTTGCTCTGCGCGGCGGTCTCCGGCAGCGGGTTATATCCGCTCAAGATATCGAACTCGACCGCTCCCGGCATCGCGGCCTGCATTCCATTCCGGTTGCCTTCCTGCTGCTTCTGCGCCGCCTCGCTGGCCAGCCGCGGAGCCACAAACCGCTGCGACGTCTCCAGGTTTCGTACCAGTTGAACAGCGCGGTCGCGCTCCCCGCTCACTCGCAGGCGGATATTAACGTCGCCTTCCTTCGTAATCACGGGCTCGATGCTCGTCACCTGCACGCCAACCGGCAGCACTCGTTCGAGGTCCATCATCACGGCAGTCCAGCTAAAGCTCTTGTTCGCAAACAGCTCATTCAAAAACTGGGACCGCTCCAGCACCGCCATATTCTGGGGCTGGCGCATCCTCGCCTCATTCGCCTGCCGCTCCTGCTGAAACTGCTGCGTCTTCGCCTTCAACGCGTTCATCTGTGCCTGCGCTATCTCTGCGCGTCCATTCAACGCGTGGAGCCAGAACCCAAGCCCCACCGCGACGATCGTCAGCGCCACCATCGCCAGCCGCAGCCGGGCAAACAGGGGCCGCAGCTCAACAAAAGGACGTGTCGCAAGATTGACCGAGATCCGCATCAGCTCTTCAACGCTCCCCGCACGCCCGCAAGCCAGCCACGAGCCACACTCGCCGACACGGCACCCGTTTCGATCATCGACGCGTCCATCATCTCCTGCACCCGCAAACCTTCCAGTCCATTCGCTTCCATCATCGCAGCCACTCCGTCCGCACCCATCGTTCCAGTCGCCAGCAGAGTCTCTGGGGCAACCTGCAACGTGTCCTCAAAGTAAGCTGCGGCCACGCTGATAGCCTGGATGACCTCATTCGCAGCCGCCTGCGCGGCAGCAGTCGAAGCCAACCCTCGCATCTCAGCCTTCTCAATCACCGCAGTCTGCATCGCCGCCTCAGCATCCAGACGGTCATACCCCCCCGGCAACCGCGACCTTTCCCAATCACCCCCCGGCGCTGCTTCAGCTGCCATCACGACTGCGGCCACTGCATCTTCCACATTCGCGGTTAGATCTAAAGTCCGATGCAGCAATAAAATTCCACCCTTCACAATCGCCGTCGTCACGCCGCCAATCCCGGCATTCACAACCAGCGCGGGAGCCTCGGTCGTATCCAATCCCGCAAGCGCGGCCAATGTGCTCGGCAGAACCGCGCCCGGCAGATATCCCGCCGCCGACACCACGCCTTCATACTCATCCAGTACATCCTTCGGCATCGCCACTGCCAGCACGCGCACCACGCCACGCTCGCTCGACATGACCTGATAGCTCACCGCCGCCAAATCCGCATCAAACGGCAGCAGCTTCTTGAGCCGAAACCGCACTACCGGCAGCGCCTCCGTGACCTTCGAAGGCAACTGATCGAAGTCCAGCAGCAGCACGCGCACCGCCGCATCCGGAACGACCACGGTCACATCGCGGCCAACGCTACGCTCCGAACCCCGCCCCGCAACCTGATCCAAAACCTTACGAACCGCAGCAACCACACCACCGCGATCCCCAATATTCCCCGCCTTCAATCCAGGGACCACCGCACCATCTGCCACATCCGCCCGGGCAACAGCTGTCAGCAACGCAGCCGCATCCTCCGCGCGCGCAGCCACTACACCCTCAGCCCTCACTTCAACAGCCAGCCGAGGCCGCGTTCCCAAACTTGTCGGTAAAAAGTCCATGCCGTCCTAGCTTACCTGTTCCAGCCTCGCAACCATCGAAAGCGCCGGTTCCCTGCTCTTATCGTCCCGCCTCAATAAACGTAACCTTGTTAATCTCTCGCAGCGTAGTCACTCCAGCACGAACCCGCTCCAAAGCCGAATCACGCAGAAACGCCATCCCCTTGTCTCGGGCCTTTTTGCGGATCTCGCTGCCCGGCTTCTTCGCCAGCAGCATCTCGCGGATCTCGTCATCAAGTTCCAGCAACTCATGAATGGCCGACCGTCCACGATACCCGGTTCCACCGCACTCGATGCATCCAGCGCCCTCGCGAAAGTTGAACCCGCGCCACTCTTCCAGCTCCAAACCACTCGCTATCAGGTCGGCATCGTTGTAATGCACATTCTGCACGCAGAACTCGCACACCTGCCGCACCAGCCGTTGAGCCAAGATACAGTTCAGCGCCGAAACAAAGTTATAGGGCTCGACGCCCATATTCAAGAAACGCCCCAGCACATCGACGACGTTATTCGCGTGAACCGTTGTAAACACGAGATGCCCGGTGAGAGCGGAGTTGATGGCGATCTGCGCCGTCTCCGCATCACGGATTTCGCCGACCAGGATCTTGTCCGGGTCATGCCGCAGGATCGACCTCAGCCCGCGGGCAAACGTCAGTCCCTTCTTCTCATTCACGGGAATCTGCGTAATTCCGCGAATCTGATACTCGACAGGGTCTTCAATTGTGATGATCTTGTCTTCTTCACTCTTGATCTCGTTCAGCGCTGCATAAAGCGTCGTCGTCTTACCCGACCCTGTCGGTCCGGTCACCAGCACCATGCCGTACGGTTCCTTGATGTACCGCCGAAACCGTTCCAGATCTCTATCCGCAAATCCCACCACATCGAGCGACAGCTTCTTGAACTTCTCGCTCATCGACTCTTTATCGAGCACGCGAAGCACAGCGTTCTCGCCATGCACCGTCGGCATAATCGACACACGAAAATCGATCAGCCTGCCCTTGTAGCGAACCCGAAAACGTCCGTCCTGCGGCACGCGCCGCTCCGCAATATCCAGCTCGCTCATGACCTTGATACGCGAAAGAATCGTCTGGTGATGCTCCCTTGCAATCGGAGCCATCGCCTGCTGCAACACTCCGTCGATGCGGTACTTCACCATCAGGCAATCATCAAAAGTTTCCAGGTGAATATCGCTGGCCCGCCGCTCCAGCGCGGTAAAGATCGTCGTATCCACCAGCCGAATGATCGGCGAGATATCGTCTTCGCTGGTCAGCCGCTCGATGGAGATATTCTCATCGGCATTATCCTCGCTCGAAAGCACATCGAACGCCAGCCCCTCACTCGCCTCATCGAGCACACGCTGCGACTGCTCCGTCTTCTTCAGCAGATCGGTAATCTGCGAGAGCGTTGCCACCCGAGTAATCAGCCGCGTGCCCAGCAACCCCGAGATCTCGTCGAGCACCATCAGCTTCGAAGGATCGCTGACCGCAATCGCCAGCCGCCCGTCCTTCTGCTCCAGCGGAACGAAGTTATAGCGGAACATCATGTCCACCGGAACCGTCTTGAACAGCTCATGCTGAATCTTGAAGTTCTTCAGATCGACAAATTCCGCATGGTAGCGCCGCGCCAATCCCTGCGCGCGCTCGGTCTCGTTCATCCCCAACTCGTTGATTGGGATCGCCAAAGGTGCATTTGCCATACCCGTAAGACTCCCTTCCACCCCATCCGTCACTGCGCAGCTTCTTCCAAGCCGGAAATTCAGCCGTAGCTCCATTATCTAGGAAGGTATCCCTTCGTGATATTCTCCTCCCTGACATCGGGCTACGGAATACCGCTTCTGGAGGATTCTCCATGAACGTTGCGTCCACAGATTATTCCCCGACTCCCCGCAAATCCATCAGCTGGTCCGTTGCGCTCAGCCTCTTCTTCATCTTGGCGGGGCTTATCGCCATTCTGCTTCCGCCCATCATGGGCCTGGGCGTCACCGTGTACATCGGCTGGCTGCTGATCGTAAGCGGCCTCGCGCACTTCGTCTTTGCCTGGAAATCGCACTCCGCCGGCGCTGTGCTGTGGGAGGTGCTTGTCGGCTTCGTCTACGTCTTCGCCGGGGGCTACCTGATCCTGCATCCTCTGGCCGGGCTGCTGTCGCTGACGCTCCTTCTGGCTGTCTACCTCTGTATCGAAGGAATCTTTGAGATCATCCTATCGTTCCAGATCGCCCGCAGTGGCCGCCTCTGGATGATCTTCGAAGGAATCGTCACCATCATCGTCGCCGTTATGATCTGGCAGACATGGCCGTTCAGTACCATCTGGGCCATCGGAACTCTGGTCGGCATCAGCATGATATTCAGCGGCATCTCGCGGCTCATGTTCTCGCTCGGCCGCCACCGTGCATTCGCCAATCCAGTCTAGCGAAACCGTATCCCAGGAATTACGCCTTTGGCCCAAATGCCATCCGCGCACTGTGCATCTGATCGTTTTTGGAGCGCAGCCAGAGTTCAACTGCAATCATATTGATCGAAAAACCAATCCAGAAGGCAATACCGAAAAACTGTCTCGGCTCAAGATGCGTCAGTCGGCTGGTGGCGAAAAACACTCCCATGACAGGACGAGTTGTAGCAATGCCAAGCAATATCCCAATCGCGCGTATCAACCACCGCCTCTCCGGAACGAGTGCTCCCTGACGCCTATACCAATAGGCGCGTAGGAGCGAAAACAGAAATAAGCTGTTGAAGAAAAGCACGGCCGAGCGTTCCACCCATCCTCCAACGGCATAGGCACTCATGCCATAGGCAGTAATGCCTACCACCACTCCCAATAAAAAAAGCAGCTGTTCCAGCCATGCCGCCTTTGACCAACGCAAGAGGATAACCGGAGTCAACACAACAAATGCCATCGCTGGAAGAATATGGGCAAGTGTCAGCCCGGCATGAGACCCAAACACCGCGTCCAGCGCAGTCAGTTGTGGCGGACCTGACTGCTGCGGATGCGCAAGCGCAACCACCCGCCGCAACACCACAGCAATCGCAATGACAATACAGGCCCAGAAACCGATTCTCAGCCAGTAAGGATAACTGCTTTTTTCTGCGCTACCTGTCTCTATCGATTGGGCGGACACTGGGCTCATCATGGCCTTCTTTCAGACGAAGACACCGTCAGGGGAATGATAAGACGTGCACGCCCTTACCGGCTCATCCCACCCGCGCTCAAACTGAAGATCGGCAGATAAAGCGCAATCAGAATCCCCGTCACCACGATGCCCATCACGATCAAAATCGCCGGTTCGATCAGGCTCATCGCCGCTGTCAGGTTGGTCTGCACGTCCTCTTCAAAAAACTCGGCTACCGAGTTCAACATCTGCGGCAGGGCGCCGGTCGACTCGCCCACCTCGACCATCTCAATCGCCAGCTCGGGAAAGACCTTGGTGGATTCCAAGCTGGCCGATAGGCCCTTGCCCTCGCGCACCGTCTCGACGGACCGGTAGACCGCATTCGCAATCTGTCTCGAATCGATCGAACGAGCCGCCGTCTCCAGACTGGGAACGAGCGGCAGGCCGCCCGTCAACAGCGTCGAAAGCGTTCGGCTGAACAGCCCCACCTGATACTTCAGCCACACATTTCCAAATACCGGCAGCCCAATCCGGATCCGGTCGACCGTCGAGGCTCCAGAGTCGGTCTTGATCCATCGCGACACCAGAAAAGCCAGCACCGCCACAACAATCACCGCATAAATCCCATAGTGCTGCGCATACTGGCCCAACTGCAACATAAACATCGTCAGCCACGGCAGATGCGTCCCCAACTGGTCATAGAGCTGCGCAAACCGCGGCACTACAAACGTAATGAGAAATATCAGCAGCCCCACCACCATCACGACCAGCAGCGCTGGATAGATTAGGCTCGCCTTCAGCTTCTTGCGGAACGTCAGCGACACCCGCTGAAAGTCCAGAAACCGCTGCAAAACCTCCTCAAGATTTCCCGACCGTTCGCCCGCCAGCAGCGTCGTCGTATACACAATGGGAAAGCCTCCCTGCGCCTCGAACGCCTGCGAGATCGACTCTCCTGTCTTCACCCGCGCCGCGACATCCTCCAGCTGCGCTCTGAAGTGCGCCTCCTTCTGCCGCCGCGCCAGCAGTTCCAGCGACCCCAGAATCGGCAAACCCGCTCGAATCAGCGTCAAAAACTGCTGGTTGAATATCAGAAACGTCTCCAGGTTTACTTTCTTCTTGCTCGATCCCCCCAGCGCCCCCCGCGCCTTCACCGAGTAGACGTAATATCCCGCCTGCGTAAACCGCGCCCGCAGCTCCTCCGCCGTCGCCGCCGCATGGGTCTGCTCCTGTACCCGGCCCCGCTCATCCGCCAGCTTAATTACGAACTCGTTCATAGATAGACAAAGCCCCAAAACAGGACTCCGTCCATCTTAGACTCTCTGCTGCCCCAACTCGCTACAGTCAGAATTTGTATGCCAACTAATGTGCTTCCAGCTCGATATGCTTCTGCGCGGGCGGGCGCTTCAGGAAGAAGACCAGCGGGACCATGCACAGCATTATGCCGCAGAGCATCTTGAACTGGTCCATATAGGCCAGCAGCGAAGCCTGACGCTGCATGGCTGCATAAAGCTGGGCTAGCGCAACGTAGTGATTGTCTGCAGCGTTGCCGGGACCGGCAGCCATCTGCCCCACTGCCTGCTGCACCATCGCGTTCGAGGCAGTAACATGCTGGCCGAGCACCTGTTGAAACACCTGCGTCCTGCGTTGCAGCATGGTGCTGACCAGCGCGATGCCGAGGCTACCGCCCTCATTTCGCACCAGCGCATAAAGCCCCGCGGCCTGCGAACTTTCGGTCTTCGGGATGAAGCGGAAGACGATAGTGCTGACAGGAACGGTAATCAATCCAAGACCGAGCACCTGCACAATACGCGGCACAATCATATTCATCTCTGCCATCTCGAGATTGAGCGATCCCATCCACCAGCAGGACGACGCGATCAGCATCATTCCGGCGAAGATCATCTTCCTCGGGTCATACCCCTTGGTGAGAATGTAGCCGACAAACGGCACCTCGATCATGGTGAAGATGCCAGCCGGAGAAAGAACAAGGCCCGACGTAGTCGCCGTGTACCCCATCAACTGCTGCATAAATACAGGAAGCAAATACGTCGTGGCATAAAGTACAGCGTAGAGCCCAAGGATGATCAGGCAGCAGAACAAGAAGTTCCGCTCCTTGAGGAGCCGCAGGTTGACGATTGGATTCTTGCGCTTCAGCTCCCAGATCACTGCGCTGGCCAGCGCAATCACCGAGATACTGGCGAAGAAGACGATAAAAGACGAACCAAACCAATCCAACTCCTGTCCCTTGTCCAGCACAATCTCGAGCGTAGCCAGACCGATCGAGATAAAGCCCAGGCCACCCCAGTCGACCGAGAGCTTTCGCGCCTTCGCCTTCATCTCCTTCATATGCGGAGGGTCTTCAAGCACGATGCGCGTAAGAAAGACGCAGAGGATGCCCACAGGAATATTGATGTAGAAGATCCAGCGCCAGGAGTAGTTATCCGTGATCCAGCCGCCCAGGGTAGGCCCAAGCACCGGCGCGACCAGTATAGCGACGGTGTAGAGCGCCATGGCCATTCCACGCTTCTCGATCGAAAAAGTATCCGCCAGAATCGCCTGCACCGAGGGCTGCAAACCGCCGCCCGCAAGTCCCTGCGCAACGCGGAAGAGAATCAGCACCCCAAGTGTAGGCGCCATACCGCAGGCAGCGGAAAAGACTGTGAAGAAGAAGACAGAGACAAGGTAAAAATTCTTGCGGCCGAAGACCGACGAGATCCAGCCGCTGATCGGCAGCACGATTGCATTGGCGACGAGATAGCTGGTGAGCACCCACGCGCCCTCGTCCTGTGACGCCGACAGACTGCCAGAGATATGCGGCAGCGCAACGTTGGCAATCGAGGTGTCGAGCACTTCCATAAATGTGCCGATGGTGACCACCAGCGCAATGATCCAGGGATTGAAGACTTTAGGCTCAGGAAGGCGCTCGTTGTCGAACGGCGCGGCTATCTCCGCGAGTGACGCGTCGGCTTCGACAAGTTCTTCTTCCTCAAGCTCAAGAATGGCTGGCATAATGACCCTATGGTCATGTTAGATGACCGATGGGTCATTACGATGCACGTTTATGCTTGTGAAGAACTTCAGAGAGCCCCCCATGCAACGAGCCGTAGTAGACCGTAAACAAAAGATCGTCGCGGAGTTCCGCCGTTCGGAGATCCTCGCTGCGGCGACCAAGGTCTTTGGCAACAAGGGCTTCGAGGCCACCCGCATGGAGGAGATCGCAAAGGCCGCCCGGCTGGCCAAGGGAACTCTCTATCTCTACTTCGACTCCAAAGACGCCATCTACCTGGCAACTGTGCGCCAGGCGCTCTCCGAACTGGCCACCCTCACCGAAGGACAGGTACGCAAAGAGCCCACCTTAGCTGGAAAGGTTGCAGCCTTCATTCGCGTCCGCGTCGCCTTCTGGGACGAGCAGCAATCGTTCTACCGCGTCATTCTCAGTCTCAGCCGCGAGGGTCAGCACCGCAAACGCAGCATCGCATGGCAAAGGGAGACGGTGCTCTATCTGCAAGCGATCTTCGACGAAGGAGCAAAGGCCGGTGAGATACCCGAGCAGGACTTCGTTGGCGCGGCCTGGGCCATGATGGATGCCATCCGCGGCACCAGCGAGCGCCGAATCTATACCGAAGGCCGCTCGACCGAAGACGACACCAGGTTCCTGACCGAATTTCTGCTACGGGCGTTGCAAATAAAGGTGCCTGTGGGGCAGCAAAAAGCCCCAGCCGAAGCCGGGGCCATGCGTCCACCAACAATCTCAAACTAAACGCTGAAAGAAGATCCGCATCCGCAGGTGCTCTTCACTGCGGCATTCTCAAATTTGAAGCCGGCCGCCTCTAAGGTCTCGACATAGTCCACCTGGCAGTTATTCAGGTAGGCCGCCGAGGTAGCGTCGACAAATACCTTTAGATCGTCGAACTTGTAGACCTTATCCATCATGCCGCTCTGGTTCTCGAACGACATGGAGTATTGAAAGCCGGAACATCCGCCGCCGACGACGCCGATCCGCAGACCAGCTGGAACGGGATCCTGGGTCGCCATAATCTCCTTCACCTTGGCAATAGCGGAAGGGGTCAGATTCACCGGCGCGTTTGAGGCGGGCGCGCCAGTAACGACTTCAGCGGAAGGGGTAACGGTTGCAGTGGACATCGGGTAAATCTCCTTATCTACTAGTCTACTCCACAAAACTCGCTCATCGCCATAGCAGACGGCTTGCCAATAAGATGCACCTCAAACCCTCCGGATGCACAAATACTGCTTCGATCGCCTATCGTCTAACATCCAATCATCATGCGCCCCCTGCATTTTCTCTCCAATGCATTCATCAACACCTTCGGAATCACCCAGCCGACGCCGAAGAATGCCACGCGTGCGGCGTGGTTCATCGCTACCATGCTGATGCTGGTTGTTGTACTGGTTGCGACGGTTGCCGCGGTGGTTCTCCATCTGGCTTTTCATCGCTAAATTGCTGCCTTTTTCGCTGCGAAAAAGATTGCATCCTTTCGCACATTCAGGCGTATGATCTCCTCGGAAGCCCCAGTGCTACCCTCCGAGCCCCCAACCGGACCCGCCTCGTAACGCAAAGCTTCCAACAACAGGACCCCTTCTCAAAGGGCGGAGGAAATACGTTATGAGCTACCTACCTATTTTGCTCATCGTCTGGGCTGCCGTCGCAGCCTGCTTCCTGGCGTTGCTCGCCTATCGCGGCCAGCTAACCCGTTATGAGGAGGACCAGCTCTTTCTCAACGACGCTCATTCCATCGAGCAGGACGAGCAAACTGAAATCATCCGTAAGGTCAATAAGATCAGACCTATGGTCAACCTCTTCGGCTATGCCGCAGCTCTCATGACCATCGCCATCGTCGGTCTCTTCACCTACGATGCCTGGCAACACCTGCGGTAGCTCCCTGGCCTCGGCTTACACAACACGCCGGCTCCGCACAGTAGCTGAGCCGGCGTGTGGCTTTACTTCGGCTGATCGCCAAGGTACAACTCCTCACTCCACTTGCCCATCAGAACCAGTGACCGCAGCGATCAAGCGGCCGGTCAAGAGCAGGCGGAGGTCACATTCATGTCCAGCAAGAATATTGCAGTCTTCGGGATTTATCGCACGCCAGAGTTGGCTGAGAGCGCTGTCGATCATCTCCTTACCCTCGGCTTCACCAACTCCGCCATCTCGATCCTGCTGCAGGATGATAAAAGCACCCGCGACTTCGCCCACGAAAAGAACACCAAGGCGCCCGAGGGAACGGCGACCGGCGTCACCGTCGGAGGCGTTATTGGCGGAACGCTTGGGCTGCTTGCCGGTCTAGGTGCTCTCGCCATTCCCGGCATCGGTCCGCTGATCGCCGCTGGTCCAATCATTGGCGCGCTCACCGGTCTGGGCGTAGGCGGAGCTGTCGGAGGAATTACCGGAGCGCTCGTAGGCATGGGCATTCCCGAGTACGAGGCCAAACGCTACGAAGGCCACGTCAAAAATGGCGGTACGCTGCTCTCCGTCCACTGTGATACCCCTGAGCAGATCACTGCTGCCAAAGATGGCCTAAAAGCAACAGGGGCGGTCGATATTGCCGCCACAGGAGAACATGCTGCTGCGGAACCAACAACCGTTAACCGCATCCAGACTGAGTCCGCAATAGATCGCGAAGAAGACGTTGAGCGTGACCGCATCGTGGATAGCGAGTTCTAACCTAGCCTCCTACCTACTTCTCGCTATCCAACATTGCCATCTGGTGCGAATCGTACCGGGTGCCTGCAATCTCAGACGCCGGTACCGCGATCTCCAGCTTCGAAATTTCCTCCTTCGATAGCCGCACATCGAGCGCACCCAGTGCCTCGTTAATTTGTGCCTGCGTGCGCGAGCCAATCAGCGGAACGATGTCCTCACCCTTGGCCAATACCCAGGCAATTGCCATCTGGACCGCCGTCAGGTTGCGGGCCGCAGCCAATTCCTTCAGCGCCGTCGCCAATGCCTGATTTTTCGCCAGATTCTCTCCAGTGAATCGCGGCAGACGAGCGCGAAAATCCCCCTTAGCCTGTGGCACCGAACCGCTGAGCAACCCACGCGAGAGCACGCCATACGCCGTTACGCCGATCCCCATTTCGCGCAGCCCAGGCAAAATCCGGCCCTCGATGCCGCGACTCGCCAGCCCGTATTCGAGCTGCACATCGCATATGGGAGTCACAGTCTTCGCCCGTCGCGCCGTCTCCACTCCAACCTCGCTCAGCGCGACATGGCGGACATAGCCCGCACTCACCATCTCTGCAACCGCGCCAACAGTCTCCTCGATAGGCACTCCCCCGTCTAGGCGGGCGGGCCGATAGATATCGATGTAGTCGACGCCCAGGCGAGTAAGACTATGCGCCAAAGAGTTTTTCACCGCCGCCGGGCGCCCATCGAAGCCCAGCCACGATCCATCCGGCCCGCGCAGTGCGCCGAACTTGACGCTGATCATCACTTTTTCACGAGCCGCAGAGCCCATCTCTCGCAGCGCCCGCCCTACCAGCAATTCGTTGTGCCCCATGCCGTAGAAATCGCCCGTATCCAGCAGAGTCACACCCGCCTCTATCGCCGTATGGATTGTGCGCAGGCTCTCCGCTTCATCGGCCTGCCCATACATTCCCGACATTCCCATGCACCCCAGCGCGAGCGGAAACACTCTCGGGCCTGTTGCGCCTAATCTGCGAAAGCTCTTGTCATTCGTCGCCTGCATCCGTGTGTTCTCCATTCCGCAATCGTAACAAGGCGCACGGATAGCCATCCTCCCCCGGCCCGCATCTCAATATTTATGAGCACACCGACCCCTCACCCAAGTCCGCATGAGCCCGAGGACCCCATCCCCAATCCCGAGCCCGCCAGCCCCTCGCTCGACGAACCCGATCCCGGGGTGTTTCACCACGAACCTCCTAAGCCACCCTCGTCCCCACCACCTACACGCTCGCGTTAGCTATATCATTCACACCGCTGTGAGCACTGGACATTGCCAAATTTTGTAAACTGACAGTGAACGCAAGGACCCATGAATCTCTTTATCCTCCGCCATGCGAGCGCCGGAACCCGACGCGCCAATCCGCTGCTTGACGTTAAGCGCCCCCTCGACAAGGAGGGCAAGCGCCACTGCCTTCAGCTTGCGCATGTACTGAATGCGTCGAAGATACAGTTCGATCTCATCGTGTCCAGCAATCTCAAGCGCAGCCTGCAGACTGCCTCCCTCGTAGGGACCGAAACCGGTTACGAATCCGCGATCCAGATATCTAATGCGCTTGCCCCCGAAGCCACGCTGCACGATTTCCAGCGCCTGCTGGACACCTGCCGCGACCACGAAAACGTCCTGGTTGTCGGGCATAACCCTAACATCAACAACTTTCTGGGATCGCTTCTGGTTCCCGCCACCAGCCATGGGCCTGCCCAGGTGCGCCTGCGTAAAGGCTCGCTCGCCCGTCTCTCGTTCGCTCGCGGTACGGCTACGCTGCAGTGGCTACTCGACCCGCGCACTATCCGCGCTCTCTACGTTACCTCGACCAAGAGTTCCCGCCGAAAGACCTCGCGAAAGTAATCCGCTTCTTTGCGCAGCGACCACGCCTCGAGCTCGGCTCCTCCGCGTCCCGGAACCAGCTCCAACAGCACCCGCTTCGGATAGACGTGCACCCGCATCCGCACGACGGCGCTGGCCCGGTCTTGATTCAGCGCGACCGCGAGCCGCAGCAGCACCACCGCCCGCCGCACATGCTCATGCTCTTCCACAGGAATCGTTCGCATCGGCCTGTCCGTCGCATCAGGACGCGTCTTGCCCAGATAGCGCGCAATCGCACTTACAATCGCCCGCTGTTCCGGCGAAAATCCAAATATTTCGGAGTTGGCAATGATGTACTGCGTATGCCGGTAGTGCCCCTGATGGTTCATGAACTTGCCGACGTCATTCATCATCGCCGCCGACTCAAGCCAAAGCTTGTACTCCTCAGGCAGCTCGTGCACACGGGCCATTGAGTCGAAGAGCTGAACCACATGCTCCCGCACCGGCTCTACATTCTTCAGTTGAACCCCATACCTGCGGCAGACCTCCAGCACGCCCGTCCAACGCTCGCTCTCGATCTTCTGATGTACCGAGGTCCGCAGATCGGTCTCGGCCAGCATCTGAGCCAATATCCCGTCCCGCAGCCCCAGTGGGGAGTAGCGAAATCCCTTTAATCCCAGCCGCTCCAGCAGGCTCGCATACACCAGAGCGCCGCCGATGATAATCTCCGACCGCCGAGGCCCAATCCCCGGCACCACTGCACGCTGAGCATTGTTCATCTTCAGCAACTTGTCCGCCAGCGTCCGTACATCCGCGGTGGTCGCCTCATTAGGCTTCAAACGCACAAACTTCTTCGGAGCCGACTTCCTCACCGGCAGCTTCTTTGCCATGGCTACACTGGCCTCGGCCAGCGCCGCCGCAGTTCCTGAAGTCGCAATCACCAGCCCCACTCGCGGCTGCCCCAGCTTCTTCTCCCCGCGCTTCAGTTCGCGGTCGATATACTGCTTCAGCCGCGCCACCTCCTCCTTCACAGGCGGATCGGTAGGCAAGAACTCCTGCTGCAACCGCACCGCGCCCAGAGAGAGGCTGACCATCGACTTAATTCGTCCGCCATCGGACAGCGTGACCTCGCAGCTTCCGCCGCCCAGGTCGATCAGCAGGCATCTACCCTTCGCGCCCGGCTCATGCGTCACCACTCCCAGATGAATCAACCGCCCCTCTTCGAGGCCCGAGATCACCTCGACGTCCCAGCCCGTCGCCGACTTCACCCACTCCGTAAACGCATCGGCGTTGCGCGCATCGCGCATCGCGCTGGTCGCCACCACGCGAACCTTGTCCGCCGCATGAAGCTGCACTGCCTTGTAAAACCGCTTCAGCGCGCGAATCGTCCCCGCCATGGCCTCGGGAGAGATCGAGCCGGTCTGAAAGACGCTCTCCCCCAGCCGCGTTATCTCACGGTCTTCATGCAACGTCTTCAGCCGGTGCATCTGCACCGAAGCAATCTTCAACCTGCACGAATTCGAACCAATATCAACCGCGGCAAACGTAGGCATCGCTTTTCACACACCTCAAACCCGAAAATCACCCTACACAAGCAAGATACATCCCCGCGCAATGTCTCTCATGCTCGATCCTTAGGCCCGGGATTACTCGCAGGCAATTTATGCTTAGAGAAGCGCCTCAAAACTCCATGACCAATCCCACACTTCCCGAATCACTAGCCAGCCACTCCGTTCTACCTGCCAGTGCCCCTCGCCGTTCCACTGCGATCTCCATCCTGTGCGGCCTCTGGTTAATAATTTTCTTCGCCTCGCTCTTCAGGCCTCCGCTGCTCGACGACGCAGACGCGACCCATGCCAACGCCGCCCGTCACATCGCCCTCACCGGCGACTTCGTCACATTGCACGTCAACGGCATCCGCTACCTTGAAAAGGCGCCGCTGCCCTACTGGCTCGACGCCCTCAGCTTCCGCATCTTCGGCTTCAATACATTCGCCGCCCACTTCCCTCAGGCCATCGCAGTCTTGTTGCTAGCCCTGCTCGGCTTCCACTGGGCCCGCCGCGCCTTCGGCGATCGCACGGCCTTCTACACCGGCCTCGGCGTGCTCACCTCCATCGGAGTCTTCCTCTTTACCCGCATCTACATCCCCGAAGTCCTGTTAACCCTCTTCCTTTGCACCGCGCTCTACTGCCTCCTCCGTTGCCTGGATTGCAACCAGGCAGACGCCATCTCGATCGAAACACCCCAGAAGCACGTCATCTCGACCGGAGCGAAGCGGAGTAGAGAGACCTCTGCATTTTCTTTCTCCCCCCGCACCTACGCCTACGTTATGTGGGCCTCCCTCGCTCTGGCCGTGCTCACCAAGGGCCTGGTAGCCATCGTCTTTCTCGCCGGCACAGCCGTCGTCTACCTAGCCCTTACCGGCGAATACAAAAACTGGCGCGCGCTGAAGCCCTTCACCGGAACAATCCTCTTCCTCGCCATCGCGGCTCCCTGGCACATCCTCGCCGGGCTGCGTAACACCGGCGGCATGAACGGACACGGCTTCTTCTGGTTCTACTTCGTCAACGAACACTTCCTGCGCTTCCTCGGCAAGCGATTCCCCAAGGACTACAACAAGCTCCCCGATTACCTCTTCTGGTCGCTCCACATCGTCTGGCTCTTTCCTTGGAGCCTCTTCGCTCCACTCGCCGCCATCCCCGCCATCCGAGCCCTGCGCCGCAACCAAGCGCTTCCCCGAAGGGGACGCCCTACCTACCTGGGCGATGTGCTCACCAGCTTTGTGCTCGTCTGGATTGCGATTTTTTTGAAGATCAAGCTGCATCTAGGGTCCACGGAATCCGTTCTGCTTGTACTTGCTTTCGTTGTACCTGCGGCGTACTTCCGGAAACGCCATCGCGCAAGGCTGCCCATCTTCGATCACGCGCCCCGGTCATTCGCTCAGCGCACAACACTCGTCCTGGGCCTCTACGCGGCGCTGGTGCTGATCTTCTTCTCCCTCTCGACCAATCAGGAGTACTACACCTTCCCCGCCTATCTCGCCATCCTGATGCTCATCGCCGCCTCCCTGACCCGCGCCGAAGACACCTTTACCACTGACAAGTCTTCCCGCGGCTGGATCATCTTTGCCCACGTCGCCTTCATGCTCATCGGCTTTGCCGTCGCCATCACCCTCGCGTATGGCCTCTGGAGTTCCCGCCACCTCGCCTTCATTCCCGACATTGGTGACGTCCTCGCCCATCGCGACGTCGGCAACTACACCCTCTCGATGTCGCACTTCTTTGATCTCACCGACGCCTCATTCGCCGCACTGCGCCTGCCCGCCGGGCTCGCTGCAATCACGTTCTGCCTCGGCCCGGCCATCGCATGGCTGCTGCGCTCAAAACGACGCCATCTCGAAGCCACCACCGCCCTCGCGCTTACCTCTGCCGTCTTTCTCATCGCCGCACACATCGCATTTGTCCGCTTCGCGCCGATGCTCTCCTCTAAAAAGATCGCCGACAAGATCCAGACCCTCGAAGCCAGCGGTGCCATCTCCCGCGACAACACCGTGCTGATGTATGGAGACCAGGCCTACGGCTCGTCCATCCCCTTTTACCTAGGCCGTCAGGTCGATCTGGTAAACGGACGCTCCACCTCCATGCTCTTCGGCTCGACCTTCCCGGACGCGCCGCCCATCTTTCTGACCGGCGGCGATCTGCTTAAGGTATGGGGCACCGGCGACCGGAAACTCCTCTTCGTCCCGCTCGAAAAGCGCGATGATGTGGACCAACTGCTCGGCACCAACAAAATTCTGCTTCAGGAGACCTCAGGCAAGGCCCTCTACACCGACCGTCCTCTCGACCGCTAAACACCAATGACTACAACAAAACATTTGACAAGCCACCTTCTGAATCGGGACTGTATCTAACGCCGTGAGCAATCGCTCCTCTCAACTCGAACAACTCCCCTCACACCTTCCAAATGCAGCGTCTGCCGAAGCACGTCGAGCCGGGCCTATCACCGCTGTCCCCTCGCCGCGCCGCCGCTGGAGCCCCCTCTCCATCGCGATCATCGTTATCGCCTGGCTCATCCTCCAGATCGGAGGCCTCTTTACTCCCGGCCTGCTCGACGACGTCGACTCCATCTACATCGAGATCGCCCGCGAGATGCTCCGCCGCCATGACTTCGTCACGCCCTACATCAACGGCATCCGCTTCTTCGACAAGCCGCCTCTCATGTACTGGATGGCCGCTAGCTCCATGCACCTCTTCGGCGTCCACGACTGGGCGGCGCGCCTCCCGCTGGCCTTCTGCGTCCTTCTCCTGCTCCTCGCTGTCTATGCGCTGGGCATCCGCCTCTTCAGCCGCATCTCCCCCATCAGCCATCCCGATCGCGGAGGGTTCTACGCCGCTCTGGCCCTGGCCACCAGCATCGGCCCGTATCTCTACACCCGCTTCTACATCCCCGACATCCTGCTCGCTCTTTGGATGACGCTGGCCGTACATCTCTTCCTAATCGCCCTCGACCGCATTCATTCGGCCCATCCCAATAGTCTGGGCGCCCCATCCTTCGCGTCTCTTGCGAAGCGTGGAAACATACAATCTCCCCTTCTCCCCTGCATCGCCTTCGCCGCGGTCATGGCCCTCAACGTCCTGACCAAGGGCCTCATCGGATTAGTCTTCCCGATAGCATTCGTCCTCCTCTACCTCGTCTTCACAAAACAACTTCGTCTCCTCCGCCACTTCCATCTACTCTCCAGCACCGCCGTCTTTCTCGCCATCGCAGCCCCGTGGCACATTCTCGCAGCCCTCCGCACTCCGCCTATCGCATTGCCTTCCGGTCTCGGCCTGCCTGCTACCGGAGGCTGGGCATGGTTCTATCTCTATAACGAACACATCGCCCGCTTCCTCGGCAGACGCATCCCGCACGACTACGGCCAGGTGCCCATCCCGCTCTTCTGGCTGCTCACCGTCATCTGGATCATGCCCTGGGCAGCCTTTCTCCCCGGCGCTATCGCCGATTGCACTCGCATCCTGCGTCACAAGATCAGCGCCACCGCCCGCCAGCACGAAGCCGCTCTGTCCCTCCTCCTCTGGACATTGCTGGTCCTCGGCTTCTTCACCCTCTCAAGCCGCCAGGAATATTACGGATTGCCCGCCCTGCCGGCGCTGGCACTGATGGCCGCCGGTCTTCTCGCCCGCGCCGATGCCAGCGCAACGAGCAGAGCAACTGGCAGCGCCCTCTCCTGGTCGCTCTGCTTTCTTGTCCCCGGGGCCAGCGCCCTCGCCGCCCTCTGCGGATACTTCGCCCTCACCGCTCCCCATCCGCCCCCCGGTACGGACATCGCCTCGCTGCTTGCGGCAAACCCCCAGTTCTACAACCTCTCCCTCGGCCACCTCTTCGACCTCACAGGAGCCGCCATGGGCCTTTTCCGCGGTCCGCTGACAGCGGTCGCCCTCGCCATGATTGCCATCGGCCCAGGCAGCTACCTTTTGCGTCGCTTCCGACGCACCTACGCAGCGAATCTGACCCTTGCCGCCGCCATGATCGTCACCCTGCTTGCCGCACATACTGGTCTCGCCCGCTTCTATCCGATTCTCGGTTCCAAGGGGCTCGCCGAAGCCATCGACCAGGCGCGTCAGACCAACCCCGAGCCCAACGACCTCGTTATCCTCGACGGCGAACTCACCTCAGGCTCGACCCTCATCTTCTACACCGGGCAACAGGTCCATCTGATCAATGGCCGCGTCAACGGCCTCTGGTACGGCAGCTTCTGGCCCGACGCGCCACACATCTTCGAGACCGAATCATCCCTGCGCCAACTCTGGGCCAGCCCCCGCCGCATCTTTCTCTTCACCTACAGTCCCGAAGCCCGCATCCACGACCTGACCCCCATCGGCCCCGTCCACACTCTCGCTTCCGCCGGGGGCAAGACCGTCCTCACAAATCGGTAGCCCTTTTCGACCCGCGCTGCCGCTGCAGCAAAGACATACGATTGCGGACGACAGGAGCCTCCATCTCCGCAATCAGCTCCGTCAACTGGCGCTGCCCCCCGCTGCTCAACCTCGTAAACGATATCCCAATGCGCCCTGACGGCAGCCTGCCGCCAAACGTGACCTTGCCCAGCATTCGCAAAGCTGTCCCCCTTGTTTGAACGGTCAGTTCAACGACCGATCCCCGCGAGACATAGACCAGCGATCGTATCTCGATGAGGCATCCACCCAGACTCAGATCGAGAATGCGGCCGGTCCAGACGATTCCAGGCAATCGAATCAGCTTGACCTGTCCCAGACAGAGATAGCGCGGGTCCCTTCGCCGCTCCGTCAGCTCCATCGCCGATCTCTTTCCGGCCTCAGATCCGCTACTAATCTCTCCATCTTCCTGCTATCGGCAGCAGACAGTAGCAATATTAGTTAACTAACTTCTGATTAAATCTTCGTTCTAAAGCGCGTGGCTTTAGCAATCTTTCTTAACCAAGAGCTACTCCGGAATTTCGACCTTGCCCCCATGCTTCAGCCGATAAATCTTGCCCCGGTAATAGAACCGGTCTCCCCCATAGCTTCCCAGCCAGAGCACGCTCCCCAGCAAATCCCGCAGCGGATAAAGCATCGTCCCGCGTACCCAGTCGGGATCGCCCATCACCCGCAGGATCGACCCTGCCTGCAGCCATCGCTGCACCACCATCCACGAAAGCCAGACCAGCCCAAGCAAAGGGTGGCCACTCAACAATCCCCACAACAGCCCCAGCAATCCAAAGGGCATCGCAAACGTCAATCCTGAGCCGAAGTGCCCCCACGGGCGCGACCGCCGCGTGCTCTGCATCCACCGTAACTGGTTGCGAAATGACAGCCCGAAAGGCGTGTCCTGCACCATCAGACGGATCACATGCGTCGCCATCTGAACACCCGTTCCCTGCGACGCCAGCCGGTTGCCGAGCACAAAGTCGTCGGCATAGAACTGTCCTAGTTCCTCAAACCCGCCTGCCTCCTGAAATGACTTCTTCCGCACCGCCATCGTCGCGCCCAGCGCGAACTTCGTGCCCTCCAGCATGTCCGCCACCAGCACGCCCGAGGTCATCTCCACACTCTTGCCCACCGCATCCAACTGTGCCGAGAGCCCAGCCGAAGCGCCGCCATCCACCGTCCCCAGATACACGCACGAGGCCAGCCCCACATGCGGGTCTTTCAAGTTCTGTACCATCCGCCGGAGATAGTCGGGTGTAACCCGAACATCCGCGTCGCTGGTGATAAACAGCTCGTGCTGCGCCACAGAATTCAGCTTGGCAAGCGAATAAACCTTTGCATTATGAAACTTCGGCAGCGGCTCCCCACAGGTCACAAACCGCGCATTGACTTGCGGATACCGCTCGCCCACCCTTCGCGCCAGCCGTAGCCCTTCATCCGTCTCGTGCCGCGCGCAAAACAAGAGCTCGAACTCCGGATAGTCCTGCTCGAAGAACGTCTCCAGATTCCGCTCCATCCCGGGCTCAGTTCCATGCAGCGGCTTCAACACGCTCAACGGTGGCAGAAATGTAGCCTCAGCAGCGTCTTCCCGTCGCTTGCGCACACCAAAACGCGCCGCCGCCGCCATCACCATCAGGCAATAGATCGTGGATGTCACAGAGCCGCCGAGCGCGACCCAAAACAAGATACGAAGCAGAAGACTCATCTCACCCTTGCAAAACCCAGAGCAAAAACCTGATTAATACGCAGTCTCCAAGTTTATCGCACCCCTGATCGAGTCCCAACTACTTCTTCTTCCCCGCCTTGACCGACTTTACCGAAACCGTCTTTACCGAAACGATCTTTGTCGGCATCACCATCGGACGCCGCATTGGAACCAGCCCCGCACCCGGGTTCTGTTGTTGCTGCATCCGGGTCAGCATCTCCGTCCGCACGTAGTCGACGAACCCCTGCATCTGCCGGTTCATCTCCTCCATACGCTCGCGCATCTGCAACACAATCGCGATGCCGGCGATATTTACGCCCAGATCCCGCGCCAGGTTCAGGATGAACTCCAGCCGCTCCAAATCCTCATCGGTATAAAGCCGGGTATTACCCTCACTCCGCGAAGGCCGCAGCAAGCCCTCGCGCTCATACAGACGCAGCGTCTGAGGGTGAATCTCATACATCTCCGCCACCGACGAAATCATGTACGCGCCCTTACTCTTCCGCTTCGTAACCATCGTCTAATCCTCGTAACCTAACTGTTGCCACGCTTCGCTGGTGAAGACTTAGCCTTCGCGCCGATATGCTGCAGCGCCGCTCCTTTGTGAATGGCGACATGATCGGTCTTGTCGCTCGCGATCATATATTGCGGCTCATCCTTCGAAGCATGATGCACATAGCCGGCGACCGTCACATCCGTGACGATCTTCTTCTTGATAACGCCGCTGACTCTGCCTGCCTCCGAATTCCATTCAACATGGTCACCAGCTTTGAATGTCTTCGTCATCGCTCTTACCTTCTTTCAACAGAAGCTGACGCTCATACCCCAGCAAACAAAGCTGCCCGGGGATCATCCGGATTCAGCTTCGCCAGCTCTCGCAAAATCTCCTTCGACCGCTCATCCTGCACCTTGGGAACCACAACTTTCACTTCGACGATCTGATCTCCGCGGGTGCCTTCACGAGCGGCGCTCTGCACACCCTTCTCCCTCAACCGCAGCTTCTGTCCGGCCTGCGTTCCCGGAGGAATCTTCAACTGCGTCCGCCCGTCAATCGTAGGCACGTCGATCTTCGCGCCGAGCGCGGCCTCCGTCATCGTGACCGGAACAGTTACATAAATATCGTCGCCGCTCCGGCTGAAGACCGGATGCGTCCCTGCCTTGATAATCAAAAACAGATCGCCCGGCGGTCCGCCATGCACCCCTGCATTGCCCTTGCCTGCCAGCCGAATCCTCTGTCCATCCCGCGTCCCGGCCTTGATGCGAAACTCCAGCGGCTCACGCTTCAGTACAACCCCCGCGCCATCGCACGTCGGGCAAGAGTTCTGCACCTTCCCCGACCCGCCACACCGAGGGCACTGGATGTTGAACTTCATCCGTCCGCCCATCTGCGTCACCTGCCCGCTGCCATTGCACTCCGGGCATTCGATGCTTCCGCCCGTCGTCGACTTGCCCTTGCAAGTGGGGCAGACCTCCTGCCGCTGAATCTCCAGCCGCGTGACCCCACCGCGCACCGCAGTCCAGAAGTCGACGCTCACCTGATACTCGAGGTCGGTGCCCGGCTGAGGCCCGCGCTGCGCCTTCTGCCCGCCGCTGAACATGCCGCCGAAGATGTCCTTGAAGCTGCCGCCGAATCCGCCACCCGACTCCTGCTGCCCGCCGCGGGCGCCGCCCTGAAAGTCCGAGAAATCGAACCCTCCAAAATCAAACGGTACCTCCTGTCCCGCACGCCCACCAGACCGGGCCCGTCCCCCGCCAGGAGCGCCCGAAAAACCGCCACCATATCCGCCACGCGCCGCAGCCTCCGCCGCCGCCGGATCGATATTGTCCGAGTAGAACCCGAACTGGTCGTAGATCTTGCGCTTCTTATCGTCGCTCAAAACATCATTGGCCTCGGAGATCTCCTTGAACTTCTCCTCGGCCTTCTTGTCGCCCGGGTTCACGTCCGGATGATACTTGCGCGCAGCCTTCCGGAACGCCTTGCGAATCTCATCTGCCGTGGCCGTCTTTTTCACGCCCAGCGTGCCGTAATAATCCTTCGTCTGTGTCGTCGCCATAGTCTCTTCCATTCTGCAACAGTGTGCGTGCTCCGCACCTCGAAATCTAATTACTTCTCTTCCCTATCAATCGGCTGGCATGTCGGACACCAGAACAGGTTCCGTCCCGCCATTACCTTCGTCAAAATCTTCGTTCCGCAGATAAAGCACGGCCTGCCCTGCCGCCGATACACATAGTGCGCCTCTTCCTTGAGCACCTTGCCCTTGCGCTGAGGGCGGTCCGAAGCCTTGGTCGTCACGATCCGCCGGTCGACCATCCCCGCCTTCATCAATACGCCTGCATCCTTCCATATCGACCGGATGAGCTTCTCCTCCACCACATTTCCAGCGGTGAACGGATTCAGCTTTGCTCGAAACAACAGCTCCGCGCGATAGATATTTCCAATCCCAGCCGACACCGCCTGGTCCATCAGTAAAGCACCAATCGGCTTCTTACTCTTTCGGATCTTCGCAATCGCCTTCTCGGGCCCGTCGCCATTCAGAGGATCGGGACCCAGCCGATTCAGCAATCTCTCCCACATCTCCTGCGTGTACACAGAGCAGTCCATCGGCCCGCGCAGCTCAACCCACGCAATCTTTTCCGGAGCAAGATGCCCCGCGCCGTCATCCTCCGAATACCAGCTATGCCGCTTGCTCACCCCCGGCTCAGCCGGCCTCTTCACCGCAGCCGCATTCCACATCCGCAACCGCAGCGCTCCACGCACTGCGGACAGCGGCCCTGAGCCTTCGGTGAAATCCCCCTGCAACCCCAGATGCACATGCAGAATGCGGTCCTTGCCAAAGTCATATCCCAGATGCTTCCCAACAGCCATCACACGCGCAAGCCTTCTGCCGTTAATCACCGCCGCATCCATAAACCGTCCCTGCGGTCCATCGACCTTGACCGGCCTTCCGGCAAACGCTGCCGTATGGCGCTCCGCCCAGCGATGTATCTCATTTCCTTCCGGCATAGATGTGATCGTCTCTCCCGTAAACGCAAGCAATGGCGACGGCACTGGTTAACCACCAGAACATCCGTCGCCACTGCCAACAACGCAACCTGCTACTTGCTAAGTTCTATTCTCTGACTCCACTCAATTTCAGTGACTCAGTTCCAGATCTGCTTGGCTTCGATCGCCTCGATCGAAAACATCTGGTCCGGCTCCATCTGCTGCATCCGCTGCATAAACTCCACTGCCTCGGCCCTGGTGTCGAACATCATGCGGTTGTACAACTGCCCCGCCCTGACCTGGTCACATTTCCACATGGTCTCGGTCATCGCCTTCCCTCCAAGCAATCGATTGAGTTCCAGGTTCTCCAGCCACATCACGCTCGCGTATCTGTCTTGCCTGTTTCCGCTGCTTCTCTTCACTTCAACACCATTCCTGCTTATAAGACGCAATTTACGCGTCAACGATACTCATCACGCCCAATAAAACGAGAGGGGCATCCTGCCAGGCACGCCCCTCTTCTTGCTACGCACCAGCAATTCAATTGGATTGCTTACTTCTTTTCATCGACATCGACATACTCCGCGTCGATGACGCCCTCGTCCTTCTTGGGCTCTTCGTGCACGCCTTGAGCAGCCGTCGCGCCATCTGTCGGCGCGGAGGCAGCCGCAGCCTTGTACATCGCCTCAGCCAGTTTGTGGCTGACAGCAGTCAGCTTGTCCTTGGCTGCATTAAGCTCCGACGCATTCGGCGTTCCCGCCAACGTGGTCTTCGCTTCAGCCAAAGCTGCCTCCACCTCGGTCTTATCAGATGCAGGAACCTTGTCGCCCGAGTCCTTCACCATCTTCTCGACGTTGTACACCAGCGAGTCCAGACCATTGCGCGCTTCGACCGCATCGCGCTGTTCCTTGTCCTCGGCAGCGTGGGCTTCGGCATCCTTCGCCATCCGCTCCACCTCTTCCTTACTTAGGCCCGAAGAGCTCGTAATCGTAATCTTCTGGTCCTTGCCGGTTGCATTGTCCTTAGCCGTGACGTTCAGAATGCCGTTAGCGTCGATGTCGAACGTGACCTCGATCTGCGGCACGCCGCGCGGTGCGGTCGGAATCCCCGAGAGCTTGAACTTGCCCAGCGTCCGGTTTTGCGCCGCCATCGGACGCTCACCCTGCAGCACATGGACTTCTACCTCGGTCTGGTTATCCGCCGCCGTCGAAAACGTCTCCGTCTTCTTGGTCGGAATCGTCGTGTTGCGAGCGATCATGCTGGTCGCTACGCCGCCCATCGTCTCAATCGACAACGTCAGAGGAGTCACATCCAGCAGCAGCAGATCCTTGACTTCACCGGCCAGAACGCCAGCTTGTACCGCTGCGCCAATCGCTACGACTTCATCAGGATTCACACCACGGTGCGGCTCCTTGCCGAACAGATCCTTCACCAGTTGCTGAATCTTCGGCATACGAGTCTGACCGCCGACCAGAACGACCTCGTCAATCTTGCTGGCATCGATCCCGGCATCCTTCAACGCCTGCTTGCTCGGCCCGATCGACCGCTGCAACAGATCGTCCACCAGCGACTCCAGCTTGGCCCGGGTCAGGTTGCGGACCAGGTGCTTCGGCCCACTCGCATCGGCGGTGATAAACGGCAGGTTGATCTCGCTCTCCTGCGCCGTCGACAGCTCAATCTTGGCCTTCTCCGCCGCATCCTTCAGACGCTGCAGGGCCATCTCATTGCCCTTCGCGTGGAGATCGAGGCCGGTATCGCTCTTGAACTCGCTGATCAGCCAGTCCACGATGCGCTGGTCGAGATTGTCGCCGCCAAGGTGGGTATCGCCATTGGTCGATTTCACCTCGATCACGCCTTCGCCAACCTCAAGAATCGAGATATCGAACGTCCCGCCGCCGAAGTCGTAAACCGCGATGGTCTCGTCCTTCTTCTTATCGAGACCGTAGGCCAGCGCCGCCGCCGTCGGCTCATTCACAATGCGCTTGACGTCAAGGCCAGCAATCTTGCCTGCATCCTTGGTAGCCTGCCGCTGAGCATCGTTGAAGTAAGCCGGAACCGTAATCACAGCCTCCGTCACCGACTGGCCGAGATAGTCCTCCGCAGCCTTCTTCAGCTTCTGCAGAATCATCGCCGAAATCTCAGGCGCGGTATACTCCTTGCCCTGGGCCAGCACTGCCACGTTGTCGCCCTTGGCAACCACCTTGTACGGCACCATCTTCATCTCATCGCCGACTTCGTTCAGGCGACGGCCCATAAACCGCTTGATCGAGTAAACCGTATTCTCAGGGTTTGTGATCGCCTGCCGCTTGGCCACCTGGCCAACCAGCCGCTCTCCGCTCTTGGTAAACGCAACGATCGAAGGCGTAGTCCGACCACCCTCTTCATTGGGAATCACCTTCGCCTCGCCGCCTTCCATCACGGCTACGCAGGAGTTCGTGGTTCCCAGGTCAATGCCAATAATCTTAGCCATATCCAAATCCCTCATTCCGGGCCCACGGCCCATTCACATGTCCGACTGCTCAAGAATCTCACCTTGAGTCACTTACTGTCAACCTATCTGATGCTGTAAATAGCATGAAGTTGCAAGCCTTATTATCTTGGATGCGTCCTCACCCGCCGGTGCCATTTTCACCGGATATTTATTTCATGAGGCGTGCTCTTCTTCGCCTCAATCGCTGACTTCGTCACATAGAAAGAGCCCATCGCAGTAAGCTGGCTACCCTCAGAGGTCGAATCATCGGGGCCGTAAACCCATTTATTTGCATACGATCGGGGATCGTCATTATATCTAATTGCAAATAAGAGACTTAGCGAGATTGGCCAGTCAGGGAGGATTAAAGCAGGAGAACCGGGTACTAACTCGAGCCGTCGCCACAGTCTCGTCCGCATTTCACCAACCCGCTGCTCTACAATCGTAGCGGCGGCCGCACGCTGTTCCGCCTGAGGTTCTACGCAACCATGTCTATTCCTGCACTCTTCGCCATCGCCATCGTCGTACTCTACTTGCTCAATTCCATCAAAATCCTCAAAGAGTACGAGCGTGGGGTGATCTTCCGGCTGGGCCGTGTCATGGGAGCAGCGAAAGGCCCCGGGGTCATCCTGGTCTTCCGTCCTCTCGACCAGATCGTGCGCGTCAGCCTTCGCCAGGAAGCCATGGAAGTGCCGCCGCAGGACGTTATCACTCGCGACAACGTCACCCTCAAGGTGAATGCCGTCATTACCCTGCGAGTCATTGACCCGACCAAGACCGTGATCGAGGTTGCGAACTACGTCTATCAGACCTCACAGTTTGCCCAGACCACCCTCCGCTCCGTGCTGGGTGAAGTCGAGCTCGACGAATTGCTCGCTCATCGCGAAGCACTGAACCAGCGCATCCAGACCATCATCGACGGTCACACCGCACCCTTCGGCGTCAAGGTCGTCTCGGTCGAAGTTAAGCAGGTTGACCTGCCCGAATCCATGCTGCGGGCCATGGCCAAACAGGCCGAAGCCGAGCGCGAACGCCGCGCCAAGGTCATCCATGCCGAGGGCGAATTCAACGCCGCCGCCAAGCTCGTCGAAGCCGCCGAACTGATGGCGACCCAGCCCATGACCCTGCAACTGCGTTACTTGCAAACTCTCACCGAGATCGGCGTCGAGAAGAACACGACCATCGTCTTCCCGCTGCCACTGGAGATGATGAATCTCCTTAATAAATCCATTATGTCTGCCGCAACACCGGAGAAGAAGGACTGACCGTGAACAGCATGTACAGCCGTAATCGTGACATGGAAGAAGACGACGAGCCGGTCGCACGCGATCGTGAGATGACTCTGGGGACGTCCTTCATTGTAGGCATCTTCTTCGCACTGGTGCTGATCTGCGCGATCTTCTTCGCCTTCGGCTACTCACTCGGGAGACGGTCTGCGCTTCCTGCATCGGGTGTCGCCGCCCCCGCCCCCGCCGCAAGTACGGACACAGACGGCAGCGCATCCAAGCCCGCTTCTGGAATTCCCGAATCTCAGGCGTCGTCCACCAACTCTTCCGCCGACGACAATTCAGCTGACTCATCGGATGAACAACAACCGCCCCCCGAAGCGAAGCACGCTTCGGTCGCGCCGCCTGCAAAAGCGGCCGTCAGACCAACCCCGGTCAGCAGGACGACTGCACCATCGGCGACGAATGCCGGCGCTGGCGAAACCGTCGTACAGGTAGCCGCGGTCTCGCGCCAGGGGGATGCAGATATGTTGATGTCCGCCTTGAAGCGGCATGGCTACAACGCGGCCGTGCATCAGTCACCACAGGACAAGCTGCTGCATGTGCAGATCGGCCCCTTCGCCACGAAGAAAGATGCTGAAGTGATGCGCCAGAGACTGATCGGCGATGGCTACAACGCCATCGTCAAGTAGTCCTTAGGCTTCATCTCCTCAGGCAGGGCGTCCGCTATGGCCTTGCGCACAGCCTTCAACAGATCCTCGCGCGTCTCATACCGCGCAGGCTCAATCGCAGGCAGCAACTGCACCCGTGCCACGCCCGGCGTAATCGCGATACTTCCCTTCCGCATCATGTGCTCGGTACCGGAGAGCGCAATCGGGATGATGGGCGCCTGTGTCTGCTGAGCAAGAAAGAACGGCCCTTTTTTGAAGATGGAAAGTCGCCCATCCTTGGAGCGGGTGCCTTCAGGAAAGACCAGAATATTCAGCCCGGAACGCAAGGCATCCGCCGCAGCCGCTACGCTGGCCTGTGCCGCCTCGCGACGGTGACCGCGTTCCACCGGCACAAACTTGCCCATTCTCATTGCAGTCCCGAGGATAGGGATGCGCATCAGTTCCTTTTTCAACAGCACCGAGGAGCGACCAGGAAGCAGCGGAAGCACAACCGGAGGATCGAGGTTGGAGACGTGGTTGCACATGAAGATGCAATGCCGGTCCGAGGGAATATTCTGCAAGCCGGTGATCTCGATGCGAATGCCTGCGGCGCGTACACCAGCGTTGGCAATCCACATAGCCACTCGATAGAGCAGGCTGATATCCCGCACCAGAAACGAATAGGGCATGCCGATGATGCCCGCGAGAGGCCCCAGCGCGGTGTAGACAAAGAGAAGTTTCAGTGTCGCAAACATGTTATCTATGCCCGTTCTATGGCTGCAATCGAATGGGCAATCGCGCGTGGAAGCTTCTGATAGATGCTGCCGAAACCCCCATTGGAGAGAATCGCAACGATGTCCCCAGCCCTGAGTTGTGGCGTCAGGACCTCCACAATCGCATCGGCATCCGCATAAACGGCAGCCGGTGTCCCGATGTCATTAAGACGGGCAACAACGTTCTCCGGTATCAACCGTTCGCTCACAGGAATGCTCTCGGACCTGAAGACATTCGCCAACACAACGCGATCAGCCAGGGCCAGACTCTCCACCAACGCAGCCTCGAAGACATTCCGCCGCAGCGTATTGGAGCGAGGCTCCAGCACAGCCACGAGCCGTCTGCCCGGATAGGCCTCCCGCAGCGCGCGAAGCGTCTCGCGGATGGCTGTCGGATGGTGCGCAAAGTCGTCGATGATCGTGATGCCTTCTACGACCGAGCTGATCTCGAGCCTGCGCTTGACGCTCCTGAACGTCGCCAATGCTTCGACGATTGCTTCAGCAGGAACGCCCTGTCCTGCGGCGAGCGCAGCGGCAGCGGTAGCGTTAAGTGCGTTGTGCTCGCCCGCCATCGGCAGGCTCAGTTCTGCGAAGGGCGCGCCATGACGCAAAAGCGTCCATCTGCTTAGCGTTTCGTCGTGACGCAGATCTGCAACACGCCAGGTTGAGTCAGCAGCGAATCCATAACGCTCGACAGCGCAGAAGGCATTCGCTACACACTCGCTGACATTCTCGCTACCATCGAAGGCAACGACGCGGCCACGACGCGGAACGAGATTCACGAACCTCTTGAATGCCGTCTTCACGGCAGCAAGATCGGGATAGATGTCGGCGTGATCGAACTCGACGTGGGTAAGGATGGCAGCATCGGGAAAGTAGTGTAAAAACTTAGGGCCTTTGTCGAAGAAAGCGGTGTCGTATTCATCGCCTTCGAGCAGAAAAGGACGAGTTGGGCGCACCATAAAACTGGTGCCGAAGTTTTCCGCCACGCCCCCAATTAGAAATGATGGCGCCAGCTCAGGGTTCTTGCGTGAGGCGACCTCGTAGATCCAGGCCAGCATGCTGGTCGTCGTCGTCTTGCCATGCGTCCCTGCAACCACCAGCGACTCGCGGCCGGGCAGAAACTCGTCATGCAGAATCCCCGCCATGGAGCAGAACGGGATGCGCTGGTCGAGCACATATTCCAGCTCCACATTGCCGCGCGAGATGGCATTGCCGACCACAACCAGATCGGGCCGAGGCTCAAGATTGCTTTCGGCATACGGCTCATGAACTTTGATGTTCAGTGCAGCCAGCAGATCACTCATCGGCGGATACGCAGCCGCGTCGGAGCCAGTGATGGAGTGCCCTTGTTGTTGCAGCATTCCCGCGAGCGACGCCATCGCCGTGCCGCAGATACCGATGAGATGAATGTGTCTTTGCTTTTGCATGATTGTGAGATTAGAGGTGAGCTATAACTGCCGAATCTAAAAAGTAGATCTGTGGATTCCCCGCTTCGGCTAAATCCAGCTTAACAGGAATGCCCAGCGGCAGCGTGACGTTCGGTGTGCCAACATGACCGCTACGCAGGCCAATCGCGATAGGTCCGTCGAAATCGCGGAGCGAGTGCATGATCGCACGCTCCAGATAATCGTTCTCTGCATCCGTCACGCACTGGCACATGTCCCCGAAGACGATGCCCCGCGCGCCCTTCAGCACTCCCGAGTAGCGCAGATGCAGAAGCATACGGTCCCACTGGTAAGGCTTCGTCCCAATGTCTTCGAGGAAGAGAATGCTGTCCTGTATATGTGGGGCAAATGGAGTTCCCAAAGCCTCTGCGAGGATCGAGAGGCATCCACCCTCCAGGACTCCCTCGGCGACGCCGCCGCGAAGTACACGAAGACCATCACCAGCTCCCAACGACCATGAGGCATCACCCTCGACAGAGTGCCGCCAGCTTGCCATGTCGACGCCATCTTCGCGTGCAAAGTCTGCGGCGACCATAGGGCCATGGAAGGTGACGAGGTTGGCCTCGTTATGAAGCCAGCTATGCAACGCGGTGTGATCGCTGTAGGCGATAAATGCCTTGGGATTGGCACGTATCAGTGTGGCATCGAGAAAAGGCAACAGCTCCGCCGAGCCCCATCCGCCGCGCGTGCATAGGATGCCGCCGATTGATGCATCCGAAAAAGCAGCATGAAAGTCTTCCAGGCGATGCTCGAGCGTACCGGCATAGTAAAGCGGGCCACGATCGAGCGCATGTTTACCTAAAACCGTGCGATAGCCTAACGCCTGCAACCTGCCGATGCCCTGATGCACCAACTCGGACTTTGGAGTGCTCGCCGGAGACACCACCGCCAGCGTCGCACCCGGACGCAGCGCGGCAGGCTTTACCATTGCATTGCGCGAGGCCGTCACAGTGCGGCAACCTCTCCGCGGCAGATGATCTCAGCTGGGCCGGTGAGGCGCATTACCGCATCGTTGGCGGGCCAGACGGTCTGTTGCGCTCCGCCTTCGGCGATGGCGGTGAGCGAGCGTTCCACACCCCGCAACGCCATTGCGGCTGCGGAGGAAGCGCAGGTGCCGGTGCCCGACGATGTCGTGGGACCGCAGCCCCGCTCGTAGATGCGGAAGGCAATCTCTGTCGGCGAGATGACGCGAACGAACTCGACATTGGTGCCGTGCGGAAACAGAGGACTTGTACTGATGCGGGCGCCGAGGTCCTGCCAGCTTTTACCATGCGCGCTGAAATCATCCGTATCCACGAAGAGGACAAAGTGCGGATTACCTACGTTGACCATCGCGCCGGCCACGTTGCCGATTTCCGGAAGCTCAATCGTTCGCTGCATCACGCGCGGCACGCCCATCTCGCTCTCGATCAGGTAAAGCGGGTCGGCGGCTTTCACTACCTGACAGGTTCGCAGGCCGCCATGCGTGCCGAGAGCGACATGCTGCTTCCCTTCGCTGCTCGCCAGCCACGCGGCTACACAACGGGTACCGTTGCCGGAGAGTTCGGCCTCGCTGCCGTCGGCGTTGAAGAGCCGCAGAAAGAACTCGCCGTTCGGCTTACGCTCAAGAAATTCAATTCCATCCGCACCGACGCTGGTGTTGCGAGCGCAAAGCTTACGCGCCAGATCGGCGTGACGCCGCTGAGCGAAATTCTCTTCGATGATCAAAAAGTCGTTGCCGCAGGCGTGTGCCTTTACAAAAGGAATCATGATCTCTTTTTGCCTCAGCGTTCTGAAAAATAATGAACCGTAGTTATGGCGTCTTCGGCGGCGAACCAAAGCGGTCGGACCGATAGATTCGCGCACACGGCTGTCCGGTGACGCACAGGACAGTCAGCTCCGTCAGACCCTGGGGATTGGCGTCGACTGCCTTCGATACCGGATCGCCTTTGATTGCGACCACATAAGCCGCATGGTCGGCCGGAGCATCGAGCGCTGCCTTCCAACTGACGTAATCTCCTTCGTTCAGCGTCTGTTTCAAGGGGATCGCGGCATCCTGCAAGGCGCCGATGTGGTCCGAATCGAACATCAGAATTGGCACCCCCGGAGGAAGCGACTGCAACACACGAGCGATCGACGTTTCAAGCGCGATTCGCGTAGTCGAGTTGACGATCCCTTCCTTCAGCACCAGAGGAATGAAATACATCATGGCGAATGTGTTGATAACGATCAGGGCCAGCGCCAGAGGATGAAGAAAACGCGCTTTCAGCGGCTGCGACTGGCTCCATCGGCGCTGTACCCACTCGATGGCGAGAAACATGGAGATTGCCAGCGCAGGCAACATCTCCATGCCATAGCGAGCGTTGTAATAGGCGTGCGGCCACAGTTGCGGAATGAAGATCGGCACCGAGCTATAGGCGACGGCGTAGACATAAAAAGGCAGCGGCAGCCACAGCAGCAGTGACGGCAGAGCAAGCCTCCGACGGATGGCCAGAATAAGGCCGGCAAGCGCCGCAATCATGACTGCGAAGCCTGTCTCCCACACCGATGCATCCACCTGCGCGGTGCGAGTGAAGAAGAGCAGCGCCCAGCCGGGATTATGCCATCCGCGATAGTGATGCGAGCCTGGAGGCGAGGTCTTTTTCTCGATGGCCGCAGCCGAGTAGGGACCGCGAATGAAGTCGAAAGGATCGTGGTAGAAGTGCTGATTGTAGGCCAGCCAGCTGAGCGGAGCCGCAACCGAAAGAAGAGTCAGAACGATGAATGACGGCGCGACCTTGCGCCAGACTGCGCGGTTGTGCGCCAGGCACCAGGTCACGATGCACCATGCCGCTGCACCAAGTATCCAGCCGTCATAGCGCGTAAAGACCGCCGCAACGATGAGCAGCGCAATATAGATCAGTCGGCGTGACACAAGACTGTGCCGCGACTCTCGAATCGCGGTCGTGCACTCCATCGTAAACAGCGTCAGCCAGATAAGCTCCGCGAGAAACAGCGGCTCGGTCATGGCAGTCGTTGAAAGATAGAGCAGGTTGGGATTCAACGCATAGAAGGCTGTGGCCGCGAACGCCCATCGCGCCGTCATCATGCGGCGTGCGAGGCGGTAGAGCCCGACCACGCTGGCGATAAAGCAGAGCAGCGACGGCCATGCGCCTGCCAGGCCGTTCTGCCACCACTCCATCTTTTGAACGAACGGCAGAATCAGCAGATGCGGCAGCGGCAGCCAGACTCCCCCAAGCTGCGCGAGGCCAGGATTACGCGAGTCGAAGATGCGGCGCGCGATGCCAAGATGGGCGACGGCATCTCCGTACAGCAAGAGGTATCCGCGCGTATAGCAGAGAGCGAGCGCAGCAAAAGCGAGAATGACCGCGATCAGAGCGATGGGAAAGGTCTCTTCCTTCGTCGCCGGACGCACCTCATCCGGCATCGCCTCGCTGGCAGGAGACGCCGCCCCTGCCAGCATCGTCGGCACTAATCGTCTTGCCGGTCTACGCTCCTTCAAGATGAGAGATCTCCTTGAACAGATTGAATCGCTCTTCGATCTCTTCGCGCGTCACGGATTGCAGTCGCTCTGTTCCAAACCTCTCAACAGCGAACGAACCCATCACACCGCCGTAGAACATCGCGGTACGAAAGACCGCGGGAGTCAGCTCCGGCTGCGATGCGAGATAACCATAGAAACCGCCGGCAAACGAATCTCCCGCGCCGGTCGGATCGACTACTTCTGCCAACGGCAGCGCCGGTGCGCGGAAGGGCCGCGAGATCTTCGTTCCGTTGCCAAAAGACCTATCGCTGAAGAAGGCTGTGGCACCGTACTCGCCGTGCTTTACCACCAGTGTCTTCGGTCCCATCGACAGCACCTTCTCAGCGGCGAGCACCAGATTCCGCTCGTCCGCCAGCATCCGGACTTCGCCATCGTTGATCAGCAGCACATCCAGATCGCGCAGGACCTTGGCAAGATTTTCGCTGTGATCCGCAATCCAGTAATTCATCGTATCGCCGCAAACCATGCGTACCTGTGGCATCTGGCTGCGAACACGAGCCTGAAGAGCCGGATCGATGTTCGCGAGAAAGAGAAACTTGCTATCGGCGTATGCATCTGGAATCTTCGGCTCAAAAGTCTGAAAGACATTCAGATCCGTTCCCAGCGTCTTTGCCTCATCCATATTGCCTTCATAAGAGCCGGTCCAATGAAAGCTAAGCCCCTTGGCACGCTCGATGCCCTGCGTATCAACGCCACGTTTCGTCAGCACAGCCTCATGCTGCGCGGTAAAGTCTTCCCCGACAACTGCGATCACCCGCACCGGAGTGAAGTAACTGGCCGCAAGCGAAAAATGTGTCGCCGCACCGCCCAGGCAATGATCCACCGCACCGTGCGGGGTTTCAATGCTATCGAAAGCTACAGATCCTACAACAAGAATCGACATAAACTCCTTTTCACACCAGTTCGTAATTTTGACTGACTACAGATATTTATCCAGCAGAAGCGCCAATCGCTGCCGCGTCTCGACGGGGATGGCCTTAGGGTCGGTAAGTACGGCATATTTGAGCGCGTCGACGCAGGCACATGTTCTCTGCGCAGGCATCGCTGCCACGGCGGCGCGAACCACCTTCGCTGCGTTGTCCGCATTCTGATGAAGCACTGCCACGATCTGATCGATGGTGACATCGTCATGGCCTTCACGCCAGCAATCGTAGTCCGTCACCATTGCCATGGTTGCGTAACAGATCTCGGCCTCGCGGGCCAGTTTCGCTTCCTGAAGATTCGTCATCCCAATGACGTCAGCGCCCCAACTGCGATAGAGATTCGACTCCGCCCGGGTCGAAAACTGCGGCCCCTCCATGCACACATAGGTCCCGCCATTTTTGCCGACGACGCCGACCGAGGCACACGCCTTCTCAAACGCGGAAGCGACGGTCGCGCAGACCGGATCGCCGAACCCCACATGCGCGACGATGCCGTCGCCAAAGAAGGTTGAGACGCGAGCGAAGGTGCGATCGATAAACTGGTCGGGCATCAGGAAATCCGTAGGCTTGTGCTCTTCCTTGAGCGAGCCCACGGCGGACACGGAAAGAATGCGCTCCACGCCCAGCAGCTTCATGCCGAAGATGTTGGCGCGAAAGTTCAGTTCGCTCGGAAGCAGGCGATGACCGCGCCCATGCCGCGCCAGAAAGGCGACCTGACGGCCTTCGAGCTCGCCAAGAACGAAGGCGTCCGAAGGTTCGCCAAAGGGTGTCTCGACGCGTTCTTCACGCACATTTGTAAGTCCTGGCATGGCATACAACCCGCTGCCACCGATAATTCCAATCTCTGCCTTCTTCAAATGCTCTGCTCCTTTACCGAGCCATGCCCGGACGACCTTCAAAAGTATATCGTTGCAACCCCGCCGCTCGAATCATCCCAAATGACGACAGCGTATGCGCCAGCCCCAGCGACAATTCATGCGACCGCGCGCCTGCAATCTGCAACGGCCCTTCCGGCTGCGTGCTCACAATCTGATCGCGCAGCTTTCGCGCCAGCGGAAGCTCAAAGCCTTCGCTGACAAACACGCCCTCACCGGCGATAGAAAGCAGAACATCGCCCTCGCTGGTCGAATAAACCTGCTCATCTCCATCCGCCTCGTCCTTCGGACGACGCACGACTCCGGAGTATTTGCGAGGTATCTCCGCAGCATAGACCCGCAAGAATGAGCGCGCCGAGTCCGCATTCTTCCAGCGCGAGTAATAGAGCAGCGCTATCGAAGCGGTAGATTCCTTCTCCGCTTCAGTCACCGCCGATTTACGCTGCGCAGCGTAATACACTCCACCCGCCCATTCCGGCGCCAGTGCCGTCGCCATCTGCTGGCCGCCAAAAAGCTCAGTCAGCATGCGAACGTCCAGCTCGCCCATAACCCCTACGTCGTAGGGCGTGTATTCCGCGTCCAGCAAAGGATGAATATCCGGCAGCCGCAGCACAGGCACTGGCGCATGAGCCATGTAGGCCTTGGGATTCATGATCTCGAAGCTCGAAGAGGGAGGATTTTCCAACACGTCCGCAAAGGCTGCCTTCGCTCCCGACTTCACCAGAATCGCCTGCTCAAAGCTAAGTCCATCGGTGTAGGGAAACAGCAGCGACTGCTGAAGCAGCAGCGGCGCGCGTGCCATTACCGGCGAGCCGTTCGAATCCGCGGCCATGTCTTTCAACCGGTCACCCAGCTCGGGAGCATCGGCAAGCGTCTTTCCCGTCGGCCGCAGCGTATAGTCCACAAACACCGCCATCGCCTGTCCTTCGGCGACGGCATCGCGGGCCGTATCCGCCTCATCCGTCTGCAAGTGCTCATTGTCTTCCTGCACATTGCGCGCCACACCTTTGGCGCTGACGTCCGACCACGTCGTCAGCCCGACCTTCTGGTCCTGCAGAGCATGAGTCAACTCATGCGCCAGCACCGGCTTTTGATCATCCGGCTTGATCCAGTCCAGCAGATTCACGGTCTTAGTCTTGTTGTCGTAGAAACCAGCGATTTGCTCGGTCAGCAGAGAGAGCAGAAAGGGGCGCAGATGAAAATCGCGGTCCAGCAGACCGAACTTCTTCAAAATAACCTCGGAGCGCTCCATCCGCTTTGCGCCTTGATCTTCATCAAACTTCTTCTTCAGATAACCATTGATCTGCTCGCGCGATATCAGCTTCCGTTTGACGCTATGTTCAATCGGCAGCTTCGAGTCGCTGCTGACAAAGCTCAGAATCTCGTCGACCGACCGGAAGAGCTCCTTCGCCTCGGCCTTCGTCATCGGCGCCTGCGCCGTCGCGGCGGCTGGCGGCTGTTGCTCCACAGGAGCCGAAGTCTGCCCTGCAAATGCCGCACAGGGACCTATGCCTATTGCAATGGCCGCAACCCACACCGACAAAATCATCCTTCTTCCGCCAAGTCCTCGCTGCAACTTCAACCTCCGCATTCCACCGCTATAATCAAGTGTACGCAGAGTTTTCCCCTATCGTCCGTGAAGCCCCCCCTGACCAATCCCGAGATCAGCCCTTCGCATGCGCCAGCGTCAGCCGGTCAACTCGGTGCCCTGCTCCATGGGGCCGGACTGTACCCGCTCGACCACGTTGGCTGGATTCGTGTGACCGGTGAAGACCGTGTCCGCTGGCTCAACGGCATGGTTACGAACTCTATTCAGGCATTAGAGACAGGCAATGGGTGCTATAACTTCCTGCTTAGCGTGCAGGGCCGCATCCAGGGCGATGCCTACATCTTTGCTGAACCGGACGCGCTGCTGCTCGAAACCGTCTCCGAACAAGTCCCCGGCCTTATGGCGCTACTCGACCGCTTCATCATCATGGACGATGTGGAGCTAGCCGACAGCAGCGCAACCCAATCCGGACTCTCCCTCTCGGGGCCTCAGGCTGCATCGCTGCTGGAGCATATCGGTCTCCCCGTTGCATCTCTCGGCAAACTTGAGCGGCAGATCGTTGCATGGCACTCCGCCGACGTCACCGTCATCCATGCCTACAGCCCTCTCGTCCCACGTTTCGAACTTTGGGCGACGCCAGCAACCACCGCTTTTCTCTCGCAGACCCTTCGCGATAGCGGAACGATCCTATGCGGCCCAGAGAGTCAGGAATGGCTGCGCGTGCTCGAAGGAACGCCGCGCTACGGCGCAGACATACGCGATAAGGAACTGCCGCAGGAGACCGGACAGACCCGCGCCCTGCACTTCGCCAAGGGCTGCTACCTTGGCCAGGAGATTGTGGAGCGCATCCGCTCACGCGGCAACGTGCACCGCGCCTTCACAGCATTCCGGCTGGAAGGAACTCTTCCCGAACCTGGGTCATCGCTTGAAGCAGACGGCAAGCAGATCGGCGAACTGACTAGCGTCGCCGCAATCCCATTCCCGACCGCTAACGGCGAGACGGTGCAGTTAGGTCTCGGTTATCTTCGCCGGGAGGCGCTGGAGCGCAACCTTCCGCTTCAATATGCCGGCGGCACCGCGCTGCCGATCGCCAGTCCTTTCACGGCTATTGAAGCCCGAGAATCCCAACCAGCATCTGAATCTTCAGAGAGAGTGTAATCCATGCCTGAGCAAAACAAGCCTTTTGTCGTCACCGACCGCCGCAAGTTCACCGCTGAGGGCGAACTTCGTCCCGATGCCGACCCATCGCCCGAGCGAGAGCGCCACGATCCAGCCCCGATCGCAACGCCGGTCGCTGCTGCTGAGCCGCCAACTGCTCACCCCGCACCGCACGAAGACACACCGTCGGACGAGCAACCGGCTCTTACAGCGGAGCAGTCCGACCAGGCACGAGCGGCCTATAAGGCAACCGCTGATCGGCTCGATACCGCGATCCGCGCCGCGAACCCCGGCATGGAGCACCCGCCGGAGATGAACTTCGAGCAGATCGTCCACTCGGTCTACATGACGGCCATCATGCAGCTTGGCGGCGCAACGCCGGAGGGCCAGCAGCCTCAGGTAGACCTTTTGGGTGCTCGCCAGAGCGTCGACATGCTCGGCGTGCTGGCTGAAAAAACCAAGGGCAATCTGACCCCGGAAGAATCGCGCCTGTTGGAGAACGCCCTCTTCGAACTTCACATGGGCTTCCTTGAAATCACTCAGGCGCTGGCGCGCTCCGCCGCGGCCAAAGCACCGGCTCCTGGCCCGGGACGGCCAAGCATTGTTCGCTAGGGAAGCTCTCCTGTGGATGTAAACCGAAACCTCAGGGTCAAGCGCCGTTTTCAAGAAAACGGCACCCGCAACTTTATCCCGGTACGCAGTAACAGGAGAATGCTCTAAGCGATGGAGGCCACTCTCACCTTTCTCGGCAGCGGCACATCGATGGGTGTGCCAACTCTGGGCTGCGGGTGCGCCGTTTGCCTCTCAGCCATGTCTCCTACCGGCGACCCGCGTAACCGCCGCACCCGCCCGTCCGTCCGGCTCGCCTATAACGGTCGCACTGTCGTCATCGACACCGGCCCGGACTTCCACGCCCAGGCCCTTCGCGAAGGAATCCGCAGGCTGGATGCGGTCCTCTACACTCACGGGCACGCCGATCACGTGATGGGCTTCGACGATCTCCGTCCACTCAGCTTCCACACCAAGGGCGACCTGCCCATCTACGCGGACGACACGACCGCAAGCGACATCGAGCGCGTCTTCGAATACACCTTTCGCAAGGAAGACCGCTACCCCACCAGCGCACGCGTGGAGATGCATCGCATCGACGCTACTCCCGGCGCAGGCTTCGATCTCTTCGGAGCCTGCTTCCGCCGCATCCCGGTCACGCATGGACAGCAGCAGATCACGGGCTATCGCTTCGGCAGCGCCGCTTACCTCACCGACATGAGCGATATCCCTGACGAGAGCGTGGCTCTTCTTCAGGATCTTGACGTCCTCATCCTCGATGCTCTTCGTCACGATCCTCACTCCAGCCACTCCCATCTGGAAAAGTCCGTCGCCTTTGTCGAACAGCTCAAGCCTCGTCGCGCCTTCTTTACCCACATGAGCCACGATCTCGACCATGCCGCAACGGAAGCCATCCTTCCACCTCACATCCGTCTCGCCTACGACGGTTTACAGATCACATTCGAGATTGCCTGATGAAGATCTACCGACACCTCTCGGAAATCCCCGCAAGCTTCGGGCCTTCGATTGCCACCATCGGCAACTTCGATGGCGTCCATCGCGGGCACCGCAGCGTCATCTCCGAAGTAGTCGAACGCGCCCATTCTCTTGGCATCCATTCCATCGCTATTACGTTCGATCCACATCCGGCGCGAGTCCTGCGCCCACAGGCACAGCAGCCGCTCATCACACCGCTGCCGCAAAAGCTCGAACTACTCGCAACCACAGGTATCGATGCATTGCTGGTATTACCCTTCACCGGCGAGTTCTCAAGGATGACGGCGCGGACCTTTGCCACTGAGGTCTTACAACAGGCGCTTCACGTGACGGAGCTGCACGAAGGAGAAAATTTCCGTCTTGGCTACCAGGCCGAAGCCGGTGTCGATAGCCTCGATCTGCTCGGCCATGAACTAGGCTTCAGTCTGCGCGTCTATACCTCCCACATCCTTCGTGGACAGGTCGTCTCTTCCAGCCGCATTCGGCAACTCATCGCACAGGGAGACGTCAGCAACGCGCGCGTCCTTCTCGGCCGCCCCTTCGCTATCACGACGACGCCAGCGTCCGGGCGTGGCTACGGCACCCGCTATACCGTTCCCACCATCAACATGGCGGCCTATCCTGAATTGCTGCCGGCAAACGGCGTCTACATTACTTCACTTACCATCGGCGCTGGGCCATCACAGGAGACCTTTGACGCGGTCACCAACGTTGGCAATCGCCCGACGTTCGGTGCCGATTCATTTGCCGTTGAATCCCATCTGCTCAACTTCCACCCAATCGAGTTGACGGAACAAACACCGCTGACGCTGACCTTCCTGCAACGTCTCCGTGCTGAAATGCGCTTCCCTACACCGGAAGCTCTGCGCGAACAGATCGGCAAGGATGTTATGAAGGCCCGGCGATACTTTACTTTGTGCCGCGTGGTGGCTTCGAAACCCAGAAACTCTGGGGCTCAACAAACTTTGCTGGTGCCGTAGCCTTCTTCGCGCTGGTCCCCACCGCAGGCACATTCTCACCGGCCGCAGCCTTCGGCACGATCACCCTGGAATTCGGATGAACCGCCGTATCTGCCTGCTGATTCACCGACACATTGAGTGTCTTCTGAGGCGCACCCGCGCTCGCAAAGGTCTCATTCGGTTTATTTGCAATCGCCGTCCGCATGAATTCCATCCATATCGGCAGAGCCGCGCGAGCGCCTGTCTCCTTCTCCCCCAGCGACTGCCGATTATCAAACCCGATCCACGTCCCGCAGGTCACCGAAGGCGAAAAGCCAATGAACCAGGCGTCGGTGTAATTGTTCGTCGTTCCCGTCTTCCCTCCAAACGGATGATTCAACTGATTCGTGGACGCCCCCGTTCCCGAACGCGCCACCGCCTGCAGCAGTTGCATCATCTCGCGCGCCGTATCGACCGAAATGACCTCATTGATCTCGGGTGCTTTCTCATCCAGCGGCAATCCATTCGCCTGCGTCACCTTGCGGATATAGTGCGGCTCAATGCGGATGCCGTCATTCGGAAACACGCTGTAGGCTCCCACCTGCTCATACAGCGTAATGTCCGCTGCGCCAATCGCAACCGGCAGAAACGCAGGAATATCGCTGGTCACACCAAACCGGTGCGCCGTCTGGATCACATTTCGAATGCCATACCTGTAGGCCAGCTTCAACGCAGGAATATTTCGCGACTCGGCAAACGCATTCGTCAGCGTCATCGCCCCCAGGTAATTCTTCTCATAGTTGTGCGGTGTATAAGGACCGCTCGGCGTCGGAAAGCTCGTCGGCCCATCCACAATAATGTCGGTCGGCTTCGCGCCCGCCTCAAACGCCGTCGTATACACATACGGCTTGAAGGACGATCCCGCCTGTCGTTCCGCCTGCGTCGCGCGATTGAACTGCGATAGAGCGAAGTCTCGTCCGCCTACCATCGCCACAACCTCGCCGGTAGCATTGTCCACCGCCATCAGCGAAGCCTGCGCTCCCGAGTCCTGCTGCAGAGTCGCAAGCAGCGTGCCGTCCGGCCGAGTCCCTTCGATGCGGACATACACAAGATCGCCCGTCCGCAAAAAGCTGTCGCCATCCACATTCTGCGTCCACGCCCAATCTTCCGGTTTCATCACTGCCTGCTGGTCGCCTAGTTTCACAACGACTCTCTTCGCCGCAACCTCCGTCACTAGGCCATGCACATAACTTCCCTTGACGATCGGTTGGGTCCAGTCCGGATGTTTGTAGCTCTCTAAATCGATGCCCGAGAGCACAACGTTACGCAGATTCCCCTTCCATCCCTCGCGGCGCTCGTAAGCCGCCGTACCATCGAGCACAGCGTTGTTCGCAGCTTGCTGGAGCCCCAGATCGAGGGTCGTATACACGAGCAATCCCGCGCCATGCACCTCTTCGACGCCATACTCTTTCTCAAGCTGCCGCCGCACCTCTTCCACAAAGTAAGGAGCAACGCTGTTCGCCGGTGCCTCCAGATGCAATCCCAGCGGCGCGCTCTTCGCCGCATCCGCCTGCGCCCGTGTAATCTTGCCATCCTGCAGCATCTCGCTAAGCACCAGATTTCGCCGCTTCAGCGCACGCTCCGGATACCTCACCGGCGAGTAAGACTCCGGCCCCTTCGGCAGCGCCGCCAGTAGCGCGGCCTCCGGCAAAGTCAGGTCCCGCACATGCTTGCTGAAGTAATACTCCGACCCCGCCTCGAATCCGTACGTTCCTCGTCCCAGATAAATCTGGTTGGCATACAGTGCAAAGATCTGCTGCTTGGTAAACCGTCGCTCGATCTGCATCGAGAGAAAGATCTCCTGCAGCTTGCGCCCATACGTCTTCTCCGATGAGAGGAAGAGGTTCCGCGCCAGTTGCATCGTAATTGTGGACGCCCCCTGTGCCCGCTGATCCGAATGCAGATCGCGATACGCCGCCTCGACCGCGCGCACCAGGTTCACGCCCCAATTACTCTCAAAGCTCTTGTCTTCAATCGAGATGATCGCTTCCCTCAGTACGGGAGGAAAATCTGTATACGGCACCACAACCCGCCGCTCCATCGCAAAAGATCCAAAGACTTTTCCGTGAACGTCCAATAATTCAGTCGTAGTGCTGGGACGATATCGCGCCAGGTCCGTCATCTGCGGCAGGTTGATGGAATAAATCAACATCAGCCCGCACATCGCACCGAAGACCGCCGAGGCTGCCAGCAGCGCAAAGAACGTCATCCGCCGGGCGATCCTTCGACTGGGATAATCAGGCCCGTTCAACGTCACGCGACGTATGACCCGCTGCCATGTCGGTTCAGTTTCGACCTCGGGAGGTCGAGGTCCACGGCTGAATGAGCTCTGCACGACCCTTTCACGATAGCACGGCCAGCCACGCAATCGCGGCTGGCCGTCCTGGCGAAACCAAAGCCGTCAACAGCACTTATGTCGAGATTAAGCTGCCTTCTTCTTCAGCAGATCCAGCGCCTTCGTAAGCTGCTCGTCTACAGTAACCGCAGGCTTCGGAACCGCCGGTTTGATCTCGGTTGTCTCGTCTTCATCTTCGTCAGGAATATTCGAAGCCACCAGCACTCCCGGCACGACAGCATCGTCCTGCAACTTCTTTCCCGAAGGAGATTCGTACTTCGCAATCGTAAGAATGACCGCGCCGCCATCCGGCAGTTCAAACGTCTTCTGCTGCGCGCCTTCCCCAAAGGTTCTCTCGCCAACCAGTTCAGCGCGTTTGTTATCAAGCAACGCAGCCGCCACCAGTTCCGCCGGGCCAGCCGTTCCACGATTCACCAGCACCACCACCGGCGCCGTCGCGTTGATGGTCTTCGATGGATCGACCGTGAAGGTCTGCTTCTCCACCTTCTGCCCTTCAAGCGATGCAATCGTCCCGCTCGGCAGCAGGAAGTTCGCCAAACGTATCGCGTCCGTCATATCCCCTGCGGCGACATCGCGCAGGTCGAGCAGGATCTTCTTGTTCCCGTTCTTCTGCATTCCCTTCAGCTTCTGCTCTATCTGCTGCACCTGTTCGTGGTCCATCACATCCGGCTTCAAATACAGAATCGACGAGTTTTCATACATCGTCTCGGAGACCGCCGGATATGCAACTACTGTCCGGGTCATCGTCAGCTTGTCCGGCGTCGCCTTCTGGGGACGCACCACCGAGATCGTCAACTCACTGCCGGATTGGCCTTCCAGCAGCCTGCGGATCATAGCCAGCGACAGGTCACGCGTATCCTGCACCCCAATCGCCTCAATAATGTCGCCGTCATTCAGGTTGGCCTTGTCTGCCGGGCTACCCGGAACCACGGACACCACCGTCGCGTAGCCAAAACGCTTCGACACATTAATGCCAACCTGCGCTTTACCACCCTTGTCTGCCTTGTAGATCTTGTACTCTTCCGGCGTAAGGTAGCTCGAGTCCGCATCGAGCGACTCCAGCAGACCTCGCATCGCACCGTTGGTCACCGACGGAATGTTGGGATCGACAACATAGTCCGTCTGGATATGCCGCAACACTTCGCTGTAGACATTAATCTGGTTGTACGCGCCGTCCTGGTCCGATGCCGCACTTACGCCGCTCGAATTCATGCCCAGAAAAACCGTGAGCACCAGCACAACCGAGACAACAAGCAGCATGATCTTTGAAATTTTAGGCATAAGGCGAAACATTCTCCACGGACATCGACGAATCAGGGGTTAGACGCTCCCCACTCTCGAAATGATACTCCCGCACTGGGATTGCGTGATGCTGGCTGCAATACAACCTTGGTAGCGATAGACAGAATTCAAGGGGGGAACTCAACTTGTTTAAGTTCACGGTTTGCGGGGGCTGCAGGAAAACTCTGTTTTGCTTAAGTTCACGATTTTGCAGGGCTGCAGGGAAAACTTCGTTTTGCTTAAGGGCACGGCTTCAGCCGTGCCGCAAGTAATTTGTTGCAACGGGGGCTTTAGCCCCTGAGGTACAGTTTTGATCCTGTCTCGACTTTCCGCAGTCTGTTCAGCCACGCCGCAAATCACATATCGAGGATCAGCTTAAAGCTCCTGAGGGAAAACTCGGGGACCTTCAACAGACCGAAAATCCTCAAAAACTTGTCAAGCCCCAAAACCATCTAACCTAAACAAAACAAAGCAAATACACATTGCAAAAGAGTTCTGCTCCATTTGCTAAACTTAAATCAGCATCAGAAAGGCCCAGCGACAATGCTGGGCCTAACTCATTTAGAAAGAAGACTTTGCCTATAACTTACATGGAATGAATACTTTGCAGAAAAATTACGATGCAAAGCATTGAATTCAGATACTTTATAAAAAAAGTACCCCCAGGGGGGTACCTACCCCATATACATCCCGCCATTCACATCCAGCGTATGCCCGGTGATATAGGCGGCCTCTTCGGAGGCGAGAAACGAAACCGCATGGGCGATCTCTCCATCCGTCCCGACCCGGCCTAGCGGAATATGCTGCGTCATTGCAGCCTTTTGCTCGTCGGTCAGGACAGCCGTCATTGCCGTCTCGATGTACCCCGGAGCGACTGCATTCACTGTAATGGTCCGGCTGGCCAGCTCCCGCGCCAGTGACTTAGTCAACCCGATCAGCCCGGCCTTTGAGGCGGCATAGTTCGCCTGCCCCGCCTGACCCATCTCGCCGACGACCGAAGCGACATTGATGATGCGGCCCCAGCGTCCCTTCACCATCGACTGCATCACCGCCTGCGTCATCAAAAATGCGCCGGTGAGGTTCGTGGAGAGTACATCGTCCCAGTCCTTCCGCTTCATCCGCATCGAAAGAATGTCACGTGTAATGCCTGCATTGTTCACAAGAATATGAACTGCGCCGAACTGGGCAATTACAGCCTTGGCGCACTCTTTAATCGACTCTTCGCTGGCAACATCCAGCGCAAAAGCCTGAGCCGTTCCGCCGCTGGCGGCAATCTCAGCTGCAACCTCGGCCAGCTTTTCTACGTTCCGCGCGGCCAGCGCCACCGTCGCTCCAGCCTTGGCCAACTCCAGCGCGCATGCGCGCCCAATTCCCTGCGATGCTCCTGTTATCAATGCGATCCGGCCAGCGAGAATACTCATGAACCTCCGTGTGTGTCGGTGCTACCGAATTATACGAAAGCGGCAGCCTGATCCTCGCGCAGTGACCAGATGTAAACATGCAGCTCCCTCGCAAAGTGCAGCACCGGCACGCGATTAGACAACGCAATGCCGTGCGCAGCGGGCAACTCGTTCAGCTCGATCTCGGCCTCGGCTGCCTCGAGCGGCCACGGAAGATGATGAATATGTCCCACCAACAAGCGGCCTGCATGCGCGGTGAACAGGCAATATCGCTCAGTCAGGAAATGTTCGAGGCTACCGGCCGATGAAGAAGCCGCAACCGTTCCCAGTCCGCGATACCGCGCCCGAAAGCGAACGTTACGGCGAGTCAGCAGCCTTTGGCTGTCGTACTCGATCGCCCCATCCTGCCCAATCCGTCGTTGCATCCGGGCGAGGAAGTACGGCAGATGGAAGATCGCTCTCGCTCCGGCCACAGCCAGCGCGCTCGCCGCATCCAGCGAGAAGAAGAAGACGCCACGAAGACCCGTCACACTCGAGCGAACATAGGTTCGCAGGTTCAGCTCGCAAAACTCGCTCGCACTCGGGACAGCGATGCAGCTTTCACCAATGGCCCGTGTCCGCACCTGATCCATCCAGAAAGGCACAACGCCAACCCACGCATATCCATCGAAGCTGTCGACAGTCAGCCCGGCCGGAAGCAGGCGAGCGATCTCTTCCGCAGCAACCGGCCAGTGAACAAACAGCAGATCGCTCCACCGCTGCGCCATGCGCCATCGTCCCGCAGGCAGGGGATAGGGACGGTGATCGGTAGTCTCTAGAATATTTGCCATCAATGACATAGATGCCCCGATTGTGCCTCGAGACTCGGGGTAAAGTATCCTGAGTTCGACCATGTCAGAGAACGCGAACAAGCCAGCCGAAACCGACGTCTATGCTATCCACGGAGCCGACCCCGAAGTCCTCGCCTACGCGATGGCGAAGTACTCGCGCTCCTCGCTCACCATGAAGGAGTCGCTGGCTGAGATCAGCGCGCAGCGCGCCGAGCAGTTCCTCAACACCTTCTACTTCCAGTACGGTCATCGCTCCATCGCCGACCTCGCGCACATTCCCTTCGCCATCGAGCGTCTCTCGCTCCTCGCGGCCATCGCCCTCGTAGACGAGCAGCGCTGGGACGGACAGGAACGTTCCACGCGCTACCAGAACTTTCGCCGCTCCGGCTGGTTTACGCCCGATCTCGGCCCCGAAACGCCCAGATTCACCGCCGCCGTCGAAGCACTCTTCGTCGCCTACGATCACATCGGCGCGGAAATGCTCGAAGCCCTCAAGTCCGCTATCGCCCGCCCCGAGGAGATGAAGCCCGAAGCCTACGAGCGCACGCTGAAGGCCCGCGCCTTCGATGTGGCACGTTATCTGCTGCCGCTGGCGACTAACACCTCGCTCGGCCAAATCGTCAACGCCCGCACGCTGGAGACACAAGTCTCGCGCCTGCTCACCAGCGAGCACGCCGAGATCCGCCAGATCGCCGAGAAGCTCCGCCTCGCCGCAACTGAGCCTGCCTGGAACGTCCAGCACAGCGCCGCCCGCGTGCTCTGCGAAGAGATCGGTTCCGTTGACGCCACCTGCGGCGACCGCCTCACCGAAGCCCTCCTACGTCCCGTCAAGACCGCTCCCACGCTGGTCAAATACGCCACCGCAAACGAGTACCTCGCCGCCAGTCGCACCGAACTCACTCAGGCCGCAGCCGAGCTGATGGCGAACCAGCCCATCGATGCCGCGCCAGTAGTAGACCTGCTCGACGACACCGAATCGCTCGAGGTCGAACTAGCCACCTCGCTGCTCTATCCGCACTGCCACTACTCTTATCGCCAGCTCCGCAGCCACGTAGCCGCGCTGTCCGATGCCCGCCGCTCTGAGCTGATCGGACTCGGCACAAAGCATCGCGGACGCCACGACGAGCTCCTCCGTGCCTTCAGCGCCGGGCAGGGCTTCCGCTTCGACATTCTCATGGACATCGGCGGCTTCCGCGACATGCATCGCCATCGCCGCTGCGTCCAGCTTCTCCAGCCCTACACCGACGCCCACGGTTATGAAGAGCCCACTTGCCCGGGCCAGCCCACTTTGGCCGAAGCGGGCCTCGAAGCTTCCTACAACTCTGCGATGGATGCCGCTTTCGCCCACTACCGTCAGCTCCGTGACTGCGGCATACCCGAAGCAGCGCAGTCTGCCCAGTATGCCCTGCCGCTGGGCACTCGCTGCCGTTCCCTATTCAAAATGGACTTCGCCGAAGTCCTCTATATTTCGGAGTTGCGCTCAGGCGTAGCTGGCCATTTCAGCTACCGGCGCATCGCCTGGGAGATGTACAAGGCCGTTGAGAAGCGGCACCCCGCCCTCGCCGAACACTTCCGAATCGAAGATGTGAATGAGCCAATCGATCTACTGAAACGATAGTTGTATCCGACGAGTAGTTCAGTTTAAATTCTCCCCTTTCTCGAACCATTAGAATGGGACTATGGAAATCAAGCGCATCGGTTCGCAACCCTCAGGCAAAGGTCCGGCAGAATGGTTTACCGGTACCGTACGGATTGACCCGCTTTTTCAAGCGCCCGATCCCGCGCTGGTAGCTGGCGCCAGCGTTACATTTGAGCCGGGAGCCCGCACCGCGTGGCATACGCATCCCCTGGGGCAGACCCTAATCGTCACAGCAGGCTGTGGGTGGGTGCAGCGGGAGGGCTGTGCAATTGAGGAGATTCATCCCGGAGATGTGGTTTGGTTTGCGCCGGGAGAAAAGCATTGGCATGGGGCCACACCCGCCACAGCTATGACTCACATTGCCATTCAGGAACGGTTGGACGGCAAGGTCGTCGATTGGATGGAGCACGTCAGCGACGAACAGTATCGACGCTAATCCGGGTTAGAGCTGCCCCTCAATCCACATTCGCCTTTTATTTGCTTTTCCTAATTTAAATGCTAGAATCCGCTTTGAACTTTACCCGAGGAGAATTACGTGGCAGATGACCGCAGCAAGGCAATTGAGTTGGCCCTTTCCGGGCTGGAAAAGCAGTTTGGCAAGGGTTCGATCATGCGGTTGGGATCGAAGGATGTTGTGCCGATTTCGGTCATCTCTACGGGCTCGATCTCTTTTGACGCTGCGCTGGGTGTAGGTGGAGTACCGCGTGGCCGTGTCATAGAGATCTTTGGACCGGAGTCTTCGGGTAAGACGACGATTACGTTGCAGATTATCGCCGAGGCACAGAAGGCGGGCGGGCTGGCGGCGTTTGTGGATGCCGAGCACGCGCTCGATCCTGCGTACGCGGGAAAGCTGGGTGTGGACATCGACAATCTGCTGGTGAGCCAGCCAGACTATGGCGAGCAGGCGTTGGAGATCGTCGAGGCACTGGTCCGATCGAACGCGATCGATGTGCTGGTGGTGGACTCGGTGGCAGCGCTTGTGCCCAAAGCCGAACTCGACGGCGAGATGGGTGATTCGCACATGGGATTGCAGGCTCGGCTGATGAGCCAGGCGCTGAGGAAGCTGACGGGAACGGTATCAAAGTCACGGACCTGTTTGATCTTTATTAACCAGATTCGCGAGAAGATCGGCGTGATGTTTGGCAACCCGGAGACGACAACAGGGGGCAAGGCGCTGAAGTTTTACTCCTCCGTCCGCATCGACATTCGCCGCATTGGCGCAGTGAAAGATGGCGATAGCGTCGTGGGCTCGCGCACCAAGGTAAAGATTGTGAAGAATAAGGTGGCAGCGCCGTTCCGTGATGCCGAGTTCGACATTCTTTATGGCGAGGGCATCTCGCGTGAGGGCGACGTCCTCGACCTGGCGGTGCTGCACAACATCGTCGACAAGAGCGGTGCGTGGTACAGCTATCAGGGCGAACGCATCGGCCAGGGTCGCGAGAATGTCCGCAACTTCCTCAAGGAAAACAAGGATGTCTTTGGCCGCGTGGACGTGGAACTACGGAAGAAGCTGGGAATCTCCGGGGCCAGTTCGGCGGTTGAGGTTCCGGCAGTTCCGGCAAATGGCGAGGCGCAGGCGAAGGAAGTTATTCGAGGCAAGAAATAGGATACTGAAGAGAAGTTCAAGAGAAGCCCCGGTAGTTTTCCAACTGCCGGGGCTTCCCTTTCTTAGTTGCGGAAGATGGGCCGTCCGAGCGGGATGATGATTCGGCTGGCGGTTGCGTTCAGGATCTCGACGAAGGCGACCAGAAGCGCGTCAACGCCGGTCAGAATGCCTAGATAGCCTCCAATTGTGCCGCAGCCGACGCTGCCGATCAGGTAGCCGAAATCTCCGGCGGCAAGGAAAAAGAAGGTGAGCCAGAGCAGAAGGAAGATGCTCCAGACGCCGAGGCTCAAGCGGAAGGTCACGATCCACAGCAGGAAGGTGAGCACCCCCCACATGAGTAGTACGGAGGCCACGGCGGAGGCAGGCGGTTGGGCAAGCCAGCCTGCGCCGACGGTCCACTGGAGCAGTGCGAACCACCACCAGAACAGGCCGTAAGACAGAAAGGCGACCATACCGAAGGTGTTACCGGTACGAAATTCGAGAATGCCGGCGATGATCTGTGCAACTCCGCCATAGGCAAACGCCAGAGGGACGATGACAGGGATGGCCTCGTGCGGCATCAGGCCAGCGTTGACACAACTGAGAACAACGGTGGTGAGGCCGAAGCCAGCCAGGCCAAGAGGGCCGGGGTTGGCGGTTGGTCGAGAGACGGATTGATCGTTTTCGGTGAGTTGCAACATACTGACGCTCCTGTGCCGAGGTTAAAAGTCCGACGAAAGATTATGTCTTCTGGAAATGCAACCCTATCTTACCGATGGATGGTCTTGTGAGATTAAAGAAGGCGATGAGGGAAGAGCACGCTTTCGGGAATGCCGGTTGGCTTCAAGAGGCGAGGCAACGTATGCTTTGGAAGGTATGCACACGGTAAAGGCGATTTATCCGGGAACGTTCGATCCGCTTACAAATGGGCACCTCGATCTGATTGCGCGAGGAGCGAAAATTGTGGACCATCTAGTGGTTGCGATCCTGCGCAACTCCGAGAAGGGTACGCCTCTGTTCACCGTGCCGGAACGCGAGGAGATGATCTCCGAAGCGGTGGCGGGTTTCAAAAATGTATCGGTGATGACCTTCGACGGCCTGCTGGTTGACTTTGCGCGGCAGCAGGGGGCGAAGGCGGTCCTGAGGGGGATTCGAGCGATCTCGGACTATGAGTATGAGTTCCAGATGGCGATGATGAACCGCAAGCTCGATCCGGAGCTGGAGACGCTGTTTATGATGCCGGCGGAGAAATATACCTACGTGAGTTCACGGCTGATCAAGGGTGTATTTCGACTGGGTGGGGACGTGACGGCGCTCGTGCCTCCGCTGGTGATGGAGCGGCTGAAGGCGAAGGTTCCGGCGCGAGTCTAGCCGGTGGGGATCTATGACGAAGCTGGTGGAGCAGTTCGGCAATATCGATATTTATCTCTTCGACCAGTTGCTGCGCGGAAACATTGCGCCGGGTATGCAGGTGCTCGACGCAGGCTGCGGGGGTGGCCGAAACTTGGTGTATCTACTGCGCGAGGGCTACGAAGTTTTTGGCGTGGACGCGAGCGCGGAGGCGGTGGACCATCTGAGGTCGGTCGCGGCAACGCTTGCGCCTACGCTGGAGCCAGGCAACTTCCGTGTAGAAGCAGTAGAGGCAATGTCGTTTCCCGAGCAGTTTGTGGATGTCGTGATCTCGAACGCGGTGCTGCACTTTGCGCGGGACGATGCGCAGTTTGAAGCGATGGTGCGAGAGATGTGGCGGGTGCTGCGACCGGGTGGAATGCTGTTCTGCCGCCTGGCTTCGACGATTGGAATAGATCCCAGCCGACCTTTTCATCCGATCGCAGGCAGGCGATTTTTGATGCCAGGCGGAATGGAGTGGTATCTAGTGGATGAAACACTGCTGATGAAGTTGACGGAAGAGTTGGGTGGGCAACTTATCGATCCGCTAAAGACGACAGTGGTGCAGGGGGCCAGGTGCATGACCACCTGGGTGGTTAGGAAAGCGTAAATAATTCCACGGTAGTTTGGGTTGGCGGGTCGGCAATTATTTAGCCCCGATAGGTGCAGCCTCATCGAGAGCGAGATTAAGTTCGAGAACGTTGACACGCGGCTCACCGAGAAAACCGAACTGCCGTCCTCGCGTGTGCTTGGCGACGAGCTGGCGGACGGTGCTCGTTTCAAGATGGCGTTCACGAGCGACTCGGGCAACCTGAAACTCCGCGGCGGCAGGGGTGATGTCGGGATCGAGGCCGGAAGCGGAGGCGGTGACGAGATCGATTGGAACATCAGCACCTGGAAGGTCAGTCTGTGCTGAAGCTGTATCGCTGGCGATGCGGTCGATGAGCTTCTTGTTGGTGGGGCCGTAGTTCGAGCCACTGGAGTTTGCGGCATCGTAGCCGTTGCCCGCGGCTGAGGGGCGCGAGTGGAAGTATCCGGGAGCGGAGAAGGACTGCCCGATGATGCGAGAGCCGATCAACTGACCCTGCTGGTAGATCAGTTGGCCGTTTGCCTTGTCTTTGAAGAAGACTTGCGCGAGGCCCGTGACGGCGTAGGGATAGAGCAGGCCGAAGAGGACGGTGGTCACGACTGTGTAAAGGATGGCGGTGATGAGATGGCGACGCATGGCGAGTCCTTCTAAGCCAGATGAATGGCGGTAATGACGATGTCGATCAGCTTGATGCCGAGGAAGGGCGCGACGATGCCGCCCACTCCGTAGATAAGCAGGTTGCGGCGGAGGAGCGTCTCAGCTGACATGGCTTTGTATCCAACGCCGCGCAGCGCCAGTGGAATAAGGCCGACGATGATGAGAGCGTTGAAGATGACGGCGGAGAGAATTGCCGACTGCGGGGTCTTGAGGTGCATGATGTTGAGCGCGTTCAATACAGGGAAGGTTGCGGCAAACATAGCCGGGATAATGGCGAAGTATTTGGCGACGTCATTGGCTATGGAGAAGGTTGTGAGCGCTCCACGCGTCATGAGAAGCTGCTTGCCGATTTCGACAATCTCGATGAGCTTGGTTGGGTTGGAGTCGAGATCGACCATATTGCCAGCTTCTTTGGCGGCTTGAGTTCCGGTGTTCATCGCGACGCCTACATCTGCCTGGGCGAGCGCGGGTGCGTCGTTGGTGCCGTCACCAGTCATGGCGACCAGCTTGCCTTCAGCCTGTTCGCGACGGATGAGATCCATCTTGTCTTTCGGTTTGGCCTCGGCGAGAAAGTCGTCGACGCCGGCTTCGCGCGCGATGGCCGCGGCGGTAAGCGGATTATCGCCAGTGATCATGATGGTGCGAATGCCCATGGCGCGAAGCTGCGTGAAGCGCTCCTTCATGCCTCCCTTGACGATGTCCTTCAGATGGATGACGCCGAGGGCCTGCCGGTTCTCGGCGACGACGAGAGGCGTGCCGCCGCTGCGCGCTATAACCTCGACTGCGGCTCGGACTTCATCAGGAAGAATGCCGCCGTTCTCCTTTAGAAACGCGGCAATGGCATCGGTAGATCCTTTGCGGATGATGCGCCCATCGAGGTTGACGCCTGACATTCGAGTGACAGCAGAGAAGGGCACGAACTCTGCGTTCAGCTCATGAAGTTCGCGACCACGCAGACCGTATAGCTCTTTGGCGAGAACAACGATGCTGCGGCCTTCAGGGGTTTCGTCGGGAAGAGAAGAGAGTTGCGCAGCGTCGGCGAGTTGATCTTTGCTGACGCCGGGCGCAGGGATGAACTCCGAAGCCTGGCGATTGCCAAGAGTGATGGTCCCTGTCTTATCGAGCAGCAATGTGTCGACATCGCCTGCAGCTTCGACGGCGCGGCCGGACATGGCAAGGACGTTGTGCTGGACGAGGCGGTCCATTCCCGCGATGCCGATTGCCGAGAGCAGGCCGCCGATCGTCGTTGGGATGAGACAGACGAGCAGCGAGATAAGAACGAAGACTGTTTGCGGGGCGGTTGAGTAAATTGCGAAGGGTTGCAGCGTGACCACGGCCAGCAGAAAAATAATCGTGAGACCGGCGAGAAGAATATTCAGCGCGATCTCGTTTGGTGTTTTCTGACGCTCAGCGCCTTCGACAAGCGCGATCATACGATCGAGAAACGTCTCGCCGGGGTTGGAGGTGATGCGTACTTTGATCTGATCGGAGAGAACGCGCGTGCCTCCAGTGACGGCAGAGCGGTCGCCACCAGCCTCGCGAATAACGGGCGCTGACTCTCCTGTGATAGCGGATTCGTCGACGGAGGCTACGCCTTCGATGACCTCACCATCTCCGGGTATGGTGCCTCCGGCGATGACAAAGACAAGATCACCAGCACGAAGCTGTGAACTGGCGACCTCGTCGGTCTTGCCGTTTGGGAGGATGCGCACAGCAGTGGTCTCAGACTTGGCGCGTCGCAAGGCGTCGGCCTGAGCTTTGCCTCGACCTTCGGCCATCGCTTCGGCGAAGTTGGCGAAGAGCACCGTGAACCATAGCCAAAGTGTGATCTGTAGATCGAAGCCGAGCGTGTGGTGATGAGCTGCAATGTCGCGGAGGAGATAGATCGATGTGATCACGCTGCCAATCTCGACTACGAACATGACGGGGTTCTTCATCATGGTTCGTGGATTGAGCTTGACGAGAGCATCTATCAGAGCGCGATGGACGATTTTTGTATCCCAGAGAGAGCGTTTACGTGTGTTTGCCATGGTGATCTATTTACTTTCTGGCTTAGAAGGTTTTGCCGGCGTGCATGAGTAAGTGCTCCAGGAGAGGACCGAGAGTAAGAGCGGGGAAGAAGGTGAGAGCACCGACGATGAGGATGACTCCGACGAGCAGCACAGTGAAGAGAGGTGTGTGCACCGGGAAGGTTCCTGCCGATGGAGGAACGAGCTTCTTCTTCGCGAGATTGCCTGCGACGGCCAACATCGGAACGATCATGAGGAAACGACCAACCAGCATGGCCGTGGCGAGCGAGAAGTTGTACCAGTGCGTGTTGGCGCTGAGACCCGCGAATGCGGAACCATTGTTCCCTGTGGCCGAAGTGTAGGCATAAAGGATCTCGGAGAGTCCGTGCGGCCCTGTGTTGGCGAGCGCTGAAAGACCAAGGTTCGGCATCATCAGCGAGATCGCAGTGAAGCTGAGAATGGAAAGTGGAAAGATGAGCACATAGAGCATCGCCATCTTCACATCGAAGGACTCAATCTTCTTTCCGAGATACTCTGGCGTGCGTCCGACCATGAGACCAGCGATAAAGACGGACAGGATAACGAAGATCAACATGCCGTACATTCCAGAGCCGACACCGCCGAAGATGATCTCGCCAAGCATGATGTTCACGAGAGGGACGAGTCCGCCAAGAGGCATAAAGGAATCATGCATGGCGTTGACCGCTCCGCAACTGGCGTCCGTCGTGACGGTGGCGAAGAGAGCAGAGTCTGCAACTCCGAAGCGGACTTCCTTGCCTTCCATATTTCCGCCGGGCTGCATTGCCGAGGCGTGCTGGTCTATATGCATTGTTGCGGTATGCAGCAGAGGGTTTGGTTGCGCCTCTGCGTAGTAGGCAACGAAGACCCCGGCAAAGAAGAGCACAGACATCGCGGCAAACACGGCCCAGCCATGAGCGGGGGAACGGACCATTCTGCCTAGCGTTACCGTCAGTCCGGCAGGAATGAGAAATATGGATAGCATCTCCAGTAGATTTGAAAATGGTGTTGGGTTCTCAAACGGGTGAGCGCTGTTGGTGTTGAAGAATCCTCCACCATTGGTGCCGAGCATTTTGATGGCTTCCTGTGAGGCGACCGGGCCTTGTGCAATGCTTTGCGTTGTTACGATCTGGGTTGCGGGCTTGCCATCGGTGCCTGTCGTGGTTACAGTCTGCGACTGAATGAGCTTCGCCTGGTCATAAGGGCGGAAATTCTGAACTACGCCCTGGGAGACAAGAAGAAGAGCGTAGATCAAACATGTGGGCAGAAGTACCCACAGCGATGCGCGTGTCGCGTCCACCCAAAAGTTACCGAGGGTCTTCGACTCGCGTCGAGAGATGCCGCGAATGAAAGCGATGGCCAGCGAGATCCCGATGGCGGCGGAGAAGAAGTTATGGTAGGCGAGCGTCAGCATCTCCGTGAGATAACTCATCGTTGTCTCAGGAACGTAAGCCTGCCAATTGGTGTTCGTCGTAAAGGAGGCAGCCGTATTGAGAGCAAGATCGGGCGCCACTGCCGCAAGATGTTGAGGATTGAGCGGGAGGAGATGCTGTAAACGCTCAATTGCATAGGTGACCAGCAACGTTACCAGACTGAAGAGCAGCATAACGATGCCATACTCTGTCCAACGCATCTCATGCGTCTCGTCTATGCCTGTAACGCGATAGATGAGTCGTTCGATTGGGCGGAGGAGAGGATCGACAAAGGTACGCTCGCGTTCGAAGACGCGGGCCATATAGATGCCGAGTGGTTTCGCGCAGATGAGAACGAGAGCGAAGAAGAAAAATATCTGGAACCAGCCATTAGCGGTCATTGAAGGTCTTCCCTTTGTTAGAACTTTTCGGGGCGCAGAAGCGCGTAGACGAGGTAAACGAAAAGCGCAAGAGAGATGAGCGAGAGAATGAAAGTTTCAAGCATCTATTTGCCCTCCGTAGAATCCAACCGTCCACAACCGAAGATGTAGAGGATGGCAATAGCGAAGAAAGCTATGCTTGCTGCAATGCATCCGATATCCCACATGAATCATTCCTTTCCGTACTACACGAGACCGCAAGCCTGGCAAATCAGTAGAAACGCAAACCTCTACCTCATTGGGCCTTTGAGCTTGCATTCCCGCTTGAGAGTTGTCAACAGGCTTTTTCTGCTGATTTGCCCGGCAAGCCAACGGCGACAAACAAATGTAAGAAGGGCAAACGTTATGATGTACGCGCCTACGCCATATAACAGACTTCTCATGACGTCCCTCTTGGGCCATATGACCTATGCCCATGAGCTATTTCATAGGGTTTGCCGTAAAGAGTCCGTAGGGAAGATGTAAAGAATTCGTAAAGACGGTTTACAGGTCGTCGCTGCCTGTAGGGCGAAAGCGGTACCCGACCCACGGCTCGGTGAGGATGTAACGCGGCTCGTCGGACGTCTCTATCTTTTTTCGCAGTTGGCCAATACTGACTCGGAGATATTCTGGCTGATCTGCGTGGGCGCCCCATACTGCTTGCAGAAGAGCCCGATGCGTTAGAACCTGTCCGGCATGTTCGGCAAAACAGACGAGAAGATCGAACTGTTTTGGAGTGAGATGAATGTCCCTGCCGCGCACGGTGACACGATGTTGCGGAATGTCGATGCGAAAGTCGCCAAGGTCGATGACGGTCTGCATGTCTCGAGTTTCGCTTAGGTTACGCCGTAGCTGGGCGCGGACACGAGCTTGCAACTCCTGAATGCTGAAGGGCTTAGTCACATAGTCGTCGGCGCCTGCATCGAGAGCTTCAATCTTCATGCGTTCGTTATTGCGCACGGAGAGGACGATGATTGGCATATCGGAGTTGGCGCGAAGTTCGCGGCAAAGCTCAACGCCGTTCATCTCCGGCATAGAGACGTCGGTTATCACCAGGTCCGGCTTCCACTCAAGAGCGATGTCGGCGCCTTCAATGCCATTGTTTGCGATGCGCACGGCATATCCCTGCGTGGAAAGCGCAGTCCGCAGCACCCGAATAATCTGCGGTTCGTCGTCCACAATCAGAATCTTTGCCGGTTGGTCTTGTTCGATCGACTTCATTCCCGCTCCCGATGCTGCGTGACGATGTGAACATCGACGTTTGGCGCTTCTGAGAGAAAGTGCTGGATGGCCCAGTAATAAAGATACTTGCGGAAACCGCTGACAGCGGTCCGGCCAAAGATGATGTGCGTGATACGTTTTTCGCGAACGAACTCCGCTGCTGCGTGGGCAACGCTTGTACCTTTTATCGTGACAACCTGAGCGCCAAGATTACGCGCGAACTGAATGTTCGTCGCAAGCGTACTCTGCTCTTCGTCACCGTCTCCAGTATCGATGTGGAGCACGAAGAGTTCGCCCCCGACACCCTCGGCGATGCGTGCGCCGCGAGTAATCAAAATTTGAGACGCGCTGCTGGAACTGATGCAGACGGCCACCCGCTCGCGAACAGCCCACTGCTCCTGGATGCGTTTGGCGTCCATATAAGCGGTGAGTGTGCGGTCCACGGCTTTGGTGACATGTTGCAGGGCCAGTTCGCGGAGGGCGATGAGATTGCCGCGGCGGAAAAAGTTGGCAAGAGCTTTTTCGGCTCGGTCGACCCCATAGATATCGCCGCGTCTCATCCGAGTCTGGAGAGCCTCTGGAGTCAGGTCAGCCATAACGATTTCGTCGGCGCGCTGCACCAGCCAGTCAGGCACGGTCTCGCGGATCTGGATACCTGTGATGCTCTGCACCGTAGGCGCAACGCTCTCGATGTGTTGAACGTTCATCGTTGCGAGCACATCGATGTTGGCAGCCAATACAGCGAGAACATCTTCGTAGCGCTTGCGATGCTTACTGCCTTCAATATTGGTATGGGCCAGCTCGTCGATAAGGACGATCTGTGGATGGCGAGCAAGAATCCCGTCGAGGTCCATCTCCTCGAAGACAACTCCTCTATATTCGATCTTCTTCCGCGGGATCTGTTCAAGCTGGTTGACAAGTTCCGCTGTTCGAGGACGACCATGAGCTTCTACCACGCCGACAACAATGTCTTCGCCACGCTGTTTACGGCGAATGGCTTCGCTGAGCATGTTGTAGGTTTTGCCGACGCCGGGCGCATAACCGAGAAAGAGCTTAAAGATTCCGCCCTTCTTTTCAGGCGCAACTTTTTCAAGCCACTCTTCCGGGCTCTTGGTACTGCGGTCTAATGGCTCGCGGCTAGGCATAGGGCTAACATATGAGGGTGCAACGATCGATGGTCAAAAGCGCGCTTCGCTATAGTATTTCAACGGCCGTTATTGCTGTCATTGTAGCCGTGTACTTCCATTGGGAGCACGCGAACGAAATGACGGTGGCATTGACCTGCCTGATGGTCATCCTTCTGGTGGCCGCAAACTGGGGTCTTCGCCATGCCATTTATCTTTCGATATTGTCATCCGCTGCCATTAATTTCTTCTTCCTTCCTCCAATTGGTACGTTCACCATTGGCGATTCACGGAATTGGGTGGCACTCGCAGCATTTCTACTGACGGGGATCGTGGCGAGCCAGCTTGCGGAACGGGCACGCCGGGAGGCCAAGAGATCGCGCTTCCGCCAACGGGAGGCAGAACGCCTTTACGAATTCAGCCAACAGATGCTGGTGACCGGCAATGTAATCGACCTGCTGAACTCGTTGCCCGGGATGATTGCAACAACATTCAACCTTCCTGGCGCTGCCGTTTATCTCCGCGAGAAGGACCGCGTATACAGGTCGAGCCCGAATTACATGGACGTAACCGCGGATGAGCTTCGGGATGCCGCCTTCACGCGAGATCGCCGGGTGGATGAGGCGCGATCGGTCACTCTGTCGCCTATCCTGCTGGGGACGAGACCTATCGGCGCGGTAGGCATCACCGGCACGGGCGCCTCGCCCGAGGCGCTGGATGCCGTTTGCGGACTGGCAGCAATTGCCATCGAGCGGGTCAACGCCGTCGAAACCCTTACCCGAGTGGAAGCGTCTCGCGAGAGTGAGCGGCTGCGGAATGCTCTGCTCGATTCTGTCGCTCACGAACTACGCACTCCTTTAACCTCGATTACAGCGGCGATTACAACCCTGCAGACAAATACTGCACTTGATTCGAACCAGCGCGCAGAGATGATGAAGGTGATTGAAGAAGAGGCTGCCCGACTGAATCACCTGGTCGGTCAGGCGATGGAGATGGCGGCGCTGGACGCCCACGACATCAAGCTGGATAAGCAACTGCATTCCATGCGCGAGGCTGTAGACCTGGCATTGGAGGCGGTACAGCCCCAGCTTAAAACGCATCCTGTCGAGGTCCGGCTGCCGGATTCGCTTCCCCCCGTGGAGATGGATATCGATTGGATAGCCAAGGTAATTCAGCATTTGCTTGACAACGCCGCAAAATACTCCTCAGAGGGAAGCCCGATTTTTATCAGCGCGGAGGTCTCGAAGCACCGGCTCGTGACCAGCGTCGCCGATCGTGGCGCAGGCATCGATGACTTTGAACGCATGTTGATCTTCGACAAGTTCTACCGTGGCCAGGGACAACGCTATCGTGTGCAGGGTACGGGAATGGGGTTGGCCATTGCCAAGGCCATCGTGGAGGCGCACGGGGGGGCGATTGAGGTGACCAGTCAGCCTTCTCAGGGATCTGTGTTTTCTTTCTACCTGCCGCTAAGAGACCTCTAGATATACCGTCAGGCAGGATTTTTGGAGAATTTGACCATTTGAAGGCAAATCGCAGGGAATACTTTATCTTGCGGGGTAAATCTGACAAACTAGAGGTATGAGCACAACAGCTACCAAGATATTTGCGGACCGCATAGGCCGCATTGAAGTTTCAGCGACGATGGCAATCACAGCGGCGGCGCTCAAACTGAAGTCGGAAGGTGTCAACCTGGCGGACTTTGGCGCAGGCGAGCCGCACTTTGCGACGCCAAGGCATATCAAGGACGCGGCCATCGATGCCATCGAGAAGAACTTTACCCGCTATACGAATGTTGCGGGTATTCCCGAGGTGCGGAAGGCGATCGTGGATCGTCATACGGCCGACTTCGGCTCGAACTATACGCCCGAGGAGTGCGTGTTCACGACCGGCGGAAAGCTCGCCCTGTTCAATGCGATCCAAGTGCTTGTGGACCATGGCGATGAGGTGATTCTGCCAGTTCCCTACTGGGTCTCCTTCAAGGACATCATTCAGTATGCGGGCGGCAAGGTGGTGCTGGTTCAGACTGACGAAGCGGAGAACTTCCGCGTCACCGCCAAGATGATCGAGGCTGCGATCACCCCGAAGACGAAAGCTATTATTTTAAATACGCCCTCGAATCCGTCGGGCGCGGTAGTATCGCCGGAAGACCTGGAAGCGATCGTCCGGCTGGCGCATAAGCACGAGATTTATGTGCTGCTTGATGAGTGCTACGTATATCTGAACTTCGCCGGCGAAATTGTCAGCGGCGGCTCGTTCACCGACTGTAAGGAACATGTCGTAGTTCTGGGTTCCCTGTCGAAGACGTATGCGATGACGGGCTGGCGCGCCGGCTTCGCGCTGGGACCAAAGCCAATCATTGCGGCGATGAGCAAGTTGCAGTCGCAGAGCACATCGAACACAGCGAGCATGGTGCAACGCGCTTCGATCGCCGCTGTGAGCGGATCGCAACAATGCGTCACCGAGATGCGTGCGGACTATATTAAGCTGCGCGATCAAGTGCTGGCGGGACTCAAGACAATTCCTGGATTGACCTGCACCGTGCCTCAGGGCGCGTTCTACGTTTATCCCAACGTGAAAAGCTTTATCGGCAAGGGCGGCGTCAAGTCGGCTTCTGACCTTGCGGCAAAGCTGCTGAGCGAAGCGCACGTTGTTGTGGTTCCAGGTGAAGCATTCGGAACGGACGAACATATTCGGTTGTCCTATGCGGTTTCGCATGAGGTAATTGATGAAGGCGTCAAGCGGATGCAGGCATATTTTGCAACGCTGGGCTAATCGTTGGTTCTAGGTATCGACCGCACCTGCACGGTGCGGTTTTCCTTTGAGATGGGGTTGTATGTCCAAAGAAGTTGGCACGTCGAAGTTGCGGTTTGCTCCAGTGATTCTTGCGGGTGGCAGTGGAACGCGGTTCTGGCCTCGGAGCCGGAAGGCGAGAGCGAAGCAGGTATTGGCTCTCGATGGCGACAAAACCATGATCCAGCAGACGCTGGAGCGGTTGAGCCCCCTTGTGGCGCCTTCCAGCGTATGGGTTATCACCAACGAGCTTCTGGATGACGTGATCGCGGAACAGTTGCCGGAGGTTCCACGAGAACACATCCTGAGCGAGCCGGCTGCGCGAAACACCGCTCCGGCGTGCGCTCTGGCAGCGTTTTTGCTGGAGAAGACTGAGCCGGATACGGTCATCGGCGTGTTTCCCTCGGACCAGGTGGTGAAGGACAGTGCGCGCTTTGCGAAGGTGATTCATGCCGGAGCGGAGTTGGCAGCCAGCGGCGACAAGATCGTGGTTCTCGGCGTGCCTCCTACGCGGGCTGAGACGGGCTACGGCTACATCGAGCAGGGCGCAGTTGCCGAGGATGCGACGAAGATTGCAGGTGGCATCGAGGCCCGCCGAGTAAAGCGGTTCACCGAGAAGCCCGACAAAGAGCATGCCGAACAGTTTGTGGCAACGGGCAACTATGCCTGGAACAGTGGGATATTTCTGTGGAGTGCACGGACCTTGGCTGGAGCGATTCGAGAGTATTGTCCCGCGATGGCGCCGCTGCTCGAAAAGATTGCCGCAGCCTATGGAACGGACCAGTTTACGCAGGTGTTTGCGGAAGTCTATCCGCAGTGCGAGAACATCAGCATCGACTATGCAGTGCTGGAGCCAAGGTCGCGTAAGGGTGAAGCGGGCGCTGAAATTTATTGCCTGCCCGGTGACTTCGAATGGAACGATCTTGGATGCTGGTCGACGCTGCACGAGAATATGGCGGACTGTTCGCCGGAGAAGCTTGCCTTCGCCAACGTGTTCGATGAGACCGATCCTCTCTGTGTCTCCATCGATTCGAATGGCAACTATGTTTACGCTCCCGGCAAGGTGATTGCGCTGGTTGGCGTGAATAATCTGGTTGTCGTGCAGACGAAAGATGCGCTGCTGATTACGACGCGTGACCGGTCGCAGGAAGTGGGCAAGGTTGTCGCGGAGTTGAAGAAGGCTGGACGGGAAGACTTAATTTAGCGAATGGCGGCGTAATGGCAGAGACAGTGGTGAAGTTTGGAACGGATGGGTGGCGTGGCATTATTGCCGACGACTTTACCTTTGCCAACGTGCGCGTGGCGGCGGCGGCGATTGCGAACTACGTGCTGGCTCATGAGAATGCAGCCGCTGGGGTTTGCATTGCCTATGACACGCGCTTCGGGTCGCATTCGTTTGCGAAAGTGGTAGCGGAGGTTATGGCTGGGGCTGGCATTCCAGTCGCTCTGGCCGCGGAGATTACGCCTACGCCTGCGCTTTCCTACGCGGTGCGTGAGCGCAAAGCGGCTGGCGGCGTGATGATTACGTCCAGCCATAATCCCGCGGAGTGGAATGGCGTGAAGTACAAGGCAAGTTATGGCGGGTCGGGCTTACCTTCCATTATGACTTCGATTGAGAGCTATCTGGGAAAGCCTCTCGCTAAGAGCGCGGCACCAGCGGCGATCGAAGAGGTGAACTTCAATCCCGACTACGTTGCGGCGATCACGCGCTTTGTTGATTTGGAGGCAATTCGGTCGTCCGGATATAAATTTCTGATCGACGTGATGTATGGCGCGGGTCGAGGCGTGCTTGCGGGAATCTTCACGAAGGCGAAGATTCCATTTGTGGAGATTCGTAACGAGATCAACCCGGCGTTTCCGGGGATTAATCCAGAGCCCATTCTGCCGCATATTCGCGAGACGCAGATGGCGGTTGTAGCGGAGCATTGCGATGCCGGTTTGATTACGGATGGCGATGCCGACCGCATCGGCGCTGTAGATGAGCATGGCAATGTCGTGGATGCACACAAGATTTTTTCCGTGTTGCTGAAGTGGCTGCTGGAGCGTAAGAAGTGGCCGGGCGATGTAACCCGTGCTTTCAATACGACGAAGATGATCGACCGCATTGCCGCGAAGTATGGACGGCGGCTGCATGAGCATGGCATCGGCTTTAAGTATGTCTGTGAGTTGATGCTGGATCAGGAGATTTTGATTGGCGGCGAGGAATCGGGCGGCGTTGGCATCAGCCGCCACCTGCCGGAGCGCGATGGGATGCTGAACTCGCTGCTGCTGGCGAATGTGATGGCGGATGAGAAGAAGACGCTTGGCGAACTGGTAGCAGCTTTGCAGGAAGAGTTTGGCGAACACCAGTACGGGCGCGTGGACATGCACATCGAGGAGACGTTGAAGCAGTCTGCCATTGCGCGAGCGAAGGCTGGCGTGACTGACATTGCGGGTATGAAGGTGCTTCGCGTCGAGACCATGGATGGCATCAAGTTCTTCCTCGACAATCCTGATTGTTCCGGCAAACCAAATGCCGCGGAGACTTGGCTCCTGTTGCGCGCATCGGGCACCGAGCCGCTGCTGCGCGTCTATTGTGAGAGCTGTTCGGTCGAATCGGTCACGAAGGTATTAGAAGCGGCGCAGAGGTTTGTGTTGCAGGGGAGCGCTGTTTGAGTAAGTCTATCTGCGTTGAGACAAAGGGTCTTTTGTTTGACATGGATGGAGTGCTGATCAGCTCCATCGGTTCGGTAGTACGTTGCTGGCGACGGTGGGCCGAGATCTATCACGTGCCGAACGCGGAGACCTACACGGTGCCACACGGTGTTCGTGCTATCGACATCGTGAAGTCATTGCGTCCCGATATCGACCCCAACGAGGGATTGCGCGTGATCGAGGACATGGAGATCGAAGACATGGCAGACCTGAAGGTGCTGCCGGGGGTGAAGAAGCTGCTGGAAAGTTTGCCGCTGGAGCGATGGGCCATTGTGACCTCGGCAACGCGGCGGTTGCTGCTGGGGCGGTTGGAGGCAGCAGGACTGCCGATCCCGGAGCGCATCATCAGCGGCGATATGGTCGAGCGCGGGAAGCCTGATCCAGAGCCATACCGTCGCGGAGCCGGGTTGCTTGGTCTCCGCCCCGAAGATTGTGTTGTGGTGGAAGATGCGCCATCCGGCGTAGGCGCTGGCGTGGCTGCGGGATGTCGTGTGCTCGGTGTGCTGGGGACGCATTCGTTGGCTGAGTTGCAGCAGGCCATGTGGATTGCGCCATCACTTGAAGACGTCACGGTGACAACATTGGCGGACAAGCTCGAGTTGTGTTTCGAACCCGCAGGCTAAAACGGAAGCTTGCACTTAATCTCTCGAACGAGCGATCTTGCTCGATTCGATATAGGATTTGGTGGTATGCATCGTCCATCTATACTTCGCACCCTTGTGTGTCTTGTCGTCCTTGGCTCAACCGCTTCGATGTTGGCCGCGCCTCCTGGGCCAGTTGACTGGGTCAATCCTCTGATCGGCACCGCCAGCGGCAAGATCGGGTATGGCGGAACAATGCCGTTTGTGACTCCGCCATTCGGCATGACCGACTGGACGCCGCAGACGCGCCAGAACAAGATTAGCGTGGTCTCGTACAACTACGACGACAAGACAATCTCAGGATTTATCGGAACGCATCAACCGGCGATCTGGATGGGCGACTACGGATACGTCACGCTGATGCCCGAGATCGGTGACCTGAAGACAACTCCCGATGAGCGGAAGCTGCCCTTCACTCACGCCGACGAGATTGCACACCCCGACTTCTACTCCGTCAGGATGGACGCCGGAGGTGGGAAGCAGATTCGTTCGGAGATGACAGCGACGGAGCGGTGCAGCTATATGCGCTTCACCTTCCCGGCAAATACGCCGTCGCGAATCTTGATTGAAGCCTCAAGAGCAGGTCATGCAGGTTCGGTGCACGTCGATGCGGCCAACCACGAGATCACCGGTTACAACCCCGACCGAATGGATGCCCATCTTGGACCGGCCGCGCTCAAAAACTTCAAAGGCTATTTCGTCGTTCAGTTCCGGCAGGCATTTCAAAAGGCTAACACCTATGGAATGGATGACGCGCAGGCCAGCCACGCTCGCGGAGCTTATGCAGGCTTCGCTCCGTCCACGGGAAAACAGGTCATTGAACTGCGCGTCGGGACGTCCTTCATCAGCATTGAGCAGGCGCGCGAGAACTTGAAGAAAGAGATTCCCGAGTGGAACTTCGAAGCTGTCCGGCAGGCATTGCGCGACAAATGGCAGGCGAAGCTCGACAGAATTGGATTGCAGGGTGCTTCGGACGAAGAGCGGGGGACGGTCTATACCGCTGCCTATCATGCGCTGCTCTATCCGCGGATCTTCTCCGAATACGGACGCTACTACAGCGCGTTTGACGACACCGTTCATCAGGGCGAGTCGTATACCGCCTATTCGATATGGGATACCTTTCGCGCCGAAAACAGCCTGTTGACGCTACTCGCTCCGGAGCGAGTGGATGGCATGATCACAGCCTTGCTGCAGAACTATCGCGAGGGCGGCTGGATGCCGAAGTGGCCGAATCCGGGCTACACCAACATCATGATCGGCACCCACGCGGACTCGCTGGTCGCCGAGGCTATCCGCAAGGGCTTTCATGGATTCGATCGTGACCTGGCGTGGAAGGCCGTCTATAAAGACGCCATGACACCGCCCGACGGAGACACGACGCGCCGCTGGGCCGACCGCGAGCCGCATACCCCTTATGAAGCCCGAGGCGGGCTGACCTATTACAAGGAACTCGGCTATATTCCCACCGATAAGACCGCCGAAGCTTCATCGCGGACGCTCGAGGACAGTTACGACGACTGGTGCGTAGCGCAGGTCGCAAAGGCGCTGGGCAAAGAGAAGGACTACCAGTTCTTTCTGCACCGCTCGCTGAACGACCGCCATCTCTACAATCCGGCAGATGGATTGATGCGAGGCAAGACCTCCGACGGAAAATGGGCCGCTGCGGATGCCGGATGGACGGAAGGCACGGCCTGGGTCTACACCTGGGCGCCTCTGCACGACGAGGCCGGCATTCTCGAGCTGATGGGCGGAGACGCTGCCTACAATGCGAAGCTGGACCAGCACTTTGCCGGTGGCCATAACGTTCACAGCAACGAGCCGAGCCATCATTATGGCTACTTGTACGACTTCAGCGGCGAGCCCTGGAAGACGCAGGCAAAGGTGCGGGAGATTGCACTTGCAGAGTATGCCGGACAGCCCGTTGGCCTCGACGGTGACGACGACTGCGGCCAGATGTCAGCGTGGTATCTGTTCACTGCGTTTGGCATCTATCCCGTGAACCCGGCGTCAGGGGACTATATGATCGGCAGCCCCATGTTCAGCAGGATGAGTCTTCGACTGGCGAATGGGAAGCAGTTCACCGTGATTGCGGACCACAACTCCAGTGCCAACGTATATATCCAGTCGGCGACGCTCAACGGCAAACCGCTGACGAAGCCTGTTATCCGCTACGAGGACATTATGGCCGGCTCGACGCTGCACTTTGTGATGGGACCCGAGACTTCGCACTGGGCAGCCAACTGGCGCGCTCAGGCCATTCAGTAAACAGCGTGCTTTAGCTCATGTCTGAAATCAGCGCCCGAGCAGGGCTTCGACGCGACGCAGATCGTCTTCGGTGTCGACGCCGATGGTGTCGAATTCCGTAGGTTCGACGTAGAGGCTGATACCGTTTTCGAGGAAGCGAAGCTGTTCGAGCCGCTCCGTCTGTTCAAGCGCGCTGGGCGGCAGCGTAGCGAAGCGTTCAAGGGCGCTCTTGCGATAGGCGTAGAGGCCCATATGCTTCCAATATTGCGGTGCGATCTTGTCGCGGTCGTAGGGAATGGTAGCGCGAGAGAAGTAGAGCGCGCGACCATCGACCGCGGTGACGACCTTTACTGCATTCGGGTTCGTAATATTTTCTGCGGTGCAGAGCACTTTAAGGGTCGAGACCTCGACATGCGGACGGCTGAAAGCACGGAGCATTGCCGTGATGTGCTGAGGCTTCAGCAGCGGCTCGTCGCCCTGAATATTGACGTAGATGTCCGCGTGGACGAGCTGGGAGACGGCGTAGACGCGGTCGGTGCCGCTGGGCAGATCCGGCGAAGTGAGTTGGAAAGGCCAGCCGTTTCGGTCGCATAGCTCGGCCACTTCGGCAGAGTCAGTGGCTATCAAAACCTGGTCGAGCTGAGGGCATGCCTTGGCCGCTTCGAAGACCCACGCCAGCATCGGCTTACCTGCGATGGTGCGAAGGACTTTGCGGGCCAGACGGGTCGAGGCCAGGCGTGCAGGGATGACACCGAGAACGATGGGCTCCGGCTTTTCGCTCTGGCGCGAATCAAGTATGATTGGAACTGGCTGTGCCGCGACGGTTCTCCTGAACTGCTCGTTGCGTGACTTTCCTGCTGGTACAGCCATTACACATTAGGGCGGTGTAGCTCAGATGGTTAGAGCGACGGACTCATAACCCGTAGGTCGGCAGTTCGATTCTGCCCACCGCCACCAATGTTGTATACGGACATCGCCGAGAAGTACGACTGGCAAGGATTTTACTCAAAACAGGGTAGCACGATGATTCCGAACCGAAGGATTCAATTCCCTAGCCTACCCCAGGCGCCTCAGCTTTCGCTTGATAGTGTCTCCATACAGACATTTTGATGCGCGGACCCACCCTTCCGGGTTCACTCACTGAACGAATTCCACCATTGTTGAATGACCTTGAAAGATGTCGGAAGCAAAAATCTTTCCGCGGTTCATTTTGGTCGGGAGTTTACTGAGAAGTTAGTAGTTGGTTAGACAATATTTGACTGGGTACAAAGTTGGGTTGGGGTTCAAGTAAGGGTTCAGGTTTGCCGGGTAAATGATTGTGTGAACCTTGGCAGGTTCGGAAATCAGGCATGGCACTGAAGATAGGCATTGACCTGCGCCTCGCGGGTGTTTACTTTGTGGCTAATGGCTGACATGCAAACTATTCCCAATGATCTGGAGAGCGGGCCCGCGGCGGACCTCTCGATTTCGATGAACATCGGTACGACAATCCGGGGCTACCGGTTGCAGAAGGGTATGTCGCAGGGCGATATCGAAAAGCGGACAGGTCTGCTGCGCTGTTATCTGTCGCGTGTCGAAAACGGCCATACTGTGCCCTCGCTGGAGACGCTACAGAAGATTGCGCGTGCGCTCGATTTGCAGCTCTCGGAGTTCTTTGCGGAAGAGATTATCGGCAGAGAGATGTCGTCGCTGAACCTGGGCGAGGACGAGATCCGGTTTTTGACGCAGGTGCAACGATACTCGGCGCATCTGAGTGACAGCGACCGGAGATTGCTGCTAGCCATGGTCAGGAAGTTCGCGCAGACGACGTTGAGTTAGGGCTCAGAAGTTCCATACGCCGCCCATTCTGGGGCGATGGCTACCTCTAAATAATCACCATCCTGAAGCCGGAAGAGATCGCGTAGCCTTACGTCTGTCGCAATTTCTATGATGGTCTTTGGATGATCGCCTGTTCCATTCTCGTTTGCGTCGGTGCGTAGCAGAAATGCTTTTCTACCTTGAATCGAGCAGGGAACGATGCTGACGGAGACTCGACCTCCGTACTCGGATGCTTCCAGCCGAATGACCTTCGCGGGCAAGGAATATTCGGATTCGAGCTGGAGATTCAGGGTTCCGGGGTAGAGACGCATTCCGGTTTTGCGCTCGTAGTGGTCCTGAAGCTGGCCGATCCAGAATGAAAAGCTGCCGACGCCTGAGACAACTCTTCCTCGCAGCACTAGCGTTTTTCCATCCATCATCAGTGTCTCAATGGGCCGGGTCCGACTGAAGCAGCTACCTCAGGTTGGCGATCCAGTAGCCGAACAGTGCGAGGCAGAAGGCGGCAGCGGCGAAGGTGAACCTCTGGCGCTGGAGGTAGCGGCTGCGGCCGGAGGTCATGCGTGCGAGGAGCGGAACTCCCAGCGCGAGACCGGAGAGGAAGCCGCCGAGGTGGGCGAAGTTGTCGATGCGAATGACCGGGACGAAGAGGGTGGCTCCGCCGATGAGCAGGTTGATAGCGGCGAACCAGATGACCGACTTACGAAGGCGCTTGAGCTCAGACCAGGGAATGGGGAGCTTTTTATTGCTGAGCAGGACGATAAGGATTCCGGCGATGCCGAAGACGGCACCTGAAGCTCCTGCTCCGACGGAGTTATCGCGGGTGACCACATTGATGAACAAGCTGAGCAGGTTGCCGGCGATACCAGTGAGGAAGTAGACCGCGACCAGGCCGAAGGGGCCCAGCAGCGGCTCACCGAGCAGTCCGAGGTTCCAGAGACACCACATGTTGGTGGCGATGTGGATCAGGCCAACGTGGACGAAGGTAGCGGTGATCAGCCGGTACCACTGGCCATGCAGGATGAGCGAGGCTTGCGCGGCGCCGAAGTGGATCAGGTCGCGGACAGTGGGCTCGCTGGGGGAGACGCCGCGCAGGACCATCCAAAGGTAAACGGCGCAGTTGATGCCGAGCAGGAGGTAGGTGCCGGGGGTGACGAGGATGTTCCAGCCGCGCTCGCGAGAGTTGGGGCGGGATCGCTCGCGCTCGTAGTCGGGTATAGGGGCGCGTTCGGGTGGCCCGCCGTAGGAGGGGGGGAGCAGTTCGCCTTCTGGTTGGTGAGTAGGTGGCATGTCTTCGTTTGTTCTACGCTATCGCGGCGAGGGGTGGATTACAAATCGAGGCTGCGTGGAGGGAACTTTAATCCCAATTGCACCAATGGTCCCCGATTTACGAATGGGCAACCGCAAAAGCGTAGCTACGGGAAGGTATTGCATCCCACCCTTCGCAAAGTGCGCGAAGAATGGGGCACCCAGGGTTTGGGAGCATCGGAAGAGAGCAGACAAAACCAGAATGCGGAGCTCTTCGCTTTCCTCAGGATGACACTTTGTTCTGGAGAGCAAGATCAGGCGGCGTTTTTGTGGAAGCGCTCTCGGAGGTCGGCGGGGATGTGTTTCTGAACGATGCCGCCAAGAAAGCCAGGGAGCGGCGTAGCGACGGCAACCAGAATCCAGATGAGAGTGGAAAAGGCCATGCCAGCGATGGCGACAGCTTCGAGCGAGATGGCTACGGCGTGAGTCTGGGTGAGGCGGACGTGCAGCGAAAAGATGTGGGTGACCAGTTCGACGCGGTGAATGACCACAGCCGCCAACAGGAAAGCTACGATAGAGAGCGTGCTTACAATGATGAGAAGAACGTCGATGGTGCGGGCGATGGCCTGTCGGCGGCGGCAGTGGGCGCAGTCGATGAAGTGCTTCTCATAATCCGTGCGCATGACCGGGGAGAGGGCAGAGATGTCGTAGCGCCAGCCGGAGAGGATGTTTCCTACCACCGGGTCGGTGCAGGAGGAGGGGTGCTGACGGCGGTTATCTGGGAAAGCAACTGTTCGTTTTTCCATTAGTTTACTTACTTCATTCTAACTTGTTCGATAGCGAATGGCATTAGAAAGATTGATTTGGGGGTAATGGATCTGAGGCTATTCAAAGGCGAAGAAAAGAAGAAAATAGATATAGGAGGTCGCTTCCTTCAGGTCAAAAGGAAGTGGTTTTGCGGAAGATCAGGGGCAGAGATAGCTTGATTTAGAGCATGATAGGGTCGAGCGGGTTCGATTGCATAGCGAGCAGGACGCGATTGCCGAGCAGGGTGGGGTGGTTGACGAGTGCCTGTTCTGCGGCGATGCGGGCGAGTTCGGGGGCGTTGTTGGACTCGGAGAGGTGGCCGAGCACGATGTACGCCGCGCCGCCGTCGTAGTCGGTGGAGAGGAATTCGGCCGTGGCGTGGTTGGAGAGGTGGCCAACGCGGGAAAGGACGCGCTGTTTGACCGACCAGGGATAGGGACCGTCGCGGAGCATCTCGAGGTCATGGTTGGATTCGAGCAGGAGAACGTCGATGCGTTTGAGGGCGGCCTTGACGTTGGGAGGCATGTAGCCAAGGTCGGTGGCGACGGCCATGCGGATGCCTTCGGCGGAGAAGACGAAGCCGCAGGGGTCGGCAGCATCGTGGGGAATAGTGAAGGGAGTGATGTCGAGGTCGCCGATGCAGAAGCTGGTGCCGGAATGAAAATACTCGACCGCGGGGAGATGGGAGGGGTTGGATTTGACGATGGGAGTTTCGGGTTCGCAAAGATTATCGGCGTTGGAATCTGGCGCGGCTTCCGCTGCAATTTCTAAATTGCCCTGAGCTACAGCGGCAGCGCGGGCTTCTTTTTCCTGCTGGACGTGATCGAGCCACTTGGCGTAGGTCATGGTGGTGCGAGGAGTGACCATGCGGCCCCACGCGCGGTGGGTGGGCTCTGTGATGTATACGGGGATGCCGAGGCGGCGGGCGAGGACGGCGAGTCCGGCTACGTGGTCGATGTGCTCATGGGTAATGAGGATGGCGTCGAGGGTGGCGGGGTCTTCTCCGGCGAGGGCCATGCGGCGCAGAAGTTCACGGCAGGAGAGACCGGCATCGACCAGTACGCGGGTGCGGGAGGAAGAGATGACAGTGCTGTTGCCTTTGGAACCGGAGGCGAGCACTGTCATACGCATCATTCGTCTACGATACGCCTGTTGTCTGTGGGTTTTGTGGGGGGATGTGCCGGGAATGGTACGGGAGTATAAGAAGAGCCGCACATCCCGTAGGCGGGACGCGCAGCTCCTATTCCTCGAATACTATTCTTCGCGCAAAGGGGCGAGGAAGTTGACCGTGCTGCGGAGGACGACCTCGTTGTTCTGGTTGAAGGCCAGGGTGCGCGTGCGGACGACGCCGTAGTTTTTGCGCGAGGTCGATTGGCGGACGCCGACAACCTCAATCTCGGTATGGATGGTGTCGCCGGGACGGACGGGAAGGGTCCAGCGCATCTCTTCGACTCCGGCGCCGATCATGCCTCCGGCTACGGTAATGTTCTGCACGCGCAGGCGCATGACGATGGCGGCGGTGAGCCAGCCGGAGGCGGCGAGACCTTTGAAGAAGGAGCCTTCGCCGGCTGCTTCGTCGAGATGGAATGGCTGAGGATCGTATTTCTGGCCGAACTCTTTGATCTCTTCCGCGGTCACTTTAGCGCCGCCGATGGAGTGGAATTTCTGACCGACGTAGAAGTCTTCGAAATAAAGCTCTTGCGGCATGTATTCTCCCTGCTGACTGTTCGTTGCTGGCTATTCCCGGCTGGCTACGAGTTTACGAGATGATGAGGGAGGCTGGCTATGAGAAGTCTGCCGCGTGTTCTATTACCGGAATTTTATGTGGGATAGGTGTAGAAACCGCGACCAGATTTGCGACCCAGCCAGCCCGCATCGACCATGCGGATGAGCAGGGGGCACGGACGGTACTTTGGGTCGCCAAGCGCATCGTGCAGGACGCGCATGATGTCGAGGCAGACGTCGAGACCGATGAAGTCGGCCAGCGTGAGCGGGCCCATCGGGTGGGCCATGCCGAGGACAAAGACCTGATCGACGGCTTCGGCGGTGGCTACGCCTTCCATGACCGCGAAGATGGCCTCGTTAATCAAGGGCATAAGAACGCGGTTGGAGACGAAACCTGCGGCGTCGTTGACCGCGATGGGAGTCTTGCCGAGGGCTTCGGCGAGCGACTTAATGGTGTCGAAGGTTTGCTGCGAGGTTTGGAGGCCGCGAATGACTTCGACCAGCGGCATCACCGGGACGGGGTTGAAGAAGTGCATGCCGATGACCTGCGTCGGGCGGCTGGTTTGCGCGGCCAGCTTCGTGATGGAAATGGAACTGGTGTTCGAGGCGAGAATGGCTTCGGCAGGAAGAATGCGATCGAGGTCGCGAAAGAGGCTGGATTTAACCTCGAACTTTTCTGTGGCGGCCTCGATGGCTAGGGTGCAGATATTCAGGGCTTCGCGGTCGGTAGTGGGAGTGATGCGGGCACGGGCTTCTTGTGCCTGTTGCTTGGTCAGTTTTTCTTTGCTGACTTCGCGTGCGAGATTGTTTTCGATGGTGGCAAGGCCACGGCCGAGAAAGGATTGCTGGAGATCGCAGAGAAGTACGTTGAAGCCGGAGCGAGCGCAGACGTGGGCGATGCCGTTGCCCATGGTTCCGGCTCCGAGGACTGCGATGGTTTGTGGTTGCGTCATGAGAGTTGATGCCTTCTCCGAGAAGGAAAAGTGTAACAGTCCGTACGGGGCGTGTTACCAAACTGCTCGCGGAGACAGGGGATCAATTGGAAAGGCAAATGTACGGGATGAATGAAGTAGAAACGCGCCTGCGGTTGGTTCTTAGAGGTAAGTAGAGCTAATAGACACTAAAAGGACAGTGATATTGTCATGGCCTCCCCTTCCATTGGCGGCCGCGATGAGGACCTCGCAGGCCTCGGTGAGAGCGGACTGTGTGGCTGGAGTTGGGATGGCGGCGAGTATGGTTTCTATTTCGCAGTCGGAGATCTCATGGCTAAGGCCGTCGGAGGCGAGCAGATAAAGGTCGTTGGGCCGGAGATAGTGGCTCTCGATCTCGGGGACGACGCCGGGCCGCGAGCCGATGGCACGGGTGATGATGTTACGCATGGGAGAGACGACAGCCTGGGCAGGCGTAATCTGGCCGGCGCGGAGCTGCTCTCCTACAAGGGAGTGATCGTGGGTGAGTTGTTGCAGATGGCCGTGCCGTAGGCGATAGCAGCGACTGTCGCCTACGTGGGCCAGCCACAGAACAGGGTCTTCAGAACGTTCATTGCGGACGGGAGCGAGCAGCGCGACCAGCGTCGTGCCCATGCCAGCGAGCCTCGAGGACTGGCGGGAGTGCTGATAGACGGCCTGATTGGCGGCGTGGATGGCCGCGCAGAGTCGTGCCTGCGGGCTGGCGGCGTGGTTGCCATTGGTGGTCGGCGACGTGAGGTAGCTGAGGAAGGTTTTGGCGGCAAGGTGGCTGGCCACCTCTCCCGCTGCGGCTCCGCCCATGCCATCGCAGACGACAAAGGCCCCGGACTCAAGGGAGGCTGCGCAGGCGTCCTCGTTGCCGCGGCGGACGAGGCCAGGGTGAGACAACATCGCGTAGATGAGTTGATTTGCCGACACAGTTGAGAGTGAAATTCTTCCGCAGAAAAAGATACACGGCAACGCGGTGAAGGCAAAGGCTGAGTTAGTTTAGGTGCTGAGGGAATGAACGGATGAACCGGATTGTGCATGGGGACAACCTCAATGTTTTGCGAAAAATGAAATCGGGCTCGGTGGAGTTGATCTATATCGACCCACCATTTAATACTGGCAAGCGGCAGGCTCGGAAACAGATGAAGACCGTGCGGGATGAGGCGGGAGACCGAATAGGTTTCGGGGGGCAACGGTACAGAACGGAGGTGCTGAAGGTGCAAGCTGGCGGCACGGGATATGGCGACCAGTTTGGAGACTTTCTTGGATTTTTGCGGCCACGGATGGAGGCGGCCTACCGGGTGCTGTCGCCTACGGGATCGTTTTTTTTTCATATCGACTACCGCGAGGTCCATTACTGCAAGGTGATGCTGGACGAGATCTTTGGGCGCGAGTGTTTTCAGAACGAGATCATCTGGGCGTATGACTATGGCGCGCGTTCGAAGAAACGCTGGCCTGCGAAGCATGACAACATCCTCTGGTACACGAAAGACGCAGAACGGTACACGTTCAATCTGGAGGAGTGCGACCGGATTCCGTATATGGCACCGGGGTTGGTGGGGGCGAAGAAGGCTGCGCGGGGAAAGACGCCCACCGATGTCTGGTGGCACACGATTGTTTCTCCTACAGGCAAAGAAAAGACGGGATATGCGACGCAGAAGCCGCTGGGAGTACTGGAGCGGATTGTGAAGATCCACTCGAATCCGGGAGAGAAAGTGCTCGATTTTTTTGCAGGGAGCGGAACGACGGGAGAGGCTGCGGCGAAGCACGGACGGAGCTTTGTGATGGTCGACGAGAGTGAAGATGCGATACGCGTGATGAAGCAGCGGCTGGCAAATTGGCTGGGACATCGTAGAATCAAGCGATGAAATATCTGGTGGCGTTGCTGGCTTTAGCGGGGTTGGGGGTAAGCGTAATGGGATTGCTGATCCATAATATGGATCCGGCAAAGGCACCTCCGTGTGCGGTGAGCGAGCATTGGGACTGCGGGTCGGTGAACCATAGCCGATTTTCGGTCTTTCCGCCGAGGACCTTCGATGAAGCTCCGGGCAAGGTGCATATTCCGGTGGCCACGGTAGGGATTGTGGCCTATGCCGTGATCGCCGTGCTGGCGCTGATGGAGCGGTGGTGGCTGGTGTTCGAGACGGCGCAACTGGGATTCATGTGCGCCTCGTTTCTGAGCTACCTCGAAGCGTTTGTGATGGAGAAGTGGTGCATCTACTGCGTGTGGTCGTGGGGGATTATGACAACGATTCTGTTGCTGACGATCGGGTGGCTGGTGTATCGGCGGCGCGGTGGAAGAATAGCGTGGCAGAAATAGAGGAAATCTATGTGGCCTAAAGTGCTTGCGCAATTGTTCGAACTGCTTCCCCACGTCACGCGTCTGGTGCCGATGGCGGACAAGTATTTTTCGACGAAGACAGCGTCGGAAAAAACCACCCAGGCGGCCATGGCAGCCATGGCCGAGGGCATTCGTGGCGACCTGGGACAGGTAACCCAGGCCCAGGCCGGGCTTCATCAGCAGTTGCAGGAGCAGAGCGTTCAGATTGCCGAAGTCTCCGCCGACGTAAAGAGGATGGCGACGGCGACGGAGCGGGTGACGGCGCTGGAGTCGCAGGTGGCAGCCTTGGGATGGTGGGTGAAGATTGGGGTTTCGCTGATTGTGGTTTTGCTGGTGTCGGTGATTGTGCTGCTGGTGCGCGGCCGGTAAAGAGCTCTGACGGTTAGAATCTCAGTATGGGGATCAGCTGGGAACAAGCTCTGGATTGCTTCAATAGTGATGACTTGATTGGAATCGGCATGGAGGCCGACGCGGTGCGGCGCAAACTGCATCCGGAGGGCGTGGTGAGCTATGCCATCGACCGGAAGATCGATTGTGCAACAGCTCCATTCGAGGCGCTCTACCAACAGATTCACGCGACCGTGGAGATGGGTGGGACAGGCGTAACTCTACGCCAGCGGGTCGATGCAGAACGGAAAATTGATTGGTATGAAGAATTGTTTGCCGGAGTGAGGGAGCAGTTCCCTGCCCTATGGCTGCATTGTCTTTCTGCCAGTGAGATCCTGGCCATTGCAGTCCGCTCACGACTGACCGTGCGGGATACGATTCTGCGGCTGCGGGATGCTGGCCTCCGCTCGATCCCAGGTGACGATGCCGGAATTCTGGATGATGCGGTGCAGCAGCAGAGTGGCCGGGACAGGTGGACCGTGGCAGACTGGGTTTCAACACACCGCACAGCGCACGAGTTGGGCATTCGGACGACTGCTGGGATGACATTTGGCGTGGGCGAGAGTTTTGAACAGAGGCTGAACCATCTTGACGCCGTGCGGCAGTTGCAGGAGGAGACCGGCGGATTTACCGCGTTTACTCCGGTGAGCTTTCAACCCCGCAAGGTCGGCGTGAGCGGCTTCGAGGAGGCGACTGCAGTGGAATATCTCAAGACGCTGGCTATCTCTCGGATGGTTTTGGACAATATCGATAACGTGCAGGCCGACCTGGAGACGCAGGGGTTGAAGGTCTTGCAGATGGGACTGCGGTTTGGCGGGAACGATGTGGGTTCAGTGCTGTGGGATGGGGCGGATGACACGACTGAGGAGGACCTGCGGCGAGTAATCCGCGGCGCGGGTTTCAAACCGGTGCAGCGGGATACGCTGTATCAAACGATGTTTTTGAACTAGAGCCGCAAGCGGGCCAAATGGAAGCCGTTAGCTTCGCGTAGAATCGTCAAATTAGCAACTTTCGCTGGAGTATCTCCTGTTTTCTTTCGTTCAATCGATTCCGTCTACGCTCGCCATGCTGGTAGCTCCGCATGGCTTTGGCCATTATTGGAAGACCCACTACGCCGACAAGACGTTCGAACACCTGTACCGGTGGAATACGTTCGATACGTGCATGTTGATTCCCTACTTCATCGTGATGGTGATTCTGGCGTTCTATGGGATTCACCGGTATCAGCTGGTCTGGCTCTATTACAAGAACAAGAAGAATGCGCCAAAGTGGGATGAGCCGCCCGCGCGGTTTGCCGAAGGCCAGCTGCCGTTTGTGACGGTGCAATTGCCGATGTTCAACGAACAGTTTGTGATCGATCGGCTTATGGAAGCTGTGTGTCAGCTTGAGTATCCTCGCGACCGGCTTGAGATTCAGGTGCTGGATGACTCGACCGATGAGACCCAGACCGTGGCCCGGGAGATGGTAGAACGATATGCTTCGGGCGCCATGGGAATGCCGCCACAGCCGATTTTTTATCTACACCGCACCAACCGGCATGGGTATAAGGCCGGAGCGTTGGACAAAGGCCTCGATGTTGCAAGGGGCGAGCTGGTGGCGATATTCGATGCGGACTTTGTGCCTCCGCCACGGTGGCTGATGCAGGTGGTGCACCATTTTGCCGAGCCGGAGATCGGCATGGTGCAAACGCGCTGGACGCACCTGAACCGGAACTATAGCTTTCTGACTCAAGTCGAAGCCATCCTGCTGGACGGGCACTTTGTATTGGAGCATGGCGGGCGCAGCCGGTCTGGTGTGTTCTTCAACTTCAACGGCACGGCAGGGATGTGGCGGCGGCAAACGATCACGGACGCTGGCGGATGGCAGCACGACACGCTGACAGAGGACACCGACCTCAGCTACAGGGCGCAACTGGTGGGGTGGAAGTTCAAGTATCTCCAGGATGTGGAGTGTCCGGCGGAGCTGCCGATTGAGATGACCGCCTTCAAGACGCAGCAGGCGCGCTGGGCGAAGGGACTGATCCAAACGGCGAAGAAGATTCTGCCGCAGGTGATGAAGAGCGATGCGCCGTGGCATACCAAGCTCGAGGCGTGGTATCACCTGACGGCGAATATCAGCTATCCGCTGATGATCATACTGAGCGTGCTGCTCATGCCAGCGATGATTATCCGGAGCTGGCAGGGCTATCTGCAGATGCTGCTGATCGACTTTCCACTGTTCATGGCGAGCACGATGTCGGTGTCGACGTTTTATCTTGTCAGCCAGAAGGAGCTGTTTCCCAAGGCATGGCATAAGAGGATCTTCTACGTGCCGTTTCTGCTGGCGCTGGGAGGCATTGGGCTCACGATCACCAATACCAAGGCCGTCATGGAAGCCCTCTTTGGTGTAAAGAGCGCATTCGCGCGGACTCCGAAGTACAAGGTGCTGAAGAAGGGTGAAAAGTCCCAGGCCAAGGTCTACCGGAAACGGCTGGGGATTGTGCCGTGGATCGAGCTGGTGCTCGGAGCTTACTTTGCGTGGACGGTCTGGTATGCCGTCTCCACGGAGAACTTCTTCACTGTGCCATTCCTGCTTCTGTTTGTGTTCGGATACTGGTACACCGGCCTGCTGAGCCTGCTACAAGGGCGGTTTGAGCGAGGCGGAAGTGCTGGGCAGGAGATGCACGAGAAGCCTTATCCGATTGGGATATGAGACTGGTACGGAGATGAAGAAAGCCCGGCATTGAGCCGGGCTTTTTCTGTGTTCAGGTTGGTGAAGGTTAGAAACGTATGCCGAAGGTCACCGGGATCAATGTGGTTCGAGCGCTGGCCTGGGGGAATGCGTTGAAGTAGCTGGTATTTCCGCTAACGTCGAAGCGACGCGCCTGATTGTCAGTCCAGACGTAACGTGCCTCTCCATAGAAGCGGGTGCCGGACCAGCGGGAGACCTTGTAGGTAAAGCCGAGGCCGGCATTTACGCCAAAGGCATTGCTGGCGTACTTGTCGATGGGCTGGTTGGCCTGGTACTGATAGCAACCATAGTATGGATCGCAGTAGGTTCCGATGCCGGGTATGGTGAAGACAGTGGCCTTATGATAGTAGCCGGCGCCGCCGGTGACATAAGCTCCCCAGGTATCAGACGTGTAGTAATTGACGATGGGATCCAACGAAAAGGACCAGTCGTGAATATAGCCGTTGAGTTGGGTGAGAGAGTTTCCATTCTGATCGGTCGCACCAAGGCTGTTGTAAAGGGCGAGCTGGTTGTTGAGCGTGTGGGTCTGGATGCCCATCTTGTCGTAGTCAAACTGGAGCAACACACCTAGAGTCTTGTTGAAATTACGCCCTCCGCCAACCTGAAACCTCCAACCGGGAGATGCGTAATTGTGTGTACCGCCCGTTGGCAGGTTGAAGCCGCCGCCAACCATGAAGGTGTATTTTTGTGAGCCGTCGGGATTGGTGTGGCTATCGCTGTAGTTCGGACGGCGGTAGCGGCGGCGCGGCGGAGGCTGCATCGCGGCTGCAGGGCTGGGATCGAAGCGCTCCGTTGCGACAGTCTCGGAGTCCGACGAACTTGAACTGGAACTCGGTGAGGAAAGATCGAGTGGTGCCATGAGGCTCGCCTGAAGATTAAGAGCAGGCTGCGCCGGTGCCGCTGTGGCGGCTGGCTGCTGGGCCTCGAGACCAAGCGTGGCGGCTGCGGTAAAGACGCCGAAGGCCGCGGTGCGAAGAAGGAGGGTGGAAAGGCGATTTTTATTGCTCGTCGTGTGCATCTTAAAGGCTCCCTTGGTTCTGCGAATGCTGCTGTCTGCGAGTTCTTCCTAAGCTTCAACCCGGCTAATGTGCGCTTGTTGTGTAGGACGCTTAAAAAACCGTTTTGGATGACAAAAAAATAGTCACGTGCATTCCGTTAGTACAGGATGCACGTGACTTAGATATAACCGAGCGCTTTAGTGGATGTCGAACTGCTCGGGGTGAAGGCTGGGATCGGATTTGACCAGGATAGTTTTACCGACCATCTCTTCCATCTCCTGCAACCATTTCGTCGAAGACTTGAGTTGCTTGACGACGTCAGGATGGACGCGCAGCATGACATCCCCGCGGTCGAGGTGCTTCTGCATCTTGCGCATCTCGACGTAGATGTCGTTGCATACCGTGACTGGAGACTTGACCATTCCAGTACCCACACAGACGTTGCACGTGGTGGAGAGGGTGCGCTCGAGCGACTGCTTGACCCGCTTACGGGTGATGGCGACCAGGCCAAAGTCATTGAACTGAAGAACCTTCGATGGGGCACGGTCGCTCTTGAGCTCTTCTTCGAGGGCGGCCATGACCCGATTGCGATTCTTGCGCTCATCCATGTCGATGAAGTCGATGATGATGATGCCGCCCAGGTCGCGCAGGCGAATCTGACGGACGATCTCGGGAATCGCATCGAGGTTGGTCTTGACGATGGTGTCTTCGAGGCGGGCGGTCTTGCCGACAAACTTGCCGGTGTTGATATCGATCGCGACGAGGGCTTCGGTCTGGTTGATGACGATGCTGCCGCCGGATTTGAGCCACACCTTCGAGCGAAGGGCCTTGTTTATCTCTTCGGTAATGCCGAACTGCTCGAAGAGAGGAGTCTCTTTGGTATAGAGCTTGACGCGGCGGATGAGCGAGGGCTGGAAGCGCTGCAGGAATCGCAGCACTCGCTCATACTCGGTCTCGGTGTCGACCCAGATGGCAGAGAAGTTATCAGTGACCTGATCGCGAAGGATGCGCTCGACTAGGTTCAGGTCGTGATAGATGAGAGCCGGGGATTTGCTGGACTCCGAGCGCTGCTTGATGTCGGCCCAGAGGTTGAGCAGGAAGCGGAGATCGCTGCGCAGCTCTTCTTCACTGGCACCCGACGCGGCGGTTCGGACGATGAAGCCTCCCGAGGCCTCACCCTTTTCGCTGAGCAGAATTTCCTTCAGACGGCGGCGTTCGCTGTCGGACTCGATCTTGCGAGAGACGCCGGTGTGATTGACCGTCGGCATGAAGACCAGGAAGCGGCCAGGAAGAGCGATGTGCGAGGTAATGCGCGCACCCTTCTTGGCGATGGGCTCCTTGGCAATCTGGACGAGAACCTCCTGGCCCGGCTTCAGCAATTCGCTGATCGCGGGCAGATTGGTCGTCTGCATCGAGTTGCGTCCGCCACGACGGTCCCGGCTCCCCCCGCTGCGTTCGCGGTCGCCTGCGCCGCCGGTGTAGCGGGGGCGGTCGCCACGGCTACGGTCACCACGGCGTCCATCACGACGGGCACCATCGCGGCGACTGCTTCGGCCACGGTCGCCATCGCGCGGACGTTCCTGATCAGGCGCGGTCTGAGATTGGTCGAAGCCGGTAGCAGCGGCATGTTCGCCCTCTTCGTGGATGAGGCCGTCTTCTTCGTCCGCTTCGTCTTCCTCTTCGGATACGTCGGATTCATCGAGGTCTTCTTCGTACTCGTGAGTGCCGTCGTCGAAGGAGTCTTCTTCTTCGAGCTCTTCAAGCTCGTCGTCTTCGATGACGCTGTTGCCGGAGCTGGTGATCTCGTCGATAGACATCTCGCGGATCATGGTGCCCAGGTCTGCGGCGCCTTCGAGGGTCTCCTCTTCGTCAAGGTCGTCCATCTCTTCGATGGAGCTGGCCTGAAGAGTGGTGGGGTAATCCTCTTCTTCTATGACTTCTTCTTCGAGTTCCCCAGCGCCGGGCGCGAATTGCTGAGGTACCGGCTCGATGCCGTCTTCAACGGCATTCTCGGCGGGATTGGCGATGACGGTCTCGTGCTGGATCGGAGAAGCAGGTTCGATTGCCGGCTCAGGCGTGAACGCCGCAACAGGAGGCTCGGTAGCCATCTCGCCAGTGGCATGGATGGCGGTGAACTCATGCGCTGCGGGCTCTTCTATGTGCTCGGCGTGATGCTCTATCGGCTCTTCTATTGTCGGGGCGCTCTGACGAAACTCACTGGGCGCGACGGGATCGACGCGGTAGGAGGCAGAGGCGTCGGTGGGCTCGTACTCGGACGGCGGTGTGGATTCGTGGGCTTGTTCGACAGACGCCTGCTCAATGGGCTCGGCCTCGACTGCTTCGGGAACCTCGACTGCTTCGCTGATGCTGGCCTGCTGCTGGTGGTCGTTGCGAAGGCTGGGCTGAGAGCCGGAACGATGTTCAGCGCGCGGTTCCTGACGGGAGTCACGGGATTCCGGGCGGCGGTGGCGTGAGAGACTTTCGCCGGGAAGAATAGCTCCGCCGTCCCATCCGGTGGGAACTTCATAGCCGGGCGATGAGGCCAGGATAATGGTCGGCTCAGCTGTCTTGGCGGTGGCCTGAGGCTGATCGCCGTCTTTGCGGTACTTCGAGAGCGATTCGCCGGGGAGCACGATGGGCTCGGGTGGTGGGCCATCCGTGCCTGCTGACTCGTTGGAGGGAGCGTCGTCCACGCCATAGAGCGAGGTCCGGGGGGCAAAGCCGCGAGGGGTACGGCGCTGGCCAGCATCGCGGTCGCGTCCGCCACGATCATTTCGACCTCCGCGGTCGTTACGTCCACCGCGGTCTCCACGATCGTTGCGCCCATTGCGGTCGCGGCGTTCCGTGTTCTCCGTTGCCGATTCGGGTGCCGGGTACGCGGCAGGAACAGGCGCGGAGTTGCGTGGAGTAGACCGCTCGGCTGCGCCTTCGAGGTCAAGGGGGGAGTCATACTGACTCTCGTTCTGCTCCTCGGGATCGGGAGCGGTGAACTCAGATTGTGCATCGGCATTAACAGGCTGCACTGAGGCGTCACGCTGACCGGGGCGGCCACGGCGGCGTCCACGACGGCCACGCCAGCGGCGGCTTCCATCGGCACCGGGAGCGCCTTCGCCGATCTCGGCGGTGTCGGCAGGTTCGGCGGAGAGACTGTCGGGGTGAGGGCCGAAGTCGCTCTCCGGAGTGAAGTCGGCGACGATAGCTTCGGGATTCTCTAACGGCTGAGCAGTATCGGAGCCGGGCTGGCGGTTGCCGCGGCGGCGGTCGTTGCGGCCCCGGCCCCCACGGTCGCGGCCCCGGTCACCGCGCTCGGGGCGAGCGGCGGATTCTTCAGAGGGAGCGGCGGTTGCGCCTTCGAGGGTAACGGGTGTCTCACGGCGGCGGTTGTCGGCACGCTTGCCATGGTCGCCGTTGGTGTCGAAGTCTGCGGAGTCGCCGGCTTCTTCCATGAAGTCGGTGATGTAAAGGAAGGCGTCGCGCTCAAGGCCGATGTCCACAAAACTGGACTGCATGCCCGGCAGAACGCGCGTGACGCGTCCGTTATAGATGGAACCGGCGAGGGTATATTCGTTCTCGCGCTCGTAATAAATTTCGGTGAGGTCGTCGTTTTCGACGATGGCAAGCCGCGTCTCGTGCGGCGTACTTGAGATATAAATTTCTTTCGACATTCTCTTACTCTTTCTGCCCGCCCTGGTTGAGGCGCGAGCGGCAGACGAGGCAGAGAGCGAGATCGGGAGTGGCTCCTAGCTATAAATTCTAGGTGCAGCTCACCGTGGGTACGGACAGGATGCGGGATGCAGAAGCGCGTGAACGACGATCAAAGATAAGTGCGAGATGAGTAAACAACTCTGCCGCAACCGCGCGTTCAAACAACGCGGGGATAGCGACACTCAGGAGATCGATGACACGAGGGGATGCTTCGAACAAAAGCGAACATGCGGAGTTTGTGACCGAAACAACCTCAACATCTGAAACTTGAGGCGGGGCCGTTTGCCTTCCGGATGCAATCATTTCCCTGAAACCTGTCCGGCCAACGGAATCGATCGTCTCTCGCCTGGCCGGCCTTTTCTTCTAAAAATGCTTCTAAAAAAAGCTTCTAAAGATCTTGTTGCCGCTGCCGGCGCCTTGCGCCAAAGGGAGCGGGTTGTTTTGCTGCCCGGCATCTGGCCGAACAGGTGTTGCCAATAGTATTGCACCAAATCTGCTGCAACGGCGGAGATGGGTGCTTCTTTGAGTTCGGGAAATTGTAACCGATTCCCAAACTAGTTCACGAACCGGCGCATACGAATGTTCATAACAATCCCGAGCGCGAGGAAGGTGAAGAGAATCGACGATCCGCCATAGCTCATGAGCGGAAGAGGGATTCCCGTGACCGGCATCAGACCGACGACCATGCCTATATTGACCGCAATCTGGAAGATGATGACGGCGACGACCCCCATGATGATGAAGGTGCCAGGCAGATCTGAAGCTGTTTGAGCGTTCTGAATCAAACGCATCAATATAAGAAAGTATAACAGGATGACACCAAGGGCGCCGATGAAGCCATGCTCCTCGCAGAAGGCGGCGAAGATGAAGTCCGTATAAGGGATCGGCAGAAAATCGCCCTGCGTCTGCGTTCCCTTGTTCGCTCCTTTGCCCCAGATGCCCCCCGAGCCCACGGCGATCAGCGACTGGCGGATCTGGTAGCCGGAGCCGCGCGGGTCGGTGTCGGGATTGAGGAAGGCGTTGATGCGAGCCTGCTGATAGGGCTTGAGGTGTTTGCCGCTCTTCCACGCCCCTACTCCCACCAGAGTGACGGCCAGGAGGATGATGGCTGCCTGCTTGAAGCGCATCCCGCCAAGGAAGAGACCGCAGAAGAGGATGGGCAGGTAGGTAAGCGAGGTGCCGAGGTCCGGCTGCTTGAGCACCATGAGCATCGGAATGCAGACCAGTGCGAAGGCCTTGGCGATGTCCTTCCAGGTGAGTTCCTTGCCCGCGAGCCCCCAAAAGTAACGGGCGATAGTGACGATCAGTACGAGTTTGACCCACTCGGAGGGTTGAAAGTGAATTCCGCCGGGGAATTTGATCCAGCGGCGGCCTCCCAGCACCTTAGTGCCGAAGGCGAGAACAGCCATCAGGGCCACGATGCTGATGCCATACGCCCAGTGAGCGATGTCGATGAGGCGGTGATAGTCGATCAGCGAGATCAGAAACATCAAAACTAGACCGCTCGCCAGAAAGCCGATCTGCTTCTGATCGAAGCCGTGGAATTTGGTGTGAACCGTGGCTGATTTAATTTCGAGGACGGAGATGACCGAGAGTACAAGGACGAAGCCAAGCAGAACCCAATCGAAATCGCGGAAAGAAAAGAGGCGGCGCATGTGCTGGCTACTATCTTAGCCGGACAAATGCACCGCCGTCGGTTTGCATGGATGCTGAAAAGGTTATTGCTGCGCCGATGCCTTGGCGCGCCACTTCTCCGTCAGGGATTTGTCAGCCAGCGCCTTGATGAAGACTCCTCCTACAACGCTGCGGGCCTGGAAGCCGACCTGCTTGCCAGTTTTGGTGTCGTACCAGTCGGTGAGCGGGACGCGGGTGGGGGTTTCGTTGGTCCATTTGTAGATAGGATCGACGATGGCGTTGAACGCAGCAGGTGTATCGGCGAGGGTTGCTGTCCAAAGCTCCCAGTCGAGCTTGGTGTAATCGGCACGGCTATCAAGCGGCAGGCCGTACTGATTGATCTTGGTCTGATAGTAGGCGATCTCGCTGTCGCGGACCGATTTGGGAAAGAGGTTGTAACCGAGCAGGTCGTCCCAGACGAGGTTGTACTTCTGGCTCCAGGTGTTGGGACTGTTAAAGGCTAGTTTGTAATGGTCGCCTTCCTTGGCCATCGTGATCCACTTGCTCGCGTAGGTCTTGGCCGTAGCTTGATACTCGCGTGCCACCGATTCTTTGTTGAGAAGGTGAGCGAGGTTGGCGTATGCCGCGAGGCCGTCGATGGCCTTGATGGAGAGATTCGAGTTGTGGGCTACGTGGCCAGCGAAGTCGTCCGTCGTGAGCTGATTTTCCGGGTCGAGGCCATTTGCCTTGAGGTATTGGGCCCACTTGGTGAGCTGCGGCCAATAGCGTTCCGCGAGGGCCGTGTTGCCTTCGGCGCGGGAGACGGCGTCCACGAGGATGAGCAGGTTGCCGCTCTCTTCCACCGGCATCTGGTTCTCTTCGGTCTTTTCGCCGCCGCCGTACTCCTGTCCATTAGCCAGCGGATACTGGCCGAGATCATGAGGCGCGAAGGGGAACTTCCAGCGATTGGGCAGCGCCGCGTATTTCAGGACGGGCGAGATCTGAGCCTCGAGAAGTTTGGGGTTAAAGAACAGAAAGAAAGGAGCGGACGGATAGAGAACGTCCACGGTGGCGATGTCTCCGTTGGAGAAGTTCTCCTTGGCGAAAAGGTACGGCGAGCCGTCAACATCCGCAACCAGTCCATGGGCAGCCATCGCCTGACGGTAGGCGAGGATTGCAATGGCGGCATAATGCTCGCTTCCGGCCTTGGTGAGATCTGCGGTCAGTTCCTTGTCGAGCGTCGTGCCGCGAGCTTCGAGAGAGGTGTACTGCCGCTCCGCATCATCAAGCATCTGCGAGACGGGCTCGTTGTTCCGCTGCCAATAGGGGCGAAGGTTGCGCTGCATGTACTGGATCGCGTAGTTCTGCGTGTAGGAAACGAGGAGATGGCGGCTGACCGGCTCCCCTGCGACTTTGCCGAAGGCGAGAACAGCGTCGAGATGAGCGCCGTTTCGGTCTGCGCGCATGGGCATATCCATGTCATCGGCAGTAGGAAGCTGGCCGGTGGTCACGAAGTCGTGGCGCGCGTGCGAGGCGATGGCTGTTGTCGACTGCTCATCCTTGGGGATGGCGAGATGGAAGTAGCCCCAGTCGATGCGGAGATTGTCGCCGGAACGGTTGAGGACATTCTGATCGCGCGAGCCAACAGAGAGGACGTTCTCGGTTGCGGTCTGGTTGCGGGTGTAGACCACCTGCTCCGAGGCATCGTTGACGGCGATGATGGGATCGACATCGAGGAGAACGGAAACATCATGCGACGCACCGTCGGTCGATTGCGCCGTCCACGTGAGATAGGTGACCGGGCGCGAGAGGATATCAAGGTCGCTGAGGATCGTCGGCGTGAAGAACGTGAAATGAAGATCAATACCCGCCGCCTTGAACTCATAGAACGTGTGCGTCGGTGTGATGGAGCGCGCGACCTGCTCCATTGCGGGAAGGTCGCGGGGATCACGGCCCATGAAGCGGTAGGCCTTGCCGTCGATACGCACCAGACCGCTGATAGGCTGGGGCGCGCCTGTCCAATGCGTAGTGTTGGAGTCGGTGAGGTTGTCGGTGGTCGACCAGATGCTGAAGTAAGGGTTATGCGTAATTAGCGGTGTTGCCGGGGCCCGCTGTTGGGCAAATGCGGAGGAAGACAGCAGCACGAGAGCGAGCGACAACATCAATTTCATCGATACCTCAAGATGTAAGCCATTACAACTCTAACCACCATAACGTTAGCGACGGGAATTTGGAATGGTTCAAGGGAACTATTCGGCTGCGGGAGGAAGATTGACAGGCGAAGCTGAGGCCGCAGGGGCTGTGGGTTTGGTTGCCAGCGGTGCGGTCGCAAGCTCGCGAACATTGCCGGCACGCTTGCGCTGCTTGTTGACGTAGGCGTCGATCACCTGGGCGGCCAGCCTCGCCGAGTTATTGCCCCAGTTTCCGTGCTGCCACAGAACAGCAACGACAATATCTGGATTGCGCCGGGGAGTCATGCCGACGAACCACGCGTTCGGCAGAGTATTGTGGCCTCCCCCTGACCGTGACAGGGCGTCGTGGCTCATCACCTGCGCAGTGCCGGTCTTGCCGGCGAAGTCGATGCCGTCCAGATGCGCCGCATAGGCCGTGCCGATAGGGCTGCCGGTCACATTGGCCATGGCATCGGTGATGATCTGCCAGTTTTCCGGTGACAGAGGAATGGTCTTGTCACCTGAGCCGGAGAAGGTCTCGTGAACGGCTTCGAGCTCCTCGGGAGAGACCTCGTCGGGAAAGACGACGTGGGGGCGATGCAGGACACCGCCGGAGGCGATGCCGCCAAGGGCACGGGCGAGCTGAATCGGAGTGACGGTGACGGCTCCCTGACCGATGCCAACCGAGATGGTCTCACCGGCGTACCACGGCTGATGCATGGCGTGGAGCTTCCACGCGGTGGAGGGCATAGTGCCCGTGGCCTCGTCGGGCAGGTCGACCCCGGTCTTCTGCGAGAGCCCCAGCGAGACAGCGTATTTCGCAATAGTGTCGATGCCGAGGCGATTCGCCAACGTGTAGAAGAAAGTATCGCAGGAGTAGGGGATAGCGTTGAAGATGTTGACTGCCCCGTGATGCTGGTCGCAGGCGTAGAAGTGGCCGTAGAAGCTGGCCCCACCCTGACAGTTAACGTGCATGTCCTGGGCAACTCCCTCCTGCAAACCAGCGACCGACATGATGATCTTAAAGGTGCTGCCGGGAGCGAGCTGGGCCTGGATCGCCTTGTTCATCAGCGGATGATCAGGGTTATCGAGGATTCCGTTCCAGTAGCTCCGGGTGAGGTGGCTGGAGAACTCGTTCGGGTCGAAGGTCGGACGGGAGGCCATGGCAAGGACTTCGCCGGTGTGCGGGTCAAGCGCCACGATAGCTCCCACCTTGCCGTCGAGCGCCTTTTCGGCGGCCATCTGCACGTCGAGGTCAATGGTAAGGCGAAGATCTTTGCCGGGGATGGCGAGCGTCTCTCCGAGGTGGCCGAGTTCCTTGCCATGACTGTTCACGATCACATCTTTGTAGCCGTCCGTGCCGCGCAGGACGGAGTCGTAGGTTTCCTCTACGCCGGAGCGGCCGACAACATCGCCGGGATCGTAGAAGGCGTAGCGCGGATTGTTGAGCATCTCCTCCGAGACCTCGCCGACATAGCCGATAAGATGGGCGGCGAAGCCGTCGCGAGGATAGAGGCGGCGTTGTACGTCGAGCGTCTCCAGTTCAGGCAGCTCATTGCGATGGGCCTCGATGAAGGCCTGCTCGTCCGGCGTGATGTCCTGCTTGAGCGGGATGGGCTGGTACTTGGGCGCGGCTTGATAGTGGCGGAGAATGGCCTGAATCTGGTCGATGGGAATGTTGAGGCCACGTGAGATGAGGGGTAGATCGAGGTCGACGTCTTTAGCCTGCTCGCGGAGCAGATAGCAGGAGACGGACGGGTAGTTGTCGACCAGCAGGCGGCCTTCGCGGTCAAAGATGCGACCGCGGGGAGCGAGAATGGGGACTTTGCGGATGCGGTTGGCGTCGGCGAGGGCCCGGAAGTTGTCGGCGCCGAGTACCTGAAGACGCCAGAGGCCGGTAATGAGCACGGCGAGAATAAGCGCAACAATATATTGCGCGGAGTGGAGCTTGCCCGCCGGAAGTTTTTCGGCCTTGCCGTTGAGATCCAGCGCGGGATTCTCGGAGTGGGGGGAGGGTTCCATGGTGATTCGTTTCCAGTCTACGTCTTCAGCCACTGCTTTGACTGCTCTTCCCTGATCACCGTTTCCTGTCAAGACCTCTGGGCTCTTCAAGCCCCAGAAGATATCGCACGGCTAACTTATAGTGGGCCACTTTCAGTCGACAAATCAGTCCTGACGCTTCGTATGGTCGAGCAGGAAAAAGATCGGAATGGCGATAACGGTGTTGATGCAGGCGCGGAGCAGTTCATGTCCCCAGAGGAGATGGTAGTCCGGAAGTCCGAGCAGGCGATGGTCAATGAGAAAGAGCAGGACGCTGTTGATGATGGAGAAGGTAAAGGTGATGACGATGCGGGTTAAGGGGCTTTCGACATCGACCTGAAGCCCAATGCTTGCAGCGACATAGCCAATGGCTGACTTGGCCATCCCGTTGACGCCGATGGGCTGGTTGGTGAGTGCGTCCTGGAGCAGACCGATGACGGCTCCGGTAAGAGTTCCAGCGATGGGACTGCGGCGGGAAACGCTGAAGAATAGAACGACAATCAGCGGCAGGTCCACGATAGCGAAACGCGGAAGCAGCTTAGGAACGAAGGCCTGCAGCAGGATTGCCAGCAGCGGCACAAGCAGAGTGACGGCGGGCGAGAAGGTATGCTGCTCGAGTTCCTGGCGTGAGGTGTAACTGCGGTTGAGCATTTTGGCTAGTTCTGCGGTTCGGCTTCTGACTTCGTTGGGGGAGCTTTACGTGACTTTTGTGGTGGCCGGCCGGGTGCGGTATCTGGTAAAGACTGCGTCGGGACAGCGTTATTTAGGAAGTGGTTCTTGGCTCCGGGGGTGAGTTCGGAGGCTGGAGGCGTGTCGCCGGGGGTGTAGCGATCCGGGTGAATCGTCGGGAGTGGGTGCGGGATGGGGGCGACGGGAGGCACGGCCGGAGTAGCCCCTGAAGCAGCGGGAGTTGCCGGCGCAGGGACGTTAGGGTCGTGGAGGCTGGGCAGGCGGTCGGCCATGACCTCGGCGGCAGAGCGGGCCTGGGCTTCGGCGGCAGCTTCGGCATCGGCAGCGGCCTTGGCCTTGATGGCTGCAGCGGCGGCAGCCTGAGCTTCGGCTGTCGTGGCTCCGATGGCAAGGTCCTTCTGGGCAGCCACGGGCAGCGTGGGTTGGGTCCCGGTGATGACGAGGACCTCTTCCAGTTGCGAGAGGTTGGCAGCAGGCTTGAGGCGGATAGCGGTGTAGGGCTGGTGGTCGGGGTCGGGCGCGATGGACTCGATGGTGCCAACGGGAAGGCCGCGCGGGAAGATCTGGTCACCCCCTGAAGTCAGAACCGTCTCGCCGGGTTTGATGCGGGAGTCTGCGGTGAGGTTCGAGATCTGGATACCGCCGTTGGGAGTGCCATGAAGGATGGCGAGAATGCGTGTACTGCTGAGCAGGACTCCGGCTCCGGAGGTGGGGTCGTTGATGAGCAAGACCTGAGCGGTGTGGGGGAAGACGTCGCGGACCTTACCGACGATGCCGTCGGGCGTAATGACGGCCATGTCAGGCGTGAGTTTGTAGTCCGCGCCCTTGTCGATATAGAGAACGTGGGAGAGGTCGGTCCCACTGGTGCCGATGACCTGCGCGGCGACCGTCGAGGCGATGTAGTGCTGCTGGAAGGCAAGGAGCGCCTGGAGCCGGTGGCCTTGAATAGCATCTTCTGCGAAGGCGGCCTGTTCGAGGCGCAGACGAGCGATTTGCTGCTGGAGGTCCCGATTCTGCTGGCGGACGTCGCGAAGATTGATGTAGTTAGCCCATGCGTTGCGTGTGTTGTAGCCGATGGCGTGGAAGAAGCGCTCGAAAGGGGTGACGCTGGCGACAACCCAGTAGCGCATCAGGGTAACGTCATGGCTGTCAGGCGCGCCTGATTCGACGGGACGGCGCACCTGAATGGCGAGGCCGATCGTCTGCGCGAGCAATACCGCGACCAGTACCAGAACGTTTCTAAAGCGTGTGAAGAAGGATTCCATGCCCTGCAACTATTATGGGCGAGATGGCGAAAGTCGTGGGGAGATACGGGGTAACTCCTTTGGGTAAGCAGTTGCAGTTTGGAACAAATTGGGCCGGGGGACGTATCTGCGTGAGATCCTGAACAGAATTTTGGTGAGGTTAAGCTATGCTGCGTGCGGTTCTTTTGCTGTTTTTGCTGATGGCAGTTCCTCAGCCGGACACGGTGCAGGTGGCGCGTGCAACTGTCGATAATGCCGCTGCGAACGATGGCCCGAACTATACGACGGACGGGCAGTTGAAGATGCCTGAGCGGTATCGCGAGTGGATATTTCTGACCTCGGGGGTGGACATGAGCTACAGTCCGAACCCCGCGATGGCAGGCCACTCGATGTTCGACAATGTGTTTGTGAATCCGGCGGCCTACCATCTATTTCAGAAGACCGGAACGTGGCCAGACAAGACGACGCTGGTACTGGAGATTCGCGGGGCCGAGGGGCCAAGCTCGATCAACAAGCGAGGACATTCGCAGTCGCCTGAAATTATGGGGATGGAGGTGCATGTGAAGGATGCGCGCCTGGAAGACGGCTGGGGTTTCTATGAATTCACCGGCCCGGGGAGTGCAAAGCTAATCAAGCGACCTGCGAATTGCTATCAATGCCATGAGGGGCATGGTGCGGTGGATACGACCTTCGTACAGTTCTATCCGACCCTGCTGGGCGTGGCAAAGGCGAAGGGGACGTTGAGCGCTGCTTATCTGAAGGAGATCAGCACGCCAGAGATGGGGAAATAGCTTCGCTTCGCGAAGGATGACAAAGTTATCGGAGGGAAGACATCAGTAACGCCAACTTTTGGTGTCGGCGCCGGGTGGAGCGGTTCTAAGCATGTGCTCGACCATCTGAGGAAGAACCCGCTGGGCCCAGTTATTGTGGTTTTGCTCCATGGTGTACTCCACGGGGCCTCCGATGTAGCAATGGGGCATGCCGGGCCCGTATTGGAAGGTCGCGTCGGAGTGGGGATTGCGTGTGTCGTCAAGCGTGGACTGCAGCAGATGGACGGCGTTGTTGAGGAAGTAGGTGTCGCCGTCTCCGACGCTGAGGTGGAGTTTGCCTTCGAGCTTTGGCCCGAGGGTGCGCCAGTCGCGCTGCAAAATGGCGGTAAGGTCATAGCGATCGTGCCAGTAGGCAACAGTAGATTTGTCGATGGCTCCAGTCAGCGGATCGATCACATCTTCAGGGTAACCGTCGGAGCCGGCGGGCGAGAAGACGGCCTGCCAGATGTCCCATTGCTCCGTGGAGCGGCCGTGTGTACCGAGGACGTACTCGTAGCGGTACTCGTCGCCGGTGTTGCCAATGATGGAGCCGTCGGGTTTGCGGTCGGCGGCGATGGGAATTTCGCCGAAGTCGCCCTTGCGCACGAAGGCGTTGGTGTCGTCGTACAGGTCTACATTCTGGTAGGCGTGGAAGTCGATGGGATCGGGGCAGGCAGTGTAGGTGCCGTTGTAGAGGTCGGGGTAAAAGATCTGGGTCGCCAGCGATTCCCAGCCACCGGTGCTGCCGCCATACGTAGCGCGAGCCCAACCTTGGCCGATGCCGCGATACTTCTGCTCGATGGCCGGGATGAGTTCTTCATTGATGGCTGCACCGTAGGGGCCGACGTTGGCCGAGTCTACGTCATAGGAGTCGTCGTAGTAGGGGTTAGGGCTTTGGACGTAGAGCAGAAGGACGCGGGGAAGCCGGCCTGCGGTCCAGTCCTGAAAGAACTTGTAGGCAGCCACCGCACGGGAATTATCTGCGGACGCCGGTGGCGTCGTGACCCACGGAAGCGGCGCGCCGAAGCCGGGACGGAAGTGGTCCTGATAGACGACCAGGGGATAGCGGGCGTCGGGATGCTGGTCGAAGCCGTCAGGTAGCAGCACCCAGGCGCCAAGATACATGTCGCGGCCCCAGAACTTGCTCAGCTTTTCGCTGCGGAAGCGGATGTACTTGAGCCACTTTGCGCCCGGCTCTTTAGCGGCGATGACTTCTGGATCTCTCTCTGTGCCCGCTATGGGAGGGATTACTTTATCGAGGGTGAGCTTGAGAGTTGCGTTCGATTTTGGGTCGAGGTGGAGTCTGACTGGCGCGTTGTATGGGTTGCCGGGCTTGAGGTTCCAGTGCTGGCCTTCGCCTTGGTCTGGCGGTAGCCAGAGGGTCTTGCCGGAGGCCAGGTGGAACTGCTCATAGACATTGAAGACGGCCTGTACGGTGTAGTCGCCAGGGTCGAGATCGGCGAGAGACTTGCGCGGGTAGCCGATGGTCTTGTCATCGATGACGATTGGCTTGTTGGGAGCGAGGTCGGTTACATCGACGCCGAAGCCCTGCGCGGAGGTGTAGGTCTCCTGGAGTTGCATTCTTGGCTCAGGTTCACCATTGCCGGCTTTCTTGGTGATGACGAGGATGAGATGGCCGGTGAGACGTTTGGTGGTCGGGATGGTGACTTCGATGCGCCGTGCAAAGACGGGGTACGCCAGAAGAAGCGTCGTGGCAAGAACGAGAATAGAGCGCATGGTTGAGCCTCGAACGGATGGCTTTCGAGGGCTAAGAATAGCAGGTGGATGCGATAGAAGTTGCTATTTAGGCTGGAAGAGGAGCGGAGCGAAGTGGGTGAGGTTGTCGCGCCAGACCATCCAGGTGTGCAGCCCGGGCGTTTCGATCTCGGTGACGGGCATGTCTTTGGTCTTGAGCCACGCGGAGAATCTGCGATTGGCCGTGATGAGCGAGTCTCCGGTTCCGCAGGCTATCCAGAGCAGGCGCAGGTCGGCCGTCTTTGGGTTGAGCGAGGCGAGTTGGGTTTTGTAGTCGAGGTTGTGATCCGCGGCGCTGAAGCCGCCCACCCATGCAAAGAGCTCGGGATGGCTGAGGCCGATGCTCAGAGACTCTAGGCCGCCCATCGAGAGGCCGGTGATAGCGCGGTCTTCACGTTTGTGCGAGACGTTGTATTCGGACTCGACGCGGGGAAGAATCTCGGTGAGCAGCGTCTGGGTGAATAGAGCGGTGTTGTGCGCGACGACGACCGGGTCCTGCCAGACGCCGAAGCCGTTGTAGAGGAAGGAGGTATCGCCGTAGCCAAAGGGCATGACGACAACCATGGGCTTGATTTTCCCCTGGGCAAGCAGGTTATCCAAGATGAAATTGGCCCTGCCGACGGCGGACCAGCCGATGGCTCCGTCGGACCAACCATGGAGGAGATAGAGGACCGGATAAGCCTTTTTCTCTTTGGGGTTGTAGCCCGGCGGAGTGTAGACGTAGTAATCGCTCTGGTGGCCGGGCACGCCGAGAGCGATGGACGTGGTGTAGCGATGGTGGCGCAGCGTGCCATGAGGAACGTCCGTGTCATCCCATGGCTGGGGGATGTTACCGGGAACCGTGAGCAGGTTGGAGAGATTGACCAGGTTGGGAGTGATGGTGACGTTGGAGAGGTCGAGGCGAGGTTGACCGTCGACTTCGAAGTGATAACCGTAGATCTCAGGTGCCAAGGGCTTGGTCGTGAGAGTCCAGACTCCCTTATCGTCCTTTTCCATGGGCATGGGCTTGGCGACGCCTTCGAGCCCGAGCAGGACGGTGGTGGCTTTGTCGTCCTTATAGCGGAAGGTAACGGTATAGTCCGGGTGAATCTCGGTGGCAGGCGTAAAGGCGGCAACCTGCGCGGTAAGAAGACCCGGAGTCGCCCCGGCGAGCAGGAGGCCGAGGATTGGAATGGCTTTCAAGGTGCGGGCCAGGAAACAAATCTTCATGGCCGCCAGTGTAGCTGAGATTGATACTTTGGCAAGCAGGGATTTGGTGGCGCTGGACAGCGCATAATTGAGGGATGCCCTTTCGCTCTGGTTTCGTCTCGATTATTGGCCGGCCTAACGCCGGTAAGTCCACTTTGTTGAATGCCCTGCTGGGACAAAAGCTCGCCATCGTGACGCACAAGCCACAAACGACGCGGACGCGGATTCACGGCGTGCTTGAGGTTCCCTTGAAGAAGAAGGCCAAGGGCGAGCCGGGACATCCGGCGGCGCAGGTGGTGCTGGTGGATACCCCGGGGGTGCACAAGCCGGAGACGCAGCTCGACAAGCGCATGATGCAGGAGGTGCACGATGCGCTGGAGAGCCGCGATGCGGTGCTGTTCATTGTGGATGTAACTCATCGGCTGGCGAAGGAATCAGAAGGCGGGAAGAAGACGGGCCGCATGGCGATGAGCGCGGCGGAGGATGACTTTGCGTTGTCGCTGGTGAAGAAGCTGGAGTGCCCTGTAATTCTTGTCCTGAACAAGATCGATGCCGTCCGCAAGGAAGAACTTCTGCCGCTGATTGCGCACTGGAGCTCGCTGCACGATTTTGCCGAGGTGGTGCCGGTTTCGGCGAGGAAGAAGGAAGGGCTGGATCTGCTTCTGGAGAAGGTCGTCGGGCATCTGAAGGAGGGGCAGCGTTACTTTCCGAAGAACCAGTTGACCGATCAGCCGGAGCGGTTTCTGGTGGCAGAGTTGATTCGCGAGAAGATTTTGATGCTGACCGGAGAAGAGGTTCCTTATGCGACCGCCGTGGTGATTGAGCGGTACGAGGAGCCGGCTTCGCTGAAGAAGATGAAGGACGGCAAGCTCCCGGTGACCAAGATTGCCGCAGCCATCTTTTGCGAGCGGACGGGGCAGAAGGCCATCCTGATCGGCAAGCAGGGCGAGATGCTGAAGCGCATCGGGACGGCGGCGCGTAAGGACATTGAGGGGCTGCTAGGGACTCGGGTGTTTCTGGAGCTATTCGTCAAGGTGCAGGAGGAGTGGCGCAGTTCGCGCGGGTTTGTCGAAGATCTGGACTGGCGGCGGCAGTTGGAAGAGATTGCCGAGAAACAGATGGGCGAGGAAAAAGATTCAGAGTGAGATGAATCTTTCTTCTGGTGTATGCTCCTGCCATGTCGATCGACGGGAATGCTGCCGGTGGCGTAAGGATTCTTGATGTGGGGTGCGGGGCGGGCGATTCCATGCAGGAGGAGCTGCAACTTCGCTGCGGTAGCCTGGCGCACGCACTCCCGATTGAGATGGTGGGAATCGATATCGATGGCGAAGCCCTCGCACAGGGACGATTGAACTTTCCGCAGTTCCTTTTTATCTGTGCGAAGGCCGAGAACATACCATTTCCCGACGGGTCGTTCGACGTGGTGATCTCTCGCGTCGCGATGCCTTATATGGATATTCCTGTTGCCCTGCGCGAGATGCGGCGCGTGCTCAAAGCCAATGGAGAGCTACGTATCAAACTGCATCCTCTGTCGTTTACGCTGTCGGAGCTTGCGGTTGAGATGCGGTCAGGATCTCTTCGGAGGAGGATGCAGAACCTTACCTATCGCTTGTATGTGGTTGCGAATGGGATGGCGCTGCACTATGCGGGCTTCAACTTTCGCTTCCCCCTGGCCCGGCACCGCTGCGAGTCGTTTCAGACGCAGAGCGGGATTCGACGCGCCCTGGTTGCAGCGGGATTCAGAGAGATTGACGCGTCTTGCTGGGACACCAAAATAACCCCGCCTCATGCCGGCAACTGTAGGGCGTCTGCGCGCCGTAATCCTTAGGAAGCAGTGGAAGACTATTCCTTGATGCTTACGCCGAGGGTCTTCATCTTCCGGTAGAGGTGGCTACGTTCGAGGCCGAGAGACTCGGCGGTGCGGCTTACATTGCCGTGGTTTTCGTCGAGCTTCTTGAGGATGTAGTCGCGCTCGTAGGCTTCGCGGGCTTCGAGCAGTGACGAGAATTCTTCGCCGCGCGGGTTGATGCGGCCCGATTCGGTGAGCTTGCCAGGTCCTCGATAGACGAGCATAGGCAGGTGTTTGCGTTCGATGCGCTGCGTCTTCGGGTTGAGGATGAGGACGCGCTCGACGAGATTGCGCAGCTCGCGTACATTGCCCGGCCAGTGATACTGACGAAGCGCCGCAAGAGCATCTTCGGTCATCTCGACATGGGGGCGTCCATATTGCTGACCGAACTCCTGCAGGAATTCCTTGACCAGCAGAGGGATGTCTTCCTTGCGATCGCGCAGCGGCGGCACGAAAAAGGGAATGACGTTGAGGCGATAGAAGAGGTCTTCGCGGAAGTTGCCGCGCGCGATCTCTTCTTCGAGGTCTTTGTTCGTGGCCGCGATGACACGGACATCAACATGGATGGGGTGCGAGGCACCGACGGGCAGAAAACGCTGTTCGTCGAGGGCGCGAAGCACCTTGGCCTGCGTCTTGAGGCTCATGTCGCCGACTTCGTCGAGGAAGAGGGTGCCCCCGTCGGCGCGCTCGAACGTTCCGCGCTTCTCCTGCGGACCGCTGGTTCCGGCGGGGACCGCTCCGTGGCGATAGCCGAAGAGTTCGCTCTCGATATAGTCCTCGGGAATCGCGGCGCAGTTGAGTTCGACGAAGGGGCGATCTTTGCGCAGGCTTTCGGCGTGCATGGCGCGACCGATGAGTTCCTTGCCAGTGCCGGATTCGCCATAGATGAGGACGCGGCCGTTGGTGGGGGCCATCAGCTTGATCTGCTGGCGCAGCGCCTTCAGAGGCACACTCTGGCCGGTAACAGTTCCCTTCACCGCGAGCTGGCGCGAAAACTCCGCATTATCTTCGCGCATCTGACGCGCCTTCATCGCATTCTTCAGAACGATGAGAGTTCGGTCGAGCGAGAGCGGCTTTTCGAGAAAGTCGTATGCGCCGAGTTTGGTCGCTCGCACCGCGGCCTCGATTGTTCCGTGACCGCTGATGATGACGACCTCCGGAACATTGGTGCTATCGATGGTGCGTATCTCCGCAAGCGCTTCGAGACCGTCCCGGTCAGGCAGCCAGATATCGAGCAACACGACGTCATACGCCGCGTCGCGCAGCAGTTCGAGCGCCTCGGTGGCGGTTGCGCTGGTGGTAACGAGGTACCCCTCTTCGCGCAGGATGCTCTCCAGCGATTCGCGGATCTCGGCTTCGTCATCGACGATAAGAACGTGATTCAAGCAGGGCCTCCATGGCCGTTAGCGGTTGTGCTTGGCAGTTCGAGTTCGCTGTCGGTGCTGACCGCGGCTCTCAGTTCGATGGTGAATTTGGCTCCGGCGGGAAAGTTCTTTTCTGCGCGAATCGTTCCCTGGTGCTCCTGAATGATCTTTGCAGCGATGGCGAGGCCAAGGCCGGTGCCGCGCTGCTTGGTGGAGAAGTAAGGGAGGAAGAGGCGTTCGCGCATATCGTCGGTAAGGCCGGTGCCGGTGTCCGCGATAGAGAGTTCGACCATGCCGTTTTCCAGTTGTGCCGTGCAGATGCGCAGTTCACGCAGGAGGCTCTCCTGCATGGCTTCAGCTGCGTTGTCGATAAGGTTGCCGAGGGCGCGCTTGAGCGCTTCGGGATCAGCCATCACCAGCGGAAGACCGGACGGCATCTTCTTTACGATATTGATGTTCTGCATGCGTCCGGCGAACAAGGCCAACGCGTTTTCGACAATTGTGTTGAGGTCGGCTGGACGAGGGCGCGCCGTGGGAAACTCGGCCAAAGCAGCAAACTGATCGACGAGCGACCTCATACTCTCGACCGACGAACTGATGACCTCGCTGCAACGACGGATGACGGCGGTCGAAGGCGATTCGACCTTGTGGGCGTCGAGCGTTATCGCGAGACGGTCAATGTGGCGGTGAATCTGCTCGGCGCTTAGGCTGATCGGAGTGAGCGGATTTTTGATCTCGTGCGCGACGCGACGGGCGACCTCCTTCCATGCGGACTGCTTCTGTGCCCGCAGGAGTTCAGTCGCATTTTCGAGAACGAGCACGTAGCCGCGATGCTCCCGGCTCATGCGGTCGTGTTGGCCGGGAGTTTCGAGCAGGGCTACCGTGGCGAGCAGGTTCAGGTTGCCGCCGAATCTGTCATTGCCGATGCCCGTGATCTCCATCTCACTGGATGCGGAGCCCATGCGGTGACTGCGCTTGATGAGATGGTCGATAATATCGGCGACCTCCCGCGGAAAGACGTCTTCGATGACGCGGCCAAGGAAGGGGCGCTGGCCGCCGGGGTCCATCATCTCGCTGAGAGCGCGGTTGGTGAGCACGATGCGACGGTCCGCGTCGAGCGTAGCCACCCCGTTGGGGATGGTCTCAAGCATGGTTTCGAGTTCACTGCGGCGGCCCTCAAGCGCGGCATTGGCGGCGCTGATCTGCACCGTGGACTGCTCGACGGCGCGACGGCTGTCTTCGAGGTCGCTGGCCATGTGATTGAAGCTACGCACAAGTTCGCCAAGTTCTTCGGTCGCGCCCTCGTCGACGCGATGGGCGTAGTCTCCCGCAGCGATAGCCTCCATCGCATCGCCAAGGGCCTCCACCGGCCTCGTAACCTGCTTGGCAATATGCAACGCGATCCAACTGGAGGCAAAGAGTGCGAGGATCGTCATCATGAGCAGCAGGCTCATATAGAGGCTTCTGATCTGGCGCCGCTCCCGGAACAAGACCCAGTAAGCGTCGTCTTCCTTGCGCAGATGGGCCATGGTTGCGGCCATGCCGAACGGCATCGGCAGGCCGACGACCACCGTGTTGCCCTGCTGAACTGTTGTGGCGGCGAGCGCATAATCAATCTGGCCAAGCGAGAAGATGGGCGAATCGCTGCGCTGCGCTGCGGCAAGAATGGCCGCGTCCGTGGGATTAGTGAGTGGCGGCGCGTGGCTATTTGTTGTGGCCCTCTCTTCGTCGGAAGCAGCCTGAGGCAGCCAGGACTTTACCTCTGCAGTGGTCCCGTCGCGCTGCGGCATGTGGAAGGCCGCGATAGCGCGGCCATCGCGGTAGACGATGGCGAATCCGTTCTGCAATGTAATCTCATGCTGACGCAAGACGGCATCGATGGCTTCGTGATTTTGCCGTGAACCGGGCGCTGCCTGACGTGCATTGGAATGGACGGCTCCCCGGCGTGGCCTGGCAGGCGTTGCAGCCGACTTCGATTCCTGAGTTGCGGCACCCATCGCGCCGGGAATGCCGGACGCAATGGAATCTGCCTCCGCGCGAGCGTTGGCCGTAGTGTACTGGGCAAGCGCGAGGGCCATGCTGTTGCTGTCGTTGCGCATCTGCGTTACCGGCTGCGAGAACCAGCGGTCGACGGCCCGGTTCATCAGCAGATAGCTGAAGGCGAACATGAAGGCGATCGGCAGGAAGCTCACCAGAACAGCGCCCCACAGCATCCGTGTTCGCAGACGCGCTCCCATGACGCGGCTGCGCTGGTCCGCGTAGAGCTTGAGCATGTTGCGGACCAGCAGCACAAGGACGACGACGAAGAGCAGAAACGCCACAATCGACAGTCCCGTAAAAATGAAGATCTGTTCCAGGTTTCCCGGGTGCGGAAGCCGCGGCGAATTGAAAGCATTGAGGATGTTCAGTGCGGCAAGAAGAACAAGGAAGCATGCGCCCAGAGCGATGATCAGGACCTTTCGCCGGTTTGGATTGTTGGGCATCGCCATGCTCCTCAGTGACCTGATTATAGGTACCCCGGCCGCTTATTCCATCGCAACGATCAGGACACCAGCGATGTTACAGGCTGCCATTCGCGATTTTGGGCGGTCGCCACGGCAGCATAGGTCAGGACGCCGTTGTAAGTATTGACCCCCTCGGCGATTCCTTTGTCTTCGCTGATGGCGGCCTTTGCGCCCAGACGCGCCAGCTTCAGCACGTAGGGAAACGTCGCATTGGTAAGCGCCAATGTGGAGGTATTTGGGACCGCCGCAGGCATATTGGTGACGCAATAGTGAACGACACCATTGACTTCGTACGAGGGGTTGCTGTGCGTGGTGGGATGAGCAGTCTCGATGCAGCCACCCTGGTCGATGGCCACGTCGACGATTACCGCGCCCCTCTTCATCTTCTCCACCATGGCGCGGGTTACGATCTTGGGCGCTGCCGCGCCGGGAATGAGAACGCCGCCAATGACCAGATCGGCCTCGCAGACAGCGCGCTCGATGTTGTAGCTGTTAGAGGCCACGGTGAAGACGCGGCCATTGAAGATGTCGTCCAGCTCGCGCAGGCGGTTGAGATTCAGGTCGATCAGCGTGACCTTCGCGCCCATGCCGAGGGCGATCTTCGCGGCGTTGGTTCCGACGATGCCGCCGCCGATGATGCAGACGTTGCCGGGAGCGACGCCGGGAACTCCGCCAAGCAAAACTCCGCGTCCGCCATGCTCTTTTTCAAGATAGGCAGCGCCGACCTGCACGGACATGCGACCGGCGACCTCGCTCATGGGCGTCAGTAACGGCAATCCACCAGTACGGTCACGCACGGTCTCGTAGGCAATGCCGGTGACGCTGCTCGCAAGCAAAGAGTCAGTGAGCCCGGTAAGCGGCGCCAGGTGGAGATAGGTAAACAGAACAAGGCCTTCCCGGAAGTGCCGGTACTCCTTTTCGACTGGTTCCTTTACCTTGACGATCATCTCGGAGAGCCGCCAGACATCGTGCGCCGAGCCGACGATCTCGGCTCCCGCTGCCTGGTATTCGTCGTCGGGCATGGCCGAGAGAACACCGGCATCGTGTTCGACCAGAACCTTATGCCCCTGCTCTACCAAGGCCTTGACGCCTGCGGGGGTGACACCTACACGGCTCTCATGATCCTTTATCTCTTTTGGGACGCCAATGATCATCTTTCACCTCTGCCTAACTGATGTCTTCGATTGTATCTACCGATATTGACTCTAACGGGTCCTCCACGCTGGACTTTCACCTCAGCACCAGTGGATTACACTACTGATAGTCTCTTTTCAGGAAACGACTCCGAAAAACTATGTCTTCAAACAGCTTTCAGATGCGATATTCGCGCATACACAATATGCGGTCCCTCTTCAGCCTCTTTTCGAGCGATCTGGCCATCGATCTCGGCACGGCAAATACGCTGGTGTACGCACATGGCAAGGGCATCATCGTTAACGAGCCATCGATCATTGCAGTGAACAAGAACACCAACGAAGTCGAAGCCGTCGGCAAGGAAGCCAAGGAGATGCTTGGCCGCACTCCCGGCAACATCGTCGCCATAAAGCCCATGAAGGACGGCGTCATCGCCGACTTCCGCCACACCGAGAAGATGCTGAACTACTTCATCCAGAAGGCACACAACCGCAAGATGATGGTGCATCCCCGCATCGTCATCGGCGTCCCCAGCGAGATTACGCAGGTGGAAAAGCGCGCCGTCATGGACTCGGCTTACCGGGCTAAGGCGAGCGAGGTGCACCTGGTGGAGCAGGCCATGGTCGCCGCCATCGGCGCCGGTCTTCCCATTACAGAGCCAGGCGGCAACATGGTCGTCGACATCGGCGGCGGGACTACGGACATTGCAGTGATTTCTCTGGCAGGCATCGTCTATTCGCGCTCGGTGCGCATGGCCGGCAACCAGATGGACGAGGCCGTCATGACCTACCTCAAGCGGAAATACAACCTGCTGATCGGCGAGCGCACCGCCGAACAGATCAAGATTTCGCTGGGCTCGGCCTATCCCCTCGACAAGCCCATTGAGATGGAGGTCAAGGGCCGCAACCTCATCGAGGGCGTTCCCAAGACCATCACCATTGAGGACTCCGAGATTCGCGAGGCGCTCAGCGAATCCATCGCGACCATCATCAACGCAATTCGCGTGGCTCTGGAGCGGACTCCGCCCGAGTTGTCGGCAGATATCTCGGACCGCGGCATCGTCCTGACCGGCGGCGGCGCGCTCATCAAAAATCTCGACAAGCGAATTCGAGAGGAAACCGGTTTGCCGGTTTCCATTGCCGATGATCCGCTGTGCTCGGTCGTTCTTGGCACCGGAAAGATGCTCTCCGACTTCAAGCTGCTGCGGAAGATCTCGATCGACTGATTCCTAATGTAGCGAATTTTAAAGAAGCCCCGTCAATTGGCGGGGCTTTTTATGTGACATTTTAATTTGAAATTCCCATTTTGGAACCGAACTCGGGTATTTGTAGCAATTACTTTCTACCCCAAGCTTATTAGGGCATACGGTAATCAATATCTAAGTAAATTGCTGAACTGCTGATTGGAACTAAAAAGCCTTGAGTCTTTGTGCGTGCGCGCTGAACACAATAGCTACCATTGACGACCTTTGCATTCACCACAAGTCGGCATATCAAAGTTATAAGAAGTCGACACCGGATGACATTATTGGCCTACCAGTCCAAGAATGGATACACCAAAGATTGCAAGCCGAGCTTGACCGGCCCGAGTCCTACGCAGAATTAAATCAACGGACACCAGAACATAGGTCTGAGCGGGACGAGTACATCGAAAAGATGAGGGCGGGGTTGGCAGCCGCGATTCTCACAATCGATCACCTGCTGGGCCCTAATTGGTTTCGGGCAGATCCGGGCGATGTTGCGGGCATCCAAGCCTGTTTTGACGGCCTCGATGCCTATCAACAGATGACCTCTGCTGGAGTTTCACCGCCTCCAAGGCGGGTTCTGAACTTCATTACGCAGAGAGTAAAACTCGATGGCTATCAGGGTGATGGAATCACGGATATCTGCGGCTGCGCGGATGTGATTGAAGACGGCAACCAACTCTGCCACTTTCATCGCCAGCATTACTTTGCATACAGGCAAAAAGCGGACGCGGCAACAATGCTTCGCGTCCAGCAATGGGCGGTGAAACGCATGTCAGCCGTAAGTGTCTGGAAAACAAAGGGCGCGGCGCGATAATTCATCTGCCAGAAATCTGGGAGATAAGGCTGACGCGGATGCGGTCGATGCGGCGGTCAGTGCTGGCCAGCACTTCCAGACGGAGGCCATCCTCTTCGATCACCTCTCCCGGTAGCGGAATATGCCCCGCCATCTCCGAGACCAGGCCACCAAGCGTCGTGGATTCATAATGCTCCGGCAGGCGAAGAGCGGTCGGGTCATCCTTCGTGTCGCGGGTGTCGCGCGCAGGAACATCTTCGGCGTCTGCCGACTCGAGGTCTTCAGCAGGCTGCGTCGATGGCTCGAACTGATCGGCAAAGAGATCGCGCAGCCGCGATAGCTCAAAACTACCCGAGACGATGTAGGAGCCATCCGGCTCGCGGATGGGCGTGTCGTCCGCCTCAGGCTCATCATGCTCATCGGCAATCTCGCCAACGATGGCCTCGATCAGGTCTTCGATCGTGACCAGCCCCGCAACCCCGCCGTACTCGTCGATGACGATGCTCATGTGCTGTTTTTCACGCTGCATCTCGCGCAGCAGTTCGGCGACCTTCTTGGTCTCCGGCACAAAGACGGCAGGCCGCTGCAACTGGGCCACGCTCCGTGTGCTGGCTTCGCTGTCGGGAATCTGTAGCAGGTCGTGGGCGAAGATGATTCCTGTGATGTTATCGAGCGAGTTCGAATACACCGGTACCCGCGAGAAGACGTGCTGCCCAATCTGCTCCGTGAAGCGCTCCAGGCTCATGCTGCCGGGCACGGCGAAGATCTCCGGGCGCGGCGTCATCACCTCATGCACCACCTTATCGCCGAACTCGACCACCGACCTCACCAGTTCGCGGTCGGACTCTTCGAGAATGCCCTCTTCCTCGCCTGCTTCGAGCAGCGCGTCCATCGCCTCTGACGGATGCTCCTCTTCTTCTGCATCCTCCGGCTCCGCCAGCGCCGCAATCGAGAGCAGCAGGCCAAGCAGCAGCGTAACCGGAAGGATGAGATAGAAGAGCGCCTGCAAGAGATACCGGATGCGGGCGATCCACAAACCGCGCGTGCGGGTGAAGAGGATCTGGGGCAACAGGCGGTCGAAGATGAGGATCAGCAGAATGATCTCGAAGATCGCCAGCGCTATCTCAGATCCGCTGGGGCTACGCGCCACCAATGGCAGCAGCGCCGTGTGCGTGTAGAGCCTCAGGCCGGTCAGCAGCGCAATCGCAGCCACGCTGAGCTGGCGCAGAACGGACGCCGAGAGCGCAATGGACTCGCGGCCAAGGCCGAGCTTCGGCTCGACGAACTCCTCCCAGACGTCAATATTGTCCTGATACTCGCGGGCGAGAAATTTGCCCATCTCCGAGTAGACGCGATCGACATACGCCGCCAGCGTCAGGATGGCCAGCAGCACCGCGAAGATAAGAAAGTAGAGAGGGCTCATGCGCTCCTCCTGCCTTTCGCCCCAGGTTTCGTTGCGGCCACGCGCTCAATCAGAGTGACGGGCAGCCGCAGCTCCCGCCTCAATTCCCTCTCTCGTGCGGCCATCTCGCCGTTGTCGACTTCGTGGTCCAGACCGGAGAGATGCAACAGTCCATGCAGAAGAAGAATGCGGACCTCATCACGCAGCGTGTGTCCGAACGCCGCAGCTTGCCGTGCCGCAGTGTCGAGCGAGATCGCCAGATCGCCGGCATGGCCATACGGATTTTCGGCTGCGGGAAAGCTCAGCACATCCGTGGCCTTGTTCTTGCCACGAAAGGTCTTGTTCAGACGACGCAGGGTAGCGTCGTCAGCCAGCAGAACATCGACATCACCGCGCAGGCCCACTGCCTCGCTGGCGCGATTGAAGAAGCGCGACAGACCGGACTTCGAAAGCTCAGTAGTCGTGGGATAGTCGATATTGATCATCTCGTCTGTTTTCCTTCCGCACTGGTCCCCGTCCTGCTATAGACGCGGACATAGTCAACCAGCATCTTCTGCGGAAAGGTCGTGGTTGCATCAGGGTTTCCCGGCCAGTATCCGCCCACCGCGACGTTCAGGATGATGAAGAATGGATGATCGTAGACCCACGCCGTTCCCGGCGGAAGATCGGCTGGGGTACGCTCGGCGATAAGTTTGTTATCGAGAAAAAACTTGATGTCTTTCGGCGCCCACTCCACCGAGTAAAGGTGGAAGCCGGTATTGACGGCCTCGCCAGTCGACAGAGCAAACTTCGCCGAGATGCCGTGCGCACCGCTATAGCCCGGCCCATGCAAGGTGCTGTAGATGGTGGAAGGCTCGCCGATGTTCTCCATAATGTCGATCTCGCCGCCCTTTGGCCAGCCGACAGAGTCGATATCGTTGCCCAGCAACCAGAAGGCAGGCCAGATTCCCTTCCCCAGCGGCAGCTTGATACTTGCCTCGAAGCGCCCATAGGCCTGCGAGAACAACCCCTTCGTCCGAATACGTCCAGAGGTATAGGGCCGCGCGATCCCGTCGGCACCGGTGAAATCCTCTTTTCTCGCGGTGATGACAAGGTTGCCGTCGTTCTGTTGCACGTTGACCGGGCGCTTGGTGTAAGTCTCCAGTTCGTTATTGCCGTTGCCGCTTCCGCCAGTCTCAAACGACCACTTCGCCGCGGCGGGAGCAGAGCCATTCGCACCGTTGAACTCGTCGCTCCATGAGAGTTTCCATTCCGGTTTCGATTTTGCTGAGTCAGTAGAGGAGACAGGAGCCTGTGCCATGCCGGCGCCGGCGATCAACAGCACCACGCAGCCAAGGGCAGCACGGCGCAGGAATCGCATGGAGCCGAACTTCTTCTTCGAGAGCGCGGCGGCGACGAGGGAGACTGTATTTGGGGGTTCGATGTTGATCATCGTAAAGAAAGAAAAATAGCAGAGCCTGTTACGACCCTGCTAATAATGGTATCGCATCCTCTCCCCTCGACCGTAAAAAGCGGCTCAGTGCGCTCTGCGCAAATCGTCGAGCATGGGAACGCCCACCAGAACCAGCAACAGAGCAGCCAGGGGGAGGAAAAATAGAAAGCCCACATGCCTGAAGCTCAGAGCCCCCATCGCCCCGCCAACAAAGAACAGGCCGATCAGCGACAGCAGCAGCGCCAGCTTCTGTCGGTCCGCTCGCACGATGGACTTGCCCGGATGGCTCATGGAGCGGTTCCAATAGAACAGCTTGCCCAGTTCGATGCCGATATCGGTGACGATACCCGTGACATGTGTGGTGCGAATCTCAGCGTGCGAGATTTTGGTAATAATGGCATTCTGCAACCCCATGGTGAAGCACAGCAGAAGCGTAACCGTCGACACCAATACCCTGTTCGGATGCTCAAAAAGACCGCCCATCAGGCCAAAGCAGGCCAGCAAAATGGCCTCGACAATGAGGGGAAACACATACTCACTACGCATGCTTTGCCGCCGCCCCCAATTGACAACGATCGCCGTGAAGGCAGCACCAATCAGAAACGCCAGCATGGCGCTGAAGCCCGCAACCAGAAGAGCTATATCCCCCAGTGCGAGGTTGTCCGCCATCGAAGAGACGATGCCCGACATGTGAGAACTGTAATGCCGAACCGCAAGATAACCGCCCGCGTCCGTGGCACCTGCAACAAAAGCCAGAACCATCGCGAGGTGGCGATTGGCCCGCTCGCTGCGTTCGGTTCCAATCAAATAGCGCAGATATTGTGTGGGCATGGCGCAAAGTCATCTTCGCACACCATGCCCTGACCGCAAATACGGCTACACTCCGTCTACTGTGGCTTAGCTATAGGCTGGGCCGAGATTGTCGGAGGAACCGTAGATTCTGTGAGAGCGGCGTCGCCGATAGGTAACGGCAGTTGCTGTTGCGCGCGGCCATAACTGTCGTAGGCGCGAACGATGCGCTGCACAAGCTGGTGCCGCACCACATCGACATCCTCGAAGTGGCAGAAGCGGATGCCCTCCACGCCATCCAGAACATGCAGCGCTTCCAGCAACCCCGATTTCTTCGGATTCGGCAGGTCGGTCTGGGTCAAGTCGCCGGTGATGACAGCTTTCGAGTTGTTCCCCATACGCGTGAGGAACATCTTCATCTGCTCCATGGTCGTGTTCTGCGCCTCGTCCATGATGATGAAAGCGTCGTTAAGCGTGCGGCCACGCATGAAGGCCAGCGGAGCGACCTCGATGACATTGCTCTCCAATAGCTTGTCTACCTTCAGCGGATCGAGCAGGTCATACAGCGCGTCATACAACGGCCGCAGATAAGGATCGACCTTTTCCTGCAACGAGCCGGGAAGAAATCCCAGCCGCTCTCCGGCCTCCACCGCAGGACGAACAAGAACGATGCGGCTGACTTTTTTCGACATTAGCACAGAGACGGCCATCGCGACCGCAAGGTACGTCTTACCCGTACCGGCGGGCCCCAGGCCAAAGGTCATGTCGCACTGCTCGATGGCCTCGACATACTTCCGCTGATTCGGAGAGCGCGGCTGCACCATCCGTTTCACGCCGGCAGACCGCTGCTTGCTGGAGTCGACCAGCGAACGCAATGTAACCGCCGGATCGGCAATGACCAGCTTCAACATGCCATTCAGTTCGCCGTTCGAAGGGTTAATGCCCGATTTGCGGAGAGAATCAAAATCCAAGAAAATCCGTTCGACCCGATCGATACTGACAGCGTCCCCGGTTATCTGGATGGCGTCAGAGCGAAGGTCAATCGTGACATGAAGACCATCTTCGAGCAGCCTGAGGTTTTCGTCGCGGGTCCCATAAAGGGGCTCAATGCCGGGAGTGATTTCCAGGGATTTTTTCATCAAGAGGAGCGCTGACCTCCGTCAGGGATTGCTTGGTTATTTGATGCTTGAGGGTGGAAGAAGTTGTGACGCTGGGAGAGGCACACAACCCGGTAGGCTGCGCTGGGTGCTAAGACCGGGATGGCTGAAGTTGCCAATCGTGTGTCGAAGATGGGCACAGACTAGAACTGCGACGGGGGTACAGTCAAGTGGCAAATGATGAATTCCCTAAGACCAGGGAAACCGCTAGGTTTCGACGGTAGTGACGAGCTCGGTAAAGAATTCTCTATCGTACTGCGAAGCTTTGCCAGCTCTTTCATATCGGCCAATGCGTAAGTAACAGCTGTTCAGGGTTTAGCGCCCTACAGCTTAAACCCGCTCGGGCCCGATCTTCTGGGCTGGGCTAAGGTCATACGCCATGTCGAGATCCAGGTTGATAGCCACCAGCAGGCGGGCCAGAGAATTCTTGACCATCCTGCCCAAGTTCCGTAGACTTAGAGATTGCAGGGGATGGGTCGGGCTGTGTCTATAGCCAGCCTCCGGCCTGCATCCTAAAATTCCCCGACAGACATCGGGTTAGAGAAAAGAGTTCAGTAATGGCAAATCATGTTTCCTCGTTGAAGCGCGCACGTCAGACCGAAACCAAGACCACGATCAACCGCGCCAACAAGAGCAAGTTGCGTGGCACCCTGCGCACCCTGCGCGAGGCCATCGCCAAGGGCGACGCCAAGACAATCGGCGATGTCTACCGCTCGACCGTTTCTGTGCTCGACAAGAGCGTCCAGAAGGGTGTCCTGCATAAGAATACCGCCAGCCGCTACAAGAGCCGCCTCAACGCTCGCGTCAAGGCAGTTGCGACCGCCAAGGCTGCCTAAACTTCACCGTACGACAAGGGATCTGCACAAAGGCTGGCTTACGGCATTGACCGGAGCCAGCCCTTCTATTTTGTCTCCCTTTCAGCGGTATTCCCCTGATCATTCCCTTTGTCTCCGGGCAACGTGTAGAGCGTAGGCGGCTTACGCGGCTGCTCGGGCGCGGCATCCCCTGAAACTGCGGCATTGGGCGCTGGCTGAGAAGCTACAGGCGCGGGTGCAGCCGAAGAGATGCTGGTGGTCTTCGGAACATTCGCAGAGGTTGCTGGAGCAGCCTTCGACCCGGCGGGTTCATCCGCAGATGAACTCGCAGTCGTGGCCGACGGCGACGTTGGCTCTGCAAAATCAATCGGCTGAATGTTCTCCTCCGGCACCAGCGCCCGCGCCTCTTTCAGTTCAATCTGGTCTTTTTTGCTGAGGGGCGGCAGGTTATAGATAGCGATGGCGCCGTCGCGGATGACCGCCAGACTCATTCCATCCGGTGCCAAAGCGAAGTTCTGCCCTGCGCGTGCAATGGGCGAGCAGTCAACGTGCAGCAGCTGCTTTCCGCTCTCTGTCTGATAGACGACCACGTTCTGCGCCGTGTACGCCTGCTCCGGAATAATCGCCAGATCGACAGTCGCGGCCTCACCCAGAACGCGCCCCAGCGCGAACCGTCCACTCTCAGGAGCGAACGTCATCGACGTTCCCACGTAATCGCCAAACAGGTTCTGCTCCCACATCTGTTCACCGCGCATGTTGAACCCGCCGAGAACCATCGGCGTCTGGCCGCCATGGCAGCCAAACGCGACGAACTCGCTGCTGCTGACAAACCGCGGTGTCGGGTCACAGGTGGAACCAAAAGGCGCAAGTTCTTTCGCTTTGCCGTGAAATGGCCGAAAGTCGAAGGCCCACTCCTGCCGCCCCTCATCGACCACTCCGATGTGGCCTGCCCCGATTGCCGCGACATCGCCAAAGTGGGAGGAATGGGCCACTCCGGCCAAGGTCGCCTGCACCACATCTCCGCGGCCCGGCATCGCCAATCGATAGAAACTGAGCGCCACCGGATCAGGATCGCCCGGCCTCCCGACCGGGTCCGGCGCGGGCTTCGGGGCCGGTCCGAAGAGCGGCGGCCGCGGGGCAGGCACCGGAGGCATACGCTCCGCCGTCTCGACAATCATCAGGTCCGACTCCGGAGACAGCAGCACTGCGCCAATCCTTCGGTCCGTCGTCAGGAAGCCCCGCTGTGCAAACGGCTGTCCCGAAGCCAGGTTCGCCATCGGCGCAAACGTGGTCAGCGTATCGTGGACGCGCAGCAGAAACCGTCCATGCCCGAGCCCCCAAAGATACTGGCCACTATCGTGAAGTCGCCAGTCGGTCCGCGCCAGCACCCGGCCCGAGGGCAGTTCGATCAGTACCGCCTCCACCATTCGGTCCTCGTCGTCCGGAGGATCGTTGGCGATGCGCTGCATCAGCCGGTGCACCCCAAATGTAAAGAGCAGATGCTGATTGTCAACGTAGTTCACCGTCAGCATCGAGCTGCCCGCCAGCAGAAACTGCGTCGACTGCGGCTGAAATCCCAACGAATCCAAAGGAATACGAAGCGATGGTCCAGTCGCCCACGCAGGCATCTGAACTGAAGCCAGCAAAACCAGCAGCATCAGCCGGAGAAGCTGACGGGTTCGTGAGATCGCGTAAGTCCTGACGGGAACCGGCATGGCAGAGTCCGCGTATCTATCCTGTACAGCGCCGCGTAGGTCTACTCTTTCACAGACGCATCCCAGCCGCCAACGTCAGCGCGTTCATGCTGAATTTAGAGGAATGGCTGCTCCCACTGGTGGTACAAAGACTGAAGCGCTCTAAGCATTGAAAGCCCGGAGGAAATTGCATGTTGCATGGATCGAAGACGAACCTCAGCCGTAAGCCGAACCTTAAGGCAGCCTTTGCTGTCATCGCGGCAATCACATGCACCGCCGGATTCGCCCAGCAACCCGCGCCCGCGCCGGCAGCCAGTCCAGCTGCCAAGATCTACGTTCCCATTCCCGGCTTCGATACCACCTCCATCGATGCCAGCGTCAATCCCTGCGATGACTTCTACAAGTTTGCCTGTGGAAAGTTCGCAGCCAACCATCCCATTCCACCAGATCAGGATGGCGTCGATGGCTTCTACGCCCTCTACAACGTCAACACCCAGCGCCTGAGCAACATCCTCACCAAGGCCGCGACTGGCGGAGCGTCGCGCTCGCCCGAGGAGCAGAAGATCGGTGACTACTATAAGGCTTGCATGGATACCGCCGCCATCGACGCCAAGGGACTCGGCCCGGTCCAGCCTCTGCTTGACGAAATCGACGCTATCACCGCCAAGGCACAGCTTCCCGCACTCATCGGCAAACTTCAGCGCATGGGCATCGATGTCTTCTTCGGTTATGGCGAGCAGCAAGACCTCAAAGACGCCACCAAACAGATCGCCGTCATCGCGCAGGATGGCCTCGGCCTCCCTGAAAAGGACTACTACCTCCGCACCGGCGCAAAGGACGAGTCCATCCGTCAGCAGTACGTCGACCACGTCGCCAGGATGTTGACCCTCGCGGGCAGCACGCCGGAACAGGCGCAAAAAGACGCGGCCTCGATCATGGCGTTCGAGACCGCGCTGGCCAAAGGCTCCATGAGCGTAACCGAGATGCGCGACCCCGAGAAGACCTATCATCTTCAACCCATCGCAACCTTCGAGGCCAGCATTCACGGCATCAACTTCGGCGCGTTCGAAGAAGCCATCGACTCTCCGCGGGTCAGCGAGATCAACAACTCCACCCCGCAGTTCTTCCCCGTTCTGCTGCAACAGCTTCATTCCAACGATCTGGAAACGCTTAAGGCGTACATGCGCTATCACCTGCTCACCGCAGTCGCCGGACGGCTCCCCAGCCAATTCGACCAGGAGAACTTCGACTTCTATGGCCGCAAGCTGCGCGGGCAGCCCGAGCAGGCCCCGCGCTGGAAGCGCTGCTCCAGCTCCGTCGATGCCGCCCTTGGCGAGGCTCTCGGCAAGGTCTACGTCCAGCACTACTTCGCCGGCGACAGCAAAGCCCGTACGCTCCAGATGGTTGATGACATCGAGGCCGCCATGTCCAACGACATCGACCAGATCAGCTGGATGTCCCCCGAAACCAAGACTCGTGCCAAGCAGAAGCTGCACCTCGTAGCCAACAAAATCGGCTACCCGGAAAAGTGGCGCGACTACAGCAAGCTCGTGGTCAAACCCGACGACGCCCTTGGCAACTCGCTCCGTGCAAACGGATTTGAAAACGACCGCGAACTCAACAAGATCGGCAAGCCTGTCGATCCGCTGGAGTGGCAGATGACGCCTCCCACCGTCAACGCCTACTACGATCCCAGCATGAACAACATCAACTTCCCCGCCGGTATTCTTCAACCTGCCTTCTACGATTCCAAAGAAGACGACGCCGTCAACTACGGCCACATCGGCGCCGTCATCGGCCACGAGCTGACCCACGGCTTCGACGACCAGGGCCGCAAGTTCGACGGCAAGGGCAATCTCACCGACTGGTGGACACCAGAGGACGCGAAGAACTTCGAGTCCCGCACCGACTGTCTCGACAATGAGTACAGCAGCTTCACCGCCGTCGATGATGTGAAGGTAAACGGCAAGCTGACCCTCGGCGAAAACACGGCCGACAATGGCGGCCTGGTGCTCGCCTACATGGCCTATCTCGAACGCGCGAAGAAGGAGGGCGTCGATCTTCAGGCAAAGAAGGACGGCTACACCTCACCGCAACGCTTCTACATTGCGTACGCACAGAACTGGTGCGAGAACTCACGCCCGGAGAACGTCCGCGCGCAAGTCCTCAGCGACCCCCACTCGCCCGACCACTTCCGTGCTAACGGAGCCATCGTCAACCAGCCCGGCTTCGCTGAAGCCTTCGGCTGCAAAAAAGGCTCGCCCATGGTTCCGGTCAACAGCTGCCGGGTCTGGTAACCGGTCCACTCTCACACGAGTAAGAACCAATTCTCTTTGTACGCGATCCAGACCCGCATGGAGGCTGACTCATGTGTAGTACGGAATCAGCTTCACCGTCGAAGGTTCAGAGCGATTCCCAACGCCTTAACCAGCACCCGCGGCTGCCAATCCAGCGCTATTCCGCTGGATCGTAGTTCAGGTTCTGCCCGAGCCATCGCTCGACCTCTGCCACGCTCATTCCCTTGCGTTCGCTATAGTCGGCGACCTGATCGCGGTCGATCTTGCCGAGCGAGAAATAGCGTGATTCCGGGTGGGCGAAATAGAGCCCGCTCACGCTCGAACCAGGCCACATCGCAAACGACTCCGTAATCAGCATTCCCGTGTTCGCCTGCACGTCGAGCAATTTCCAGATCGTGCCCTTCTCCGTATGGTCTGGACACGCCGGATAACCCGGAGCTGGCCTGATACCGCGATACTTCTCGTGAATGAAGTCCTCATTACTCAGGCCTTCGGTAAGGCCATAGCCCCACTCGTCACGCACCCGCTTGTGCAGGCATTCGGCGAAAGCTTCAGCGAGGCGGTCGCCGACGGCCTCCGCCATGATTGCGTTGTAATCGTCGTTATCGGCCCTGAACTGGTCGCACAGCTCCTTCAGTCCAATCCCGCTGGTCACCGCAAAAGCACCGATGGTATCAGGCAGCCCCGTCTCCTTCGGCGCAACAAAGTCTCCGAGCGATCGGCACGGCTCGCTGCCTTCCCTGTTCGCCTGCTGCCGAAGAAAGTGGAATCTCTCCAGCACCTCCGAGCGTGTATCGTCCGTGTACAGTTCGATATCATCGCCCACCGCACTTGCGGGAAAGAAGCCGTATACGCCACGCGCTGTGATCAGGCTCCCTTCAATCATGTGGTCCAGCATGAGGTTGGCGTCCTTAAATATCTGGCGCGCCTGCTCACCTTGCGCCTCATGCTCAAGAATGCGGGGGTAAACGCCCTTCAACCCCCAGGTGTGGAAGAGCGGCGACCAGTCGATGAACTCGCGGAGCGTTGCCAAAGGAAAGTTGTCCAGCACGCGCACGCCGGTAAACGCAGGCACGGGCAGGTCCTCGGCACGCCACTCGATCGGAGTCCGCCGTGCGCGAGCGGTCTCAAGGGAGACGACCTTCTGCTTCGGCGCGGAGTGGGCCTTACGCAGCGCCTCGTATTCAGCTCGATGCTTCGCCACAAACTCGGGCTTCGATTCGTCGCTGAGAAGGCTAGTCGTCACAGGCACGGCACGGCTGGCATCGAGCACATGCACCACCGGCTCACTATAGTGCGGCGCAATCTTGACTGCCGTGTGTGTCCGGGTCGTGGTCGCCCCGCCGATGAGAAGCGGCAACTTGAATCCCTGACGCTCCATCTCCTTAGCCACATGCACCATCTCGTCGAGCGACGGCGTAATCAGGCCGCTGAGGCCGATCATGTCCGCCTTCTCCGCCCTGGCGCGTTCGAGGATCTTTTCGCACGGGACCATCACTCCCATGTCGATGACCTCGTAGTTATTGCAGGCGAGAACAACACCGACGATGTTCTTGCCAATGTCGTGCACATCGCCTTTTACGGTAGCGAGCACGATCTTTCCCTGCGCCTTGACCTCCTGGCCAGCCGCGACCATCGCCGCCTTCTCCGCCTCCATGAACGGCGTCAAATGGGCCACCGCCTTCTTCATCACCCGCGCGGACTTCACCACCTGAGGCAGGAACATCTTTCCGGCTCCGAACAGATCGCCGACCACGCCCATGCCGTCCATCAGCGGGCCTTCGATTACCAGCAGAGGTCGCCCCAGCTTGACGCGGGCCTCCTCCGCATCGATCTCGATGTATGTGTCTATTCCCTTGACCAATGCATGAGAGAGGCGCTCTTCGACCGTGCCGTTGCGCCACTCCTCCGCCTTCTTTTCGCTCACGGCTGCGCCAATGTGTTTCAGCGTTTCGCCGAAGTCCACCAGACGTTCGGTCGCGTCGGGACGGCGGTTCAGCAGCACGTCTTCGACCAGCACCTTCAACTCGGGCTCGATCTCCTCGTACACCTCGAGCATCCCGGCATTGACGATGCCCATGTCCATGCCCGCCGCAATCGCGTGGTACAAAAAGGCGGAGTGCATGGCCTCGCGGACCTTGTTATTGCCGCGAAAGCTGAACGAGATGTTGGAGACGCCGCCGCTTACCTTCGCGTGCGGCAGATTTGCCTTGATCCAGCGCGTGGCGTTGATGAAGTCGAGCGCGTAGTTGTTGTGCTCCTCCATGCCGGTGGCGACAGTAAGGATGTTCGGATCGAAGATGATGTCTTCGGGCGGAAAACCGACCTCATCGACCAATATCCGGTAGGCACGCTCACAGATGCGAATCTTGTCTTCGTAGGTCGCAGCCTGTCCTTGCTCGTCGAAGGCCATCACAACTGCCGCCGCGCCGTATTTCAGCACCGTGGCCGCGTTCTGACGAAACTTCTCCTCGCCTTCTTTCAGCGAGATCGAATTCACAATGCCTTTGCCCTGCAGGCACTTCAGCCCGGCTTCGATGACCTCCCACTTCGAGGAGTCCACCATGAAGGGCACCTTGGCAACCTCAGGCTCGCTCGCCAGCAATTGCAGGTAGCGTGTCATCGCCGCAACGCCGTCGATCATGCCCTCGTCCATGCAGATGTCGAGGACGTTCGCGCCATTCTCGACTTGCTGCCGGGCCACGCTTACGGCTTCCTCGTATTTGCCAGCCTTAATGAGCTTGGCGAACTTGGGCGAACCGGCCACATTGGTTCGCTCGCCGAGCATGATGTAGACACCTTGCTGCTGCGTAAATGGCTGCGATCCCGATAGACGGAGCGGCTTTATCTCTGCGACTTCGCTCACGCTGCTACCTCGATCTGGCCGAGTCTTCGCGGTGCCTTGCCCTCGAGCGCCCTGGCGATGGCCGCGATGTGCTCGGGCGTGTTGCCGCAGCAGCCGCCAGCGATATTGATCAGCCCTCCTCGCGCGAAGTCTCCCAGATAACGCGCCATGTCATCGGGACCGAGATCGAACCCGGTCTCTGAGAGCGGATTCGGCAGACCGGCGTTCGGGTAGCATGAGATCGCCACGTTCGCCTTCTCCGAAAGCTCCTCCAGAAATGGATACATCAGGTCGGGGCCGAGCGAGCAGTTGAGCCCGACTGACAGAGGCTTCACATGCTTCACCGCGTTCCAGAACGCCTCAGTAGTCTGCGCTGAGATCAGCGTCTCGCCGCCTCGTCCAACCGCTGCCGAGATCATCACCGGCAGTTCCTTCTTATCCTGATCGAAGACCTCGCGAATGGCGACAAGCGCTGCCTTGGCGTTCAGCGAGTCGAAGATGGTCTCGACCAGCAGCAGGTCCGAACCGCCCGCGATAAGCGCGCGCACCTGTTGCGTGTAAGCGGCCTTGACCTGATCGAAGGTGACGACTCGGAAGCCTGCATCGTCGGCATCGGGCGAGTTCGAGAGAGATACGGTCATTGGACCAATCGCTCCCGCGACGAATCGCTGACGTCCGGTTTCGCTTCCTACACGATCGGCCCATTCGCGACATTGCCGCGCCGATTGCTCATTAATCTCCCAGGCGAGATCATTGAGGGAAGCATCTTCGATGATCTTCTGGTAGAACTCGGGATCTTTGCGGCCGCCGTGTTCGCGCGGATCGTCCACGAAGAACTCGCTTTGGGTGATGCTGGTCGCGCCGAAGGTGTTGGTCTCGATGATGTCCGCGCCAGCTTCGAGAAAGCGGCGATGAATGTCGCAGATCATCTTCGGCTGCGTAAGCGAGAAGAGGTCGCCGTTGTTCAGCAGGTCCTTGGCCGAGTTTTCGAAACGTTCCGCGCGGATGTCGGCCTCGGTCATGCCGTAGGTGCGGATCGTCGTGCCCATCGCTCCATCGATGATGGCGATTCGGCTTGCGAGGATCTTTTCAAGAGGATGTTGAGAGGTTGTAATCATTTCTCCCTAAAGGTTTTCACCGTGGCAGTGGCCTGCATCGCTCTTAGTTTTAGCGGGGCTATATTTCATTATAGCGACCGGGGATAGACGCCGTCAGGGGAGGCCCCCTCCCCCCTTAAAGTACCCAAAGTCTTCAAAAGAGATGCTTTAGGGTTGGACTTCGATCCAAAGTATTGATTTTTTAGATACTTTGGTCCGCAAAGTCTTCACTCTTCAGTACTTAGGTCCGATTAAAGGGAATCGCTACACCAGCGGGTTGCCGTGCAGCCATCCTTCGATCTCTTGCTTAATTGTAGCAATCGAGTCAATAGGGGGTGCCTTGAGTCCGGCTGGTAGCCGGTCCTTATTTGTTCTGAAGCTGGAGGGTCATTTTGGTGAGGTCCATGAAGTTCCAGCCCTCGGTCAATTTGCCGTCGCGGCAGTTGATGAAGGAGGAGCCGGAGAAGTTGGCCTTTTTGCCGGTGGCGGGAAAGCCGAGGCCGTCGCCGTTGTGGATCATCGTGCAGGTCCATCGGATGGCGACGCGGTCTCCCTCGGAGAGGAGATCGTCGATGTCGATGTGGATATCTCCGAAGGCCTTGTGGAACTGACGGTGGATGGTTTTGAAGCCTTCCGGGCCGATGAGGACAGATTCGGGTTCGGGAAAACCGTAGGCTTTGCCCTGCGGATGGAAGAGTTCGTCGATGGTCGATTCGCTGCCTTGATTCCAGACTTCTTCAAACCAGCGTCTTGCGAGGGCCTTGTTTTGCTCTGACATAGTGACACCTCATGCGGGAAAGATTAGCACGCGACGCAGGAGGTGGTATTGACGCAGTTGGGCTTCGGCCTTGTCTTGTTTCTTGTCCTGCTTAAGGGCACGGCTTTAGCCGTGCCAGAGCTGTTTCAGGATTCATGGGGCTTTAGCCCCTGAGGTACGGTTCCGGCTTCTTCAACGGCGGAGTAGGCGTCGAGTCGCAGCGCCGAATGAGCGGAGGAAAAACGATACGCCTCGGGCTGTTCGCAGAGACGCGCAGTGACTGGGTTCTGATGAATGTAACGATGGCGGATGCTGTAGTCTTCTGCGTCGCGGATGCGGTGGTCGGTGAAGCCTCGTTGCCAGACGGGGAGTTTGGAGGCGAGGCGGTGGGAGAAGCCTCCCTTGATGAGTCCGACGGCTCGTTCGAGAGTCTCCTGCGGAGTGAGAAGCAGGTGGAGGTGGTCGGGCATAACGACGAAGGCGTGTAGTTTGTAGTGTCCTTCGGCCCGGTAGTGCTGGAGGGTTTCGACGAGAAGTTCGGCGTTGCGTTCGACCTGGAAGAGGCGGCGGCGGTTGTAGGTTCCGCTGGTGACGAAGAAGGTGCCGGGGCGTGATGCTCTGCTGGGAATCGCCATACGGCGATTGTAACGGTGCGTACTTCGGGGGCTCTACAGGCTTCAGAAGAACAAAGGGTTCTGCTTAAGGACACGGCTTCAGCCGTGTCGTAAGGGATCGCTTATAAGGGGCTTTAGCCCCTGAGGGCAATCTTCGCTGAGTCAAAGGCGTTCTTGCCGGAGCGGGATGCTCTGCTGGGAATCGCCATACGGGAATTGTAGCGGGCGTACTTCGGGGGCTTCGTTCGCATGGATACGTCTGACGTTGTCTGGTTTAGGTTTCCAGTTAGAACTGCGGACGCCAGAAGATGGGAGCTGGATGATTCTTTGGCAGGAGATGCACTCTTAGCCGCTTCGGATTCGCCAGCTTGTAGACGAAATCTTTAGGGCCACGCTTTCGGCAATCAGCGATTTCAACGCTGCCGACTATCTTGCCTTTTGGCAGTTCGTCCGCAGATTTATTCATTCCACGCCAATGTTTATTTTCCAAACGAGGCTTGAGAGACGCATACAGGTAGACACGTTCGCGGATGTTTGTTGGGACAGAACGGTACTCGTAACGTTTGGTGCCGCGGAGAATTTGTTCGACAAACGGCTGCTTGATGCTAATTGCTCGGGTTATAGTTGCCATCGAAAAAGCGTACCTCAGGGGCTAAAGCCCCTTGACTGGGGGAGGGTGGTGGCACGGCTGAAGCCGTGCCCTTAAGCAAGGCGGTTTCTGAAGCGGCATGGATAGAGAGTTAGCACTCTGATCGATCAAACTATACAGTGAATGAATATTTACATCCCCCACCCTTCGCAAAAGCGCGAAGGCTGGGGACCCGATGTATGGGCCACCCGCCCAATGTCAGAATTCAAAGAACCTCTCGTTAAGGTCAAAGGCCGCGCCTTTGAAAACATCTCGATGAAATTTGTAAATACCTCCGTAAGTTTGCACTTTTTCGTCAATCCACTGAGAGTGATTCCGACCATAAATACGGCTAGACATAGTTACGATCTGCGCCGCATTAAGTTCTCGAACTAGGTTTTCATCGGCAAATTCGCCGTTTGCCGCATTGTGGGAGATCCTAACAACACGATGATGAGAGATTGGCAGAAACCACTGCGCCATTGGCTTGTTAATACCTTCTCCATAGCTCACTTTTCCAAAGCGATCTTTAGCAATCGACACTATCGGAGTATCCGAGATAACAAAACTCTCAGAGACGTTGGAGCGAATGGTTGACCACTTCAGATCAATCAGTTTTAACGCCAGCGAGCAGGTCGCCCGGTCAATGTCGTTTACATATTGGGATCGAAAGGCACTTTCGGTCGATAATTGTTCAGCGCTTCGCAGGAGAGCAGCTTGTACCTCGGCCAATGCTACCGGTCTACGGGCAATCGCACTGATTTTTGCTGTATATCCGCGAAGCTTCCCAGGATCTGTGGCAATTGAAACGTATTCAGAGAGCATTTCGCCCATCAAATCCTCACCGCCATTGCGTCGTGCGAGTGTTCGATGGAAAATGTGCGACACATAACGAGCAGCAATCTCTCGGATTTCTTTGCTGTCGAAGATGTGAAGATTGGCGTCTATTGCAGGCAAGATTCTATTGAAAGGTACTTCATATTCAATATTGAATCTTTCGTCAATTTCTTGTTCAGTCTCGCCACTGCTTGCTCCAGCGAAGTAGCCACGCTTAACACATTCACCGTCCAAATTCTTTGATGCTCTGGGAGCACGGCCTTTCTCGTACACCCAGAGGGCGCGCCCTATCCTTGAGCTTCTGTCCTTGAAAGTGAAGCGCTCAAGGAGGTGTCGTGTAGGTGCATGATGTGATCGAATACTAGCCCCTCTAGCTAGCTGCAGCCGCTGGTGCTACCGCAGGACATGCAGCGGTAGCAGGAGCCGCTTCTGGTCATGATGGCTCCGCAGGTGGCGCAGGAGGGTGCGTCGCCCATGTCGTACATCGACTTCATGGCGTCGGCTGCGTGGTAGATGCCACGGTCTTCCGTGGTGGGGAAGTCAGACGCAGATCCTCCGGCTTCGCCGAAGGATGACAACGAAGAACTACCGGATGACAAAGAAGAACCGCTGGAGGACGACGAACCGTTGGCGTCGGGGGCGATTCCCTGCTGCGGCGGGGTGGTGGTGTAGAAGTCTTCGGCGGAATTAGACGCAGATCCCTCCGCTGCGCTGCGGGATGACAACAAAGGGTCGGCGCTATAGCCGGTTTGGGCGGAGGCGTTGAGACCGGGGAGGATGACGTTGCCTGGGCTGTTGACGGTGCCTTCGACCGGGATGCTGCCCTCGGTCTGTGGGGCGAGGCCGGCGAAGAGGTCGAACTGATGGCCGCTGAGGAAGCGGATCTGGATCCAGCGGAAGATGTAATCCATGATGGACTTGGCGTAGCCGATTTCGGGATTGCCGGTCCAGCCGCTGGGCTCGAAGCGGGTGTGGGCGAACTTCTCGCAGAGCACCTTGAGCGGCACGCCGTGCTGGAGAGCAAGCGAGATGGCAGTGGCGAAGCTGTCCATGAGGCCGGAGACGGTACTTCCCTCTTTGGCCATGCGGATGAAGATTTCGCCAGGCTGGCCGTTGGGGTAGAGGCCGACGGTGATGTAGCCCTCGTGTCCGGAGAGGCCGAACTTGTGCGTGACCGAGGCGCGCTCGGCGGGCAGACGGTGACGGACGGCGCGGGGTGGAGACTGCGCGTCGACCGAGTCGGAGTTCTGCAGGGCGGCGTCCGTGATGGTCTTGAGCTGGGTTTCGAGTGCCGTGATGCGGGCCTGAGCAGCGGCCTTGGCGGCGATGACGGCCTCCGCAATTTCGACCGAGCCTGCGGCAGCGGGTGATACGGCGGAGGTTTGCTTCTGCGCCTTGCCATCGCTGGCGGAGACGTTGAGCGGCTGCGAACCCTTGGAGTTGTCGCGGTAGATGGCTACGGCCTTGAGGCCCTGACGCCAGGCTTCGAGGTAGGCTTCGGCGATGTCATCGACCGACGCGTCCTGCGGGAGGTTGACGGTTTTGGAGATGGCTCCGGAGAGGAAGGGCTGCGTGGCGGCCATCATTTTGATGTGGCCCATGTAATGGATGCTGCGCGTGCCCTTGGATGGCTTGAAGGAGCAGTCGAAGCAGGCGAGGTGCTCGGGCTTGATGGCGGGAGCGCCTTCGATGGTGCCGGTGGCGTCGATGTAGCTGACGATGGCGTTGACCTCAGCCTCGTTGTAGCCGAGCTTGATGAGCGCCGAGGGGACGGTGTTGTTGACGATCTTGATCATGCCGCCGCCGACGAGCTTCTTGTACTTGACGAGGGCGAGGTCCGGCTCGATGCCGGTGGTGTCGCAGTCCATCATGAAGCCGATGGTGCCGGTGGGGGCGAGGACGGTGACCTGCGAGTTGCGGTAGCCGTGCTTTTCGCCGTGGGCGAGCGCGCCGTCCCAGGCGTGGCGGCTGGCTTCGATGAGCTGGTCGAGCTGGGGGACGAAGAATGGCTCGGCGGACTGCCTGGACTTGCCGATGTTGTTGACTTCGGCGCGGTGCATGCGGATGACGTCGAGGAAGGGCTCGCGGTTGACGTAGAAGCCGGGGCAGGCTCCGCCAGCGATCTCGGCCTGCTGGGTGAGCGGGGTGGCGGCACCGAGGGCGGGGCAGGTTTCGGCGATGCGCGAGGACTGCCAGTAAGCGTCGCCGCAGAGGATGGCGGTGAGGACGGCGGCGAAATCGCGGCCAGCGTCAGAGTCGTAGGGCAGGCCGAAGGCCATCAGGAGCGCGCCGAGGTTCGCATAGCCGAGACCGAGGGGGCGGTAATCGTGCGAGTTCTTCGAGATCTGCTCGGTGGGGTAGCCGGCGGCGTCGACGATGATCTCCATCGCGGTGGTGAGGATGCCGATGGCGTGGCGGTAAGCGGGAATGTCGAACTGGCCGCCGGGGGTGAGGAACTTCAGCAGATTGAAGCTGGCCAGGTTGCAGGCGGAGTCGTCGAGGAACATGTACTCGCTGCAAGGATTGCTCGCGTTGATGCGGGCGGTGTTCTTGCTGGTGTGCCAGCGATTGATCGTGGTGTCGTACTGCATGCCGGGATCGCCGCACTGCCAGGTGGCTTCGGCGATGTTGTGCATGATGTCGCGGGCACGGTATTCCTTGACCGGCTTGTGGTCCTTGACGGTCTTGGTGGTGAAGGTGCCATCGGCTTCGACGGCCTGCATGAACTCGTCATTGACGCGGACGGAGTTGTTGGCGTTCTGGAAGAAGATGCTGCTGTAGGCCTCGGAGTCGGGGCCGCTGCCGTCGTAGCCAGCCTGCACGAGGGTCCAGGCTTTCTTCTCTTCGCTCACTTTGCACTGGATGAAGTCGTTGATGTCAGGATGGTCGACGTTGAGGATGACCATCTTGGCGGCGCGGCGGGTCTTGCCACCGGATTTGATGACACCGGCGAAGGCATCGAAGCCACGCATGAAGCTGAGCGGGCCGCTGGCGGTTCCGCCGCCTGAGAGCGTCTCCATGCTGCCACGAATGCTGCTCAGGTTCGAGCCTGCGCCCGAGCCCCACTTGAAGAGCATGCCCTCGGTCTTAGCCAGGGTGAGGATGCTGTCGAGCGAGTCATTCACCGAGTTGATGAAGCAGGCAGAGCACTGCGGACGGGTGTAGCCGGTGACGGAGAACTCGACCTTGCCGGTGGTGGAGTTCCAGTGCCAGTTCTGGGCGTCGGAGTTGGGCTCTAGGCGGTCGCAGCCTACGTTGAACCAGACCGGCGAGTTGAAGGCCACCTTCTGGTTGAGGAGCAGGTGGGAGAGCTCGGCGAAGAAGGTGTCTGCATCTTCGGATGTGGCGAAGTAGCCGTCGCGGATGCCCCAGTCGCGGATGGATTCGGCGACGCGGGTGATGAGGGCGCGAACACCAGACTCGCGCTCCTGGGTGCCGTTGAGGCCGTGGAGGTATTTGGAGGCCACGATGTTGGTGGCGGTCATCGACCAGTCGGCGGGAACCTCGACGTTCTTCTGCTCGAAGATGATTTTGCCCTTGAAGTCCTGAATGATGGCGTCGCGGAACTCCCAGGTGATCTCGTCGAAGGGCGAGACGCCGGGCTTGGTGAAGTGGCGGCTGAAGGACAATCCCGGAGCCTTGGAGCTGGATTTGGCGGACGCCTGAGACGGAGCAGGGGCGGTGTTCTTGGAGGTCTTGGCGGGCTGGGTGGGGATAGTGGCCATGGGATGTTGCTCCTTCTAATTCGATGATTAAACTTAGCTTCTGGCTCACGGCGCGTACTATCGCGAGCGGGGTGAAAAATGGCCCTGTCGGCACGGGATATGAATCCGGGGCAACCAGCTCCGGCGGCGTCGAAGCAGAGCTAAAACTGGGAACCGGAACCGAATGTTCTGGAGCGGCGCAATGGCAAAAGTACCGCCGTCTGTAGGGTCTGTCAAGTATAAAGCACAACCTGTTGTGTTGTCTGTGCAAATACCCCTGTTTATCGGCCATTCACGAAAACGGGGGTTGGAAATCAGGGATTTGGCTGTGGAAGTCGCCGGAAAGGCACAGCGGATGCGGACATTACGAGGTGATGAATAGGCACTTTTTGAAGGTATGCCGCGCATGGCGGAGGAGCAAGGCGCAGGAGTGGTGCAGGGAATGTGGATAAGGGAGGAAAAGTGGGAAAACAGGGACATTACTGGACGCGCTAAGACCGGGTTGGCAAAGCCTCACCTCTCATCCACGGGAAGTGCCCCCCGTAAGCTCAAAAATTCCTTATAAAACAGAAAAGATGTCTCCGGAAAGCTGAATGAATATGATGGTGGAGAGGATTCAATATGTCCAAGACACAATCGGCGATGGTCGAGTTGGGAACAGTAGCGCCAGCCTTTGAGCTGCCGGATGTGGTGACTGGCAAGGCCGTTGGCCGCGATGACGTGGCCAGAAACGGGCTGCTTGTGATGTTCATCTGTGTCCACTGTCCCTATGTAAAGCATGTGGAATCAGAGTTAGCCCGGATTGGCCGCGACTACGAGGGGAAGATCGGCATAGCCGCCATCTCCTCCAACGATGCGGTCGCCTACCCGCAGGATGGGCCGGAGGAGATGAAGGCCCAGGCTCAGCGCCTCGACTTTCGCTTCCCTTATCTCTTCGATGAAACCCAGGAGGTCGCGCGGTCTTACGACGCTGCCTGCACTCCCGACTTCTTCCTCTTCGATGCCGGGATGAAGCTCGTCTACCGCGGACAACTGGACGATAGCCGACCCCGCCGTGGAGAGTTCGGCAACGACATCCCGGTGACAGGTAAGGATTTGCGCCAGGCAATCGACGCTGTCCTCGCGGGCAAGCGTCCCGACACCAATCAGCGCACCAGCCTGGGCTGCAACATCAAGTGGCGCGAAGCCTAACAAGCGGAAGCTAACAACGAAGAAAAGGGGATCTATGCAGGACGTGCTTGAGCAGTTGAAGGCGGGAATTCGCCGGTTTCAGACCGAAGTTTACCCGGAACAAGCTGAGGTGTACCGCAAAGCGGCGAGCGAGCCGCAGGAGCCGCATACACTATTCATTGCCTGCGCCGACTCCCGGATCGATCCCGAGCTGATCACCCAATCGAAACCGGGTGAAATATTCGTGCTGCGCAACATCGGCAACCTGATTCCGGCCTATGGCGAGATGATGGGCGGAGTCAGCGCCGTCGTCGAGTACGCGGTGAGCCTGCTGAAGGTGAGGCATATCGTCGTCTGTGGCCACGCTGATTGCGGAGCAATGAAGGGTCTGCTCGCGCCGGAGAGTGTTACTTCCCTGCCGGCGGTCTCAAATTGGCTGAAGAACGCCACGGCAGCCAGGAGCGTGGCCGAAGCCCTTGGGGAGAAGCATGAATCAGCGGCGGTATTGATGCGGCGTGTGACGGAGCAGAACGTCCTGTTCCAGATACAGCATCTGCGAACGCACCCCTCGGTCGCCGCGGCCATCGCGCGCGGAGAATTGACCATCTCCGCATGGGTGTACGAGATTGGCACGGGTGAGGTGCGCATCTGGGAAGATGACGAAAAAGGCTTTGTACCGGTCGGTGGAACCGCATAACGCTCGCGCAGCACAGGCCCCGTTCGGTTGAACGGGGCCTGTGTTGCTCTGAGGACGCAGCCGAGAAACTAATTCGCTTTCGTACCGTCCGACCCGTGGATCTTGACGAGCTTGTTGTAAACGCCGATGAGCAGGAACGGCGCTGCCCACTGCCCAACGAAGAGCGCGTTATGAGGTTTCTTCGCTGCTGAAAAGCCAAGCGAAACTGCCATTGAGCCCAGGGCCAGCGCGAGATAAACACTGGATGGAACCTGGGCGGTGAACTTCTCAATCGAGGCGGTGATCTGATCTTCCTGAGCTTCACCTTTTGCTACACGGTAATCGGTCATGACAAAAATCTCCTTGGCGGTTCGCGATCTTTCTATAAGGAGAGATGCGAAAAATGGCCTTCGCGAACACCTGCGCCGCTCAGTCAGGCTGGATTTTCATTCTGTGAAAAGCGAATCGCTCTTTTGGTGATGAGGTGTCAAAGCCACTTCAACTTGCGAAGAATGATCAGAAGCAAGGCAGTGCAGAGGAGCGTGATTCCACCAACATAAAATGCGCCATGGGGAGAGTCCTGAAGCGGCAACCCCTTGAGGTTCATGCCATAGATGCCGGAGATGGCAAGGACAGGAAGAGCGATCGTGCCAAGGACGGTGAGTACCTTCATCACTTCATTGGTGCGGTTGGCAACGCTCGATAGATAGATATCGAGCGTGTTGTTGAGCAGGTCGCGCTGCGTTTCAACAGAGTCGAGCAGGCGGGTCACATGATCATAGATATCGCGGACATAGGGCTGGTGCTCGGCATCGATGATCGAGCCGGGATCGCGCTGAAGGTGCAGCGAGGCATCGCGGGTGTTGACGAGGACGCGGCGAAGATCGATCAGTTCGCGCTTGATGGCGAAGACGCTTTGCAGCACCTCGGGTGAGGGGGAATCGATGACTTTGTCTTCGAGGTTGTCGATGCGGTCGTCGAAGTTGTCGATGGCGGGAAAGTAAAGATCGACGATGGTGTCGAGGATGAGATAAAGGAGCTTACCCGGATTGTCGTCGGACCCATCGCGACGGGCGCGTGCCAGCGCCTCGGCGGTCGAGGGGCATTTCGGGTCTGCGATGGTGATGAAAAAGTCCTTGCCGGCGAAAAGATCGATGGCGGCAAACGCAGGCGCGGAGGGGTTGCCATCGAGATGGACCGGTTTGAAGACCGCGAAGGTATAGTGCGGTGCGGTGTCGACCTTGACGCCTTCATTGTCGCTGCGGCAATCCTCGATATGCAGAGGGTGAAGTTTATATTGCCGGGCCAGCTCGTCGAGGCGGGGATCAGCGGCGGATTCAAGTTCGTACCAGGGCATGCGTGTCCTTATCAGTTCGGTCGAAACGGCTTTGACAACGCCCGGATGACAGACTCTTACCCGCGTGGAACGAGAACCGGCGTCAGATAGCGGAAACCAGGCCTATCCCCTGCCCTGTTCGATGTGCGTGATTTCGCCGTCGCGCATGTGCAGAATACGGTCAGCGATCTGGGCGGCCTCGTTATTGTGCGTAATCATCAGGACCGTCTGCTTGAGATCGCGGCTGGATTTGCGCAGCATGCCGAGAACAGCGTCTGAATTTTTGGTGTCGAGGTTGCCGGTGGGCTCATCGGCGAGAACGATGGCGGGCCGTGTAATCAGCGCCCGCGCGATGGCCACGCGCTGCTGCTCGCCGCCTGAGAGCTCATTGGGCCGATGGTCGAGCCTGCCCTCAATGCCCAGCATGTGAGTGAGTTGGTCGAGCAGCGGCTTGTCGATCTCCTTTTTTGGAGAGCCAAGATTGGCGATGTCGTGCGCGATCTCGATATTGCCGATGGCCGACAGCGTAGGCAGAAGATTAAAGCGCTGGAAGACGAAACCGATCTTGGCGCGCCGCATCTTGGTGCGCTCGGCGTCGTCGAGGGTGGCGAAGTCTACGCCGTCGATGCAGACTGAGCCGCTGGTCGCGTGGGTCAATCCGCCGAGAATATAAAAGAGCGTCGATTTGCCCGAGCCCGAAGGCCCTACGATGGCGACAAATTCGCCAGGCTCGATGGCAAAGCTGACTTTGCGGAGCGCCGCGACTGCGAGTTTTCCGGAGCGATAGGTCTTGCTGAGGTCCTGCGCGAGAATGATGGGTGCCATGTAGTTACTATGAAGTTTATCGTGAGTAGAGGTCTGGGATGAATTTTCGGGAGTTGCTGCTGCTTGTACTGGTGGGTTGGACGGCGGTCGGCGCAGTAGGAATTACCATCTCTCTGCTGCGGCACGAACATGCGAAAGCGGTGCGGCATTCGTTGTGGATCATTGCTGTCTGGGCGCTTTATATGGCTGTTCTGGTGACGGTTTCGCTGGCCAAGCCACAGAAGGTCGTTGCTCTCGGGAAGGACCAGTGCTTCGATGAGATGTGTTTCGCAGTAACAGGGGTACAGGAGTTGCCGGGGTATCTGATTCAGGACGGCAGTCGCCTCATCCGAGTATCGGTACGAATTTCAAACCATGGCAAGAAAAAGACGCAAAGTGAGGGGCTGATTCAGGCGTATCTTGCCGACGCACAGGGGCGCGAGTGGGCTGAATCGACAAGCGTTTCGGGGGTGCGTCTGACGGCCCGGGTGGCCGCAGGAGATTCCGTGATCAGCCAGCCGGTCTTCAAAGTGGCGAAGGACGCCACCGAGCTGAGGCTTATATTTACGCACGGCCACCGGCAACCGGGAGTTCTGGTGATCGGCGATTCGGATAGCTTGCTTCATAAGCGGACCGTGGTCTTGCTGGGGCAATCGTCGATAACCACGAGAGCCCGATAAGGCACTCAAGCCGGAATACAACCGGTCATCAGCAGTGAGTGCAGGGTTACCTCTTCGAGGAAACTGATTTCGAGACGAATGGTGACCACCTGTCCTATATCCGCGGGAGTGGCAAGATTCTTGCGACAGGTGCACAGATCGGTGAGCGCAAGGTGGCCGGCCCGTGTCAGCTCAAGGCCGGAGGATACGATAGAAGCATACAGATCGACGATGGAGCGAAGCTGGATTTCGAGACGAATCTCCATCATGCTGGGCGAAAGCGTCTTGCGGCAGAGTACCCAGCCGCCACAGTCAGCCAGGGCCGAGGTAAGGGTGGGCAGCAGACCATGCCGCTGTTCGTAACTGAAGCCCTGAATATCAAGGAGTTGCATCGTATTATGTGGCCGCCGGGCGGGAAACTTCTGCCGTTAGACTGTTCATCGGAGAGGATCGCTGCAAGCGTGATAGTCGCAACCTACAGACGTCGCACGGTGGTCATATGACGATGGAGAGTTCCTATCGTGCTCGAAAGGGTGACCGGTGGTTACCATTGGTGGCTGAGACGGCAAAGATGGACCGAATCGCAGGGGAAGCCGAATGGTTGTTGGAGTAGGAACGGATTTAATCGAGATCGAACGTCTGCAGCAAAGCCTGGACCGCTTCGGCACGCGATTTATGCAGAAGGTATTTACCGCAGGCGAGATTGCCTACTGCCAGCGCAAGAAACACGCCGCTGAGAGTTTCGCTGGCCGCTTTGCGGCAAAAGAGGCGGCAGCGAAAGCGCTTGGAACCGGAATCAGCCGAGGAATCAGTTGGCAGGAGATCGAGGTGATACGCGAGCCGGGCGAAAGGCCCACTCTACACCTCAGTGGAAGAGCGGCGGAGCGAGCAAAGTCAATGGGAATAAAGCATTTGCATCTGAGCCTGACGCACAGCCGGGAGATCGCCATGGCCGTTGTTATTGCAGAGAATTGAAACCATTGGCTGATTTCATGCATCCATTGAAAGCAAGCGATTTACACAATCAGAACGACGGACGAAGATGTGCGGGGCGGCAGCCCGTCTGATGTATCCTCTCACTTATCGGGTGTCCTGCTGCCTGTGCTGCACCTGTTTGTAAAGATTTGAAGGAGAGTTATGCCCAGCCAGCAGGAGGTTAGATGGTCCCAACTAAAAGTGGGTGTAATTGTTCTGGTTGCGTCGGTGGTATTAGTGACGCTTCTGTTTCTTATGACAAGTGCGTCGGGCTTGGGGCTCTTTTCGCATAAGCTCACCATTACCGTTTATTTTGAGAACTCCGCTGGCCTCAAAGAAGGCGCGGCGGTGAACCTTGAAGGCGTCACCATCGGCACGGTAAAGAGCATCACGGTGGTGAACACTCCCGCCCGTAAACTCACTCCGGTGAAGGTCATCATGAAACTCGACGATAAGTATTCGTCGAATCTGAAGCAAGACTCCAAGGCTTCGCTTACAACAGTGGGCGTGCTGGGCGATACCGTAGTCGACATCAACAGCCAGTTTGCCGTGGGGCCTCCGCTCAAAGACGGCGATGAGTTGAAGACGCTGGAGACGCCGAGCATCACCGATGTCGTCAAGGCCAGCCAGGGAACAATCGAGAGCCTGAATGTGATTTTGTCGAAGATGAACACGATCGTCGACAATCTGCAATCCGGCAAGGGTTCGGTCGGCCAGTTGATCAACAATCCCGATTTGTATAACAAGGCAAATGCAACGGTGAATGAGTTGTTGACGCTGGAAACGAATCTGAACAATGGACGCGGCTCCATCGGCAAGTTGATGACAGACGACACCATGTACAACCGTCTGAACGACGCCGCCGGAAAACTTGAGAACATTGCCAACAGCCTGAACAGTGGCAAAGGTACTGCAGGAATGCTGCTGAAAGATGACTCCCTCTATAAGAATCTGAACTCGACGCTTGTCCATGCGAATTCAATCATGGCCGATGCGGATGCAGGTAAAGGCGGCCTCGGCCTGATGCTGAAGGATCCGAAGTTTCGTCAGGATTTGAGCAATACACTGACTCAGGTGAACACGCTGGTGAGTGGTGTCAATGACGGTAAGGGAACGCTCGGCAAGCTGACGACGGACGATCAGGCTTACACCAATCTGAATAAACTGCTGAACGCGAGCACCGACCTGGTAACGACGATCCGTAAGGACCCGAAGAAGTATCTGACGATTCATATGAGGATCTTTTAGGCACTATCCAGACACAAAAAAATCCAGGCTGCGGCCTGGATTTTTTTATGCGCCCGGTAAAGTTCTCGTGGACACATCGGTTTATGCTGAATTTATAAATATTGCTTCTTCGGCCATTCTTCAGGAGACCCATGACGTTCAAATCTTTCGTAACATTTATGGTGCTGAGCAGCGGTCTGTGCTTAGCCCAGTCCTATACCCCAGCCACCAAAAGCGATGCCGGTCTGGCGCCCACAACCGTGCCGAAGAAGCCGGTCAGCTTCGACCTTTCCGGGATTGATAAGACCGCCGATCCCTGCACTGACTTCTACCAGTACGCCTGCGGCAACTGGAAGAAGGAGAACCCCATTCCAGCCGATCAGACGCGCTGGGGACGGTTCAACGAACTGGCAGAGCGCAACAACTACCTGCTCTATCAGGACCTGAAGGCAGCGGCGGACGCTCCGAAGACCCCACTACAGAAGAAGTATGGCGACTACTTCGCAGCCTGCATGAATGTGGGACTAGCCAATCAGCTCGGCGCGAAGCCGATTGAGCCGGCACTCCAGACCATCGCCGCGTGGAACGATAAGAAGACCCTGGCAACCCTGCTGGGAACGATGGAAGACAAATATTCAGTTGGCTTCTTCTTCGATTTTGGCTCAGAACAGGATCAAAAAGACTCGACCCGACAGATCGGCGCGCTTGACCAGGGCGGACTCGGCCTGCCCGACCGCGACTACTACCTCAATCAGGATGAGCGCTCCAAGACACTTCGCGAACAGTACGTAGCCCATGTGACGAAGATGTTCGAGCTGCTCGGCGACACTCCCCAAAAAGCTGCCACCGAAGCGCAAAACGTAATGACGGTAGAGACGGCGCTGGCCCAGGGCTCGATGCCGCGCGTCGACCGCCGCAACCCGGCAAATATCTACCACGTCATGACCATCGCGCAGTTGCAGAGCATGACACCGGACTTCAACTGGAAGGTCTACTTGGACGCCAAGAAAGAGGGCAGCCTCAAGACCGCCAATATCGTAGCGCCTAACTTCTTCAAGGCTATGCAGGAACAGCTCGACGCCACCAGCATCGACGCGCTGAAGAGCTACATGCGCTGGCACACAGTCCACCGCTTCGCAACCAATCTCAGCGAGCCTTTCGTCGCGGAGAACTTCAACTTCTACGGTGCGACGTTGACCGGACAGAAGGAGATTACGCCGCGATGGAAGCGCTGCACCACTGCCACCGACCACGCCCTGGGCGAGGCCGTTGGGCAGGATTGGGTCGCCCGGAACTTTCCACCCGCTGCCAAGGACAACATGGAGAAGCTCGTCCATGCGCTCGAGGTTTCACTCGGACAGGACATTCAGCATCTCGACTGGATGAGCGACACCACCAAGGCCGAGGCTCAGAAGAAGCTCGAAGCCTTCCGCGACAAAATTGGCTATCCCGAGAAGTGGCGCGACTACTCGACCCTGACCGTCAAGCGGGATGATCCCGTTGGCAACTCGGAGCGCGCCAGCGCCTTTGCTGACCGCCACGACCTGAACAAGATCGGCAAGCCTGTCGACGAAAAAGAGTGGGACATGACGCCGCCGACGGTGAACGCGTACTACAACCCGTCGATGAACGACATCAACTTTCCTGCCGGCATTCTGCAGCCTCCGTTCTACGACTTCAACGCTGATCCGGCGGTCAACTTCGGCGGCATCGGGATCGTCATTGGCCATGAGATGACGCATGGCTTCGACGATCAGGGCAGCCAGTACGACGCGCAGGGCAATGTACGCAAATGGTGGACGCCCGAGGACAAGAAGAAGTTCGATGAGCGCACCGATTGCGAGGTGAAAGAGTATGACAACTTCGAAGTCGCTCCCGGACAAAAGCTGAACGGACGTCTGACTCTGGGCGAAAATACCGCCGACAACGGCGGTCTCCGCATCGCCTACGCCGCGCTGATGAGCACACTGGCACAGGAGAATAAATCGACAAGCGAAAAGATCGATGGCTACACTCCCGAGCAGCGCTACTTCATCTCGTGGGGACAGGTCTGGTGTGAGAACACCCGCGAACAGACGGCACGGATGCGCGCCAAGATCGATCCGCACTCCAGCGGTGAGTGGCGTGTCAATGGAAGCGTGCAGAACTTCGAGCAGTTCGGCAAGGCATTTGGCTGCAAGGTTGGCCAGCCGATGATGCCGGAGAAGAGCTGCCGCGTCTGGTAAATCAACCAGCATCGAAGAGGGCTCAGGCTGCGGCCTGAGCCCTTTTTGCTGCGTAAAACGGAAGAGGGACAGACACCACCGGCTGCGGCCCGAACTCTTCGGCAAGGAATGCGTTGCGGGAAGTGGCGTAAAGTCGCCGCAGCTTCTACAATTGGCGAAGGAATCGTATCCCTACAGAGTTGCTCGCGGCAGAAGGTGGTCGAAATAGATCACTGGCGAGGTTAAGGAAGCGCATGAAGTTGAGCAGGATTGGCCGGATTTCAATGGCCTTGGTAGTGTCCGTAGCGATGGGTCTGGGCATGACGGCGTGCGGTGGAGGCACCGTCGGTTTCATGTGGGTTCTTGGCACGCAGTATAACCAGATCGCCGGTTTCAAGATCGACGACTACACGGGTAATCTGACAAACATCCCGCACGAGCCGTTCACCTCCGGCGGGGCAAATCCTGTCTCGCTCGTCGTGAGTCCGGGCGGTCGTTATCTTTATGTGGTCAACGAAGGTGTTACTCCGACCTCGGGTAATACGTCGGGAACGCAGCAGTGCGGCACCAATGGTAGCGGCGTTGCTGAATTCAGCATCGGCGGCGATGGTGTCCTGACCTTCCAGCAGTGCTTTGCGAGCCAGGGCTCCATGCCGGTCTGGGCACAGATGGACAGCACTGGGGGTTTTCTGTATGTTCTCGACCAGCAGGCGCCTAACGCTGTCTGCGGTGTGAATGCTACGCCCGGTTCCTGCGTGGGCGACATCACCGTATTCTCGGTCGCCAATGACACCGGTCGCCTGACGCTCGTGCCGAACAAGCAGATCAAGAACGCGGATGGAACGCAGCTCACCTACTTCCCGGTCGGCAATACTCCGATCATGATGAAGGCCGCTGGCGGAGGCTGCCTGTTTACGGTGGACTCTGGCGACCAGACTGTCTTCCCTTACTCGATCGGAGCCGGTGGCCAGTTGACACTGCCCAGCAACACGACGATTCAAACCAATGCCGGACGTCTGACATCGATCAACGCGGGCAGCAGCGCGGATGTCTATCTGACAGATGCAGCACCCGACGCCAACAGCCCGGGCGGTTACATTCTGCCTTATACCGTCGGCAGCGGTTGCTCTCTGAACACGGTGACCGGCGGCAAAGTGGCGAATCTGGCACAGACGTCGAATCCCGTCTTCTCGATGTATGCAGCGGGCAGCAGCAGCAATTATCTCTACGTTGCCAACCAGTCGACGACGAACTCAAATGCTCCTGCGTATAGCTCGATCTCGGCATTCAGCATTGACAAGACGACTGGCAAGCTTCAGATGATTGCGAATACGCAGGGAAACAATCCGTATCCCGTCGGCTCCGGACCGGTGTGTATGGTCGAAGATCCATCGAGCCAATACGTTTACACCTCGAACAACGTAGATGGCACGGTTACGGGATTCAGCCTGGACAAGAGTACCGGTCAACTCTCAAATCTGAGGAGAGGCTCGAAGTTCACGGCGACAGGGTTGGCGACTTGCCTCGCGGTAAGCGGAAACGTTAATTAGCTGGCAGCATTCCAGCTAAAGACTCAGGACAGGGTGTCTGTACGAGCCCTGAGTTTTTTGAAACAGCAGAAGCGGGCGGAAACGATCTGCCCCGGAGCCAGGTAAGCATGAAGTTGAATAACATCGGCCGTGGAGCACTGGCCTCGATTTTGTCTCTTGCAGTTGGTCTTGGCGTAACGGCGTGCAGCCGCGACTATACGTTGGCGTACGTCTATGTAACGACCGCAGCGCCTCTTTCCGCCGGATCATCGACCGACGGTGGCGTGAGCGCCTTTGCCGTCGACTATCAATCCGGCGCACTGACACCGTTGGCCGACTCGCCGATTCCGGCAGGCAAGAAGCCGGTGACGCTGGTTGCCGGCCCTGCCAGCGCGAATGGCCAGTTTATCTATGTGGTCAATCATGACGACTCGACCGTGATGGAGTTCTCCATCGGCACGGACGGCAAGCTGTATCTGAAGAACACCTACAACACGACCGGCAGCCTGCCCACGGCAGCGGCCATCGATGCTGCGGGCACCTTCCTGTACGTGACCAATACCTACCAGAACGGGCCGAACAACACCCAGTTGTATACGCCTGCCTCTCCCGGGCCGGGCAGCGTGACGATCTTCCCCATCAACAAGGATGGCAGCCTGGGCACTCCGGCGACTCAGAACGTCGGCAACCTTCCGGTTGCGATTGTGGCCAGCAAGCTCAGCAACTACGTCTATGTGCTGGATCAGGAGAATGCCACGACCAGCCCGCTGGGCGTTATCCTTGGCTACTCTGAAAACAGTTCCAACGGTGCGCTTACGCCGACGGCCGGCGGTACTGTTGTGTTGAACGGTGTTACGGTCGGCAATGGCTATCCTGCGGGCACTACGCCGAGCGCGATTGCAGAGGATCCCTCCGCACGGTTCGTTTACGTCACTGATAAGGCCACCAACCAGCTCTATGGATACCTGACCGGGACTGGTGGCGCGCTTACCACGATGACCAACGGGCCGTTCAGCACAGGGACGTTCCCAGTCAGCGTTACGATTGACCCGCGCGGCAAATACATGTATGTGGCGAACTACAACGACAACACTGTAAGCGCCTATGCGATCGACGTTGCTACGGGAGCCCCGGTAAGCTCTACCGGTTCGGCCACGACAAACGTTGGAACAACCCCGACCTGTATCGCAATCGAACCGGCAAAGGGCCAGTATCTGTACGTCTCGAACTACCTGGACGGAACGATTACGGGCGAATCGCTTAATTCGCATAACGGCGGGTTGACCGCAGTACAGAACACTCCCTTCCCTTCTTCCGGCCTGCCAACCTGCGCAGTGGCCGTGGCGAACGGATCGTACGGTCATCCTAATCAGATCATCAACCCCTAAGACAGTGCTGTTGCTTTACAAAAAGCCCCGCGATTGCGGGGCTTTTTGTTGCCCTATGGCGATTGAACTTATCTTGTGATGGCTTGATTAGCTGCGGAAAGATCCGTACGCGAATAGAACTGTCCACCGGGGCTGAAGCCCCTTTTCCAGCAGGGCACCTGAGGCAGGGCTGAAACCGTGCCCTTAAGCGAGCCGGGCCTTTTCCAGCTGATTCATTCGCTGCGCTGGCTTGCAGGGTGGGGAGGATGGCGGTTTCGGGGTGGGCTGACGGTGTTGGAACGCATGTCCCGGAGGTGGGGGAGGGGGCACCCGGCTTTGTTTGTGGTGCTTCGGCCGGGGTGCTGGTGGGTTCGGCGGCTTCGCTGACCTCGGCGACGGGGGCGAGGACGCCGAAGCGCGGGTCGGCGATGACCTCTTCGATGGGCTGGTCTTCGTGTTGGGCATCGCCCGCTTTGGGCAGGTTGAGGCTGGCGATCTGCAGGCCGTAGAGCAGCAACCCGGCGGTTTTGGCGTGCAGGCTGCCGCTGGCGATGCGTTGCAGGACCTCGGCGATGGCGGCAAGGACGCTGCTGCGGTCTTCGAGCGGGGGAAGTTCAAAATCGAGGTGGTTGCGGCGTTCGCGGAGGAGCGTGGCGCCGCCGCGGGTGGTGTGGTGGTAGTAGCAGAAATCTTCTCCGCGCAGGGCTGGGCTGCCGCAGCGGTGCCCGTCAAGGAAGATATGGCGGCACTTGTAACGCTTTGCTGTGGCGATGGTTGTGTCGGTGGTAGTTGCGACGATCTGAGCTGACATGGTGGTATCCCCCCTGTACTTAAGTCCTAAAGTATTCAAAAGAAATGGCCTACCTGCGGACTTCGTGGTAGACCCGTTAAATGCGAAAGCCCGGCTTCGAGGCCGGGCTACTGATTTGCTGCATTGAGTTTAATTGTAGTGGATCAGGTATAACTCTTTTGCAATTTTATGTTATTGATGATGCAGGAGTTATGCGATTTAGGACTTGACAAGGTTTTCCACAGGAGGGATTTCGATCCCGAGCTTGGGGGGGCTCGTTGGGAAAAAAAGCAACGACAATTGCAAACGCAGATCCTCTGCCTTTGGCGAAGGATGACAATCTGAAATAAGGGCAGCTACCACAACCTTAAATAGGTCATAGCAAGCATAAGGGCGAAATCAAGTCCTCAAGTCCTTTGATTGTCAGGATGCGGGCTGAGGGGCTCGGGGCTTGGTCGAAAAACGGTTGAGGATGGCGCGGCGGGCTGGGTTTTCGACGAAGCGGAAGGCGGCGAGCGAGAATAGGATCACGAAGGCGTAGGAGAACCAAGGGTCGAGCGCAGAGAGATGCAGGTGCGCCGAGAGGTGGTATTTGCGGATGAGGATCAGCACGTTGAAGTGGAGCAGGTAGAGGCAATAGCTGCTCTCGCCGACGATCAGCAGAGGGCGGCACGCGAATGCGGCGGATATGGGGTTCGATCCGCTGAGGCCGATGACGAGCGCGGCGAAGAGAGGGATGAGCAGGCCGCCATGCATCATCAGGTAAGGAAGGTCCGAGACGAATCCGTAGAAGACCACGAGAAGGGCCGCGACGCTGGCGGTGGCGATGGCAAAGCGCTGTCGGTCGGTGAGAGAGAGGACATGTTGAAGTTTGCCCAGGACGACGCCGACGAGGAAAGTGCAGGTGTAGGGCAGCGGAGTGTATTTGAGGAAGCGCACCAGGTAGGTGGAGGTATAGCGCGTGACCGGACCGGCGAGGTGGTCGGGGTTGAGGTAGAGATAGAGGCTGTGGGGGACCATCCCGATGGCCCAGATGGCGAGCAGAAGGGCGATGAGGCGGCCTGCGGTTTTGGGCCAGGGGATGCGGATCAGCCAGGGGAAGGCGGCGTAGAGCATGACCTCGCAGGAGAGTGTCCAGGCAACGGTGTTCCAGAAGGTGGCGAGGTTGGGACTCCAGCCCTGGAGGAGGAAGGGGGTAAGGACAATTCCCTTCCAGAACTCGGCGTGGCTGCGGGCAGTCCACTCGTCATCGAGCATCTTCAGGGAGACGATGAGGGCGAGCAGGTAGATGGGGTAGAGACGGGCGAAGCGAGCGACCCAGAAGTTTCGCTTGTTCAGGGTGGCGGCGCGGTCGGCATAGTTGTAAGTGAGGATATAGCCGGAGATGAGGAAGAAGACGCCGACGAAGATGTAGCCGTTGTCGACGAAGGGATAGAGCAGGCCGAGGTGGGGAGGGGTGAAGTGGAAGAGCACGATGCTGAGGGCAAGCAGGGTGCGGATGCCGGTCAAGGCGGGCAGGGGTGGCTTGCGGATAGTTCTGAGTGGCGTCTGGGTGGGCGCGACAACGTCAGTGAAAGCGGTTGGCAAGGTACAGATTTCCTGTTTCGTTATTGTAGATGCTCGATTGGTGCGTTGGGCAGGGATGAGGACAGCAGAAAATGAGGCAGTTTCCGGCATTTTCAGCCGGATTATCTCTGCGAACGCTTGCTCAGGCGGTGACTAGCGAGCCCAGCTTTTCGCCGCCGACGACGCGGACGATGTTTCCCGGCTTCTTCATGCTGAACACCATCATGGGCATATTGTTGTCTTTGCAGAGAGAAACAGCGGTGGTGTCCATGACGCGGAGGTTGAGGCGGAGGATGTCGTTGTAGGTGATCTGCTCGAACTTGGTGGCTTCGGGGTTGGTTTTGGGGTCGGCGGTGTAGATGCCGTCGACGGAGGTGGCCTTGAGCAGGATGTCGGCCTTGATCTCCATGGCGCGGAGGCTGGCGGCGGTGTCGGTGGAGAAAAAGGGGTTGCCGGTGCCGGCGGCGAAGATGACGATGCGGCCCTTTTCGAGGTGGCGCATAGCGCGGCGACGGATGTAGGGCTCGGCGACCTGGTGCATCTCGATGGCGGACATGACGCGGCAGGTGAGGCCGCGCTTTTCGATGGCGTCCTGCATCGCGATGGAGTTAATGACGGTGGAGAGCATGCCCATGTGATCGGCGGCTACGCGGTCCATGTCGATGGCCTGCTGGGCTACGCCGCGGAAGAAGTTGCCTCCGCCGACGACGATGCCGATCTGGCAGCCGAGAGCGTGAACGGCTGCGATCTCTTCGGCTACTTTGTGGATGAAGATGGCGTCGATGCCGAAGCCGCTGCCCGCGGCAAGGGCTTCTCCGGAGAGCTTGAGGAGGACTCGCTTGTACATGTCAGGTTCAAGTATCGCATGGCGGAGGGGTTGGGCTTTCGGCTTGACTTTGCGATCAGTAGCCGATGGTGAAACGCTGGCGCTCGTGCTGAGGCTTTTCGAGTTCGTCCACGAGCGCGATGGCGTAGTCCTCCATGGAGATTTTACTGTTGCCCTGCGCGTCAGTGATGAGCTGGTCTTTGCCGAGGCGGAATTTGCCGGTGCGCTGGCCGGGTTCGAAGAAGGCTGCAGGACTGAAGGAGGTCCAGTTGATATCGGACTTTTTGATGAGGGCGAGGGCGTCGCTGTGGGACTTGGCGATGGCTTGCCACGCGGCGGGGAGATGGCCGCTGTCGAGCAGGGTGACGCCGGGAGCGACTTCGAGGCTGGCTGCTCCGCCGACATAGAGGAAGCGCGGGGCTTTGCCGGAGGTGCCGACTTGCTTGATTGCTTCGATGAAGTATTGAGTAACGGGAAGGATCTGGTCGGTGTTGTCCGCCGGAGGGGCGTACGCGCTGACGACGGCGTCGGCTCCCTTGATGTTAGCGGCGATGGCGGCGACGGAGTCTGCGTCTCCCTGCTTGATGGTGAGGTTGGGCTGAGGGGAGAGCTTTGCGGGGTCGCGGGTGATCGCGGTGACTTGGTGTCCGCGGCTGAGGAGTTCGGTGAGGATGCGGCTGCCAGAGTGGCCGGTGGCTCCGAAGAGGACGATGTGCATGTGGTTTCTCCCGTTAGGGATGAGATGTTGGATTTAGAGGAAAGAACCTGTTTTTTCGGGAGATTGGCACGAAAAAGCCCGGACTGGTGTCCGGGCTTTCTTTGCTGCTTTGGAGTTGAGGCTTAGGCCTGTGCTTCTTCGGTGGTGGCCTGGGCGGTGGTGGCTACGGTCCAGTTGGGATCGCCTACCTTGAAGCGGGCGAAGCGGCGGACGCTGATGTTTTCGCCGAGCTTGGCTACCTTGCCGGCGATGAGCTGCGCGATGGTCTGGGTCTGCTCCTTGATGAAGGGCTGGTCGAGCAGGCAGACCTCCTCGTAGAACTTGCTCATCTTGCCTTCGAGCATCTTCTCGACGATGTTCGCGGGCTTGCCGGACGCGGCGGCCTGGGCGCGGTAGACGTCCTTCTCGCGGGCGATGTCTTCGTCGGTGACGTCCTCGCGGCGAACATAGCGGGGATCGGTCGCGGCGATGTGCATGGCGACGTCGCGGAGCAGCTCCTGGAAATCAGTGGTGCGGGCGACGAAGTCGGACTCGCAGTTGAGTTCCACCAGAACGCCGATCTTGCCGCCAGCGTGAATGTAGGTTCCGACCGCGCCCTCATTGGTGGAGCGGGAGGCCTTCTTGGCGGCCGAAGCCATGCCGCGCTTGCGCAGGACGACGAAGGCGGCATCCATATCGCCCTTGGCTTCCTGGAGGGCCTTGAGGCAGTCGCCCATCGGGGCGCCGGACTTTTCGCGGAGTTCTTTGACGAGTTTTGCGTCGATCTTTACTGCGGTTTCCGTAGACATTCAGGTTTCCTTAAGTGCGGTTTCTGCGAAAAGGGGCGCAGGCTTCAGCCCGCGCCCCCAATCAAGGTAATAAAACGCTGTTACAAGCTGACGAATGCGCGCTCGTAACGCAAGGGGTTGCTTAGGCGCCGGTCTCGGCAGCAATGGACTCGGGCTCGTCGATGGTTGCCGCTGAGGGTGCCTTGCGGATGCCACCACCGAGGACAGCTTCGAGATCGACATTCTCGTCCTCGTCGACCGGGTCGGCGATGAGGGAAGACTGCGACTCGAGAACTTCGCCCTCTTCGCCTACGTGCTCAGGCGAAACTTCGGCCTGCTGAACGTCGGCGACTTCGGTGGCGAAGGCACGCTCGGAGACCATCTGGACGCCTTCATAGGCCGAGTCTGCGATCTTCGTGGTGAAGAGGCGGATGGCGCGGAGGGCGTCGTCGTTGCCGGGGATGACGTAATCAACAACCGTGGGGTCGCAGTTGGTGTCGACGACGGCGACGACCGGGATGCCGAGCTTGCGGGCTTCGGCGACGGCGATGGCTTCGTTGTTGGAGTCAACGACGAAGATGGCGTCGGGAAGGCGCTTCATGCTCTTGATACCGGAGAGGTTGGTCGAGAGGTGCTTGCGCTCGCGCTCGAGCTTGATGACTTCCTTCTTGGTGAGCAGCTCGTAGCGGCCGTCGGTGGACATGTCGTCCAGTTCCTGGAGGCGCTTGACCGACTTCTGCACGGTGACCCAGTTGGTGAGCAGACCGCCCAGCCAGCGGCTGTTGATGTAAGGCATGCCTGCGCGGGTGGCCTCTTCGGCGATGGCGTCCTGCGCCTGGCGCTTGGTGCCGACGAAGAGGACGAGCTTGCCGGTGGCGGTGAGGTCGGTGACGAACTTGGACGCTTCCTTGAACATCTTCAGCGTCTTCTGCAGGTCGATGATGTAAATGCCGTTGCGCTCGCCGAAGATGTATTCCTTCATCTTGGGGTTCCAGCGCTTGGTCTGATGTCCGAAGTGAACACCAGCTTCGAGCAGTTCCTTCATAGTGATACTGGCCATAGAGGCTCCTTGGTTTAGACAGCCGGACCGAATTGCTCCGGTGCCTGGATTGATCCCGCGTACGGGAGATTTGACTCCTGACCTTCCGGTGAACCGGAAGGGTGCTGCTGACGGCGATACATTTTCGCCGGTTGCTTCTTTGATCCGGACCACGAGAGCATCGAGGTCGAATCGAAAACTGTACCTCGGCGGCTAAAGCCGCGCCGCCGAGGTGAGATAGCGGCACGGCTGAAGCCGTGCCCTTAACACTTCAAGAACAAAAGCAACTGCAACTGCAAAACACTTTGCTGAAAGGCTCTTTTTATCGCTTCGAGAACTGGAAGCGAGCGCGTGCGCCCTTCTGTCCGTACTTCTTGCGCTCTTTACCACGCGAATCGCGGGTAACGAGGCCTTCTGCCTTGAGCGCCTTACGCAGCTCAGGGTTGAAGACCATGAGGGCGCGGGCGATGCCGAGCTTGACAGCGTCGGCCTGTCCCATGACGCCGCCACCCTTGACGGTGGTGATGACGTCGAAGGTCTCACCGATGTCGGCGATACCGAGCGAGCGGCGAGCTGCGGCGCGCTGCTGGGCGGTGACGAAGTAGACGTCAACATCCTTCTTGTTGACGGTGAAGTTGCCGCTGCCGGGACGCAGGAAGACGCGCGCAATCGAAGATTTGCGACGGCCGGTTCCGTAGTATTGGATCAGATCTGCCATGGTGCTCCTTGAACTTGCCTCAGGGGCGAAAGCCCCGAAATCTTTGTGTTTCGTGCGGCGCGGCTAAAAGCCGTGCCCTTTCAAAACAAAACCAACCCGTCTAAAGACTAGGCCTTGGGGGCGTTGGAGGCGTGAAACTCCATCGCTACAGGCTGCTGGGCGAGATGCGGATGCTGGCTGCCCTTGTAGACCTTGAGCTTGGTGGCCATCTGCCGGCCCATCTTGGACTTGGGAAGCATGCCCTTGATCGACTGCTCGACGATTGCCTCGGGACGGCGGGCTAGCAGCTTGACGAAGGACTCTTCACGCAGACCGCCGGGGAAGCCGGTGTAGCGGCGATAGAGCTTGGTGTTCGACTTGAGGCCCGTGAGGACGATCTTTTCGGCATTGATGACGATGACGTGATCGCCCATATCAATATATGGGGTGTACAGCGGATTGAGCTTGCCTGCGAGGATGCTTGCGGCTTGCGTGGAAAGACGGCCGAGGGTCTTGCCGCTGGCGTCGATGACAAACCACTTGCGCTTGATGTCTTTGCCGCTGGGGATGGTAGTGGACATTGCTCTATTTACTCCCTGGTTCTGCCGTCTTCAGTGTTCGGCGTGGTGCATGAAGAAAGGTGGATCGAATGTGTTTCTCACAACAGATAAAACTGGTTACAGCACGAAAGACCCGGGACGACGAGAGAGCATCCTCGAACGCAAAAGGGATCATTCCGCGTGGGACAGCGCACAAAGCCTTGAAAGATCAAGCCTGGGAAGTGGGTGCTTATAGAGCGGCCTTATTGATTGGCTACCCCAAATGAGTCCACCACGTATCTCTTTCGACCGGCTTACCTATGGAGATAGACCTACATAGACGCACGGACGCGAGACTGCGCGAGATTCAAGATTAGCCTAATGGCCGGGGATTCGTCAATGGAAATGCTTAGCTGGCTGGCGCGGCTGGGGTGGCAAGGTCGAGGACGTAGATGGAGCCGTCGTCATAGAGATGGCGGCGGGTGCGGGCCAGTTCGCTGTATTGGCGGTGGCTATCGAGGGTGATCTCGTCTTCACTGCGAATCCACTGGGTGATGCTTTTGTCTTGCATGACGGAGATGAGGTGGGACTGCTCGGCGTCGTCCTCGCTATAGGAATGAGCCAGATAGCGGATATTGTGCGAGAGAAGATAGCGGGCCAGAGCCTCTCCGTCAGAGCGGCCGGGCCAACCTGGGGGGAGGCTGGCGGCTCCGGGAAAGTCGGCGATATCGAGGTGGTGAGTGCGGTAGTCGAGCAGGAAGGTGTCGTCGACGGTGACAATGGCGGCAGCGTCGGTGGGGATGGCGCTCTCCATGGCGGCGTACTGCAAATGCAGGGCGACGGGCGCAATGGAATAGCTGGAGAAGGTGGCGTGCAGGTTTTCTGCGGTCCGGCGATATTCGTGCGTCCACGAGTTCATCCCGATATAGAAGGCGGTGGCAACGGCGAGCACGGCAGAGCAGGCTTGCAGGAGACGCCATTTTTGCGCCTGGGGAAGATGGTTGACGCGGCGGCTGAAGACTACGAAGAGAAGAAGAATTGACGGGACGATCGCGGGATAGTTGTAGCGGCGGACGGAGTCTCCGCCGGTAGCGATGCCGACGAATATCGAGGCTACCAGCGTGGCTGCGGTGAGGGCCACGATGGCGCGGGTCTGTTCGTCGTCTTCTCCCCAGAACCATTCAAGAAGAAGAATGACGAGCAGCGGGAGATTAAACGGCAGGACCTTGTGGAGAATGATCTTCGGGTTGAAGCCGGATGGCGGCGGATAGAGACCGTAGCTGCTGTAGTGGAAGCCCTTGCCGAGTAAAGGATAGAAATAAGTCCCTGAGGTGGCGTGCTGGGCGATCATCCAGGGAGCGAGGACGAGCAGGCAGCCTGCGGCTCCGATGAGGAGGGTGCGCAGGCCTGCGGCGAGACCACGGCGGCTGAGGACAAGGATGGCGATGCAGAGGACGAAGAGCACTCCGTGGGGGAGATAGGTGGATTTGGTGGAGGCGATGGCAGCGGTGGTCATGCCCAACAAGAGCGCTTGCAGGTTCGGGTGGTCCGCGAGCGAACTTCGATTGGACGCGAGGTAGACCAGACCGAAGAAGAGCGCGCTGGGAAGAAGGACGAAGGTCAGATTGAACTGAAGTTGCGGGGTGATGAGGACGAAGACGGCAAGAGCTGCCTGCTGGAGCGGAGTGAGATCGAACTCGTCGGCCAGGCCGAAGGCGACTACGGCGAGCAGGAGAAGGCCGAGGGCGCGGTCGGCCATCTGCACGTCTTCGAGGGGGAGTTCGGTGAGGACCAGGGTTTGCAGAAAGTAGTTGCCGCCGACGCTGGCCATGATGCGGCGCTCGCTGAAGGGGTCGGGGGCGTACTCGTGCAACTGAAGCATCTTTTCAGGGGCGGCGAGATAGAAGTTGTAGTCGTCCTCCTGCTGGTAGTACGCGGTATGAACGGTAGCCGCTAGACGGAGGGCGAAGACAATCGCGAAGAACAAGAGCAGCAGCTTGAGCTTCAGATGGGTGTTTGCATGTGAGTAGGATTCGCGCTTTGCTGTCGGCTTGTCGGCGAGACGAAGCAGGAGAAGTGCAAGGATTCCGATAATGCTGAACCCGACGAGCACGGGGACCGTGATGGCGTGCAGCAGGTTGAGGATTCCTCCGAGGAGAATGACCACGCTGAAGCCGGAGACGGCTGCAAGGGCGATTGCGGGGCGGCGCACACCGAAGAGTCGCAGAAGAAGGCCGCCGTAGCCGGAGATGGCGGCGAAGAGACCGACGCACCAGAGGATCGCTACAGCAAACTGAAGCAAGATAGTGGTATTCATTTGAAGGCTACCTGTCTGTTTCAGAAGCGTTGGGGACAATCGATGCGTAGAGGCAGAAGACCGCTGCGATGAGAATAAAAGGCTACTGAGTCCCTTAGTCTGCGTCAAGGATTGGCGATAATAGAGCAGGTAGAGGTGGGGCATCTATTGTGATGCACTAGAATGCAGGAAATCTTAGAAATAAATCTCCTCTAAGTGCAAGAGCCTTTGCTCACCAAAAGACGGCGGTCTGACTAAATGGACGCAAAATAGACACCTAGGACATGTATGCAACTTCGACGAATTACAACAAGTGGAAACTGGATACCAGAGATCGACGGTCTGCGCTTTATTGCAATCGTGGCGACGCTGCTTGTGCATATGTTCGGCGAAGTTTATACACGAAGCGGTCACGATTTTATCTCCCAATATCATTACGACTTTTTCAAGTTAGTTGATCGCGGAGACCGCGGCGTTTCGCTTTTCTTTGTGATTAGCGGATTCATCCTGGCGCAGCCTTTTCTTCGCCAGCATCTTGAGCATGCCAAGGCTGTGTCGATTAAGGGTTACTTCAAACGGAGGTTAACCCGGCTTGAACCTCCCTACATCCTGTCGCTCCTGCTCTACCTATTCGCAGTCAGCCTTTTCAAGCATCAATTTCTCTCTCTGTTGCCACACTTCTTCGCCCAGGTTTTTTATTTACATAATTTTATTTTCAACTACGGCTCTCTCAACTTCGTTACCTGGAGTCTTGAAGTAGAAGTCCAGTTTTATATTGTCGCTCCGCTGCTCGGATATCTCTACGCTATCTCCAGACCTGTACTTCGTCGCGGCATCATGATTTGCCTCATCGTGGCCAGCATTCTCATCCAAGTGCATGGTGGACAGTCACTGATTGCGTGGAATTTTCCGGGACAGCTTCAATTCTTCCTCGTAGGTTTCCTCATTGCGGATGTTCGAGCGACCCAGACGAAATCATGGCAAAGCCGACGGTGGGACTTAGCAAGTCTGCTGGTTTGGCCGGCCATCTTTGGACTTGAGAAGTCGAACTTCTTCGCTTTTCTTTTCCCAGTATTGATCTTTATCGCGTATCTCGCAGCATTCAACGGTCCGGTCTCGCGCGGTATTTTCCAGACGAAATGGATCGCGCTGACCGGCGGCATGTGCTACTCGTTCTATCTCATGCATATGCTGGTAATTGACTGCGTCTTCAAGTTCACGAAGAAAATTATTATTCCATCGAGTCTCATGCTCAGTTTTTCAAGTCAAGTTTTCCTGCTTGGCATCTGCATCTATATTTTTTGCACGTTCTACTTCGTTCTAATTGAGAGACCATGTATGGATCCAAAGTGGCCTGGCAAGCTTATGGCCAGGATTCGCAACCGCCGTCACTCACCAAGCGACATGATTGCAGGAGATTGAAGTGCCTATTGGCTAGAGGTTTCCGGCTCGCCTTTGCAGGCGCGATCGATCATCCAATCGAGGCTGCCTGAGCAGCCCGATCTTCCTTCCGACTACCACTATTGCCTAGGGTTGCGTGAATAGCGAGGCGAGTGGAAACGTGGAGGAGCCGGCGATCGCTTTACACGTCTCGGCAGCAGTGGCCTCAGGCAAAAGCAGGTAATGGGTGTCGGGGGTTCGCACGTTGCCGAAATCATAGTGAGTGCAGACCTGCCAGCTTTCGATCGGCATGAAATTGGAGATCGTCTTCAGTTGGCTGACATTCCCGAAGATAAAGTCAGGACGAGTGGCGACGCAGGCTGCCAATCGTTCATCTTTATTCAAGCGGGCCGCAGCCCTTCCATTGACCAGGCCGGCCATGTCACAGATGTTTGCCTTCGAAAAGTAGCCGATATAGCCGACGTCCGAGGCAATTCCCTGCTTGCCCTGAAGGACGTCAAGGTGCTGGCCCTGGAACTCTTTCATGGTTCTCACCCTCGTGGACAGGACGCGATACATGACTTTGCACTCGATCGGCAGCATGAGAAGAAGAACGACAAAGAAACCGTAGATAAGAGGGTAGGACTGGTTGACCGGTGGACGATCTGAATCAATCGAACCCAGTTCAAGAAGATTCCAGAGCGTGGAGAAAAAGTAAGCCCACACAAGGTATCTGGCCCCCTGAATCTCCTGACCGCGCAACGCAGACAGTGCAAGGACAGCGGGAAAGACGATATTCGCGAAGAGCGTGGGGATGGAGAGGGTCCCCGCGCGGAACAACAGAATGAGCGTAAGCAGCCACAACAGCAGGAGGCCTACACCAAAGGTGAGCGCTCCTCCAAGGACCGTTGCTGCGGTCGAAAAGGCTTGCCATGTGGGGATTCCGCTGGACTTGGCGAGGGCGGTATCTGGCAGAAGAGCGTGCATCCTCCAGACGATAAACGCCAACGCGAGAAGACTGCCCAACAGTACATGGCTGGAGTGAAGTATGGCGCTCCACCACCGCGACGAAGGTTTACTGCCGCTGAATATCTGCTTCCAGGCAAGGATCAAAAAGACGATACCGCATAGGAAGGAAAGTTCGGTGCGGAGGAGCACCATGAAGAATGCCAATACAGTGAACGAAAGATATTGGAGCGCTGTAGGGGCTTTACAGCGAGTTTGTCGAAAGGCAAATACGCAGAGGAGCGCCACGAAACAGAGCGCAAAACCGGTCTCCATACCATCGTCGAGCCATCGGACGGCGGAGGGCATCACAAGGATGCAAAGCAAAGCGACACTTAGAAGGCGGGCTCGAGCGGACTCACGAGGGATGAACTTCAAGAGGATGAAGGCAGTGCCCAGAAAAAGCAACAGATGCATGAAACTGGAGACGCCACGAGGAAGATTGGGCGACGTAATGAAACCGCGAAGAAATGCAAGCAGGTGCACGTAGAGAAGACTGGAGGCTCCATAACTCGGGTGAACACCATCGTAGGTGATCAAGTGAGTGCGGAAGAGGTTGTCGGCGTAACGCAGGTGAATGAGAGCGTCATCCTGAATAGCCGCCCAGGACAAAACAATCCAGCCAACGAGCCAAAGTCCCAGAAGCGGTAGAACAAATTTGTAAACCCTATTGTTCAAGCAACCACCCCCGTTTGAAATAAGTCCAGGAATCCAAAGTGCTTACAGTAAGACTTCTATTCATAGGAGAGAGCATCGATGGGATCTTTGCGCGCGGCTTTGATAGCAGGATAAAAGGCCCCGAGCATGGCACCCGAAAAGGCGATGAGGACTGCTGTAAAGACCCATTGGGGGGTGACGGCGAAGGCCAAAGTCGGGAATTTATAACGGAAGGCCGTACGCATTAGAAAGGTGACTGCGACTCCGAGGATGATCCCGGAGATGGCAAGCAGCGCGGTCTCGCGGAGGACTACCGTGATGATGTAAAGGCGGGAAGCGCCGAGCGACTTGAGGATGCCGATCTCGCGGGTCCGCTCCATGACTGCGGTGTACATGGACTGAAAGATGACGAGAAAACCGATAAGCACCGCGATGCCGATGACAACGCGAAGGCCGATATTGAAGCCGGGAAGCTTTTCGGGGGAGAGATTGGCGAGCAGCTCCTGTAGGGTCTCGATGTTGTACTCCTGCATGCCCGGTGTGGAGAGAACCTCGCTGCGGACAGCATCCTGAAACTGCGGGGGATTCTCGGTGCGGAGATAAAACATGCTGGCTTTGCCGGGAGTTCCACCAATCTCATTCATGGTCGTGATGGGGATGAACTTGCGTCCACCCTTTCCGTGCTGAACGATGCCCGAGATGTGAAAAGGATGGTGCAGCACGTCCATCGTGTCGCCGACCTTGAGGCCCTTAGCGGCTTCAAGATCGTCGATGATAATGTCGTCGGGATGCTGAAAGGGGGTTCCGGAGACGAAGACGAAGGGACGAAGAGCGTTATAGCTGGCGTAGTCGATGCCGTAGATGTTTTCGAGGGTCTTGCCGGCAGTTAACTGAATGTTGACTGGAGCAGCGACCTCGACGTGAGGAAGGCGACGGAGAACATCGGTTACCTGGATGGAAGCGGCGGCGCCGGACATACCGATCAGGTTGGTGGCTGCTCCGGGATGCACAATCATGTCCATGCCGATGCCGCTCTGACTGATCCGCTGGCCGTTAAGCTGACCGAGCATAATGGCGGCAATGGAGAGAATCATGATGACTTCCATGGCAATGGCGAAGGCGCTGATGATCGAGCGCAGCGGGCGATGGACGAGATTACCGACAACCAGTTTATTCATACAATTAACAGTGTATGGGAGCAGGAGCGCGAAGTATCTTTATTGACCGGGGTTTTGTGGCGAGCGAACCGGAGGCAGGCGGCGGGGAATACTCCGGACACCGTTTAGGACCTTATTCGGGAAGAACCCGCAGATTAAACTTCATGACGGATGGAGTGATGGAAGCACTGGTCGGATTGCATACATGAACATTTACGGTTCCATTGGGGTATACATATGTTGACCCCCAATCCAGCGATGACCAGCCAGCGGACAATGAGCCTGCAGGGGATACCACAGCTATCGTGGATGTCGTTGCTTTTTTCACTTGCACCTTCATATCCTGACATCCCTGAGCAGGAATAAGGGAACCCCCAATGTCGGCGGTGATGGCATCGGACCGCGCTGGAAGATCAGAGACGTAAGCCAACTGCTCCAGCTTTCCGTTGAAGCCGACAAAGTGCGCACTTGCCCTGTCGTACCGGAGATCGCCTGTGGTCGTTTTCGATCCGTTGTGGTCAGTTCCGAAATTCACGCCTGCTTTTGCCTGAATTGGGTAATTCGAAAGTATGTGAGAATCTTTAGCATTTCCGGCGCCACAGCAAATTTCAAAAACAGGTATGGATTCACCTGCAACCCACCACGACCATGTCGAGCTATCGGGGTCATACTGAACATTCGGGCCGTTATTGGGAGTCAGCACCAGACCAATCGCCGCATCCTTCCCTTTGCAGCCGGATAACTTGCACGGCAACTCAATTACAGCTTTTTCCGGTGCATAGCGTGCAGCCATCCATGAACTCCAGAGGCCACTGTTATAGAGAAACGACTTCGGAGGTCTAAAACTTCCGCCATGTCCTGCATATTCCCATTCAGGCGTTGCATTGTTGATGCTGTACCCAACACGGTCGTCATTCATCACTCCGGAAACGGAATAGCCAAATACCGGATCGTTATCAATAACATCCGGGAAGTAGACTGTTTGGAAATTGAACCCTTCCGAGACTCGTTGCTGCATCCATTCCGCTTCCTCGAGCGAAAGCCCTAGGGCGAATGGAACAGTATTCGGGCTAAGCTCAAAATGATTATCCGTAGTGTCCTTGGATGAACCTTGCACACTGTATACTTCCGCGCCATAGTAAATGTTTGCTTTATTGTTATTCGTTTGCAGATTAGCAGTTTCTCTCTCGGCAACAGAATTAGAGCCCAATTGATTCCATTTGAGCTTCGTCCATCTTCCCGGCCCCGTTGTTTCCGCACCAATGACGGTAAACACCCCATCGAAGGACGGATCAGAGGCCTTAGCAATTTTTACCGTAAGCCCAATTGGATCGAAATCCAACGGGGCATTGTTCGGAAGATCGAGGGTTACCTGATTCGACGCTCGGACAAGCGATGCTGGCGTCAACGACAAATTGAGGAATGAGGTCGCCATCGCATTTTGCAGCGACGCTCCACTGAATACCCATAGGGTCGAACCATCCAAAGAGCCCATAACCGGAAATATTCTACGCAAAGGCTTTGGAACTTTAGCCCTGTAAGTGTCAATATCCATCGAAAAAACACGTCCGCACCACCCCCCTTGCGTAAGAACAGAATTGGAGGGATGAGCATATTTCAAAGTAGCAATCAAATGTCGAGAATTTGTGATTGATTTAATATCAATCCATTCGAACGTAGAGTAGGCACTGTGCTTCTCATCTGCCAGACAAGCGAGCCCGGTTGAGAAGCGAGACGTGTCTTTCACAGATAAGTCGTACCTGCTAGCTGCATTAAAGGTCGTCGGCTCAACGCTGGAGGTTAGTACAGTTGAATGGCTAATCGGAAATGTCTGCCGATCAGGAGTGATTCTTGTGAACTCCGAGGAGAAATCACTATTAATCATTTGAAGAGCGCTGCCAGTTTGGGCATCCGTGATCGACGATACGGGAAAAGAAAGAGCGTCAACCGGATCCGTATCATAGAGAATCCGTCCATTACCCTGTGTCCCTGGGGCGTTCGTTGGATCGACACCTATAGCTCGCGATCCTGGAACACAACTAACCGCGCAATTGCCCTCGTAGACATTAGCATCTTGCAGTGCATAAGTATCGTGGAGATGTGTACCCTCGTCGAAAGCATTTCGGTAACCACCGTTGCTTTGGGAACGCAAAGTTTCTGCTAGGGTATCTCCAATCCCGTGCGTGTAATTTATCACCTGCTGTGTTATATGTTGGCCCTGTTCATAATTGTACTGAAAGACGCCGAGAGCAGTTGCTGTAGTCTTGCCAAGCATTGCATCGTTGCTACCGTCCCCAAGGTTTTCCTGAAGTATAGATCGTGTGAGGTATCCGGCTGGCCTAGACGGAGATGGAACGCCTTGTTTCGTACGAATGTCCGTAGTATATTCTCCCAAAAATTCCGCTCCGAAAGGATTTTGTAAGTAGGGGTCATTGAATATATGACCGCTTCTCCCGGCACGGTAATCGAATATCTGGGTTCCTGGTGGATTCCTTGTCCCTAGGCCGATGTAACTTGAATCTAAGTTCCCAGAGAAATAGCCTGGAAATTCGGAAAGAGTGTAGTTTGTGTCGACGATGACCCTGCAGCCAACTCCAGCACAGGCGAAATTGATTGCATTGGCGATTCCATCATTTTTGTTAGGAGCACTTAGATGTTGGAAACTTTCCACCGTCTGACTTAATCCGATTTCAAGACCTCCTTGAAGAAGAATCGAGAGAATAGATATGAGCATATAAAAACGCATTGCCACCCTCCGTTGATCTTGAAGGCTCATCAGGTATCGATCAGAAAACTACGCTTTCGTCACGAGAGCTGCTCGGCTGTTCTTTTTCATTCCAAACATGACTCCGGCCCAAGGTATCACTTGGGTTGCAACCCAATATACAACCAAGAGCCTCGGGGTCCAATAAGTGACGACAGCCAAGAGCGCGAAGATACCTTCTTCCGTAGACCCTTGACCGCCACTGCAAAGGTACATATAGATCATCGGCCAAGGAGAATCTTGGACACTTCCTGCGGCGTTAAGAACAAGAAACAGCACCAGAAAAACACAAGGTATCGCAACTGCTATGCCGGGCCAACCATAGCGGTGATAAGCATCGGCCCAGTCACTAAACGATATTCCGGTAGTCACGTCGCTTTCAGGAATTATCCCAGCAAATCTTCCTTCTTGATTTGGCGAAGCAACCAGCTCGCATTGTCCAGGAAGAAGAAACGAGAATAACTGACATTTTACAGTGTGAAATACCGGAAGAGACTCCCTTCCGTTCTGATCAGTAGCAGCAATGAGTAGATCGTCGGGTGATAACAGAGAGTAACGCTCCAAGATATAGGGCAAATGACGTTCACCGTAATAGTTGCCGCTGTTGTCCCTTTTTTCCTCCTCTAGTTTGTTTTGATTGTAAACTTCAACCATCTGGAGAAAATAGGTCGGATTAGCAAACCATGTTGTCAATGTCTGTTGAAGCGTTCCTCTATTTACATCCGATCTACCTACTTGGGCTATTGGCATGCCGATGGTTTGGATGAAGCCGATCGTTAATGCCAAAACAATAAAATGTACCGCCTTGAATCGAAATTTCAATATCAGCGCTGGCAATAGCCATACAAAGACGGGTGTCATCAACCCGACTTTTGAGAAACTTGCAACTCCGAGAACGAAGGAATAAAGAAGGATTAGAAAGTTCAATAAATCCAGACTCTTTTTCCCATTTGTCCTCTTGATGTTTGAATATATGCCGAGCATTGCACCGAGGATCAGTAAGACCCCGGAAAGGTGTTGGGCCGCCGTAAGAAGAATAGTTGTTGTTGTTTTTTGGTCCTCGGACAAACCAGGATAATAAATCTCTATGAGGACCGTAACAACAACGTTAGTGACGAACGCACCGTAAGCAACGAGTTTGAGATCTACAGTGCTTCTTGCGAGATACCTCGAAACGAATTTGCCTAACGGGAATTTCGTCGAGATATAGGCAGCCGCAAGAACCCCAACCATACCGAGCGTATCTACTGTCAGCAATTTATAGGGAACCAACAGGTTGCTCTGTACTGGTTGCCAGAACAAAATTTTCCCTAGGACAGGAACTCCGATTTCTTGCATGGCAATCACTGCGACGAGGAACCCTGACGCTGTGTACGCACCCCCGAGAAGGTTGTAAGAAAATACAGCGCAAACTAGGAAGATAACTATCAGGCTTACCATTTCCACGTCGCCGCCCTGCGCCAGGAGCAGCGTCATCAAGGATAAAACTCCGATAATGATCGGGTTGCGGGGAATCCTCGATAAATTTGGGAGGCGGAAAGCCACAAATATCCTCCTTATCGCTCTTAAAATTTGCAACGGGGAATAGGAAATATGATCTTATTCGTTATAACAGGCACGCGCAACGACGTTGGAGTCAAAGGGTTACCAGTTGGTGGAACCGCTTTGACTTGGTACGGATACAGGTCTATTCTTCCAGCAACCGGGATGATGTCGCAAACAAGTGCATGTTCCGGTAAAGCTGACGGCTGAGCGGAGCGAATGGAAAGATTCTGCGACGAGCTGCGATGGGCGCGGGAGCAGCGAAAGATCTCGATTGAAGCGATCTGCGAGGAGACGAAGGTCTCGCCGCGGCATCTGCGTGCGCTCGAGGCGGGAGAGTACGGTGACCTGCCCGGCGGAGTCTTTCGCAAAGGCATCGTGCGCAGCTATATCGCGGCGCTGGGGCTCGAAGAGGCCTGGTGGCTGAACCGTTTCGAGGCAAGTTTACGGGAGAGCGGCGCCCAGGAGACCGAGGTTGAGGACTGGTCCGAGTTCGCCGAGAATGTGCGCCGAAACAGGGTCGGCGATGATTCTGGGACGAAGCTACGATGGATGGGCGTAGCGATGATGGCGGCTTCTCTGCTGGCTGTGGCGTGGTGTGTGTGGAAGTTCGTCCTGCGTGGGCGACTGCTCTAGCTGCTTCCAAGTAATCCAGCAATCAGGTCTACCCGGGCGAGAAGAAGCAGGGTCTTCCGCCTTCGGCGAAAGAAGTGACAATATTTGAATGAGACTACGACATGTACACGTCTTTCTGTTCGATGCAGGATATTGCCATTGAATCAGCGATGGGTGCGGGCCAATGCGGGGCTTTGCCGCCGCACGTAAACGACGGGTAAAATAAGAGGATTGCAAACTGATCAGGCTAAGTGTCTGTTCTGGCACCTAAAAGGAGTTATTTTGGCGACACGCGATAAGTTTCTGTTTACCAGTGAGTCTGTGACCGAAGGGCATCCCGACAAGATTGCCGACCAGATCTCCGATGCCATCCTCGATGCCTGCCTGGAGCAGGATCCATACAGCCGCGTAGCTTGCGAAACGCTGACCTGCACCGGCCTGGTGGTGGTTGCCGGTGAGATCACGACGAAGGCCTATGTGGACTTTCAGGGCATCGTTCGTGGAACCGTCGCGGCGATCGGATATGACAATGCGCTTTATGGGTTCGATTCGAATACCTGTTCGGTGATCTCGACGATCAACAAGCAGTCGGGCGATATCGCCATGGGTGTCGATACGGGCGGAGCGGGTGATCAGGGCATGATGTTCGGTTATGCGACGAACGAGACCCCCGAGTTGATGCCGGCGCCGATCTCGCTGGCACACAAGCTGGCGCAGAAGCTGAGTGAAGTTCGCAAGTCCGGGCTCATGGCTTATCTTCGGCCCGATGGCAAGAGCCAGGTAACGGTCGAGTATGACTCGAACAACAAGCCCGTGCGTGTGGATGCGGTCGTTATTTCGACACAGCACGCGGAAAACGTCGGCAACGACGAGCTGCGCGCGGATATCCTGAAGCACGTGATTCAGGCCGTTATTCCGGCGGAGTTGCTGGATCAGGACACGAAGTACCACATCAATCCGACTGGCCGGTTCGTGGTCGGTGGACCGATGGGCGATACCGGTTTGACGGGCCGCAAGATCATCGTCGACACCTATGGCGGCATGGGCCGGCATGGCGGCGGAGCTTTCAGCGGCAAGGATGCGACGAAGGTTGACCGTTCGGCGGCCTACATGGCGCGGTATGTGGCAAAGAATATTGTTGCCGCTGAGTTGGCCGATCGTTGCGAGGTGCAGCTTGCCTACGCGATTGGCGTTCCCGAACCGGTTAGCGTACTGGTTGAGACGTTTGGCACGGGCAAGGTGGATGAGGCCCAACTCGAAGCGCTGGTGCGGAAGAACTTCTCACTGACTCCGAAGGGGATCATCGAGAGCCTGAATCTGCGGCGGCCAATCTATAAGGCGACCGCAGCTTATGGGCACTTCGGACGCAAGGGCGAGGGCTTTACCTGGGAGGCAACCGACAAGGCTGCCACTCTGAAGGAGCAGGCGAGCCAGGTGCTGGCTGCCAAGTAAATCTTTTATATTGATGGGAGAAGAGGCGGGCCTGAGGGCTTGCCTCTTCTTTTTTGGCCATCCGAGTTTGAATGAACGAAACGGAGTGTGGCGCGGGGTGGCAGTGGAGGAAGATACTGGAATGACGATGGCTAAAGGAAATTCCAGAGTGAGTGCGGTTCCGAGTTTGTTTGCGGGCAGACAGTGGCAGCAGGTGCTGGAGCGGGATGCCAGCGCGGACGGGCAGTTTTTCTATGCGGTGAAGTCGACGAAGATTTACTGCAAGCCTAGTTGCCCGAGCCGCAGGCCTACGCGGAAGCAGGTTGCCTTCTTCCCTACCCAGGCTGCAGCCGAGGCTGCTGGATACAGGCCTTGCATGCGGTGTGAGCCGGAGCGGACGGCTCCAAAAGATGATCCCCAGGCGGGGGCCATCGTTGCGGTTACTGAGTATCTGAAGGAACATGCGGAGGAGCGGACCAAGCTTGCAGACGTAGCGAAGGCCACGGGTGTGGGGCGGCTGACGATTCTGCGCGGGTTCAAGCGTGTGCTGGGGGTCAGTCCGGGGCAGTATGCGAAGGAGCAGCGGCTGGCGAAGTTCAAGGACAAGGTTCGGCAGCCGAAGACGCGGATTACGGACGCGATCTATGAGGCCGGGTTTGGGTCGAGCAGCAGGCTATATGAGAAGAGCGAGGCTTCCCTGGGGATGACTCCCCGGGTGATGCGCGCGGGTGGAGCGGGGCTGGTCATCCGGTACTGTACTGCGGCGAGTCCGCTGGGGCGGATGCTGGTGGCGGCGACCGATGTGGGCGTCTGCTCGATCGCGTTTGGCAAGGACGATGTCGAGCTGGTGGCGGAGCTGCGGGAGAGATTTAACAAGGCGCAACTGGTGCAGGCCAAGGGGAATACAGGGTGGTTGGCTGATGGCGTGGCGTTTGTGCTGAGCCAGATGGGAGAGCATCCGCTGGCGGCTACATTTCCTCTGGATGTGAGGGCAACGGCGTTTCAGCAACGAGTATGGAAGGCGCTACAGGCAATTCCACGTGGCGAGACGCGGAGCTATGGGAGCATCGCAAAGGATCTTGGCCGGCCTACGGCGGCGCGAGCAGTCGGGATGGCGATTGGATCGAATCCAGTGGCGGTAGTGGTGCCTTGTCATCGGGCGATAAAGAGCGATGGGAGCCTGTCGGGGTATCGCTGGGGCGTGGAGCGGAAGAAAAAATTGCTGGATGCAGAAGCGATTAGACACCCTCACTAGAAAATCTAGAAGGTCATCTCTTCTATAAGTGGCGGCTTTTGATCGTAGTCGCTGAACCTGATCCACGCAGGACGAACGACGAAGTAGGCGATGCCGGGCCAGCTAATGTGTGTACGGCATTCTGGCCAGACTGCAAAGTACGTGTCCTGATAGCGCTTGAGATCTAAGCCTGTTGGCAGACTGGCAATGCCTTCGAACTGCACGGTTTGCTCTGCGCCCCATCCGACGACGAAGGAGCAGCGCGGGCGCTCGATGAGGTTTGGGTATTTTCTGGACGATGCTACGGTATCGAAGATGATCTCAAGATTTGGAGTAGTGGCGATGCCTACGAGCGCGGACTGCGGAGTGCCTGTGCTGGATGTGCTTGAGACGACACCGTAGCGATATTTCGACATAGCCGAATAGAGCGATGTACGGTCCATTGTTTGCCTCCGCTTTCAGGGAAATGGGGCCAGGACTGGTATTCTAGATAGGTTTGCGGATGAAATTCGAATCGAGATGAGGTAACGATGGCGACAGCAATTGTTGATAAGACAGGTGTGGCTTCCGAGTACAAGGTAGCCGACATTTCACTGGCAGAGTTTGGGCGTAAAGAGATCGATATCGCCGAGCAGGAGATGCCGGGCTTGATGTCGATTCGCAACAAGTACGCCGCAAGCAAGCCGCTGGCAGGCGTTCGCGTGACCGGATCGCTGCATATGACCATCCAGACGGCTGTGCTGATTGAGACGATGGTGGCTCTCGGCGCGGATGTTCGTTGGGCGAGCTGCAATATCTTCTCGACGCAGGACCATGCGGCGGCGGCGATTGCTGCGGCAGGCGTTCCGGTGTTTGCGTGGAAGGGCGAGAGCCTCGAAGAATACTGGTGGTGTACCGATCAGGCGCTGCGGCATAAGGGTGGACTGGGCCCGCAGATCGTGATCGACGACGGCGGCGATGTGACCCTGCTGATCCACAAGGGCGTGGAGTTGGAGAAGGGCGATGGCTGGGTCAATACTCCTTCCGGAAATCAGGAAGAGGGTGTCATCAAGGACCTGCTGAAGAAGATCCATGCCGAGGATGCGACCTACTTCCAGAAGTTGGCGAAGGAGTGGCGCGGCGTTGCCGAAGAGACGACGACCGGTGTTCACCGGCTGTACAAGATGATGGAGCAGGGCAAGCTGCTGGTGCCTGCCATCAACGTGAATGATTCTGTCACCAAGAGCAAGTTCGACAACCTCTATGGTTGCCGCGAGTCGCTGGTGGATGGCATCAAGCGCGCGACCGACGTGATGGTTGCGGGCAAGACGGCCGTGATATGCGGCTATGGCGATGTGGGCAAAGGCTCTGCTGCTTCGCTGCGTGGGCTGGGCGCACGCGTGATTGTGACGGAGATCGATCCGATCAATGCGCTGCAGGCGGCGATGGAAGGCTATGAGGTCACGACGCTTGAAGAGACGCTGGGTCGCGGCGACATCTATGTGACCTGCACGGGCAATCTCGACATCATCACCTTCGAGCATATGCAGCAGATGAAGGACCAGGCGATTGTCTGCAACATCGGCCACTTCGACAACGAGATCCAGATGGACCAGTTGAACAGCGCGAAGGGCGTGACCAAGCTGAACATCAAGCCTCAGGTGGACAAGTACACGTTCCCCGACGGCAACAGCATCTTTGTACTGGCTGAGGGACGGCTAGTGAACCTGGGCTGCGCGACGGGTCATCCGAGCTTTGTGATGAGCAACAGCTTCTCGAACCAGACGCTGGCTGCGCTCGATCTTTGGAAGAATAAGGACACGTACAAGCCGGGCGTCTACATTCTGCCGAAGAAGCTGGACGAGGAAGTGGCGCGTCTGCATCTGGAAAAGATTGGCGTGAAGCTGACGACGCTTTCGCCGAAGCAGGCGGAGTATCTTGGGGTTTCTCCGGATGGTCCTTACAAGGCGGAGCAGTACCGGTACTAAAAATAAGCCACTGTTGTACTGGGATTGGAAGACCTCACAAACAAAAGGCCGCAGAGAGATGACTCTGCGGCCTTTTTGTTTGTGGGCTGAATGCTAGCTGGCGCTGGGGGTCGCAAGAGAAATGGTTGGGCTATTTCTTGGGTTTGCTGGCGATGATCTGATCCTTGATCTTGTTGTAGGTCGCCGGCGGAAGAATGCCTCGGCTTGTGAGCTGGTTTTTGGCGGTATAGGGACGACCGTCGATGATGCGCTTGGCGTAGGCATCGCCGATGCCCGGAAAGGCTTTCAGCTGGTCCGGAGTGGCGGTGTTGATGTCGAGTTTGTCTCCGGTGGTGGCGGTGCTGGTGGACGCGGACTTCGCCGTGGCCTTGGAGGACTTTTGGGCAGTTGCCATTACCGGAGCAGACAAGAGGAGCGCCAGAGCGAGTGTGATGGGGGAGCGTAGGAATTTCAGCATGCGGGTGAATCCTCCTGAGATGAATGCGTGCGATGCAAGGGTAGATGAGACGGCCTGGTTGGTCAAAGGAAATGCTGTGGTGTGGTCGGATACGGGATGCTGTGAAGACAAATTCATGCGGTATCTGAAAGACTGGTAGGGCAACCCCCGGGGGATGAATGAAGACTTTGACTGCCTCTTTTGCGGGCGCACTGCTGGCGCTTGGATGGATAGGCCATGGTGTCGCGCAGATACGTCACAACGATGCCAGAGCTACGGCCACGCCGATCAAACATGTAGTTGTGATCTTTGGCGAAAACATTTCGTTCGATCATTATTTTGGAACCTATCCCCTGGCATTGAATCCAGCAGGCGAGCCGGCGTTTCATGCGAAGCCAGATACGCCGACGGTGAATGGGTTGACGGAGACGCTGCTGGAGCATAATCCGAACTTCTTCAATACAAAAGTGAACGGAAAGGATGCGACCCAGCCATTTCGACTGTCGCGCGCGCAAGCGGCCACGGCAGACGAGAACCATGACTATACCGCCGAACAACGTGCCTTCCATTCCGGGTTGATGGATTCGTTTCCGAGGTACACAGGCATTCTGGGGTCGCCGAAGGTGAGGGAGCGGTTAGGCAGCGAAGGCGTCGCTGGAGGGGAGCAGTATGCCCACCAGACGAAGGGCCTGGTGATGGGCTACTTCGACGGCAATACGGTGACAGCAATGTGGAACTATGCGCAACGCTATGCCCTGAATGACAACTCGTTCAACACTGTCTTCGGACCCTCGACGCCGGGAGCGATCAGCCTGATTTCAGGCCAGACGAATGGCATCACCGATAAGGTGAATGCCGGGAATACAGTCATTGAAGGCGGCGACGGGACCTTTACGATGATCGGCGATGGCGATCCGCTTGGGGATATCTGCTCGACGACGTCGGGGGCATTGCTGCAGTTTAGCGGGAACAACATTGGACAGATGCTCTCGAAAAAAGGAGTGACGTGGGGATGGTTTGAGGGCGGCTTCGATCTGACGAAGACGAATCCCAATGGAACGACGGGATGCCAGCGCAGTACGTACTCGCAGGTGGTGAAGGTGACGGACCATGACTATAGCCCTCACCATCAGCCCTTTCAGTACTACAAGGAGACGGCAAATCTGAAGCATGTGCGGCCTGTATCGGTGCAGATGATTGGGCATGATGGCGATGCGGCGAATCATCAGTACGACACCGACGATTTCTTCGATGCGGTGAAGGCGGGAAACTTTCCGGCGGTGAGTTTTTTGAAGGCTCCCGCTTATCAGGATGGACATGCGGGCTACTCCGATCCGCTGGATGAGCAGGCGTTTGTGGTGAAGGTCATCAACTTTCTGGAGCAACAGCCGGAGTGGAAGAGTACAGCCGTGATTCTGGCGTATGACGACTCGGATGGCTGGTATGACCATCAGATGGGGCCGATTGTGAATCAGTCGACGACACGGGCCGATGCGCTGACCGGGCCGGGAGAGTGCGGCGATGGCGCAACTGCGTTGCCGGGGCCACGTACGGCTCATGCTCAGGGACGATGCGGGTATGGACCGCGGCTGCCTCTGCTGGTCGTGTCTCCTTATGCGAAGAAGAACTACGTAGACCATACTTTGACGGACCAGACTTCGGTGCTTCGCTTTATTGAAGACAACTGGCTGGGTGGCGAGCGCGTGGGCGGTGGTTCGTTCGATGCCATTGCCGGGCCGATAACAGGGATGTTTGATTTCAAGCATCCTGATGCGCGGCAATATATTTTGAACGACTCTACGGGAGTTGTGGTGAAGCAGTGACGATTACTCGCAGGAAGTTTCTGGAGCACGCCGGCGTTTTTGCAAGCGGCCTGCTGCTGACCGAGCCAGTCTCCGCGATGGCTCACAGAGACACTGCAATGAGCAACGCGGTGCTGGGACCAGGGGAGTTGACGCCGTTTGTGGATGCGCTTCCGTTGCAGCCGATTGCGAAGAGCATGGGGACGCGGGTGAACCCGGAGCATCCGAGCGAGCAGATTCCTTATTACAAGATCGCCATGCGCGAGATGCATGTGAAGGTGCATCGCGATCTGCCTGCAACGCGGGTGTGGGGCTTTAATGACAGCTCGCCGGGGCCTGTATTTGAAACTCGCAGCGGAGAACCGCTTTTGGTGGAGTGGGCCAATGAGCTTCCGCTGAAGCATTTTTTGCCGATTGACTACACGCTTCCTGGAGCGGAGAAGAGCGTCCCCGAGGTGCGGAGCGTGGTTCATCTGCATGGCGGCAGAACGCCTCCTGATAGCGATGGCTATCCCGAGGACTGGTATGTTCCGGGGAAGTCCGCGGTCAACTTTTATCCGAACCAGCAGGACGCGGCGACACTGTTTTATCACGATCATGCGATGGGGATTAATCGACTGAACGTCTATGCGGGTTTGCAGGGGATGTTCTTGATTCGTGATGCGGTGGAGGACGCTCTGAATCTTCCGAGCGGCAAGTATGAGGTGCCGCTGGTAATCTACGACCGCTTTCTGCGCAAGGATGGGCAGCTTGAATATCCAGTGTCGGCCATACCGGGCAAGCCCTGGGTGCCGGAGGTGTTTGGCAATGTGGTGCTGGTGAATGGCAAGGCGATGCCTTATCTGGAAGTGGAGCCGCGAAAGTATCGGCTGCGAATTTTGAATGGATCGAATGCGCGGTTTTATCGGCTGTCATTTGACAATGGGCATGAGTTTCATATGATTGGATCCGATCAAGGCCTGCTGGAGAGTCCTTTGACTTTGCGGCGATTGCAGCTTGCTCCCGCAGAGCGGGCCGATGTGGTGGTGGACTTCAGCAAATGTGCAGGCAAGCGGATGCAGCTTGTGAGTGACTCGCTGCAGGTGATGCAGTTTCGTGTGGCTGCTCAAGGCGGGGCTGATACGAGTGCGCTGCCGATGAAGTTGCGTGCGGTCGAACGTATCAAAGAGACAACCGCAGTGAAGACGCGGCTGCTGACGCTGGATGAGCATCTGAATCTCGCCGATCAGTCGATGGACATGATGCTGAACAATACTCCGTGGCATATGCCGGTGACGGAGAAGCCTGTAATTGATACGACCGAGATCTGGGAGTTCGTAAATCTGACGGAGGATACGCATCCAATTCACCTTCATCTGGTGCGATTTCAGATTCTCGACCGGCAGAGAATTGATACGAATGCATTTTTCGATAACAGAACCGTGTCGTTCATGGGGAGCGTTGAACCGGCGAAAGGATCAGAGGCCGGATGGAAGGACACGGTGCGTGCCGATCCGGGGACGCTGACGCGAATTATCGTGCCGTTCAAGGGATATGCAGGGCGCTACGTGTGGCATTGCCATCTGCTGGAGCACGAGGACAACGAGATGATGCGGCCTTATGAAATTCTGGCTGCGGAGCCGCAGAAAGCAGGCAAATGATTGACAAGCGACGGCATCGCAGCTACCTTTAAACGTAATGAGCGTTCGTCTCCAGCATCACGGCCATCACCATCATCATGCGCAAAGCGTGTTGGCGGCTGTGTCCGGTGTGGCGAAGTAACGAACGCATACTAAGGATTGGAAAGGCCCGCTAACGCGCATATCGCGAGCGGGCCTTTTTTGCTGCCCGTTTGCCCAATGGCATGTTGGATGGCCGAAGAGAGACTAAGGAGAAAGACGATGGAAGCGGTAAAGATTGATTTTGCGAAGATGGATGGCCTGGTTCCGGGCATCGTGCAGGATGCGAAGACGGGCGAGATGCTGATGCTCGGCTTTTTGAACGAAGTGAGCTATGCGAAGACGCTGGAGACAGGTTTTGTGACCTTCTGGAGCCGGACGCGGAGCAAGCTTTGGATGAAGGGCGAGACCAGCGGCAATCGGCTGAAGGTGATCTCGGCCGCAACGGATTGCGACAACGATGCTCTGCTCTTCAAGGTAGAGGTCGAGGGCGATGGGCTGGTGTGCCACGAGGGCACGGTGAGTTGCTTTACCAAAAATATTGAAACGGAGAAAGCGTAATGTCTGGTGCGAAGAAGCTGAAGCTGGGGATTCCCAAGGGCAGTCTGCAGGATGCGACGATTGCGTTGTTTGAGCGAGCAGGTTGGAGAATCTTCGCGAATGGGCGGAGCTACTTCCCTTCTATCGACGATGCCGAGATTGAGTGCATGCTGGTGCGTGCTCAGGAGATGGCGCGCTATGTCGAGCATGGTGCGCTGGATGCTGGACTGACGGGCAACGATTGGGTTCTGGAGAATGAGACGGATGTGGAATACGTCACCAGCCTGACCTACAGCAAGCAGAGCCGGCAGAAGGTAAAGTGGGTGCTCGCAGTTCCCGAAGACTCGCCTTTTCAGAAGCCTGAGGATTTGGCGGGCAAGATTATTGCTACCGAACTGGTTGAGTTTACGAAGCGATACTTTGCAAGCAAAAACATTCCCGTGAAGGTGGAGTTTAGCTGGGGCGCGACTGAGGTGAAGCCACCTACGCTGGCCGATGCGATTGTCGAAGTCACAGAAACAGGTAGCTCACTGCGGGCCAACCGGCTGCGGATTATCGAGACGCTGATGGAGAGCGAGACGCAGTTGATCGCGAACAAAACCGCATACAAGGATGCCTGGAAGCGGGAGAAGATCGGCAACATTTCGCTGATGCTGAATGCTGCGATTGCGGCTCAAGGTCGTGTGGGGTTGATGCTGAATGCTCGCAAGGAAGCGCTGGATGCAGTGATTGGCGTGCTCCCGGCGTTGAATTCGCCGACGATCTCACAGCTTAGCGATGAAGGATGGATTGCGCTGAATACGATTCTGGATGAGGCTGAGGTTCGGGATGTGATTCCGAAGCTGAAGGCCGCTGGCGCTACTGGGATTGTGGAGTATCCGTTGAGCAAGGTTGTACTGTAACGATGGCTTTTCACGCCTGGCTCTTGTTGAGAGCCGGGCGCTGGTATTCGGAGTTCATGGATGAAGCTGGTACGAACATTTGGGCGGAGTAAGGCGGCGGCCGCCGCTCTGGTGGAGACACTGGAGCAGCGTGGAGCAGCAAACACGGCGAAGGTGGAACCGGTGGTGCGGCGGATTCTTGCGGATGTTCGCAAGGGTGGCGATACCGGACTGCGAAAGTATGCTGCCAAGTTTGATGGATTGGCGAAGGGGCAAGCCCTGCTGGTCTCTCGTGAGGAGATGCATGTCGCCTGGGACGATACTGCTCCAGAGTTGCAGGCGGCGATGATGGTGGCGCGTGGCAATATCCTTGCATTCGCCGAGGCGCAGAAGCCGAAGGAGTGGACGATTGCTCCGGCAGAGGGCGTGAAGACAGGGCAGATTGTTCGGCCGCTGGGAAGTGTGGGTTGCTATGTGCCGGGAGGACGATACCCGCTGCCTTCGACGCTGCTGATGACAGTAACTCCGGCGCAGGTGGCGGGAGTGGAGCGAATTGTAGTGTGCTCACCCAAGCCGGCGCGGGAGACGATGGCTGCTGCATGGCTTGCCGGAGTGACTGAGTTTTATCGCGTGGGTGGCGCGCAGGCGATTGCGGCAATGGCCTTTGGGACAGAGACGATTGGCCGCGTCGATAAGATTGTAGGACCGGGAAATCTATTTGTAACTGCGGCAAAGACAATTGTTTCGACGGAGTGCGGAATTGATATGCCCGCGGGGCCGACTGAGATTGTGGTTACAAGCGAGACTGGAGATGCAGCGGGGATTGCAGCGGACCTGGTGGCGCAGGCGGAACATGATCCTGAAGCGTTGGCTATTTTGATTACGAGCAGTGAAGCGCTGGCAAAGGATGTTGCCGCCGCGGTGAAGTTGCAGTCGGCAAAAAATGCGATTGCGAAGCAGTCGCTGGCAGCGCAAGGCTGCATATTTGTAACTGAATCGGTTGCAGAGGCGCGGGAGCTGACAAACCGCTTAGCTCCGGAACATCTGACTGTCGATGCAGCAGCGGATTTGAAATGGGTTCGCAATGCAGGGAGTGTCTTCGTGGGTGCCTATGCTCCGCAGTCAATGGGAGACTATGTCTCAGGGCCGAATCACGTGTTGCCCACTGGCCGCGTGGGGCGGCTGCGCGGAGGCTTGAGCGTGATGGATTTTGTAAAGGTGATTACCGTGCAGGAGTACACGCGCAAAGGGCTGCGGAAGATTGGCCCTCATGCGATTGCGCTGGCTGAGGCCGAGGGACTGGTCGGCCATGCGGAGAGTGTTCGAGTGAGGATGCGATGAGCGTTGTTACGGAAGTGAAGCCTCGCAAGGCAGTGTTGGGCATGCCGGAGTATCACCCACCGCTGGCGGGACGGGATGCGCTGCGACTGGACTTCAACGAGAACACCTTTGCGCCTTCGCCTAAGGTAATCGAGCGTCTGCGCGAGGTCACGGCAGAAGGATTGACGAAGTACCCCGAGCGCGAACCGGCGGAGCGGATTGCGGCAGCGCACTTTGGATTGAAGCCCGATGAGGTATTGCTGACCAATGGCGTGGACGAGGCTATCCACCTGGTGTGTTGTGCGTTTCTGGAAGAAGGCGACGAAGCTGTGATCTGCACGCCGGGCTTCTTCATGTACGACGTGAGCGTTATGATGATGACGCCAAACCTGCGCAAGGTACAAGCAGATGAAACGCTACAATTTCCATTTGAAAAATTCGTTGCTGCTATTACAGAACGGACGAAACTGATTATTGTGTCATCTCCCAACAACCCTACCGGCGCCGTGGTGAGCCGTGAGCACCTGCTGGCAATTGCACGGGCCGCCCCACAAGCAGTCTTGATGGTGGATGAGGCCTACTACCACTTTCATGGTGAGACAACGATGGGAGACCTGTCGGCTGTACCAAACCTACTAGTGGCGCGGACGTTCTCGAAGGCCTACGGGCTGGCGAATCTGCGGATTGGCATGTTGGCTGGAAATGCCGCGCTGATGAAGTATGTGCGCAAGGTTAGTTCTCCTTACAACGTCAATGGCGTCGCTCTCGATTGCCTGACCGTAGCGCTGGCTGACGAAGACTACCTCGCATGGTACGTGGAGCAGGTGCGAGTGGGCCGGGAACGGATGATGCGCGGACTCGACGAATTGGGTGTTCCCTACTTTCCGAGTCACGCGAACTTTGTGCTGATGAAGATTGGGCCGAAGCATAAGGAACTGGTCGCGGCGATGCGTGCGCATGGCGTGCTGCTGCGCGACCGCTCAGCCGATCCGGGATGCAATGGTTCTGTGCGCATCACGATTGGGATCGAGGAGCATGTGCGGATAGGGCTCGCGGCCTTGCGGTCGTCACTCGAAGAGATTGGATGGAAGCCTGTTGAGGTAAATGTAGCTCAGCAGAGCAGCGATGGGGAGAGGGAGTTTGAGTAATGGCTAAGAGCTTGAGCAAGGTTCGGACAGGAACAGTGAAGCGCGATACGACGGAGACGCAGATTGCGTTGAAGCTCGTCGTCGACGGGCAGGGTGTTTATAAAGTCTCCACCGGCATACGATTCTTCGACCACATGCTGGAACTATTTACACGGCATGGCGGTTTCGATCTGACGCTGAAGTGCACCGGCGATTTGGATGTGGATCAGCACCATACCGTCGAAGATGTTGGGATTGCGTTGGGCGAGGCCTTCAATAAGGCCTTGGGCGATAAGAAGGGCATCATGCGCGCCGGCTACTTTGTGATGGCCATGGATGAGACGCTCGCCGTTGCCGCTGTAGACCTGAGCGGTCGCGTGGCTTACGTCGTCGATGACAAGGTGAAGGTGCGACTGGTTGGCGACTTCCAGAGTGAGCTGCTGGCGGACTTCTTCGATGGCTTTGCTCGCGGCGCGAAGGCCAATGTGCATGTGAAGACGATGTATGGCCGTTCGAATCATCACAAGATCGAAGCGATCTTCAAGGCGTTTGCAAGGGCGTTGCGCGGGGCTTGCTCGCGCGATGAGCGGATGCGGGAGATGTTGCCTTCGACAAAGGGATTGCTGTGATTGCGGTCATTGATTACAAAGCGGGAAATCTGACCAGCGTTGTGAAGGCGCTGAAGTATCTTGGCGCTGAGACGCAGGTGACGCAGGACCCGGAGGTGGTGCGCTCGGCGGCGAAGGTAGTGCTGCCGGGAGTGGGGCACTTTCAGGCTACGCAGTTGCTGACTGATCTTGGACTAACTGAGGCGGTGCGGGAGAGTGTTGCGAAGGGTGCTTGGTTTCTGGGAGTTTGTGTTGGTTTGCAGTGGTTGTTTGAAGGTTCGACGGAAGCTCCGGGGATTCCGGGACTGGGACACTTTGCTGGAATGTGCGAACGCTTCCCTGCTTCGTTTGAGGGCGCAGAGTTGAAGTCGCCGCATGTGGGATGGAACTCATTGGAGAACGTGCGGAGCAATTCGAAGCTGCTGCGTGGCGTGCAGGATGGCGGGTTTGTTTATTACACGCATTCGTGGCGTGCCCCCGTGGTCAATGCAACTGCTGCGGTTACAGAGTATGGAGGAGCGTTTACGGGAGTTGTTGAGCAGGAGAATGTAATGGGTGTGCAGTTTCATCCGGAGAAGTCGAGCGCCGTGGGCTTACAGGTTTTGAAGAACTTCGTGGAGTTGTAGACATGCCCTTTATCTATGAATTGAAGATTGCAGGCAATGAGCCTTCGTATACGTTTGTGCAGCAACTGGTGCCCGCGGGGTCGCTCGTAGGGACGGGACAGGCAGTCTGCACATTGACCGATGGAGCGATGGATTTCCATGTATCTGCGCCGAGGCAGGGGTTGCTCGTGGAGTGGTTCGTGGAGCACGGATCAGTAATCGAGAATATGGATGCGCTGGCTCGAGTTGTCTGCGAGGGAACTGAGGTTGACGTACCGGCGGCTGTGCCGGCGAGGCTGGGATAGATGCTGACGAAACGGATTATTGCTTGTCTGGATGTGCGCGGCGGGCGCGTGGTGAAGGGTGTTCAGTTTGTGGACATCGTCGACGCCGGCGACCCGGCGGAGTTGGCGCATCGCCATGCTGCGGCAGGCGCCGATGAGATTGTGCTGCTGGACATTACGGCAACACATGAAGGACGCGGGACGCTGCTCGATACGGTGAAGCGGACAGCTGCGACTTTGTTCGTTCCGTTTACTGTGGGCGGCGGGATTCGCAGTGCGGAGGATGCGGCGGCGGTCTTCGATGCGGGAGCGGACAAGGTGAGCATCAACTCTTCTGCCATTGCCAGGCCGGAGTTGATTGGCGAGATCGGCGGCAGCTTTGGGGCGCAGGCAGTGATTGTGGCGATCGATGCTCGTCGCGGCACAGCAGGGGTGGAAGACGCCGAAGTTTATGTGAGTGGGGGCCGCAAGCCTACGGGATTGCGAGTTGTCGATTGGGCTCGCGAGGCCGAGAGACGCGGGGCAGGGGAGATTTTGTTGACATCGATGGATACGGATGGGATGCGTAACGGATTTGATTGCGAGCTGACTGCGCGAGTGAGTGAGGCCGTGCAGATTCCGGTGATTGCCTCAGGCGGTGCTGGATCGGCTGCCCATTTCGCTGAGGTCTTTGGCAGAGGCAAGGCCGATGCTGCTTTGGCGGCCAGCATCTTTCATTTTGGAGTTACAGATTCGCGCGAGTTGAAAGCGGAATTACAGCGGGCCGGGATCTCTGTGCGGCTGCCTTGCTGAAACCGACCGCCGATTCATACGGATATACGGATTTAAGAACAGGCATCAGCAAAAACAAAATACAGGGGTCTCTCCACTGCGCTACGCTTCGGTCGAGATGACGTTTTATAAGGGGAAAGAAAGCATGTTGATACCTTCGATTGATTTGATGGGTGGCCGGATTGTGCAGTTGGTGCAGGGCGAGAAGCTGAAGCTGGCCTTCGATGATTTTGAGTACTGGATTGAGCGATTTTCAAAGTATCCCGTGGTGCAGTTGATCGATCTCGATGCGGCGATGCGGCAGGGAGATAATCGCGCGTTGATCGAGATGATCTGCAAGCGGCTCCCCTGTCAGGTGGGCGGCGGCTTGAAGAGCGCTGCGGATGGACAGGCGTTGCTCGATGCTGGTGCAAAGCGCGTGATCTATGGGTCGAGTCTGTTTGGCGCCTCGGGTGTGAACAAGGAGTTCGCCGCCGGGTTGAAAAAAGCGCTGGGTGAGGATGCGCTTGTATTCAGCGTGGATACCAAGGGCGGCAAGGTCGCGGTAAAGGGGTGGAAGGATTCGGTGGACCTGACTCCTGAAGAGGCCGTTACGTGGCTGGAGGATTATTGCGCCGCGTTTCTCTATACGCATGTCGATACGGAAGGAACAATGACGGGTTTCCCGATGGATGTAGCGGCAGTCCTGCGGGCCACGACGGGGCGGCAGCTTATCGTTGCCGGAGGAATCAAAGAACGCGCCGAAGTAGACGCTCTGGATGCAATGGGCGTCGATGCCGTAGCGGGGATGGCGGTGTACTCAGGAGCGATGGAAGCATAGACTTTGCGGGTGGCACAATATCAAGGAGTGTCTGAATGCAGGGAATGACGAGGCGAAAATTTATGCAGAGTTCGGCAGCAGCTACATTGGCAGCGAGTGCTTCACTGGCAAACGCGGGCGTTGGAAGTAAAGACGAGCTGTTACTAGTAGGAACACAGACGACGGGCGCGAGCAAGGGAATCTACGCGTACTCGTTCGATGAGGCGACGGGAGAGCTGAAGCAGACCGGGCTCGCCGCGACGATCGAAAACCCGACCTTCATGGCGCTTGCTCCCGGCGGCAAGCGGCTGTTTTCAGTCAGTGAGGCCAGCGATTTTGCCGGAACGACCGGCGGCGGCATCACGGGATTCAATCTCGACCGCAGCACCGGACACCTCACCGAGATCAATGCGGAGCCTACAGGTGGCCCTGGAACCTGCCACGTCGCCGTGGACCACACCGGCCACTGCGCCTTTGTCGCCAACTACAACGGCGGCAGCGCGGCCAGTTTTCATGTAAGCGACGATGGGCATCTCAGCAAAGCGGTCAGCTTCTTTCAGTACGAGGGGCATGGACCGAATAAGGATCGTCAGGATAAACCCCATGCGCACCGCGTGACCGTGTCGCCGGACAACCGGTTTCTGCTGATCAACGATCTTGGGCTCGATGAGATTCATATCTACAAGCTGGATGCGAAGACGGCTAAGCTGACACCGAATGAGCCTCCGGCATGGAAGTCCGCTCCCGGCGCGGGGCCGCGTGCGCTTTGCTTCCATCCCAACGGCAAATGGGCCTACTGTGTCACCGAGATGACGTCGACGGTGGTTGTCTTCGACTGGAACGCGGAGGCAGGAACGCTCGAGGCGATTCAGACAGTCGAGTTGAATCCCGAGGGATACAAGGGCGAGACCGGCGGGTGCGACATTATCTTCGACAGCAAGGGTCGCTTTGCCTATGTGGCGAACCGAATCAACGACTTTATGGCTTCGTTTACTATCTCGGAGACGGATGGCAAGTTGGCCTTGATGGAGCGGACCTCCTGTGGCGGTAAGATTCCACGGCATATTGCGCTGAGCCCGAACGACCGCTGGCTGCTGGTCGCAAACCAGGTCTCAAACAACATCTCCGTCTTCGCGCGCGATGCAAAGACAGGCAAACTGGCGAATTCGGGGAAGAGCTTTGAGCTGGCTGCTCCGCAGTGTTTGGTGTTTGCATAGCGTTAGCAGGAAGTACAGATACTTATGAAGTGAAAGCCGACGGTCGCTCGTCGGCTTTCACTTTTTGGAATATGCCCGTTTGACTCAATCATTGTTGCCCATGGAATCGGCGAGGGCGTAGTACCCTTTGCGGGCCTGCACCTTCTGACCTTTCTGGCAGGTGATGTTGAGCGTGCGGAAGGTGCCGTCGACCTTCAGGTTGGTGGGGGTGTAGCTGGCGAGGTACTGGGTGCGCAGCTCGTCCTGAATCTGATCGAAGGCATCTTCGAGTTTTTTGCCGTTATTGCCGACGTTGATGACGCGGCCACCCGTCTCTCTTGCCAGGCGCTCCATGTCCGCAGCGCCAGTGTCTGCGAGATTGATGCCGAAGCCTCCACCGTAGAATCGGCGATCCGCGATGAGGATGACGTAGACGATGGTGTTGGCTTTCTGAGCGGCCTCGATGGAGGACTTGAGCGTCTCCTGGCTACCCTGGTCGCCGCCGTCGGTGAGCATGACGATGACCTTGCGACCAGCCTCCTGGCGAAGCTTATCGTGGGCGGCGAGGAAGACCGCGTCATAGAGCAAGGTCCCACGAGGAGACCCGTTGCCGGTGACCGAGCCGGTGCCGGCGCCGGTGTTGATGGTTGCCTTGTCGATGGCACGCTTCAGCTCGCGCGGATTGTTGGTGTAGTCCGAGAGAAGATCGACGTTAATGTCGAAGGAGATGAGGAAGGCCTCGTCTTTGGGGGTAAGAACGTCTTTCAGGAACTCGGCGCCGGACTGCTGTTCCAGCGAAAGGACGTTCTGCTGGCTACCGCTGGTATCGAGCAGAATGCCGATGGTGAGTGGAAGCTTCTTTTCCTGGGTGAAATTCTTGATTGTCTGGGGGACCCTATCTTCGAAGATCGAGCAGTCGTCCTTGTGGAGGTTGGTGATGAAGCCGTCCTTGTCGCGCACGGAGAAGTAGACGTTGACGAGATTGACGTTGACCTTGAGGGTCTCGATATCCTGGTCGTCACGTGGCTGGGCGACGGCGGTGCTGGCCGGCGGTGGCCCGTCGGGCGAGGGAGCTTCCTGCGCGTGAAGAGGGAGAGAGAGACCAAGCAATAAGGCGGCAACGGAGGCAAAGGGGCGCATACCTCATTAGACGACGAAGATTGGGTGGAGTCAGCGGAAAAATGCAGCGTCGCTGTAGAGAGAAGGGCGCAACATAAGGGGGTGGTACAGCGTCCAACCAAAAGGCTTAGCTGGGATGGCGGCGCGGCGGTCGCGCTGGTAGTCTGGTAGTTGGCGGGATAATTCTGGATAGGATCCCGGCTGGAAGGTCATTGGGGGGCGTTCGTGGTGAAGTACAGCATATTGGCGGGAGCTGTGGCATGCATGATGCTGGCGCAGCAGGCACGGCAAACGGTAGCACAGGACAACACACCGCAAACAGTGGCACAGCAACAGGCGATTCCCGATGCTCCAAAGCCGCAGCAAGCGACACCGTTCAATGCGGTTGCGCCGGGCAAGGGCACGACTGCCGACGATAGTGACGCCACCTCTTCGAGCCCGGATGCGGAGGCGCCCCCGAGCAGTCTGCCGCAGACGCCGGCTGAGAAGGCCGCGCAGGGAACGCCGCCTGAGATTCCCGAAGCAGGACAGGGGCCAGAAGCTTTTACGCTGCATGTACAGACAAACTTTGTCGAAGTGCCGTTTACAGTGAAGGACAACAAGGGCCGTCCGGTACCGGGGCTGACGTGGCGCGATGTGCGCGTGTATGAGAACGGCCTACGGCAGCAGATGGCCCTGTTCACGGTTGATCCATTTCCATTGTCGGTAGCGCTGGTCATCGACCAGAGCATGACCTACGACAATATGACGAAGGTCAACAATGCTCTGGAGGCTTTGCAGGGAGCGTTTGCGCCCTACGACGAGATCGCCGTTTTTACCTATAACAACGGCCCAAGAATGCAGACGGACTTCACGGCTGCGCAGAGCGCCCGGGTGAGCGCAGTACTGGAGCGGTCGAAGTCGACCGGACGCGAAGGCGCGATGGCTTATACCAGCGGCCCGCTCTCACAGAACATCAATACCAATGGCGGCGCAAACAGCTATATCGACCCCAATACGAATGCGACCCACGGCACCAGCCTGAGCGGTACGCTGAACGTTCCCAAAGAAGTGCACACGCTGAACGACGCCATTCTGGCTGCCGCAACCCACCTAGCGAAGACGCGCAGCGGACGGCGGCGAGTCGTCTATGTGATCAGCGATGGCAAAGAGTATGGCAGCACGGCGAGCTTCAAAGAGGTTGTGAAGTACCTCCAGACCAATAAGATCGCCGTGTATGGAACGCTGGTGGGCGACTCTTCCCTTCCCGTGGTCGGCTTCCTTGACCATATCCATCTGCCGCTGATGATGCGGGACAACGTTCTCAAGTCCTATGCCGAAGCGACGGGCGGCAATCTTGATGGCGAATTCCGGCAAAAGGGCATCGAACAAAGCTTTGCCAGGATTGCCGGAGAGGTGCGCAACCAGTACACCGTCGGCTATTACACCCATGAGCCGTTCATCGATGGGAAGTACCGGTCTCTTGAAATAAAGGTGATGCGGCCCAACCTGACCGTAATTGCGAAGAAGGGCTATTACCCAACGGCGGAGGATATCAAGCCGTCGGTCGTCGTCCGCGGAAAGTAGGCGCACCCTGCTGCATGTGAATGCTCTGCTGGCCCTGGCGGCGGCAGTTTTATGGGGCGGAGGAGATTTTTCCGGCGGAATGGGCGCAAAGAACGCCGGCGGCACGATGGGTGGCGCACTGCGGGTGATTCTGGTGAGCCATGCGGCAAGCTTTGCCGTGCTCGTGGCCGTCGCCCGCTGGCGTGGCGATTTGTTTCCACATGGCGCTGCACTTGCTTGGGGAATCGGGGCCGGAGTCGCAGGAGGGATCTCGCTGGCGTGTTTCTACGTCGCGCTCTCGCGGGGAGCGATGGGGGCCTCAGCCGCCTTGAGCGGTCTGCTGGCTGCGGCTATTCCGGCTGCGGTCGCGATTGCCAGCGAAGGGTCGCCGGGTCTGCTTCGCATCGTGGGATTCGTGGTGGCGGGCGCGGCTATATGGCTGATTGCCGCGGGACCGAATGCTGAAGCTGTCCCAGCGAAGACGGGTACAATCTGGCTCGCACTCGTGGCGGGGACAGGGTTCGGGATTTATTTTGTGGCGCTGAAGATGGCTGGCGTCGCGGGCGTTCTCTGGCCTATGGCAACGGCAAGGATGGGCAGCCTCACCGTCTGCTCTTTGATGCTGCTGGGACTTTCGTTCAGTTCGAAGACTTCGGCGATCGCTCAGGGCCGGTTAACGCGTGCGGCGGTGCGTTGGGCGCTGACAACAGCGGTGCTGGATACTTCGGGCAATCTGCTGTTCATTGCCGCAACAAGGGCCGGGCGTCTGGATGTAGCGGCAGTACTGGCCTCGCTTTATCCGGCGTCAACGATATTGCTGGCGGCCTGGATGCTGAGCGAGCGACCAACGCGGCGGCAAGGGATTGGAATGTTGGTGGCAGCGGCAGCAGTGGTGATGATTACGCTGTAAGCATTCGTAGGCGAGGGGCTAACTTTTCCTCTCGCGCCCCTCCCATTGACACCCCTTGCTACAATTAAAGCAATGGGTGAACAACAAGCTCGGCTTCGCGCCGGGCTTTCAAGTTTAATCTGTCCGCCACAAGTCTAGACTTAAGTTTATTATTTTGAATACTTTAGGACTTGAAGTACAGTGGGGCTCGAGCTATAGCTAAGTAAACGCAGCAGACCGGGAGGCATTGGTGAAGCTCTATAGCTTAATGCCACTGGCGTCCAAGGTCGGAGCCGGATATTTGAGTTTGAGGCCCTGCATGGCGTCGACAATGATTTGCGAAATGGCAACGTTGCGATACCACTTGTGGTCTGAGGGAATGACGAACCAAGGGGCATGCTTGCGACTGGTGGCGGAGAGGATATCGTCGTAGGCGTTTTCGTAGCTCGACCAGAACCTGCGCTCGTGAAAGTCTGCTTCGGAGAGCTTCCAGTGCTTGTCCGGCGTGTCGATGCGGGCCTTCAGACGGTTGGTCTGCTCTCCGTGGGAGATGTGCAGGAAGAATTTGAGAATCACGACGCCGTTATCGCTGAGCATGTCCTCAAACCCGTTGATATTGTCGAGTCGCTTGCGAGCCACCTTGCCGGAAATAACCTTATGGACTCGAGGCGACAGAACATCTTCATAGTGCGACCGGTTGAAGATGCCGATCATGCCCCTGGGCGGAACAGCATTATGAGCACGCCACAGGAAATCGTGCCGGGCCTCCAGCGGGGTCGGGACTTTGAAGGCGGTGACATCACAACCCTGGGGGTTGACGCCGGAGAAGATGTGGCGAATGGTGCCGTCTTTGCCCGCCGTGTCCATCCCCTCGAGAACGATCAACAGAGCTTTCTGTTCGCTGGCGTAGAACACTTCCTGAAGGGTGTTGAGCTGGCTACGATGTTTGACGAGAACCGCTGCCGCAGACTCCTCGGTTTCGAAGTCGCCCGTTTCGGTGGTTGGCAGGCGGGAGAGACGAACCGCCGCGTGCGGCTTTACGAGATAGGGCGACTTCAGTTTCACGAATACATGCCTGCCTGGTCTCGACGAGACTGTTGGACAGAACTACAGAGAAGAGTCAGAAATTTGAACGGGCGCCGTCCGGGCTACACGTGGGGCTGCTTGATCGATTCTTCCGGCTTCGGCGTGACGGCGTGGGTGGTCTCCGTAGGCTTGTTCATCTCCTCGGTGACGCCCTTCATTCCGTCTTTAAAGCCGCGCAGTCCTTCGCCCAGCCCTTTGCCCAGTTCAGGCAATTTCTTGCCGCCGAACAGCACTATAACGATGATCGCGAGGATGGCAAGATGCCAAGGTTGAAATAGATCGCCCATATGAATTCTCCCTACAAGCCGGGCGCGTAACGCTCCAGGCGGCTCATATCATTGTCGCACAAACTGGTAGTACGGATAGACCACAATTCCGGTCTCTTTGTAGATACGATACAGCGAAGCGGGCAGATCTGCGGCAGACGTTATATCTTGGATGATGAAGGTAATGCAGGAGAAGATGTTGGGAAAAAAGATGCAGAGTGTGAAGTCGGGTTTGAAGATGGCCGGGACGTGGAAGAGTGGGACACGCGCGGTAAGTGGAATGTTGCTGGCAGCCATGTTCGGTGCAGGCGCAGCAGCGATGGGGCAGGCCCAGGGCAAGCTGGCTGCAGCGCCGCCGGTTACCTATAACAATCGCTATGAAGTGTATGGTGGCCTGAACTTTATGAACTTTCAGGCCGGACAGAACCTGCCCACGCGGATGAACATGGGCGGCGGAGAGATTCTGGGAACTTACTGGCTGACCAAGCGGGTCGGCCTGGCTGCCGATTATCGCGGCGAAGCGGGAACGACTCCCGTATTTCCCAGCGCGCCGATTCCTCCAAACCCGAACTACATCAACCGTCCACTGGTGTATATGAACATGGGCATGCTTGGAGCACAGTTGCGCGGACCGAAGAACCAGTTTGCCGCAGTCAACCTCCACGGATACTTTGGCGTTGCGCATGGCGTATTCGATGGCGGCACCGGCGGCGTTCCTCCCCAAGATGTCGGCCTGTATGCCAACCGCACCAAGCCGATTGCAGCGCTGGGCGGCAGCATCGACGTCAATCGCTCAAGAAACTTGGCGTTCCGGCTTTCACCCGATCTAATTCTTGAGCACTTTGGGACAGAGACGCGGGAGTTCTTCGCGGTCTCGGCGGGCGTGGTCTATCGCTTCGGCAATAAATAAGAAAAGACACTTTCAATAAAAAACCGGCCGCGAAGTAAGCGGCCGGTTTTTATTGGGCGGTTACTTACCAGACTTCGCGCTGCTGGAGAAAGTCCGGCGAGACCGGGTTTTCGTAGACAGAATAGTCTCGGGTGACAACCGTGATGCCGCTGGCGGAGACAAAGTAATTCTTCTTGTCTTCGTTGGGATCGTACCCGATGACCGTGCCATCTGGAATGTGGACATCGCGATCGAGGATGGCGTGCCGTATACGGCAATGGCGGCCGATGTTGACATGCGAGAAGACGATGCTTGAGTCCACGTCCGCGTAAGAGTTGACACGAACGTCGTGCGAGACGACGCTGTTGCGCACGACGGCTCCGGAGACGATGGAGCCGGAGCAGACGATGGAGTTGATGGCCATACCCGTGCGCCCGGGTTCGCCGAAGACGAACTTGGCAGGCGGATATTGGTAGGGCCGGGTACGCATGGGCCAGGACTTATCATAGAGATTGAAGGTGGGCGAGACCCCTGCAACATCCATATTGGCTTCGTAGTAGGCCTCCAGAGTGCCGACGTCGCGCCAGTAGAGGGCCTTTGTTTTGTTCTCGTCGACAAAGTTAAACGCCTGCACCTTGAAGCGGCCCAGGAGCTTGGGCAGAATGTCGTGCCCGAAATCATGCTTGGAGTCTGGATTTTCGGCATCTTTCAACAGTTCCGGAATAAGAACATCGGTGTTGAAGATGTAGATACCCATGGAGACATCGACCATGTCCGGGGTGAAGGGCGAACGAATGTTGGTTTCTTTCGGCTTTTCAACGAAACCGGTGACGTCTCCATTGTGCGCAATCTCGACGACGCCGAAGGCCGACACCTCATCGGGAGAGATTGGCAGCGTGGCCAGGGTCACCTCGGCGCCGGAATCCTTGTGCTGGGCGAGCATGCGCCCGTAGTTCATCTTGTAGATGTGATCGCCCGAGAGAATGATGACGTATTTAGGCTCCTCAGAGCCGATGGAATAGATGTTTTGATAGACGGCATCGGCGGTGCCGGTATACCAGTTCTTGCTGACGCGCTGCATGGGCGGCAGGATCTCGATGAACTCGCCCAGTTCGTTGGCGACCACCGTTCCCCAGCCTTCGCGGATGTGGCGGTTGAGGGAGAGCGCCTTGTACTGAGTGAGAATGTAGACGCGACGCAGATCGGAGTTGATGCAGTTAGACAGCGTGCTATCGATGATGCGGTACTGCCCGGCAAAAGGAACGGCAGGTTTGGCACGGTCACGGGTCAAGGGGAACAGCCGTTCACCGGCGCCACCGGCAAGCAGAACACCAAGCGTATCTTTCATAATTGACGACCTCGGACTACGAACTGTGAACTACTTTCGTCGGATGCACAAAACCGCGAACGAGCTTCCACAGAAACGCGAGTCTATCATTATGAGGATTCAGTGTGCTGATTTTTCTGATTCAGTGTGCGCAAAATCGAAACCGGACAAAGATGGCCGGGGGATCCAAAGACCGTACCCAGGCTTATTCTTCCCTTGTGTTCTCTTCGGCTACACTGATGCGCAGCGACTTCAGAAAGGTGAGGTCATTTGGGGTGAATGGACCTTCGCCGCTTTCGACATCGGCCTCGAAAAGTTCATCCGATTCGCCGTCGCCTTTTCCTGACTCAACCTCGTTGAGTCCGATCGTAGCTTCGAGCATGAGCAGCACATCAAAACCCTGCTCACGGATGTTTTTCACGACGACGGCAATGTCCTCCGATTCCGAGACGGACTCGTGAATCGCTTCGCCAAGTTTCTGGATTAGTTTTTTGATTTTCGGGTTCAATGCCACCTCCGGACTGCCCTTTGTATGCAACCAACCACGCATCGGGTATTCCCGGGCTTACGCGACCGGCGGGAACGGCATTGCGGGTGCAGCGACGTACCTTGACGCACATCTACAGAATACGCTCGCTCGGTTCGCCCTGCAATCACATTGAATGGAACCTTTTTAGGTACGCTAAACAACGGTATGATGATCGCCCCAAGCCACTTCGAGCCGTTTTGCCAGTTCCTGCACCGGTTGAACCCGCTTGGGGCCCCAGACCAGAAAACCTGCCGCCGCAGCACAGAACCCGCCCATCATCCAGAGAAAACTCTTCATTGTCTCTTGCCCCTTTTCTTTACCAACTTTCGGTTGGATGCAGCAAAGCCCCGGAGCGTCTATTTTGGAAAAGCGCTTTTCGCGCAAAACATCGGAAGGATTAAACTCCAGCCCCAAACATCAGGAGGCTCATCTCACCCGGAGAAGACTGCTTCACTCGACATATTCAAACCGCGCGGCAAGCGATCCGAAGGTCTCGGCGGCGCGGCTTGATACCGCTATCGCATCGCAAGACGACTAGACATAGCGATTGAAGATTTGTCGCAGAAGCTGTTCCAGCGGGTCGATGAACCGCTACACTTTCTAGTATGGATTCGGTTCGCTTCGGTCGTGCCCTTGGGGTTGGAGCTCGTGCGGCGGCAAAGACGTTGGTGACAGCGGTCGACGCTGCCACTGCGCCTAATCCTTCCGCCACGAAGGCGAGGCCTGCCCCGAGTAGTCCCGAGAGGAGTGCACGGCCAACCGAGGCTTCGGCCAGATCAGAACAGCCGACTCAGGCTCCGAGTGCGCGGGTGGGACAACAGGCTGCTCGCACAGCAACTCAGGCACGTCAGACCGGGCAGGGGCTGGTACGCGGCAGCAAGCGCTTTGGAGAGGCCGTCTGGAGACCTTTCGTGAAGCTTTCCGGCGTTCTGGGGCTTGAGTTGGCCGGCGTATTTTTTGGGCTTTTCGCCTTCTTCGGCGCAGGCTGGGCTTGGAAATTGCGGGACAACCTGCATGAGACCGCCGCAAACCATGATGCTCATGTTCGTTTTCTGGTCTGCGTCGTGATGACAGTCGTGTTCGGATATTTTCTGGTGAGCAGCTTCGTGAAGGCCAACCGCAGGGGACGCGGGCGATAGATCGCAACCGCGGCGAGTACACTACAGCGTCATGTCCGAATCACCTAAAACGAGTTCCGGAATTCCTGTCGATCTGGTCTATGGAGCAGAGAGCCTTGAAGGCTTCGATGCCGCGGAAGAACTAAGCAAGCCGGGGGCGTTTCCGTATACCCGTGGGATTCAGCCGACGATGTATCGCGGGCGGCTGTGGACGATGCGGCAGTACGCCGGCATGGGCGATGCCGAGGAGTCGAACCGACGGTACAAATTTCTGCTGGCCCACGGTACGAAGGGACTATCGGTCGCCTTCGATCTGCCGACGCAGATTGGGTATGATTCCGACTCGCCGCTCGCGCTCGGCGAGGTGGGCAGGGTGGGAGTGGCGATTGATTCGATCGAGGACATGCAGAGGCTGTTCGATGGAATTCCGCTGGATACGATTTCGACTTCGATGACGATCAATGCTACGGCGTCGATTCTGCTGGCGCTCTATGCTGCAGTGGCGCGCCGGACGGGTGCGGACGTAAAGAAACTGAATGGAACTGTCCAGAACGACATTCTGAAGGAGTACATCGCGCGCGGAACCTATATCTATCCGGTAGGGCACGCCATGCGGCTGGTGACGGACATCATCGCGTGGGCAGCGGTGGAGACTCCAGAGTGGAATACGATCTCGATCTCCGGCTATCACATGCGCGAGGCGGGTTGTACCGCCGTGCAGGAGGTGGCGTTTACGCTGGCCGACGGCATGACCTATGTCCAGGCAGCGATGGATGCAGGACTGGACGTCGATGCGTTTGCTCCACGGCTGAGCTTCTTCTTCAACGCGCACAATAATTTTTTGGAAGAGGTTGCCAAGTTTCGTGCAGCGCGGCGGCTGTGGGCGCACATCATGCGCGATCACTTTGGCGCGAAGAATCCGCGAAGCTGGATGCTGCGCTTCCATACCCAGACCGCGGGATCGACGCTGACGGCGCAGCAGCCGGAGAACAATATTGTGCGCACGACGTTGCAGGCGTTGGCCGCAGTTCTGGGGGGAACGCAGTCGCTGCATACAAATGGCTTCGACGAGGCATTGGCACTGCCGACGGAGCAAGCCGCACGGATTGCTCTGCGGACGCAGCAGATATTGGCACATGAGAGCGGGGTGGTGCAGACGGTCGATCCGTTGGCTGGATCGTACTACGTCGAGTCGCTGACGAACGAAATTGAGTTGCGTGCGAAGCAATATATGGAGACAATTGCCGGGTTTGACCGCGCTGGGAAGTACGGGATGCTGCGGGCCATCGAACAGGGTTATGTACAGCGCGAGATTCAGACTGCGGCCTACGCCTACCAGCGGGCAGTCGATGCGAAGGGAACAATCATCGTTGGGGTGAATGAGTTTGCCGCCGAGCAGGAAGTCGGAGTGCCAATTCAGCGGATGGATGAAGCCCTGGAGACGCGGCAGGTGGAGCGGGTACGAGCACTGCGGCTGCGGCGGGATCAGAGTGTTCACGCGATGGCGCTACGTCGTGTTGAAGATTCAGCCCGGAGTGGCAGCAACCTGATGCCGCAGATTTTGAATGCGGTGGAGAGCTATGCCACCGTTGGCGAGATCGCCGATGTGCTGCGGACAGTGTTTGGGGAGTATCGCGAAACCGTTGTGATCTGAAGGGCTACCACTTCTGCCGTTGCAAAATGCTATCGTTGATACTGGAAACGGTTGTTTAACTGAGGAATTAAGCACTATGACTGAGTCAGGCCCACTACGTAAGACTGCACTGAACGCCACGCACCGAGCATCCAAAGCCAAGATGGTGGATTTTGGCGGATGGGACATGCCGGTCGAGTACACCGGCTTAATCGCCGAGCACATGGCAGTGCGGACTTCCGTTGGCCTGTTCGACGTGTCGCACATGGGCGACATTCAGTTGCGAGGACCGGCATCCCTGGCCGCAGTGCAGCAGCTTTGCATGAATGACGCGTCGAAGCTGGCGGAAGGACAGGCGCAATATTCGGCGATGCTTTATCCGAACGGTACTTTTGTTGATGACGTGGTAGTGCACAAACTTTCGGACAACGATTACCTGATAGTCATCAATGCGGGAACGCGTGAGAAGGACATTCAGTGGGTGCGACAGGTGATTGGGCGGATGCCGGGCGTCCATGTGAACGACTTCAGCGACTACTATACGCAGCTTGCGATACAGGGTCCGCGCGCGATGGAGACGTTGCAGAAGCTGACCTCGACCGACTTGAGCGCGATCACGAACTACTGGTTTACCTGGGGACAGGTGTGTGGCCTGCACAATGTGATGATCGCTCGCACGGGCTACACGGGCGAGGACGGGTTCGAAATTTACATCCCGTCGGATGTGCCGACCAGTGAGCGCGTGTGGAAGGAAGTGCTCGCGGCAGGGGCTGAGTTCGGTATTTTGCCCTGCGGGCTGGGAGCGCGCAATACGCTGCGACTGGAGTCGGCGATGGCGCTCTATGGGCATGAGATCTCGGACACGATCAACGTGCTCGAGGCAGGACTGGGACGGTATGCGAAGCTCGACAAGCCGGAGTTTGTTGGCCGCGAGGCGTTGCTGGAGATTCAGGCGAACGGCGGCCCGAAGCGCAAGCTGGTAGGGCTGGAGATGATCGAACGCGGCATCGGCCGCGACGGCTATCCCGTGTTTGCGCTCGATGGCTCTCGAATCGGCGAGATCACCAGCGGGTCGCCTGCGCCATTTTTGAAGAAGAATATTGCGCTGGCTTATGTGCCGGTCGAACACGCCAGACTCGAAACTGAACTGGCGGTTGAAATACGTGGACAGAAGGTAAAGGCGAAGGTGGTGCCGACCCCCTTCTACAAACGCCCCAGAAAATAGCCTGCCCAACTGCACTGCTCGAAAACAAGGAGCTACTTTTGCAATTCCTCATTTTGACTCGACGCCGCACGGATGCTTTTGCCCCTGACACCTGGACGTCCGAATTGCTTGAACGGGAATCTCAGCGTGTACGTGAGCTATATGCCGCCGGAGTGATACGCAGCATCTGGCGACGGGGGGACATGCCGGGCGCGGCTCTTCTGTTGGAAGGTTCGACGGAGGATGAGGTACGCGAAGCCATCTCCAGCCTGCCGCTGGCCACGCTCGGAATGCTCGAAATTGTCGCCCTAACACCGCTTGAACCTTATCAAGGCTTTGGCCCCCGCTAAACAGACGTTGCTGCACAATTTCCAGCACTCAACCTACTACAATGGAAGACGGAGAATACCCAGACATGGCCTATCCTGCCAGTTACAAGTACACCAAGGAACACGAGTGGATTGAGGTTGACGGGGCCAAAGGAACCGTCGGCATCACGGACTATGCACAGAACTCGCTGGGCGACATCGTCTTTGTCGATCTGCCCAAGGTGGGCGACAAGGTTGAAGCGGGGAAGATCTTCGGTTCGGTGGAGTCAGTGAAAGCAGTCTCCGACCTGTATGCTCCGGCATCAGGCACCGTAACGGCGGTGAATGAAGAATTGGCAAACGCGCCGGAGAAGATCAACGCAGACGCGAACAAGACGTGGATGCTGAAGCTTGACCTGGACGGAGCACAGTCCGACGGTCTGCTCTCTGCCGCGGACTATGAAAAATTCATCAGCGAAGAGACCGGACACTAACGATGCGCTATTTGCCGAAGTCCCCTGCGGACCGCGAGGAGATGCTCGCCGAGATTGGCGTTGCGTCGATCGACGATCTGTTTTCGAGTATTCCTGCCGAGTATCAACTGAAGCGCGATCTGGCGGTTCCACGGCAGCATGGCGAGTCGGAGATTCTTGACCGCTTTCGCGCCTTCTCGGAAAACAACGCTGCTGGCTATTCGAGCTTTCTCGGAGCGGGCGTCTATCGCCACTATCGGCCTGTCATTATCGACTCGCTGGTGCAGCGTGGTGAGTTTCTGACCAGCTACACACCTTACCAGCCGGAGATTGCGCAGGGCACGCTGCAAGCCATGTTCGAGTTCCAGACGATGATCTGCGAACTGACCGGCATGGAGATCGCCAACGCGTCAATGTATGACGGGTCGACTGGCGCAGCCGAGGCCGTGATGATGGCGGTGCGCGTCACCGGACGCGATGGCGCAGTGGTAGCGCGGACGGTGCATCCGGAGTATCGCGAAGTGCTGACAACGTATGCGCAGCATCAGGAGATTCCGGTTACTGAGGTTGGCTATACGGCGAATGGCCGGGTCGATCTGGCAGCGCTGGATGCCGCAATTACCAGCGATACGGCCTGTGTGCTGATCCAGTCACCGAACTTCTTTGGCACGATTGAAGATGTAACCGCGATTGCTGAGATTGCGCACAAAAAGGGTGCGCTGGTGATTGTGTCAATTGCGGAGGCGGTATCGCTGGGAATCGTGAAACCGCCTGTCGAAGCGGATATTGTGTCGCTGGAGGCGCAGTCGCTCGGCGTCGCCGTTGGGTATGGCGGACCATACTGCGGCGTGATCGCCTGTAAGGAGAAGTTCCTGCGGCAGATGCCGGGACGCTTGATCGGCGAAACCAAAGACGTGAACGGCAAACGCGGCTTCGTGCTGACGCTCTCCACTCGTGAGCAGCACATCCGGCGCGAGAAGGCTACGTCGAATATCTGCACGAATCAGGCGCTGGTGGCGCTGATGACGACCATCTTCCTGACCGTCTATGGCAAACAGGGCATGAAGGAGTTGGCTGAACAAAATCTGGCGAAGGCGCACTATGCGCAGACGACCTTGGGTGCTGGAGCGAAGGTATTGTTCGATGGCGCGCCGCGCTTCCATGAGTTTGTGTTGGATCTGCCGAAGAGTGCGGAGGCTACCAATACTGCTCTGCTTGGCGAAAAAATCATCGGCGGATTGCCCTTGCAGAAGTGGTATCCCGAGCTTGGGCCAAATGCTTCGCTGTGGTGTGCGACCGAGCTGACGACGCGCAAGCAGATTGACGCAGCAGCAGCGGCGCTCACAGGCAAGAAGGGGTAACCGTGGACGTATCCGCGATCATCGGCGAAGAGCTTGTAGCGGTGGAGTTTGTGCAGGAGTATCTGCAGCTTCGCTTTGCGGCTCCATTGTTCGTCTTGTACGCATGGCCGCATGTGCTGTTTCCCGATTTCTCGGTTGCTTATGGCGAGCCGGAATACCGCAATGCACTATGCGCACAGATTGGTGACAAGGTTGTAGCGGCATCGCTTGAAGAGGGCGACGCGCTGACGATTGAGTTTGAAAACGGCACGGTGTTCGGTCTTTCGTTGCGCGAGGAAGACTTGGATGGCCCAGAGTCCGGTAGTTATTCCGAGTCCGGCAGCGCAGGCGATGCGCAGGAGTTTTAGCGATGGCAGATGAGAAGTTTACAGGCACGCCGAAGAAGGCGACGACGCACGTTAATCAGAACGAAGATCTGATCTTCGAGAAGTCTTCGCCGGGCAAGAAAGCCTATCGGCTGGCTGAGTTGGACGTGCCAGCGGTCGATGCCGCTTCCCTGCTGGGCGCATGGACCCGCACCGATCTGGGCGTGATGCCGGAGCTGAGCGAGATTGAGATCATCCGCCACTTCACCCGGCTTTCGACATGGAACTACGCGATTGACCTGGGGATGTATCCGCTGGGTAGCTGCACGATGAAGTACAACCCACGCGTGAACGAAGCGGTCGCGCGGCTCGAAGGGATCGCCGAGGCGCATCCTTATCAGCCGGAGTCCTTGTCGCAGGGCTGTTTGGGAATCATGAAGCTGTTGCAGGATTGTCTGACTGAGATTACCGGCATGGATGCGATTACGCTGCAACCGGCTGCTGGTGCGCATGGCGAGTTTACCGGCATCCTGCTGGTGCGGGCATATCACGAGAGCAAGGGCAATCCCCGGAAGAAGATCCTGATTCCCGACTCCGCGCATGGAACGAATCCGGCGACTGCGGCGGTTTGCGGCTATGAGGTTGCGAACCTGAAGTCGAACGCTCAGGGTATGGTCGATATCGCTGAGTTGGAGCGGATGGTAGATGAGGATACGGCGGCGCTGATGCTGACCAACCCTTCGACAATTGGAGTGTTTGAGAGCGAGATTCACAAGATCGCCGACATTCTCCATGCAAAGGGAGCGCTGCTCTACATGGACGGCGCGAACATGAATGCGCTGGTCGGCAAGACTCGGCCCGGCGATTTCGGCGTGGATGTCATGCATTTGAACCTGCACAAGACTTTTTCTACCCCGCATGGCGGCGGTGGTCCGGGGTCGGGCCCAGTGGCCTGCAAAAAGATACTGGAGCCGTTCCTGCCGACACCTGTGGTAGTCACACGGGCAGACGGAGCGTTGGGATTGGACTACGACCGTCCCCAGAGTGTCGGGCGGGTGCGGATGTTCTATGGCAACTTCGGCATGTTCGTGCGGGCGCTGGCTTACATCCTGGCGAATGGGCCGGACGGTCTGCGGCAGACGACTGAAGACGCAGTGCTGAACGCGAACTATATCCGGGCAAAGCTGGAGGGCATCTTCGAGCTGCCCTATAAGACGCGGACGCTGCATGAGGTCGTCTTCAGCGACAAGTTGCAGGCGCGCAATGGCGTGAAGACTGGCGACATGGGTAAGCGGCTCATCGATTACGGCTTCCACGCCTACACCGTTTCCTTCCCGATGATCGTTGCAGGCGCGATGATGATCGAGCCCACCGAGAGTGAGTCGCGTGAGGAGCTTGATCTGCTTATCGATGCGCTTAAGCAGATTGCACGGGAGGCAGAGGAGAATCCTGAGCTGGTGCAGACAGCCCCGCATACGACGAGGGTGCAACGATTGGACGAGACCACAGCGGCGCGGAGGCCCATACTGCGCTGGAAAGCTCCGGTGGCCTCAGTCCCTTTGGTCCCTGATAGTGCCGCAAAGGAGTGGTAGATCTCAATCTTCTACGATCGCCCGCTGCAGCTTGAAAATACGAGTTCATGATGGCGAGGTGTGGGGCAGTTGGCTGTCACTCTGCGCTTTGACCCAAAGCCGCGATCTTGGTGGGCAGCATGGGATCTGCAAATCGAGCGCTCGGAACCCTTCGGTCCCGGCGCTCGATTTGCAGGCGATAGTGAAGCTACGGCAGCCTCAAGCGGCGGTCGTAACGCGGGCAGCAGAAGAGTAGCTATTCAGCAGTAACAGTCACATATTCGTCGGCCTTGTCCCATTTGATATGAAGCTGGGCGGTGTTCCCCTTGGCATTTTCAAACGAAATGGACATCTTTTCCTGGGAGGTGGGCAGGGTGTTGTTCTTCATGGGAGTGCGGCCGAGGTCACGGTCTTCGTGATACTCCGTGCCCCATTGGCCCGTCTGCTTGTTAATGATGAGGAGCCAGGTGTCGGGGCTCGGCAAGGTATAGATGGTGTAGGTTCCGGCAGGTACGTCGAGCGTTCCAATCTTCAGATTGGCCTTGGTGATCAGCGTGGTAGCAGGATTGGCTCCCGTCCGCCAGACTTTTCCATAGGGGTCTTCGCCACCGATCATTTTGCGACCGCGCAGGGAGGGCGCGTTGTAATGAATAACGATGTTCTTGCCATCTAGGCGGACCTGAGCAGTAGCAGCCGGGCTGAGGAGCGGCTTGCTGGAAGGTGCAGACATGCCGCTCATATGGTCCTGCATCGGAGCGGCGGACTGTGCGAAGCCGGCGGTGGCAAATAGGGCCGTACAAGCCAAGGTGGCGAGGGAGCGAATGAGCATTGGGAGTAATCTCTCTTTCCTGAGTTTCAGGATAATGGTTCGATGCTGGACTGCGACGAAGCGGCTGTCAACCGGCGCGAAGATCATGCTACGCTAGGGGTATGCACCCGTAGCTCAGCTGGATAGAGCGGCAGCCTCCGAAGCTGTAGGTCAGAAGTTCGAATCTTCTCGGGTGCACCACCTTCCCCCCACATAATCTTTGTAATTTCGGACGAGTTGCCGCACGCTAACTCGTCTGCAGCAGCGCTCGTCTGCTCGCGAACCTTCCGATGAATTTGGCCCAGACCGGACGGTGGGGCGTGAAAGGCAAGAGGATGGCGTATCGATTCCCCCAGAGTGGAGCTCCATACTAACCGCGAGCTAGCTGGCTCCTTGCGGCGTGATGCGGCTAGTGGAGTTGGTCCGGAATAACGGCGTACTGAATGAGAAGTTCGAAGGGGACGATGCGAAGTGTGTTTTCGTGCGTGGCTTCGAGAACGACGGGGCAGGCTGCTCCGGCCTGCTGCACCTGCAGCCAGCGGGCGGCGCAGACACACCAGCGATCGCCGGGCTTGAGGCCGTTGAAGCCATACTGCGGCATGGGCGTGGAGAGATCGTTGCCAAGGGCCTTGCTGGCGGCGAGAAAGGCCGCATCGACGACGCAGCAGATCGTGTGGATACCTAGATCGTTCGGCCCGGTATTGCAGCAGCCATCGCGAAAGAACCCAGTCATGGGATTGCAGCCGCAGGTGCTGAGAGGAAGGCCAAGAACATTTTTGCTGGGAGCTTGTTGCGTTTCAATGTTGGCCATGGAGTATTAGATGCCTTCGAGGACAGTCTGGAGGCGGTCAAGCGCCCAGAGCAGGTCTTCTTTTTCAATGATGAGTGGCGGAGCCAAGCGGATGACGTTGTCGTGCGTCTCCTTGGCCAGAATGCCTTCGCGCATGAGCGCTTCGCAGACGGGCCGGGCGGGGCCGTCGAGCTCGATGGCGGCCCAGAGACCGCGGCCCCGGATCTCGCGAATGTGAGGGCTCTTGATCTTGCGGAGGCGCTCGAACATGACGAGGCCCAACTCGGCGGAACGTTCAGCGAGACGCTCTTCGACGATAACTCTGAGTGAGGCTCGGGCGACGGCGCAGGCCAGCGGGTTGCCGCCGAAGGTGCTGCCGTGGTCGCCGGGGTGCAGCAGGCCAAGAACCTCGCGCGAGCTGAGAACAGCGGAGACGGGATAGAAACCGCCGGCAAGCGCCTTGCCGACGATGAGCATGTCCGGCTTGATGCCCTCGTGCTCGTAGGCGAAGAGCTTGCCGGTGCGGCCGAGGCCGGACTGAATCTCGTCGGCTATAAGCAGGACGTGATTCTCTTTGCAGATGGCGGCGGCCTCTTTGAGGAAGCCGTCGGGCGGCATGAGAACGCCAGCCTCACCCTGAATCGGTTCAACGAGGAATGCGGCGGTGTTAGGCGTGATTGCGGCGCGCAGAGCGGCGACATCGCCAAAAGGGATGATCTTGAAGCCGGGCAGGAAGGGGCCGAAGCCGTCGCGGTACTGCGCATCGGTGGAAAAGCTGATGATGGATATGGTACGTCCGTGGAAGTTATTGGCGCATACGATAATCTCAGCCTGATTTTCGGGGACGCCTTTCACCTTGTAAGCCCACTTGCGAGCGAGCTTGAGGGCAGACTCGACGGCCTCGGTGCCGGAGTTCATGGGCAGCGTCATCTCGAAGCCGGTGAGGTCGTGAATCTCCTTGTAGAAGAGGGGAAGCTGGTCGTTGCGGAAGGCGCGCGAGGTAAGGGTGACGCGGTGCGACTGCTCCAGCATGGCGGCGAGGATGCGCGGATGGCAGTGACCTTGGTTGACGGCGGAGTAGGCAGCAAGGAAGTCGAGGTAACGGCGGCCCTCGACATCGTAGACCCAGACGCCCTGAGCCCGCTCGACAACCACGTCGAGTGGCTTGTAGTTTTTGGTGCCGTACTGGTCCTCAAGCCGGATGTACTCGGCGGTGGAGAGTTTCTGCTGTTCGGTCTCAGTATCGTGATGCAGGATGGTGGCTGCCATAACTGTCGCCTTTTAATGTGATGTGAAGCTATTATTTCACGCGTTCGGCAGGGAGCGGCCAGCCTGTCGCGCGAAAGCGGCTTATCGACGCCAGGAAATGGCATACAAACGAAGCCGCATGGCTACAACGAAGGTCCATGTCCGCCACGGTCAGTGGACCACCTGAATGCCTGGCAGCGGCTGGCCGGCAGCGGGTGTCTGCTTGTTCCAGTCCTTGCCAACGAGCTTGGCCACAGTGGCCGCAATCTGACTCTGGGTGACGGGAGTCCCGCCTGCGACTTCTCCATTGTGCGGAATGCCCGGCCCCATAGCGGCGATGAAGATGTATTTCGAATCGGGGATCTTCTGGCCATGGCTCTTCCACTCGACGGGCGCTTCGCCACGTCCGTGGTCAGTAAGCAGAATCAGCGTGGTGTGATCGCGATACTCAGGGTCTGCCTGAGCCATCTCCCAGAGGCGCCGCAGATACATATCGACGCGGTTCGTTGCTTCGAGATAGCGGCCATAGTTGCCTGCATGTGCCCAGTCGTCCGTCTCGCCCAGAGACAGATAGAAGAGCCGAGGATGTTTTGCCTCAATATATTCGACTGCCGTGTAAAAGGTAGGAGCATCGAAGGTTTCGTCGGCCCAGACGCGCGGCGTCTCCGCCTTTAGGTGATTGAGCAGATCGAGCCGCGGTGTCATGGGGATCGAAGTGAGCGGCTCATAGCCGGCATTGTCGGTAAAGCCGCAGCGTTGCCGGTTGAAGGCGTCCGCAATCACGCTCCAGGCACCGAAGGAGGCGGTCTTGCCTGCGAGGCCGGGCTGCTTATTCAGCCACTCGAAGACGGTGACGTTGGGATTTGGCACTGGATCGTTCGAGTTGATGCGCGGATCGGCATAGCCGACGAGCGTTTCACTGTAACCCGGATAGGAAAAATTCCGGCCATTGGTCACATGCGCATCGGAGCCCGTATCGCGATTCCCGTAGATCTCACCTTCGGGAACGATGTGGCCCCACAGAAACGGCATCAGCGCAGCCCTCGCCTGCTGCGGACTCGAACGGACATACTGCCGCACCAAGGTGTCGATAGGCTGATTGTCGTTGTTAGCCTTGGTCAGCAGCGACGCGTCGGCACCGCGAAAGACCTCCTGCCAGCGAAGACCGTCGGTCATGATCAAAAAGACATGCTCATGCGTGGGGTTGGCCGGTTGAGTCGCTGACTGCGCCCGCAACGGGATCACCGCTGCGAACGCGCCAAGGATGGTGAAAAGAACGAGCAGCTTTTTCGGGAAGACTTTCATCCCGCCATGCTATTCAGCTTCCGCACAAATGGCTACTTCGCAACCATTTGGAGCTGCTGCTGGTACTCCTCGTACGGGCCCTTATGGTCGGTGATGCGGAAGTTGTTGGGACCGCCTTCGAAGTGCCAGATGCGCGTTCCGGCCTCTTCGATGAGGTCCTGGTCGTGAGTGACGAGGAAGACTGTTCCTTCGTACTTCTGGATGGCCTGGTTGAGCGCGTTAATGCTCTCGAGGTCAAGATGGTTCGTCGGCTCGTCAAGGACAAGGACGTTAGGTTTCTGCAGCATGATCTTGCAGAAAAGCAGACGTGCCGCCTCGCCTCCAGACAGGGCGTCGGTCTTTTTGAGGCCTTCTTCGCCCTTGAACAACATCTGGCCAAGAATGCCGCGAATGTCTTCCTTCGTAGCCGTGGGGTCGAACTGGTGGAGCCAATCGCTGGCCGTCATGCCCAGCTGAATCGAACCCTTGTGGTCCTGCGCGAAGTACCCGATCGAGACTTCGTGACCCCATTTGACGGAGCCGGAATCGATGGAGACATCCTTCTCTTCGATGCCGGGGCCGTTGGCCAGAAGTGCCTTGAGAAGCGTGGTCTTGCCTTGTCCGTTGCGACCCATGAGGATGATTTTGTCGCCACGTTGAACGGCCGCGGAGAAGTTATCAATGACGTGCTCGACCTTGCCGTCCTTCTGCACATAGGTCTTGTTAACATTCTCGAACTCGAGGACGTTTTTGCCCGAGGGCCGTTCCATTTTGAAGCTGATGAAGGGGCGCGCGATGTTGGAGCGTGCCAGCTCGGATGTTGCCAGGCGCTCGACTTCTTTCTTGCGCGAGTTCACCTGCGAGCTACGGGTACCGGCGCTGAAGCGGGCGATGAAGTCGTTGAGCTGCGCAATCTTCTTTTCGCGCTGCTCGTTCTGACTCTCGATGCGGGTGCGGACGCTGGTCTTCTGGAAGACCATGTCGTCGTAGCCACCGTTGTAGGTGATGATGGTCTCGTAGTCGATATCGGCGATATGCGTGCAGACATTGTTGAGGAAGTGCCGGTCGTGCGAGATCGTAATGACAGTGCCGTTGTAGCGGTTGAGGAAGTCCTCTAGCCAGTGGATCGATTCGAGGTCGAGATAGTTCGTAGGCTCGTCGAGCAGAAGCGCCTGGGGGTTGCCGAAGAGCGCCTGCGCAAGCAGGACGCGGACCTTCTGACCGCCCTGAAGCTCGGACATATGGCGCTCGTGAACCTCGTCGGGGATGTCGAGACCTTGTAGCAGGACTGCGGCGTTGGACTCGGCTTCGTATCCGTCCTCGTCGCCGACAATGCCTTCGAGTTCGCCGAGACGGCTGCCGTCTTCATCGGTCATCTCCGGCTTGGCGTAGATCACCTCGCGCTCTTCAAGTGCCGCCCAGAGGGCCTTGTTGCCCATGATGACGGTGTCGATGACGCGGTAGGAGTCGAAGGCGTACTGGTCCTGCGAGAGGACGCCGATCTTTTTGGGGCGCACGACGTTGCCCTTTTGGGCATCGATCTCGCCGGTGAGGACCTTCATGAAGGTCGATTTTCCGGCGCCGTTCGGACCGGTAAGGCCGTAGCGGCGGCCTTGGGTAAAAGTAACGGAGACATCCTCGAAGAGCAGCTTCGAGCCGTAGCGCATAGTGACATTAGAGACTGAGATCATGGGATTCCTTCTATTTTACAGGGCTTTGCGTTGCGGCGCGGTGAACGGCGCAGAGTTCGTGGAGTTCATTAGGACTGGCCGATGAGCACTCCCGCGGCGAAGACAAGACCACCGCCGACAATGACTTGCAGGCACGACAGCCCAAAGCTCGTCTTGAAGTAACGGTGGCGAATCAGAGCAATGACGACAAGCTCCACTCCGACGACGGCATAGGCCCACGTCAGTGCGGTGTGGACGTTGGGAATCAGAAACGGAAGCGTGTGCAGGAAGCCGCCGATGAAGGTCATCAGGCCGGTAACGAGGCCGCGAAAGACCGGATTTCCTCGGCCAGTAAGTTCGCCATCGTCGGAAAGCCCTTCGGAAAAGGCCATCGAAATTCCTGCACCAACGGCGGAAGCCGCCCCGATAAGAAAGACAGTGCGGGAGTTATGCGTGGCGAAAGCAGTCGCGAAGATCGGCGCAAGAGTCGAGACGGAGCCGTCCATAAGCCCCGCAAGTCCCGGCTGGACGATGCGCAGGACAAAACTCTTGTCGTTTTCGACAACTTCCGAGAGTTCGCTCAGGTTGGGGATATTTTCGGACATTTGCTGATGTGGATCTAAGAAAAATACTGCAAAACCGCTGCTCCGCTCTGCGGCTGGTTGGCACGCAGAGCGAAGCGCGATTGGTTTCGTTATTGACCGCGGCGGGCTGGGCCGGAGCGGCTGCTACCTGGGCGGCTGCTTGAGCGGCCGTTTGCACCGGGACCACGTCCACCGGCGCTTCGTCCACCGGAGAATCCGCCGCCACCGCTCTTGGCGCGGCTGCGGAAGCCACTGCCGCTTCCCTTTGCCGCCTTGTAGGGGCTGGGGTTCGCGGCCATGGGAGCAACAGGATCGTTGCCGCGCCAGGTGCGAGTCTCGAGCTGCATCAGATTCTGTCCCTGAGTTGTTGTGTCAAGGGGTTGATTGCGCAGTTCCTTCTCAAGGTTCTTATCGGCTTCGCGCCACTCGAACTTGATCTTCAGTTCGCGCTCGAGCTTGCGGGCGTCGTGCTTCTCCTGGGGCATGACGAAGGTGGTCGCCACGCCCTTCTTGCCGGCGCGGCCGGTACGGCCGATGCGGTGAACGAAGTCCTCGGAGGCATTCGGCAGGTCGTAGTTGATGACGTGCGCAATGTCGTTGACATCGATGCCGCGTGCTGCAACGTCAGTGGCGACGAGAACGCGATGCTTGCCATTTTGGAAGCCTTTGAGAGCTGCGCTACGCTGCGACTGGCTGCGGTCGCCATGAATTACGTCGGCATCGTGGCCAAGCCTTTCGAGCTTCTTCGAGATGCGGTCGGCGCCATGCTTGGTGCGGGAGAAGACGAGAAACGTCCCCTCCTCTTCCCGCAGCATCTGGTCGAGCAGGCCGAGCTTTTGTTCCTGCATGACGGTGTAGACGCGAAGCTCCACGCGATCAGAAGGCTTCGAGGTCTGTCCGATCTCGATGCGGACTGGCTTGTTGACGTAGTCGCGAACGATCTCGCGGATATTGGCATCGAGCGTCGCCGAATAGCACATCGTCTGCCGGGTCTTCGGCACTGCGCCGACGATGCGGCGGATGGCGGGCAGAAAGCCCATATCCAACATGCGGTCCACTTCGTCGAGCACAAGCATCTCAACTGCATTGATGTTGATCTCGCGGCGGCGGAGGAAGTCTTCGAGCCGTCCCGGAGTGGCAACGACGAGGCGCGGGCCGCGGTCGAGCTGGTCGAGTTGGTTGTTCTCCGACAGTCCGCCGCAGACGAGCACAGCATCGTTCTTCGAGCCGGGAACGAGCTTCCAATATGCCTCGAGCACCTGCATCGCAAGTTCACGGGTGGGAAGTAAAATCAGCGCGCGAATCGGGCCCCGTTTGCCACGTGTGCTTGGCACAGAGTTCGCGTCCATGCGCTCGATCATCGGGATGAGGAAGCTGAGCGTCTTGCCAGTACCGGTGGAGGCGGTAGCGAGAATATCGGCGCCTTCAAGTGCAGGCGGAATGGCTTTGGCCTGAACCGGCGTCGGAGTCGTAAATCCGGCGGTGGTCAGGCGATTCTTCAGCGAGTCCGAGATGTTGAAGTCGGTAAAACAGACGTTGTTCGAATCGAGAGAAACCGACGTGGAGTTGGCGATGACGCGAGGTTCAGCCTGTGTAAGTTCTTGTACTTCAAGAGTTGCGGTAGTCAAGTAATGTCCTTTGGGGGAGTTAAAGAGATCAGCGAAGGGATGCAGGGGTGCCGAGGCACCATGGTTTCTGATATCAGCATTGCTGTCGATTATCGAAGCGCTGCTGCTGCGCGGCGAGACCTGTCCTGTGACAAGCCTTCCAGCCAGAGCAACCAGCGCGGCTTCCGATTTTTTGAAGGAAGATGAGCGGTGGGGAGAGGCGACTCGCAGTCTCTGGCCAAACCCCTAATTCCATCAAGGGTCTTTGCCTGCGAAGCCTGCACCTGTCTTTCCAGAGTGCATAATCAGAATACCACAGATCTGGGCTTTGATAACCACAAGGTTAAGCCTGCGAAAGCTAAGTCAGGCTTTGTCGAGCCTGCCCATACGGCCGCGAAGACCATCCGCAATACCTCTACTTGCATAGCAGAACTTATCCCACTTCCGGTTCTCGGCAAGAATACATTTCACAAAATCTTTGGAGCTGAAGAAGAAGAGCTTGAAGCAGAAGAAAGGAAATTGCTTCCAATATTTCTTCGTGACCCAAACCTTATTGCGCTCTTGGTAGTAGCGGCGTACCGGACTGTAGTTGGAAGTTTGAAACAGATACTTTCCTCTGAATTTATGAACCCTGGGCGTACCTGGCGAGTGAAGTAACAGCGCCTGATCACATTCCTCAATGAAATAACCGTGACTGCGCAGCCGGAGACTGTATTCGTAGTCAACCGCATCGATAAAAAGGTCCTCCTCGAATGGCCCATGCTGATGGAAGGACGAGATTCGCATCAAGGTTCCCGACGTCATAGCAGCCTCAAGCCCACCTGTCTTGACGACAACCGCAGGTAGATCGGAACTTGAACGCTTGTCGATATATCGAGGGACAAGTATACCGAGACGCTCCCCTCTCAGGTTGCCATCAAAAGCCTGGAGCATGGAATTCATGAAGCCTTCAGTCACGCAACTATCCTGGTCGAAGAGAATCACCCACTGAAATGAGTTGGCGTCAGCCAGACGGATGCCCGTGTTCAACGCAGCCGCAATACCAAGATTCTCTCGGTTCTCGACCAATTCAAAACCAATCTGAGAGCTTGCGGTACGCAGAAGATCGACCGATGGAACTGGGGAACCGTTGTCCACAACGATCAAACCTTGGACCTGCGGTCGCAACTTAGTAAGATTTTCAATTACGTCGGGGTCCGGGTGAAATGTAACCACCACGGCACAAACGCCGTTCATTTCCATGCCTGTGATCTCTTCTGGATGACCGGGCAGCCAATCCGTTGTTCGCATCAAGTTTATTCTATCGCTGCATGGATGCACTCAAAATAGATGGCCAATTGCCATTTAGATTCCCACTTAAAAATCAACGGAAGTCAGGGTGGCTATTCTGTTTTGAACTAATAACTCGCCTCGCTCTAATGTGTCTGTCTCGGCCCTCGACGAAATAAGCAGCACATGCGACACGCCGCTACGCACGTAGGTAGAATGAGCATAAGAATCTGGAGTTTATGCATCTGATACAGCGCGTTCGTCGCCACTTGAACAAAGATACGAGACTGGCACGCATCCTTCATGGAGGCGCCTCAGCGTTGATAAGCCGGGGTGTCGCACTGTTGGTGAATGCAGTGACCCTCCCTCTAACGATCCGGTATCTTGGCCCACTGGAATATGGCATCTGGGTGACCATCAGTACGACGGTCGTCATGTTGGCGGTTATGGATCTGGGAGTGGCCAACACGCTTACGAATATGATTTCGCGAGCGTACGCAATGGACGATCGGGCAGCTGCTCAACGCTACTATGCAACGGCCTTCTGGATCAGTTCGAGTATCAGCACTGTTCTTGGCCTAATCAGCCTGCTTTTGTGGCCACGCATCAACTGGGGGGCGCTCTTTCATCTTCAAGACGCCATGCTAATTCATGAGGTCTCGCTGTGCGTCGCGATTGCGCTCGGATTCTTTCTCCTGAGCCTTCCGCTGAACTTGGTGCACCGGATACTGGGCGGATATCAGCAGACGCAAATTACAAATTATTTCAACCTGTTGAGTAATGGGCTATCACTCACAACCATTTTGGTAGTCATCAAGCTGCACGGATCATTGGTCATGCTCATGCTGATGTACTCCGGCTCATTGCTGCTGGGCAGTATAGCTCTGAATATCTGGGTGAATTTGTGGGACAGGCGATGGCTCATGCCCGCACCTCGATTCATACGACGCGCGGTCATCGGCGATTTGATGAGTTCAGGGATGGGATTTTTTATACTTCAGCTTGCAGGCATTGTTGTTTACAACTCGGACAATCTCATCATCACTCACTATCTAGGAGCGGCGGACGTGACTCCGTACAGCGTGACCTGGAGACTCGCAGGATACGCCGCGGTGCTCCAGACAGCTGTTTTGCCCTCGCTATGGCCGGCGTACTCTGAGGCCTACGCACGAGGCGACTATGATTGGGTGCGCCGAATGTTCTGGAACACTGTGCGGATCGCGATGGGAGCAGTGACTGTGGCCGTTCTGATCCTGACTTTTTGTGGGCGATGGCTGATTCGATGGTATGCCGGTCCTGCTGGCGTTCCAAGTGAGCTACTGCTATGTGCCATCTGCACATGGACGCTGATATGCGCAGGGATGGACCTTGAAGCTTGTTTATTGGCGGCAATCAACCGCGTAAGAGCTCAAGGTATCCTTTCCGCAATCGCGGCGGCACTCAATATCATTCTCTCGATCTACCTGGTAAAAAGACTGGGCAGTCTCGGTGTGATCCTTGGGACAATGCTCTCTTACCTGCTGATCCTGGTGGTGCCACAAACTATCATTGTGTGGCAGGCGCTCTATCGACCTCCACAGACCGCCGCGATTTCAGACATGCAGGATCAGCAGCATGCTTAAGCGCTTATTGAAACCGGTATTAGGTCCGACGTATCGAAATATCTATCTGCCACTCCTGGATCGGTCAGGCATGTTGACCTTTCGCTGGAGTGTCAACTTGGCTCGCGCCCTCCGCATCCTGCCGCAGTCCACTTCAATCGCACAGGAGGCCGAAGAACGTTTTTTGATCGTAAACCTTACGCCGCATCTGGGCGATTCGATCATGATGATGCCAATGATCGAATCCTTGCGCAAGGCACATCCTCAATCCAGGATTGAATGCGCTGTAGAGGCTTCGATCGCTCCACTTTTGCGGGAGATGCCAATTGTCGATTGTGTCTACGCTCTGAGATTGGGCAACATCCCTCCGATAACACGTGCACTCGTAACGCATCGCATCTTGCGCATTGCGCAATATTACCGACAGCAGATGCGTTGCAGCGCACCCACAACGTGCGTCATGCCAAGGTGGGGTGATGACCTCTTCCGATCGAATATCCTCGGGTATCTGACAGGAGCTAGACGCCGTATAGGCTTTGCCTCAGATGTGAGCGCCGCTCAGCAACATCCGCTGCCCTATCGCGATGCACTGTTGACTGAACTGATACACGGCGGCCGTGGAGTGCACGAACCGGAAAAGTTCTGCCTTCTCTTGAGGGAAGCTGGATTAATCCCAAATGCCAATTCCGGAGAAGCAAGCACTCAGGTAATCGCCTCACTCCAACACATTGCCGACAAGACAGACTGGCCTAATCTAGCAGAGCGGGTTGGAGTGGACAGAAATCTGCCTTTTGCAGTCGTCGCGCCGGGTGCAAGTATGCCAAAGCGACAATGGCCAATCGAATATTGGGCCGAGGTAATGGCGGACCTTCGCGCCAAAGACATGAAGGTCGTGGTGCTAACGGGCGCTCCAGACGCGAACCTAGCAAAGCAGTTGCACGAACTGAGTGGAGGCTGGGCCACGCTGGTTGCCGGAAAAACCAGTGTGGTGGAATCAGTTGCGCTGATATCACATGCGAAGATGTTCTTTGGCAATGACTCCGGCCCGGGACATATCGCCGGGGCATTGGGCGTTCCAACCTTCATTCTTTTTATCGCAGAAGAAAATTGCGATCCCGATGGACCGTCTGCGCCGGAACGTATCCATCCTATTGGACCGCACGTGGTATTTTGCCGGCCAGCGAAATGCCTCCCTCCCTGCGTCTCGTGCTGCGAGGCAGAAGAGGCACATTGCATCAAAACAATATTGCCATCGGATGTGATTGAATCAACTTCACGCAAAAGGACAAGCGACGGATTCGTTACAACCATGACAGGACGGACTGGACGCGAAATTGAGCATACTGCCTGAGATCGAAATACTGTTGGCGACGTATAACGGCGAGCGATTCCTATCAGAGCAGATCGACTCTATTCTCGCGCAGGATTATGCAAATGTACGGGTCCTCGCGCGAGATGACGGATCGGATGACGGCACAGCAGCCATTCTTGAGGAGTATGCAAGCCGGTTCCCCGAACGCTTCCGGGTTATGCCTTCCAGTCCAGGAACGGGGCATCCAAAGTGGAATTTCCTGCGTCTCATGGAAGCATCGACAGCCGAGTATGTATGTTTCGCTGATCAGGACGATGTATGGCTGCCGCAAAAGCTATCGATGACGATGCAGGCGATGAAGCGACTGGAAGCTCGATACGGCAGGGAACTTCCGCTCCTTGCATTTACCGATCTCCGCGTGGTCAATGAGCAATTGGAGACACAGCACGAATCCTATTGGAAACTCCATCGCATGAACCCGCGTCAAGCCAATCATTTCGCTCGGCTACTTGGTCAGAATGTCGTTACCGGATGCACCGCTATGCTAAACCGGCCATTGCTGAAGATGGCACTTCGTATGCCGGACGAGGCGGAGATGCATGACGGTTGGACGGCTCTGCTGGCAGCGGCATTTGGGGCAAGCGAACCCGTCCTGACGCAGACAATGCTCTATCGGCAACACTGCCATAACATCCTGGGAGCTGCCAAACCGGAGCCCCAATTGAAGGTGCCCAAACTACGCCACCACCAGGAACGACAGAAGCGATGGCAGATGAGTGAGCGACAAGCCAAAGCACTACTGCGCATCCATGGCGCCGAGTTGATGGCAGACAAGCGAAGGATATTGGAAGCTTTTGTACAGTGCGGAGAGAGCGGCAACAGACTGTCACGAATTGGAACAGCTCTGCGTCATGGTTTCTATGTGCCGTGGGTGAGAAACAACCTGTCCATGCTCTGGTACCTGTGGGATCTAAAAGCAGCAAAAGTTACGCCGCAAAAATAACATCGGCCAACGATGAAATCGCCGGCCGATATTCTTAGTGTTCCCAATCTTGCCGATTCGTTAGATATGACAGCTCACCATGCCCCGCTTCTCGAGATAGCGCTGATGGTATTCCTCAGCTTTCCAGAAGGCTTTGCTCGGCTCAACCTTCGTCGCAATCGGTTGACGATAGGTGCCGGAGGCATTCAGTTCGGCGATCTTCGCTCTTGCCTCTGCGGCCTGCTCGTCGGAGTGGGTAAAAATGACGCTGCGGTACTGCGTTCCCCAGTCCGGCCCCTGTCGATTGATCTGGGTCGGATCGTGAAGCGCAAAAAATGCGTCGAGGAGTGTCTCGTAGGAGAGGCGGGATGGGTCAAACGTAACTTGAACGACTTCCGCGTGGCCGGTGCGGTCGGTGCAAACTTCCTGATAGGTTGGGTGTTCGAGGTCTCCGCCTTCGTATCCTACTGCTGTGTCGATGACTCCGATAAGTTCGCTGAAACGGGTTTCCACACCCCAAAAACATCCTGCTCCAAATGTTGCCTTTTCGATTGCCACGTATTACTCCTTTACTGATTCATTGGATGCGCGACGTACGCGTTTGTCATCGCCCTCCGGATGAATAGCTCGAGTATTTTGTGCCTTGGAAGACACCAGCGTCAAGTGCACCGGATGGCACAAACCCTGTAAGGCGAAAATCTGCCTGGCGAAAGAATCAAGGCATCCGTTTGTACAACTTAGGCAATTCCCATCCCGCCTACGGCGAAGCCACTTGCTAAGGCCAGCAGCAAGATAACTAAATCAATTGCAAGCGGAAAAGAGAAGCTAAACTGGCCGTCGTCGCGGAGCTGTGGATTTCCCCACAAACGTTCGGCGCGGCCTGCTCGATTTCGGCTTCGCGGGCGTTTTGAGCTGCGCAAACTCGGGTGTCTTCTTCTTCGGGACGACTTTCTGGCCCTTGGCCGCGCGTCCCAGCGCCGTCACTTCGCCCGGCGTCAGTTCGCGAAACTCGCCCGGAGGCACATCGAGACGCAACGCGCCGTAGCCGATGCGGCGAATCTTTTCAACATGGTGCCCAATCTCCTCGAACATCTTTCGAAGCTGGCGATTGCGGCCTTCGGTAAGCGTCAGTTCATACCAGGGATTATCCCCGCCACGGACGAGTTCGAGCTTTGCCGGAGCCGTAATGACCCGGTCGCGCCGTCCGCTGCGGACTTCGTTGAGCCGCCCACGATCAATCATGATGCCGCGCCGGATCTGGTCGAGCCCGCTGGCAGGCGGCTGTCCGCTAATTTTGACGAGGTACGTCTTCTCCACCCCCGCAGCAGCCTTCGAGAGCGAGTTTGCCAGTTCGCCATCGTTGGTCATCAAAAGCAGTCCTTCGGAGAGATAATCCAGCCGCCCGACAGGATAGAGCCGCACATGGTCGCCATGCGGCCCCTTCTGCTTCGTCATCAGCTCCATGACGGTGGGGCGCTTCTCCGGATCGTCGAGCGTGGTGACGTAGCCTCGCGGCTTGTTGAGCATGTAATAGCGCTGCTGCTCGCGGCCATGCAGCAGCTTACCGTCGACGCGGATGTGATCTTTTGAGATATCGTGACGGGTGCCCAGCTCTTTAATGACATTGCCGTTCACCTGCACGCGACCATCGAGGATGATCTGTTCGGCCTTGCGGCGGCTGGCGATACCGGCTTGCGCAAGAATCTTCTGGAGACGGTCGCCCTGAGGGGCTTCCTCGGGCTGTTTTACGCTTTTCGTGGTCATATTCCTGGCTTTCTGACTGCGGGGCTGCTCATCGCGGTCGGGTACTTCTCTGTAGATTGTATCTGCTGCGTAAATAGTTGTATCTCAGAACGCTGGTGATCTGGCGCCCTCATCATTGATCAATGTCTCTCGCTGGCGTCAAAGGCTTTATAAAAGCTACTTCATTGAGGCTCTGGTTCAGCGGCCCCCTCATGATCCTCTTCAGGTTTGTCGAGCGGGTCATTCTCTCCATCGCTGTCGACAGGTTCTTTCGAAGCGTCCAGTGGATCATCGAGCGGGTTGTCCTCCGGATCGGGACTGCCGTCCGCCTGAAGCGCATGGGTGTGTCGCTCGGCGTCGATGGCGTGCGCCCCTTCTTCACGATCCCCCGGAGCCTCTCCCGCTTCAGCATGATGCTCCATGGGAATCTCTTCCTGCTCGGCCAGTTCTCCGGCCATCTTCTCGAACTCTTCGATGCTGGGCAGCTCGTTGATGTCCTTGAGGCCAAAGCGCAGGAGAAAGTCACGTGTCGTCTTATAGAGGATCGGGCGGCCGATCACCTGCTTGCGGCCGGCGGTAGTGACCAGCTTGCGCGCCATCAGACTGCCCAGAACGCCGCCCGAATCGACACCGCGAATCTCCGAGATCTCGGGTGCCGTGACCGGCTGTTTGTAAGCCACCACCGCCAGGGTCTCCAGCGCCTGCAGCGAAAGCTTCAGCGGTGGTTTCAGCGATTTGACGAAGCCGCGGACAGCATCGTGATACTCCGGCTTGGTGGCAAGACGATAGCCGCTGGCGACCTCACGAATTTCAAGACCACGGTCGCCGGTCGCATAATCCTTAACAAGCTGGTCGAGCATAGCCCGGAAATAGTCCCGCAGGCGGCGTTCCTTCTCCTTGGCCTCGCGTGCAATCTTCTTTTCGTCGGGGACCGGGACGGCATCCGCAGGAGCTTCGCTTCTTGGTTCTGCGGCTTCGGTCGAATGCAGTTCTCCAGCCGAAGGTACCGCTTCGCTTAACGGAGAAGACGCTCCCCCCTCTTCCTCGATTCCTTCTTCCTGGTCAAGAACCTCGTTGTTGAGGATATCGACGCCCGCCGAAGCCTCTTGCAGATCAAGCGATTGCTGAGCGGCCTCAATCTGGTCGAGTTCAGCCTGGGCTTCATGCCCCAGCAGGCCGACAAGTTGAGCCAGAGTGACTGGCTCTTCCGAGGCATAGATGACGGCTTCGATCTTGGCTTTAAGGCTCATAGTTTATTCCCTAAGCATACCAACGCCGCACCCGTTCGACGCGATCTCAATAGTATGTTTCAGCATGGAGGGTAAAAATGGCACGAATGGAAGTCGTTCGCGGAGACATTACACAGCTTGCCGTCGACGCAATCGTAAACGCGGCCAACAACTCCCTGCTCGGCGGAGGCGGGGTCGACGGCGCAATTCACAGGGCAGCGGGTAAGGAACTTCTCAGAGCGTGCGAAAAGCTCCACGGCTGCGCAACCGGTTCGGCCAAGGCCACGTCTGGCTTCGATCTCCCGGCAAAGTGGATCTTCCATGCCGTGGGTCCGGTCTGGAGCGGCGGCTCCCACGGCGAAGCCGACCTGCTGGCGGGCTGCTACCGCCGCTGCATGGAGCTAGCCGGCGAGCACAACGCGAAGTCCATCGCATTCCCGGCGATCTCGACCGGCATCTATCGCTTCCCCCTTCAGCAGGCAGCGGAGATCGCCGTCCACACAGTTCGCCAGCATCTGCAAAGCAGCGACGTAGACCGGGTAATTTTCTGCTGCTTCGACGATGCAACGGTTGAGGTCTACCAGAAAATCGTTTAGGGAGTCGCACGGCGACTCGCATGCCGGAGACCGAGGTGGCATTCTTTTGCATAAATGGAAAAACTTTGCCCACAATCGGTCTCCGAAAGACACGGATCAGGAGCTTTTTACGGTTATGCTTTGGCCTGAAAATTGCTTAATTTCGATTATGTTTCACCTTATGTTCACCGACACCGAATTCACGGCAGCGCTGCCAATGGGTCAAGCGCTGTCATGCAGGAACCAGTCTCGCTGATGCTGATGGGTACGGGGATGCTCGGCTAGCCGCCGCGCTTCGCCGCAGACTAAGCTAGTAGGATGCAGAAGCATAGAAAGCCCCGGCCCATAAGCCGGGGCTCTTTGTTTTGTACTCTTACTTCCAGAATAAGTTGAACATGCGATAGGCTGACACCTTGACCCTCTTTGCCCTGCTTAGCGTGATCGTCTGCCTCGCCGCGCTCTTCGGTCTGGTGAGCAACCGCTTCCTGCGCCTTCCTCCTACCATCGGCACGCTCGCTCTCTCGGTTGTCGCCGTCTCCATCCTCACCGTACTCGGCAAACACCTTCCCGGCATCCAGGACTTCGCCACGAAGCTTGTTCAGTCCATCGATTTCAACGCCATCGTTTTGCACGGGATGCTTGCCTTCCTGCTCTTCGCGGGTGCCCTGCATCTCGATCTCGGGCGTCTGAAGAAACAGGCTTTCCCAGTCGCCGCGCTCTCGGTAGTCGGCACTATACTTGCCACCCTCTTCGTTGCAGGCCTACTCTGGCTGATCCTGCACCTCTGCCGCATGGCTGCCGACGTCCCGACCTGCCTCATCTTCGGCGCACTCATCTCGCCCACCGACCCCGTCGCTGTGCTCGAAATGCTGCGCCGCGTCAAAGCCCCCGCCGAGGTGCAAACCCTGCTCGGCGGCGAATCGCTCTTCAACGATGGCGTCGGCGCCGTCCTCTTCCTTGCGCTCCTCGAGGCATCCGGCCCACATGGAATGCCTTCTCTCTCGCGTTTTTCCATCCTGTTCCTACTCGAAGCCGGTGGTGGTCTCGCGCTGGGGCTCATCGCAGGGTACGCCGTCTCGCGCCTGATTCGCCTAAGCGACGACTACACTCTTCGCACCCTGCTCACCCTCGCCCTGGCCATGGGCGGATACGCTCTTGCGGACGCACTGCACCTCTCCGCGCCGCTCGAAGCCGTCGCCGCTGGCCTCATGGTCAGCTACCGCGCACATGCCGTTTCCACACCTGTCCGGCAGGAAGTTGCTGATTTCTGGGCTCTACTCGATGACATGCTCAATGTCGTTCTGTTCCTTCTGCTCGGGTTCGCCATGATCTTGGTGCCCTTCTCAACGCGCCTCTTCGTCGCTGGCCTGCTGACCATTCCTGCCGTTCTGCTGGCGCGCGCAGCATCGGTCGCGGTCGTCCTGTTCCCTCTCCGCCGCTATGTAGACCGCTTCGGAGCCCTGTGCGCCGTGCTTACCTGGGGAGGGCTCCGCGGCGCGCTTTCCGTCGCCCTCGTCCTGACGTTGGCGCATCGCGCCGGGGCAATCGAACTGCTGTCGATCACCTACACCGTTGTCGTATTCTCTGTCCTCGCGCAGGGTCTCACCATGGTCCCGCTCCTCCGCCGGTTGGGATATGCCCGCACACAAGTATGATGGGACCGCAGAAAAAAATCAGAGCGGAGCAGGCGAAAATGCCGTCAGAGATACGCACGCACAGGTCCATTCTCCAGAAGTCCCTCACCCTCTGCCTCGCTCTCACCCCCTTCGCCACGGCGCAAACAGTTCCCCACTCTCCGGCGGCAATTCATCTGGTGGGAGTCCGCGCCGTACTGGACAAAACTCTCGACGCCCGAAAGGTAAAAGAGGGAGACACCGTCCTCGCCAGGCCCGAGGTAAAGATTCACCTTGGCGATGGCGTCGACCTCGAGACCAACAGCAAACTGCTCGGACGCGTCGATACCGTCCAACCGTCGCTCAGCAAGAGCGACTCCACTGTAACCGTGACCTTCGACAGGATCCAGTTGAAGGATGGCCGCCAAATCCCGATCAAGGCGACCATTCTCTGGATCGGCCAGCCTCCCAGCCTCCTCAACCCAACCGTCGTCTCCGCCGCCGCCGATCGAACCACGCCCGGCGTAGGCGTCGGTGCCGGGATGACCGGAACACCACCCGCGCAAGGTTATCAAGGTTCAGAAATAGCCGGTCCGCCGAAGCGTCACCAGGATCGGCCCGCCCCTGCCCCCGCGCCAACCGGCGTCTTCTCGCAAACCAATGCAATTCCTGGCATTAACTTCACCAGCGACATCCGCAAGCCGGAATCCGGTTCGTTCAATTCCTCAGGCCGAAACGTGAACATCCCCGCAGGGACTGTCTTCGCCTTCGCCCTTGCGGCTCTGCCCACCAATGCGCCGAATCCATAGCAATCGGCCCAAAGCAGCAATAGCTCACTACCGCCAATCGTCCCGGGCCTGCGCCTGATCGGCAAAGACAGCATCGAAGTTATCCGTCTTCTTGATAAGGATGTCGCCCTCCTGCATCGGCTGATGCAATAGCACCGCCTGTAGACGCACCAATTCCAGCATCGCCAGAAACATGCAGATCAGCGCGCGCTCGGTATGGGTATTGTGCAGCAGCCGCCGTAGGCTCACCGGCTTCTCTTCCATCAGGAGCCGCCGCTTCACATAATCGATCATCTGTGCGACAGTCACGGACTCCTCGTCCACATTCAGGACTGGCCGCTCCCGTAGACGGCTCAAAATATCCTGGAACACGCGCACCAGATCAACGGTATCGGCGGCAATCTCGCGTTCGGCGCCGGCCGCCTCTTTGAACTCGCGCATCCCCGGATTCGTCCAAGTGGCCTCTTCAATCTGTTGCTTCTGCATCAGCATCTGCGCCGCCGCCTTAAAGCGCTCATGCTCCAGCAGCCGCTCCACAAGTTCACGCCGCGGGTCTTCCGGGTCGCCGCCGAGCACATCGCTGGGGTCGCGCGGCAGCAGTGTCTTCGACTTGATATGGATCAGCAGCGAGGCCATGTAAATAAACTCGCCTGCGGCATCTACATCGGTCTGCTTCAACTGATGCGTATAGTCCAGAAACTGGCTGGTGATCCGCGCAATCGGAATGTCGTAAATATCGATATTCTGCTTGCGAATCAGGTCCAGCAGCAGATCAAGCGGCCCATCGTAGACGTGGCGTACGGTAACCGAAAAGGGCGACTGCGAAGCCTCTTCCTTGGCCGCGGAAGGCCGCTTCGGCTCCGGCGGCGCGGGGGGAACCGGCTTGGGCTGCAACTCAAAAGGCTCATGCGACTCTGCAGCATCAGGGGTCGTCGTGTCGGGTGTCGCAACAGTTTGCTCGACCGCAGCCTCTGCATGTTCTGTCTCGTGGGGCTGCTCAGACGTGCCTTCGGGATGGAGAATATCTTCAGCCATAGTTATTCGAGACCTACCACAGAGCGAACCTGCTGCATCGTTATTGCGGCACGTGCTGCTGCTCTTGTAGCGCCGTCCGCGAGAATCGCATCGACCTCAGCGGGATTCGCCTCAAAATAACGGCGGCGCTCCTGTATAGGCGCCAGCGCCTTAACTACGCCATCGGCCAGCCAGCCCTTGCACTCGATACATCCTATTCCAGCAGTTGTGCAGCCTTCACGCGCCTTCTGCTGGGTCTCTTCTGTCGAAAAGACCTTATGCAGATCGAAGACCGGACAAACATCCGGATTGCCGGGGTCTTCGCGGCGAATCCGGGCCGGATCGGTGACCATTGTCTTCAGCTTCGACCGAATCTCCGGCTCCGAATCGGAGAGCAGAATCGTGTTCTTATAGCTCTTCGACATCTTGCGGCCATCGGTGCCAGGCAGCTTGGGCGAGGGCGTCAACAGGACTTCAGGCTCGGGAAGAATAGTCTCAACAAAGTACCCCGATTTGAGCTTTGTTTGATGTGCTGCCTGAACCAGTTCATGAGTGTTGAAATCGTCTTTATCGGGCTGTTTCGCGATCTTCCGCGCCTTCGTTTTGACAGCATCCAACTCCCAGGGAGCCGCGTTGGCATCAAGATAAAAACGCCCCGGATACAACGAGTTGAAACGACGCGCAATCTCGCGGGTAATCTCAACGTGTGCCTCTTGGTCTTTACCAACGGGGACATACTTGGGCTGATAAAGAAGGATGTCGGCGGACTGCAGCAGCGGGTAGCCAAGGAAGCCGAAAGTAGCGAGGTCCTTTTCTTTTAGCTGCTCCTGCTGATCCTTATAGCTGGGAACGCGCTCGAGCCAACTTAACGGTGTGATCATCCCCAACAAATCGTTAAGCTCGAAATGAGCTGGAACCTTGCTTTGAATAAAGATTGTGCAAAGCCCCGGATCAAGCCCCGCAGAGAGGAAATCGAGGGCCACATCGCGGATGTTTTGCTTGAGATTGCTTGTATCCGCATAGTCAGTCGTTAGCGCGTGATAATCCGCGATGAAGAAATAGCACTCATATTCATGCTGGAGCTTCACCCAGTTATAGAGCGCACCCATATAGTTGCCGAGATGCAACCGGCCCGTGGGACGCATACCGCTCAAAACGCGGCCGCGCGGAGTAATCGATGTATTTTCAGTCATTGCTATCAAAACCTAAGGTTACATGATGGGCTGGCTGGCGAAATCGTGTGTCGGCATTGCAGAACAACCACGGCGGTCAAAGCGTAAAAAGAAGCCGATTAAAAGTCCCCAGCAGAGGGTTGAAGAACAACGTGAAGATAAAGCTCCCTCCAATCAGAAACAGCACAATCAAACCAATCATGCCCATCCGGTCATAGAGTTGCACCGCCTTGTAGGGCAGAAAGTGCCGCAAAATATGGCTTCCGTCCAAAGGAGGAATTGGGATCAGGTTAAAGATGAACAGCAACAGATTGATAAGGATCACAAAATAAAGGAACAGAGCCACGGGGAACAATGTCGGAAGGTTCGCTGTGGAGATACCTTTCATATTGGAAGCCAGCGCTACCGCCGTCGCCACCGCCGATATCCCCCCTGCGATCACATGCTTGAGAATAATGAGCAGCAGCAGCGCCACCGTAGCCATAGCCAGATTGCTGGCAGGCCCGGCAAGCGTCACCAGGATGTCGTCCCTCTTATAATTCTTGAAGTTACGCGCCGTCACTGGCGTAGGCTTGGCCCATCCGATGAGCGGCCAATGGTAGACCAGCGCCAGTAGCGGCATAAACACCGAACCCAATGGATCAAGGTGTTTCAGCGGATTCAGCGTGACACGCCCCAGCATTTTACCCGTCGGATCGCCCAGCTTCCACGCAACCCACGCATGGGCGCACTCATGGACGCTGAAGGCAAGCACAAGTACAACAACCTGAAAAAGCACCAGCACAACTTCCTGATTCATATCTCTAGCTTATCGGAGGCTTGGCCTTCTGGCGCTTCACATGGGCAGGAATCCCCACCGAGACGCTCGCCGCAGGCACGTCACGGGTAGCGACAGCCATCGCGCCCAGCATGGCATCTTCGCCAACATTCGAGCCCGCCAGTACCGTGCCATGGTAGGTAACACGCGCCCGCGGACCAAGCTCCGTAGGCTTATTCGTCACATCCGCCTGCATGTTGATGTCATGCGTATGGCTGTAGATATTGGCATAATCTGCAACACTGGTGCCTTCATGCAGAATGATGCCGCCCCGATCGTCGAGCATGACATTCTTGTGGATCGTGCAGTTGTCTTCGATGGTCAGGTTGTAACCAAAGGTGAACTCGACATTGTGGAAGATCTTCACATGCTTGCCGACATGCTTAAAAATATGTCGCCCCAGCATGCAGCGAAAGCGGAATCCCAGCCAGTGATTCAGCCCCAACGGCGAGCGGTCGAACATCTGCCAGAACCAGATCAGCGGCTTGCGCGGTGCATACTGCGCCGGGTCGACGTCCCCATAATACTCAGGCTCAAGCGTAGCGTTGCGCGGATCGAAGGACTCAGCCAGTACGCTCGACGCTAGCTCGATCGTAAGAGTGGTCTGTTTACGTCCGCCATAAATTCGGCCGAGATAAATCTGGTGAAGTTCGTCGCGAACGATCTCGGAGCGACGGTCAATGGATTGGCAGCGAGTGAACTCTTCGTTAAGCTGTGAAAGCCAACGGAGGTAGGTGGCCTCCGCTTCAGGAGTAGGTTTGAGTTCGCGGTACGCGTGAATCGTCATAAGGCGCTTCCTTCATAGACCTATTCGATGGCGAAAACGGCGGTGACGGTGGCAGACTTTTCAATCTCGCGGGGATTGATAGCCAGTGGCTGAACCTTCTCCATCCCCATCGGCGCAGCCATGGCGCGCATCATCGGGCGAATCAGTGAGGGCTGCACCTCGTTACTGGCATAGAGCAGCACCCCTAGTTTGGCATTGAGACTCTGCGCCATCTGTTCGGCCTGCGTGCGCGCGTGCTTCAAGGCCTTGGCGGCTGCCTCAGCCTCGGGAGCGTTCTCGTCCTTGAAGCTCCAGTCAATCTGGCCGCTCTGGTTGGCACCGGCCTTGACGGCGAGATCAAGCACCTTCGCCGCCTCATTGGCATTCGTACGGACTGTCCAGCTCTGCGTCACCTGGAACTTGCGCTGCGCCTTCTCGGCGTCGCTCAGCTTTTCCACCTCATAATTCTGGACCGGAGCAACCGACTGGTTCTCGCTCTGGATCGACTCGGACGGGATACCAGCCCCAGTAAGAGCCTTGACAATGGCATTCGAGGTGCGCGATCCGGCGGCGTAGGCGGCATCGCTGCTGGGGCCATAGGCGATAAATCCGACATGAACGGTGGCGATATCCGCCATGACCGTCACCTTATCCGTCGCGGTAACGGAGATTGTGCGATTTTCCTTGCTGACCTGAATCGTCTGCGCAAAAGCGGAGACGGAGACGGCTACAGCAACAGTGCAAAGTGCGACGGCGTGGAAGACCTTCATTCTTCTTCTCCTATATTGCCGATCAGGTCGGCCATGGTGGGCTTATGTTTCGGCTTGGCTGCGAGCTTCTGTTTGGGATCGGGGAGGACGCGCTCCGGCGGCGGCGTGCCGACGCGGGCTCGCGCATTCGCCTTCACCGCTTTGATCTTCGAAAAAACCTGCTTCTTCGGCTTGCTCATCTCGACACCTGCCGGCTGCAAAGCCCACACCGATTATGCAATACTCTCTTCGCAAGGGCAGCATAACGGACGACGCAGCGAAGTAACCGTCCCAGACCCCCGGATGAGGTGCCCGATGGAAGAGCGAGATTTTTTCGATGAGCGGCCGGAACAGCGGACGCATGTAATGACCTGTCCGCATTGCGGACAGCAGGACGAGTATCAGCTGAGCTGGCTGGTACGGCGCAAAAAGCCACAGTTGCCCCGGGGAGCCGACGACCGCGATCGTGCCCGTTTCGCCAAGGCGCAGAGCTATATGGTCCGCCGCGACGATATGGTGGGCTGTAAAAACGTCCGCTGCCGGAAACGGTTTGACGTCGCCGGAATCCAGTCGGTGGCGTTTATTTAAAAAATCCCTGCTTTAGGGCACGGCGTCAGCCGTGCCCTGAGCTATTTTGTTTACTGCGCGGCTTTAGCCGCTAAGGTACATTTTCTTTAGGTTTTTTCGCTCACGCGACCGATAATGGTCTGCTGTGATTTAATGGAGCGGTATGACCCGGCGGGGTGACGCAACCTTCGAACCGGAATCACACGCAGGAGACGAGTACACCGATGGCCAACACCTTGCTGCCCCTGGAAGAGCGGAATCTGACCCCCGATCAGGTCGAACAACTGGATCGTCGCCGCCGTCGCGGCCAGCTTTTTCTGACGCTCTGCCTGCAATGTTTCGTCGTGGCATCGCTGGTCACCCTATGGGCCGGACAAGACTGGACGCTCTCTCCGGGCTGGATGCATCCCATGGTCTACTGGGATGCGATCATGTTCGCGGCGGCTCTCTTCTTTGGCGTCGTTGGCGTTCGCCTGCGTCGCGGCAGCACGGAGTTCATCAGCTATTAGGAAGGTAAGGTTCCTTCCATAGCTGACGGGCCCTTGGAACCGCCTGCGGAAGCTGTAACGGATGCGGGCCGCGCTGAGTGAGGCGCAAGTTCGCGGATGGATTCGGATGGTTGCTGTAGCATGCGTAGCGACGGTGGGTGTCCGCTCGATGGGCGCAGCTTCCATTCCCGGAATCCATCTCTCCGCAACCCTGGCCGAGCCGGTGCACTTCTCAGAGATTGAAGTCGCCCTTTTTCTCATCGCCACTGCGATTTCAGTAGCACTTTTCTTCTGGCGTTTTGGGCCCATTCTTCGGACGATCTACCGCTCAAAAAAAGATACTGACTTCTCTCTTCACCCAATCGCCCGAAGAATAGGCGACTTCGCATGGGAAGTCCTCTGCCAGGGGAAGGTCATCCGCCAGCGCCCCCTCCCCGGACTGGCGCACGCCTTCGTCTTCTGGGGATTTCTGGCGTTTGCCCTGGTAAGCCTAAACCACATCGCCAACGCCGTCGGCCTGGGCTTCCTTAGCCCCACCAGCTACATCGGCAACTTCTACTTCATCTTTGCGGCAATCTGGGCGCTGCTGGTCGCAGTCTCGATCACCGCTCTGTTTGTGCGGCGTTTTTTTGTGCGCCCCATCTGGCTAGGCAAAAAGCTCTCCTATGAATCAGGCGTAATCGCCTTCCTGATCTTCCTTCTGATGGTCAGCTATCTCGGCGCATTCTTTGTCGACGCCAGCGGAACAGCAATAAAGATTCTATGGTGGACTCACACCCTTACACTGCTGGTCTTCCTGCCGCTGATTCCTCACACCAAGCACCTTCATCTGGTCATCAGCCCGTTTACGATCTTTCTGAAACGCGATGGCTTCTCCAAGATCCCTCCACTTAACGGCGATGAAGACTTCGGCCTGGTCGCCGGCAAAGATGTGACCCAATTGATCTCGCTCCAGGTCTACAGTTGCGTTGAGTGCGGTCGCTGCACCGAGCACTGTCCCGCGTCCAACACTGGAAAGGTGCTGAACCCCAAGGAGATTATCCTCGGCACGCGTTCCTACCTGAACGAGTTCGGCCCAGCCTCCGAGACGCCATTATTGACGGATGCGCGGGTAGAATCTCCCGACAATCCGGCCGCAAAATATATGAGCATGGAAGCCGCCTTCGAGTGCACCACCTGCGGAAGTTGCGAGTACCAATGTCCCGTAGGCATTCAGCACTTACCCATCATCATCGGGCTGCGGCGCGGCGCAACCAACACCGGCGAGTGGGAAGACACGCACGGAACCAAACTTTTTCTGGCGCTTGAAAAACAAGGCAATGCTCTAGGCTTGAGCGCGATGGAGCGCGACAAATTCATCCAAAAGCAAGCGTTCCCCATCTTCGACGGAACCCAGAAGTATTGCCTCTGGCTCGGCTGCATGGGCGGATACGATCCCAAGGGCCGCGAGATTATCGCCGACTTCGCACGCGTCATGCAGCATCTCGGAACAACATTCGGCGTACTGAAAAAAGAAAAATGCACGGGCGATCCGGCGCGCCGCTTGGGCAATGATCTCCTGTTCCAGACAATGGCGGAGTTTGGATTGAAGGCATTCGAAACCGCAAAGGTTCAGAAGATCGTAGCCATCTGCCCCCATTGTGTCAGGACGATCTCGAACGACTGGCGCGAGTACGGCATCGCTCCCGAGATCGAGCATCACAGCGAATTCATGGCCCGCCATAAAGACCGCTTGCCTCAGCAGAACTCGGGCGAAAGCATCGTCTACCACGACCCCTGCTATCTTGGCCGCTATCGCGAGGTCTACGAAGAACCGCGCAAAATCGTGTCAATGGCGGGCAAGCTGGTCGAAGCCCCCCGCTCGCACGAGCGCAGCTTCTGCTGCGGCGCTGGCGGCGGACTTGCCTTCCTTGGTGAAGAGAGCGGCGAGCGCGTAAGTCACGTCCGCGCAGCCGAGCTTGCGGGTACTGGCGCGCAAATCGTGGGCACTGCCTGCCCCTTCTGCAATACCATGTTCCGCGATGCGCTTTCGGCAATGGGCGAAACTCCGCCGCAGTTGCTGGACATCGCGCAATTAACCGCCAGAGCTCTGCCGGCATCAGAGATTAAAACAGGAGTTCAATGAAGATACTCGTAGCGATAAAGCAGGTGCCGGAACGCGATGCCCCCATTAGTATTGCAGCGAACGGCAAGTGGATTGACGAGGGCGGCTTGAGCTACACCATCAACGAGCCTGATGCCTACGCACTTGAAGAAGCATTGCAGCTAAAAGAAAAAACCGGCGGCGAGGTGGTCGTACTCTGCGCCGGTCCGGAGCGCGTCACCAGCACACTCCGCGAAGCGCTGGCCAAAGGTGCCGACCGCGCCATCCACATCGAAGCCGACGACCTCGGCGAGCGCGACACGCTGGGGGTCGCCCAGTTACTCGCAGATGCGGCCAAAGCCGAATCCCCTGATTTGATACTGACAGGGTTACAATCTGACGATCTCGGCCTCGGCCAGACAGGCGTGGTCCTCGCCGAACTCTTGGGTATGCCTCACGCGACCATCATCATGCAGGTCGAAGTCACCGGCTCCAGCCTTAAGGTAAAGCGCGAACTCGAAGATGGCTGGTTTCAGCACGTCGAAATGCCTCTGCCCGCTCTGCTGACGATCCAATCCGGAGGCAACAAACTGCGCTACGCCACGCTGATGGGCATCAAAAAGGCAAAGACAAAAGAGACCAAAACGGTCCAGCCCGCAGCTTCCATATCGTCTAAGGCAGTTACTTTAGAACGCGTCTATCTTCCGGAGAAACAAAAGCAAACAGAGATGCTGACCGGGACTCCCGCCGAAGTAGCAACCAAACTGGTAGAGAAATTGAAGTTCGAAGTGAGGGTGATTTGAGCAGCGTTCTCGTATTGATGGAGCAGCGCGGTGGCATCTGGAACCGCATGAGCTTTGAAGCTCTGGCAGCAGGCCAGCAACTGGCGGCGAAGCTCGGCATCGAGTGTTCGGCTGCGGTCCTCGGCGAAAACCTTGATACCCTTGCCTCTGAGTTGACCGGAAAAAATCTGGCAAAGGTCTTCGCCGTTCAGTATGAACTCCTGAAGACCTACACCTCGGATGGCTACGTCGTCGTGCTCGAACAATTACTAAAGCACGCCGCCCCAGCTTACGTGCTTATGCCGCATACCTATCAGGTGCGCGACTTCGCTCCCGCGCTGGCAACTCGTTTCAAGCAGGTGCTCATCAGCGATGTCATCGCCATCCACGATGGTCCGATATTTGTGCGCCAGTTGCTGCAAGGCAAGTTGAACGCAGACTACAAGCACTCGAGCGCAGGCCCCTGCTTCCTGTCAGTGCAGGCCGGAACCTTCCGCGCCGAGGCCATCGAAGCCGGAACGGCAACCCTCGAAAACTTCACGCCACAACTCGAAGCCAGCCAGATTCGCAGCACACCCGGCGAGCCATTCCGCGAAGCAGCCCAGACCATCGATCTCAGTGCCGCACCCGTCATCGTCTCCGTCGGTCGCGGCATCGGCGAGCAGGAGAACATCGCCATCATCGAAGAGCTTGCCTCAGCACTCGGGGCGGAACTCGCCGCATCGCGTCCCATCTGCGACAACGGCTGGCTGCCGATGGAGCGGCAGGTCGGTAGCTCCGGCCAGACCGTCTCGCCCAAACTCTATCTTGCCGTCGGAATCTCCGGCGCCATCCAGCATCTCGTTGGGATGAAAGGCTCAAAAACCGTAATCGCAATCAATAAAGACGAGAATGCGCCCATCTTCGAGGTCGCCGACTACGGCGTCGTAGGAGACCTCTTCGAGATCGTCCCAGCCCTGACCAAAGCGGTGCTTGCGGCAAAGAGTTAACGATATTTGCAATGGATCGCCCGGCGATAGCTATACTGAGGCATATCGCAATTGCCTGCTTCCCTCCCCAAGTGAATGCATCCAATAGATGTTGAACAGAAGTCGATGGCTGACCCGATGTCCTATACAACGATTGACGATGCCGCTACCACCGTTCTGGAGCGGACTGAAGCTGACCGGGACGGTGCTCCTCAACAGGCGCAGGGCAGGCTGCGCGACAAGTTTGGCCGCGCCATCACCGATCTCCGCGTCTCGGTCACCGATCGCTGCAACTACAAATGCGTCTACTGCCGCACCGGCAACGAAGGCGCGCAATATACCGAGCTTGCCATCGCTGATTACCTGCGCATGGTCGAGCGCTTCGTCTCACTCGGCGTGGAAAAGGTACGTCTGACCGGTGGCGAACCGCTTCTGCGTCATGGCCTGGTCGAGATGGTCAGTGAGCTAGCAAAAATGCGCACAGCTTATCTACCGGACGGCACGCCAACCGAAACTGGCCATCCACTCGATATCGCGCTCACCACCAACGGCCATCTGCTGGAGGATCTGGCAAAGCCGCTGAAAGACGCTGGGCTCAATCGCATCACCGTCAGCATGGACGCCGTGGACGCGGCGACCTTTTCCGCCATCACACGCGTCCCCCGCAGCTTCGACCGAGTCATGGCAGGCATTCGACAAGCAAAAACTGTTGGCCTCGGACCCGTCAAGGTAAACTGCGTCCTCCTTCGCGGGTTCAACGATGGACAGATTGAGCAGTTCGCAGACTTCTCGCGTCGCGAAGGCATCATCGTGCGCTTCATCGAATTCATGCCGCTTGAGGAAGACCGCAGTTGGAAGCCCGAGACCGTCATCCCCATGGATGAGGTTATTACCCGGCTCAGCGCTTACCGCCCGCTGGTAGAACTTCCGCCGAATGCCGCAAGTGAGACCGCAAAGCGGTTTACCTTCGACGACGGACTCGGCGAGATCGGTATCATCGCGCCCGTATCGCGGCCCTTCTGCGGACACTGCAGCAGGGTACGACTTACATCCGATGGGAAGATACGCACCTGCCTGTTTTCGCAGAGCGACCACGATCTTTATGGAGAAATGGTCCGAGGTGGAACCGATCAGGAACTCGATGCGTATATTCGCAAAGTGGTGATGCGGAAAGAGGCACGTCATCACATCGGCGAACCAGACTTCGAGAAACCTTCTCGAAACATGGTTCATATTGGCGGATGACGTAATTCTCGATACGATGAACTGCTTAAGGCCTATTAACACTTTGCTGACACAATTGCTTCTGAATAAGCAATGCGCTCTCTTGAGGTCTGGTAAGTGAGAGACAAGCGGAAGTTTGAAGTTATCGACGGCCGGCAACTCGATCACCTCAAGGTGTTCCACGACGTCGCGCGTTCGTTAACAACCAGCCTCGAACTCGAAGAGATCCTCGGCGCCATCATGGACAAGATGGCCCAGTTCTTCGGACCGGAGCGATGGTCGATGATGATGGTCGACGAGGCAACCGACGAGTTGTACTGCGCCATCGCCGTCGGCCAGGATGCTGCGAGCCTCAAAGGGCTGCGCGTCGCCATGGGCGAGGGCGTCGCCGGATGGGTCGCCCAGACCGGCAATCCGCTGATTGTGCCGAATGTCGTGCTCGATCCGCAGTGGTCTAGGTTTGCAGCCGCCCATCCCGAACTGGGAATCCAGTCGATCGCCTGCATTCCTGTCCGCGCAGGGGACAAGACACTGGGCGTCATTCAATTGCTGAACAGCAAACTCGACCTGTTATCGGAGTATTCAATCTCGTTTCTGCGAATCCTCTGCGACTATGCCGCGATTGCGATCCAGAACGCGAAGTCGGTGACGTTGATTCACGAACTTACTATTACCGACGATGTTACCGGTCTCTTCAATGCGCGCCACCTGTACACCCTGCTCGACGAGCAGGTTGCACTTGGTAGAGTGTTCAGCCTCATGTTCATGGATCTCGACCGCTTTAAATCGGTCAACGATACGCACGGCCACCTCATTGGAAGCCGTTTGCTGGCCGAAGCCGGAGGCCTGTTGAAACGCTCCATCGGGCCGGATAACTGCGCCTTCCGCTACGGCGGAGATGAGTTTGTCGTGCTCTTTCCGGGCATGTCCAAATCGGCCGCCACCGAGGCAGCTATCACTACGTATCACGACCTTCAGGCCTCGCGCTTTCTCGAGGGCGCCGGACTTTCGCTCCGACTCTCCGGCAGCTTTGGGCTGGCCACCTATCCGGAAGATGGCAATACTGTGCCGACGATCCTGCGCTCCGCCGACACCATGATGTACGAGGCGAAATCGACCCGCAACAACATCGCCGTCATGGGCAGAGGCCTCCTGATGGATCGCATCGCCATCGCGGGCGTGCGCGACGAGCGCTAGCGCCTGTCTTGCTCCATCAGGAGCATCTTCGCTATCCTAATGAATTTAAAAAACTTACATTAAGGGAACCCAGGGGAGCGGGGTATTTCAAAGACTCTGTTTACTCCCGACGGCGACGCTCAAGCACAAGCGGGCGCGCAGGTTCAGGCTTGATGACATCCCGGTTTTCCGGCGCGATGGGATGTACACCGAAGTCCCAGACGCTCAGGTTAAGTACCTTATCCGAAAGGACTTCCATCAGAGCATACTCTCCAAAATCCAGCGGTTGTTGCGGAGTGAGCTTCATCCAGTGGCCCCCAGGCAGAACCTCTGACGTAGTTTCAACCACATTCTCCTGCTGTTGAGCACCGCCCAGCAGACCGATGCGGATGCTGGCGATATCGCGGACGCCGGTGCGGACATCGGCTCGGAGAATAACGTACCGGTTGCTCGCAGAGCCGTTAGGTGAGTCGGTTTTGATGGCATTCGAAGCACCGTGAGTATCAACCGTAAGCGGCGTCCCCCCAGTGGGCGGAACCGTGTCATCGCCGATGCGAATGTAGAAGACAGGCGAGGCCACATGGAGCTGCACATAGGATTTTTCGCCCTTAAGCTGCGCGACCTGATGCGGGCTGGAGAGCGGATTGATGACCGCGCGCAAAATATTGTGTCCAGTGTTGGGGTTCAGATCACTGTCGTTCTGGGAAAGAGGAACAAGTTCAGGCGCGCCATGAAAGGTGTCGAGGACGAGAACGCTGTTCTGTTCCGGTAAACGAAGGTCCTTCGCTACTTCCGGGGTAAGCGAGGCGCGGTCGGCTTCTTCTTTGAGCAACTCAGGATCGATAGCAGGAGGTTCTCCACTCTCGGAGTTCCCCTCCGCCTGATCGGGCGAGTGCCGCTTTTCCCATCGGTGGGTCGCATCCAGGTCGACGAGCGAAACCGGAATCTCTTCCTCCGCGCCATCACGTTCCGCGCTAATGTAATGCACCAGGCTGCCTACGATGCGGTAGCTCATCACCACCTGATAGCTGCCGTCCTTAAGATAGAGACGGGTGCGATGAGGGGTCACGGAGTCCGCCGCGGGCAAAGTCTTCTGCGCCGACTGGGCCGCGTGGCATGGTCCAACGGGGAAGACCGCCAGCACGGCAACCAGCAGAAGCCCCATGGCAGAAAACGTTACGGGGGATGATGTCGTCTTAGTCATATAAGGTCAGCTTCGACAGTGTAGTATCCCTGCTTTTTAGACGTACTCGCTCCCCATTAGGATTATTGCCGAGTTTGGCTTGTAATCTCTGATGTGCTACACAGATAGAAGCGCGAAATATCGATGCAGAGCTATCTCCAACGCGGAAAAAGCAGTCAGCAGCCAATAATATGGATGCGGACGATCGCGGCGCTGTGCATTCTGATGGTCACCTTTATGAGTGCGGCGCAGGCTTGCCACACTCATGCCGAGACCTCTTCGCTCAAGCAGACCTCGCAGCATAATCAGCCTGCGCCGGAAGATCATTGCCCGGTCTGCATGGCGATGCATTCTGCGTTACCGGCAGCGGTGCACCTGGCTCCAGCGCCGACCATCGAGATAGAACCCCTGAGCGCGATTGCATCCGATACGCTACAACCCTTCCAGTGGCGTTTCGAGATGGCCAGTCGCGGTCCTCCTGCCGGTCAAAGCAGTCCCTCCTCCATCTAAGGCAGCGACAGAAAAGTTTCATTCAAATTCTTCTGTCCACAAGGCACCGCGCTCGCGCGTCATCGCGCTTTTTAAAATGATGCTCTTTGAGAGCATCAGGAACGGCCTATCTCCATGCTCAGACACATTCCATCCCGAATATCTTCCATCACCCTTTCTCTCATCCTTCTGGTCAGCGGCGCGCTGGCGCAGGGAACCAGCGGAAACATTACAGGGACCGTCACGGATACCACCGGCGCAGTGATCTCCACTGCGGCAGTCACCATTCAAAATCCCATCAGCGGCTACAAGCAGACGACGCAGACGGATGCGAACGGGCAGTATCACTTTAACAACCTTCCCTTCAATCACTATCACATGTCAGTGGTTGTGCCAGGTTTTCAACCTACGACGCAGGATACGATGCTGCGGTCGGCATCGAGTACAGTCGTCAACTTTCAATTGGCAATCGCTGCGAGTTCACAGACCGTCACGGTCGATGCAGAGGCATCGGATATGGTGAATAACGATCCGACGTCGGCGACTTCAATAGACCGCTCGCTGTTTGCGCGACTGCCGACGGAGAGCACAAGCGCTCCGCTGAGTTCGCTGGTGACGTTGAGCACGCCGGGAATTGCTTCGGACTCGAACGGCTTGTTTCATCCGATGGGCGAGCACGCGGACACGACCTACTCAATCGACGGCCAGCCCGTCAGCGACCAGCAGAGCCGCGTCTTTGGGAACCAGCTTTCGCTGAACGCGATTCAGTCGATCAACGTGATCGATGGCATTGCGCCGCCGGAGTATGGCGACAAGGCTTCGCTGGTGGTGCAGACAACGACGCGGTCGGGACTTGGGCTGCCACATCCGACGGGTTCGGTTTCGCTGAACTATGGCTCGTTCGGAACAACAACCGGAAGCGCGGCGCTGGGCTTTGGAAATGAGCGGTTCGGAAATTTCAGCAGCTTTGACGCTGTGGATAGTGGGCGGTATCTCGACACGCCGGAGAACCAGCCGTTGCACGCGCATGGCAACAATGAGAACTTCTTCGACCGCATTGACTATCACCCGACTCAGGCCGATTCTCTGCAACTGAATTTGAGCGCGTCGCGTAGCTGGTTTCAGAACCCGAACCAGTACGATCAGCAGGCCGCCGGGCAGGACCAGCGGGGAGAGATCTTCAGCTACAACATCGCGCCTTCGTGGACGCACATCATCAACGCGAATAGCCTGATCGACATCAACCCCTACCTGCGCCAAGACAACTTCCACTACTTCCCCAGCAAGGATCCCTTCAGCGATACGCCAGCGACACTGGCGCAATCCCGGCGGCTGCAGAATGCCGGGCTTAAGATAGATTACAGCTACTCGCGCGGAATCAACAGCTACAAAGTGGGAGCGATGTTTTACCACACGTTCCTGAATGAAGGTTTCTCGCTCGGCATCACTGACCCAACGTTCAATGCGCCGTGCCTCAACGGGAATGGCGCTCCGGATACGAGCCCGGATGCGAACGACCCGAACAACTGCCCGGTAGGAGATACGGCGAATCCAAACTATAACCCAGGCACGGGCGCGTACGATCTAACGCGCAACGGATCGCTGTACCACTTCAACGGCCACACAGACATCAAGCAGGAAGCGGTCTATCTGCAGGACAATATCGTGTGGAAGAACTGGTCGTTTCTGGCTGGCGGACGCGTGGACAACTACAACGGCCTCAGCAGCCGCTCGATGGTGGAACCGCGCCTCGGCGCCACCTATAACGTGAAGCCGACGAATACGGTGCTGCGGCTTGGCTATGGCAAGCTCTTCCTGACTCCCTATAACGAGAATCTGATCGTCTCAAGTTCGACCGGCATTGGCGGATTAGAAGGCGCGGGCGCTGCAGTTGCGCTGAAGCCAGCGGCACGCAACCAGTACGATGCAGGCTTCGAGCAGGGCTTTGGCAAACATCTCGTTGTGAATGGAGAATACTTCTGGAAGTACACCGACCGCGATTACGACTTTGATGTTCTATTGAACACGCCGCTGGCCTTTCCTATCCAGTGGCAAAAATCAAAGATCGATGGCTTCGGCGTCAAGATCACGGTTCCCATGACACATGGGGTATCGGCCTACTCGGTGCTGGGCCACACTCGCTCCCGCTTCTTCGGGCCGGAAGTTGGCGGCATCCTGTTCAACCAATCTCCTGTTCCGGCTGGAACGCCGTTCCGTATCGATCACGATCAGGCCTTTCAGCAATCCACGCATATGCAATACCAGCCAAAGCCGAACGGGCCATGGTATGGCATTACCTGGCGGTATGAAAGCGGTCTGGTGGCGGGCAATGCGCCGATCGACAACGGTCGGACTCCTACCGATCTGACTTACCTTACGGCCGATCAGCAGTCGCAGATTCTACTGCGCTGCGGCAATGTGCAGGCTACACGCACTACACCGTTGACGAGCTGCCCGACCGGACAGCTTTCATCTCCGCTACTATCGCTGGCGAAACCGGGAACGGAGAACGATGATCGCAATCCGCCGCGCGTCGCTCCGCGCACGATGTTCGACATGGCCGCCGGATGGGACAACGTCCTGCACCGCGATCGGTTCAAGACCAACCTGAGTGTGACGGCAGTGAATATCACCAATAAATATGCGCTGTATAACTTCCTCTCGACATTCAGCGGAACCCACTTCGTCTCGCCGAGGACGGTGAGCGCGCAGGTCACGCTCAACTTCTAAGAAATAATTCCAAGAGCAATGAGTTAGCGATTCGGCTGAGTCGGTTCAGGCTCAGCCGAACTCGCATCGTAGGATAGAAGTGTGCCCTCCTCTCAGCAAAGCTCATCCCACAGTACGCGAATCCTGATTTCGTTCATCTGCGTTTATTTTTTCTGGGGTTCAACTTATCTGGCCATGCGATATGGCCTGGATGAGCTGCCGCCGTTTGTTATAGCGAGCACTCGCTTCCTCATCTCAGGATCCATACTTCTTGTGCTCTGCGCGATTCGCAGGGTGCGAATGTTTCCGACCATACGTGAATTTGGGGTGCTCGCAACCATTGGCGTGCTTATGCTCGGTTGCGGCAACACAGCCGTTCTCTGGTCGGAGGTATATCTCTCCACCGGCCTTGCAGCCCTTCTTGTCGCTGGCATTCCCCTCTTCGCTGCCTTGATTGAGATGTTTCTTCCCAACAGCGAAGGTCTGCCTGCACGTGGATGGATCGGCATCACCATTGGCTTTGTGGGGCTCGCATTTCTGGTCTCTCCTGAACTCCGCAACAGCTTTCACGGCGACTCGCGACAGGTGATAGCCACAGCAGTCATTCTTGCCGGAGCCTTCTGCTGGACGGCTGGTTCCGTCATCTCGCGTCGCTCGACCATCGGAATCAGCGGATTCGCGGCAGCAGGTTGGCAGATGCTGTTCGGGGGAATATTCAACACCGGCATCATGTTCGCATCAGGCAGCTACCGTGGCGCGCATTGGAATGTGCAGGCATGGTCATCCATCTTCTACCTTGTGATCTTTGGCTCGCTCACGGGCTATACAGCATACATCTACCTGCTCAACAATGTGGCCGTCTCCAAGGTGACGACCTACGCCTATGTCAACCCGGTGATTGCCGTCATCCTTGGCGCAATCTTTATTCACGAGCGTTTCGTCGCCGCGGAGTACGTGGGGATGGCGTCGATCCTGTTGGCAGTATTTCTGGTCACGAGTTCGAAGCTGAAGACGGGCGCACTTCCCGCCGAAGTCAAAGACATCGCGGTCGGACGCAAAGCATAAGAGAAAGCAACACAATCCCTTCGCGCACCCTATAAACTACCGTTCAATAGAAAGCATCGATTCCTGTTGTCGTAAGGCATGGAGCGAGAGCTATGGTTCTGCTTTGGAAGTACTTCGCCTTCGGGTTCAGCGCATTGCTTCCGGTCATCAATCCACTGGTCTCTTCTGAATGAAAAGGACCCACAAACCACCGTGGATAAGGCGCACAAGCAGGTTGAAAGCAAAGAGCAAGCAAAGAACAACAGCCTCGAGCAGTGGGCCTTTTACCCACTTACCTTTCCTGTCACCGCCGGCCCCGGCGGTATTGTAGTTATGCTGACGCTCAGCGCCCATGCTTCCAGAAAGACGCTCAGCGACAACGTGCTTGCGCATGTCGGCCTGGTGCTCGCGGTCATTGTCTTGAGCGCGCTGGTCTATGTCTGCTACGCCTATGAGCCACAGATCACGCGCAAGATTTCGCCGTCAACCGCCCATGGCATTCCAAGAGTGGTGGCCTTTATCCTGCTCTGCATCGGCGTTCAGATCGCCGGGAATGGCGCTGCCACCCTGCTCGCAACCGTCCTTCAACATCGATAAACCTAGTAGCGCTTCAACATCTGTTCCGGGGCTGGATCTTGACGTCCGTTCAGAAGCCAATCGAGCCGGCTCCGAATATCCTCGTCTTTCGCCTCTCCCATGATGCGTGTAATCACTTGCCCCTGTTCATCCAGAATCAGGGTGCCGGGAACGATATCGCCCATGCCGAAGCGCCCCAGCAGCTCGGCACTCCCGCCTACCCAGACGTCGAGATGAATATCTTGCTTCATCAGATACGGCTCGATTTTGCCGCGGTCTTTTGCGTCATCAATCGACACTGCGACAAAGTGGACATTCCTGCCGGCAAACTCTTCGCTCAACTTTGAAAGCCGCGGCAACTCTTCGCGGCATGGAGCGCACCATGTCGCCCAAAAGCTAAGGACGACGATCTGGCCATGCAACCCGGAGAGCTTTTGCGAATGCCCCGCAGTGTCTTTCAACACAAGGCTGGGCACACTCTTCGCATCGGCAATCCGAGTTACACAGATACAGGCCATGCACAGAGCGATGGCTATCAGCTTCTTCATTCCCGCTCTCCGGCACATCTATTTAAAAGTGATGGGAAAGACTTGCGATCACCGTGTAATCCGCGAAGAACGCGTCGCCATTGGTCGTGTGGTTCTGTATCTCCGGCACGCTCGGCGGACGGTTCCGATACAACGCCCAAGGCCCATTCACCGACAAAACGGTGCCCCGGAAGTCATACATCAAGCCCGGATCGAGCGAGAGGATAAAGCCTGGACGGCGAAATCCATCACTGTCACCTAGCAGATCGCGCACCGGAACGCCCTCGCCGCGAATGCCAAGACTGACTGCAAGCCCGCGAAGCTTTGGCACCCCTTGCGAAAGGCCCGCACGGAAAAGGTACTGGTCGGTGACAGACATAACGCTCTGCCCCGGCTGACTCCGAAAGGTAGGAACATTACTCGTATTTTCCGGATTAAAAAGGTACTGGCCTTGACCGTAGAGATCCGATCCTTGCCAGAGGGACTTATACCCAACCGTGCCGAGAACGAATCCCCATCCTCCGTCGCCCGGCTGCATGGACTGGTCGGCCGTGGCCTTGATGACGTTCCCTTTGTAGAGCGCTGAACCTGTCGCGTTATTGATGCCCGTAGGCAGCTTGAGCGACGCGCTTACCGCTACATTGCCGCCATTCTCTGTAGGCGGACGAAAGAGCCACGACTGGGCGCCTAGAGTGATGTCCCCCAATCCACTAACCTGGTAGATTCCCACCGGAGGATAAATCTGGTTGCGGGTTCCGTTGTAGACAGGAACATCGGCAAGCAGGCTCCAACGCGGAGAGAGACGATACTCCACGCCGATGTCGAAAATATTCTGATGGTTCTCAACGGCGTTCGGGCGGGGGATCTCCTTGCTGCCTTGGAAATACTTATTAGAATTGAAGACGCGATAACCGATATCGACGGTGAGGTTATGTATTGACCAGCCGCCGCTGCTGCCTCCTTCGTCCGTCTTGACGAGTTGAGACATGGGTCGCTGGTTCGAGTGGGCGGCGACGCATCCTTGCGCGACAGCGCGTCCGGCTGCTAGCGTCATCGCAGCGAAGGCAAAGGACAAATATAGTCGCTTCTGATTTTTCATGAGGACTCCTTGTAGTGCTATGGCCTCAAAAACCTGCATGGATAACAAGTCTCTAGAGATGTGTCCCAACTCTACTTCGGGAACATAGATCTCGTCTTCAGCCAAAAGGATGAAGAAAACATCATGCTATTGGGCCATGACGTGCCACGTTGTCACCTGCTACTGTCCAGACTCCACGCACAAAGAAAAAATGCGCCGACTTCGTCATGAAGTTTCGGAAATTAATAATCCTTTTTTTTACATTCTTTCCGGAGGCAATTCCTTATGAGAATCATGAAACATACAGTTGCAGGCACAATTGTCCTTGCAGCGTTTACCTTCGCCAGCACCTCAAAACCGTCTCTCGCACAAGGCTGCGTTGCTGCCCATAGCGCCCAGCCAATTATCTCGGGTCTGGATTCTATCGATCACCCAGGTTCGTCCAACCTGCTGCATGGCCTTACCATCACCACTGGTTTCCGGACTTATAGTTCCTACAAGCATTACGTCGGTACGGTCTACCAACTGCAGCGAGAGATCGCGCATAACGAGGTACAGAATCACGTGGACCTCTATGATCTGTCCCTAAACTATCAAATCAATCCGCGCTGGAGCTTCATCGCAGACATTCCCGGCATGACAGCGACACGTCATCAGCAAGGCAACATCAATCGGTATCGTTCCGGCGGCATCGGCGACGTAACCGTCGGCGCTCAGGCATGGATCTGGCGTCCACCAACCGAGAGTCACGGCAACATCGCCCTCTCTGCGTCGATTAAGCTTCCCACCGGCATCAATGATGCCAAGGGGACGACCATCCTGAGCAACGGCCAGACGCAGGTGCGGCCATTCGACGAATCGATTCAACCGGGCGATGGAACCTGGGGATTCTCTCTCGCAACCGAGGCTTACCATCCGCTGCTTTTTCATACCTATGGATACTTCACCGGATCCTGGCTCTTCAGCCCGACAGACACAACCGGCGTGAAGACCTTCCGTTCGCAGCCTGGCGAAGAGATCAACTCCGCAACCGATCAGTACCTATGGCGCGGCGGTGTCTCCCGTGCGGTGCCGAAGGCACGTGGCCTTGCACTCAGCTTCGGCGGACGCATGGAAGGGGTTCCGGTGCGCGATGCCTTTGGAGCAAGCAATGGATTTCGCCGTCCGGGCTACGTCATCTCGATCGAGCCCGGCTTGATGTATTCCTACAGGCGTTATGAACTCAACGTCAGCGGCCCGTGGGCCATCCAGCGCAACCGCAAGAGAAGCGTGACCGACATCGCGCATAACACTCATGGCGATGCAGCTTTCTCCGACTACACCGTCCTCGCCTCACTCTCGCGTTCATTCTGATCAGGTGTACACGCACCTACGCATCAATGCCCGAAGATACGTCTCCGTGTCTTCGGGCATTGTGCAGTTATCCACTTTAGAAAAACTTTTACTTACTTGCGCTTCCAACGAACACCATCTTTGGAATCTTCAATCAGAATTCCCTTTGCAAGCAGATCGTTGCGAATGGCATCGGCGCGAGCGAAGTTACGAGTCTTCTTGGCTTGGGTACGTTCGGCGACAAGCGCATCGATCTCCGCGTCGCCCAGCGATAAATTATTAAGCAATTCCGGAGCGACTTCGCCGAGCCGTCCCTCCGCCTCCGCCCATGCAAGCGCGGCGCGTGTCAGTGCAGCATCACGATCTTCGAGCACTGCGAACACTCCATCGAAGAGTTCAAGCACACGAAGAATCTCGGCGACATTCCCAGCGCATAGCGTGCCCGCATCGGCAGCAGAGTTTGCCGTCCGCACCAGGTCGAAGATTGCCGCTCGCGCCTCGGCAGTGTTCAGGTCATTGGCCAGCGATGCCGTATAGCCTTGCTCGGCCTTCGCAGTGGCCGCGGCAATGTCAGCATTCAGTCCCTCCGCAAAGCCGCCCTTCAACATGCGCTGGTGAAACGTTCGCAGCCGCTCAATTGCGTTGGTCGACTCCGCAAGGCTCTCAAAAGTGAAGTTCATCTGGTGTCGATAGGGAACGGAGATCAACAGAAAGCGAATGGCCGACGCACGGTAGCCCTTCAGCAGAAGGTCGCGGAGCGTATAAAAGTTACCCTCCGACTTCGACATCTTCTTCCCTTCGACCAAGAGGAAGCGAACGTGCATCCAATGCCGCGCAAAGGTCTTTCCGCTAGCCGACTCCGACTGCGCGATCTCGTTCTCGTGATGCGGAAACATCAGATCTTCGCCGCCCGCATGAAGATCGAAAGAATCGCCTAAAAACTTCGTCGCCATCGCGGAGCATTCAATATGCCAGCCCGGCCTGCCCGAACCTAGTGGGGTATCCCAGTGCTGTTCCCCGGGCTTGCCTGCCTTCCACAAGGCAAAATCGCGCGCGGCATCCTTCTCATACTCATCGACATCGACCCGAGCGCCATCTTCAATTCCATCGAAATCTTTCTTTGAAAGTTTGCCGTACTCCGGAAACCGAGCGATGCGGAAGTACCAGCTACCGTCTTCGGTCTTATAGGCAATGTCCTTGGCCGCAAGCTCCTGAATAAGGCGGACCATATCCGGAATGCAGCTGGTGGCATGAGCAACATGCTCCGACGTCTGGATGCCGAGCGCATCGAGATCTTCAAAAAATGCCCGCTCGTACTTGGCCGTATATTCAGCAATCGGCACGCCCGCAGCGGCAGCGTTGCGAATGATCTTGTCATCAACGTCGGTAACGTTCATGACGTGCTTGGTATCAATGCCCTGCTGACGAACGAATCGCCGCAGCACATCGACGTGAAGAAACGTGCGAAAGTTGCCGATGTGGCCATAGTCGTAGACGGTGGGGCCGCAGCAATACATTCGCAGCGCGGGTGCGCCCACTGGTGCCAATGCTTCGACTTTTCCGCTCAGGGTATTAAAAAGTTCTATCGTTGCCACGTACGCTCTATCCTGCCGCAGCCGAGCGCGTAGCGCGGTGCAGACTGCTCTCCTTGGAATCCCCTGTCGATTTTAGCTGATAGCCGGGCACTTCCGCAGAAGCTGGCCTTTATGTCTGCCCCAGCCTAAGTTGGGGAGTCGCAGCAAGGTCCTCCGACGCAAAATCGCCCGCGAGAAACTTTGGCCACGCCGCTGCGGCAATCATGGCGGCGTTGTCCGTCGAAAGCGCCAGCGAAGGAAACGCAATGGGCAGCCCGCGCCGGTCTGCCTCCGCCTGAAATCGGCGGCGCAGCTCGCTGTTTGCCGCCACTCCGCCCGATACCACTACGCCACGCGCTCCAAACGTCTCAGCCGCAGCGAAGCTCTGGCGAAGAAGATTGCCCACCACGGCATACTGGAACGATGCGATCAGATCAAGCGTCTGCGCATCGCAAAGCTCGCCAACAGCCTCGATATCTGGCTTCGCATCGCCCATAACCGCAATCGCTCTACGCCGCGCTTCGACACTCTGCCGCATATGATGAGTTTCGACATAACGCAGGACGGCAGTCTTAATACCACTAAAAGAAAAATCAAATCCCGGTCTGCTCGTAGACACTGGCGCTTTCTTATTGGGCATCGATATTCCCTCGCGATGCGGCCGAGGCTTGATCTGCGCAAAATTGAAGGTGACCGCTCGAGGATTTCCACGCCCAGCCAGAGCATCCAGCCACGGCCCACCGGGATACCCAAGCCCCAGAAGCTTCGCGACCTTGTCGTAAGCCTCGCCTGCCGCATCATCCACCGTACGCCCCACGTTGCGATAGCTCCACGCGCCTGCCTCACTCTGCTGCGCCAGATAAAGATGCGTATGCCCGCCCGACACCACCAGCGCCAGCAATGGCAACTCCATAGCCACTTCGGATCTCTGCCGCGCCTCCATCAGAACCGCGTGGATATGGCCCTCCAGATGATTGACCCCAATCAATGGCTTGCCCAGTCCATACGCTAGCGCCTTTGCATAGGTAATCCCCACCAGCAGGGCCCCCGCCAGCCCCGGCCCTTCCGTCACAGCCACCGCATCCAGATCGTCAAACCCGACGCCAGCCTGGGCCATCGCCTCCCGCACCACCGGAACGATATTGCGAAGATGCTCGCGCGAGGCAAGCTCCGGCACCACGCCGCCATAGTTGGCATGAAGCGACATCTGCGAAGCCACCACATTCGACAGAACCACGCTCCCTGCCCGAACTACCGCCGCCGCCGTCTCATCGCAAGAGCTTTCAATGCCAAGAATCAGGCCCGTACCGCTGGTATCGCGCATCTCTTTATCATAGGGGAAGCTATGGCCAGTCCTGCCAACCCGAACTACATCGCAGCACGCAACATCGTGCTCGCCCTGCGCACTTCGGGCCATCAGGCTTACTTCGCCGGTGGATGCGTCCGTGATCTCCTCCTCGGTCACAAGCCAAAGGACTTCGACGTAGCCACCAGCGCAACGCCGGACATCGTGCAGAAGCTGTTCCCCAAAACCCTCGCCGTAGGCGCACACTTCGGCGTTATTCTCGTCTGCGATGCGTGCGGAATCACCACCGAAGTCGCCACTTTCCGCCACGATGGCGCCTACAGCGACGGCCGCCGACCTGATGCCGTCCGCTTCTCCACCAACCCCCAAGAAGATGTTCTCCGTCGCGATTTCACTATCAATGGCATGTTGCTCGATCCCACCATCTTTGAAAAGACCGGCGATGCCGCATCCGCAACCCTCGACTTCGTGGGAGGCCGCGACGATCTCGCCGCGAGAATCCTGCGTGCCATCGGCGAGCCCTCCCTCCGTTTCGCCGAAGACAAGCTGCGCATGCTGCGAGCCGTACGCTTCGCCGCGCGCCTCAACCTTGATATAGAGCCGCGCACGATGGCCGCCATCCGCAACGCCGCCGCACAGATCGACCAAGTCAGCAGCGAGCGCATCCGCGACGAACTGACGCTCATGTTGACCGAAGGCCGAGCCCGCCGAGCCTTTGAACTACTCGACGTAACGGGCCTCCTGCAGCAAGTCCTGCCGGAAGCAACCCGAATGCACGGCGTTCAGCAGCCTCCGCAATTCCACCCCGAGGGCGATGTCTGGACGCACACCATGCTGCTGCTGGAAAAACTCCAGCCCGGCTCCTCCCACACTCTGGCCTGGGGAGCGCTACTTCACGATATCGGCAAGCCGGCAACCTATCGCCCTCCAAATCCCAGGGACCCCAACGACCATATCCGCTTCAACGGCCACGTTGAGGTCGGCGTCCGCATCGCCGAAACGATACTCAGCCGCCTGCGCTTCTCCAACGAAGACACCGCACAGATCGTCAACCTAGTAAAGAACCACATGCGCTTCGGCGACGTCCTCCAGATGCGCCAGTCCACACTGAAGCGCTTCCTCCGCCTTCCCCAGTTCGACGAACACCTGGCCCTCCACTGGCTCGACTGCACCTCCTGCCACGGCGACCTTACCCTCTACAACTTCGCCCGCCAGCAGTACGAGGCCGTCCCCCCGGAGCACATCCAGCCGAAGCTTCTCGTAACTGGCCGTGACCTCATAGCCGCCGGCTATCGCCCTGGGCCTCAGTTCAAGGCCATGCTCGAAGCCGCGGAAGACGCCCAACTCGAAGGTCGCGCCACTACACAAGAAGACGCGCTCGCCCTCGTAAGAGAGCAATTCGGCGTGCCCGGCAGCCTTGTCTAAAAGAAAGTCGCAAGCAGAATAATTCCGGCAGCCAAGGCTGCGACCTGGTATAAACGATCGGTCCGGACAGGCTGCGTCGATTCCTCAGGACAGGAGGAACCCCTCACTTCCTGTCCGGGCGGAACCTCGGTCACGGAGAATGGCGGTTTGTCGATTGGGGAGCCCATATGCTTCTCCTGATGAAGGAGTAGATGCTCGTTTTAACGCGATGATGCACTTATATGTTCCGTTCTGTTGATGAAAATTGGACGAAGATAGAGGTGCGAACGCCGGCTTGATTCCTTCTGAGAAGATTTTTCGACAAGAGTATAAAATCTCGGCTTATGAGCGATCTGAATCAACCAGAAAAGACACCGGCTGCGCGGGCCGGTGCGGACGAACCGGCGATGTTTGGGACGAAGCCTCCTGCGGGTGCGGGAATACCGATGGTGGCATGGGCGGTGGCCGCGCTGGTGGTCGTACTGGTCGTCGTCGGGATGATCATGGCCGGACGTGGCAAGGGCCGCGCCACTCCCACAAATAGTGTGCAGCGTCTGGCTCCCTATGCCGGAAGCCTTCCCCTCTCGCAGCTCGCCATGAGCGAATCGACCAGCATCTCAGGCGGCAAGTCGACCTTTGTGGATGGGCACATCAAAAACACCGGCACTGCCACGGTGACGGGGATTACGGTCCAGGTGCTCTTCGGCAATCTTGAAGGCTCCGCTCCAACGATCGATACCCTTCCACTAACCCTGATTCGAACTAGGCAGCCCTATATTGACACTCAATCGGTTGCCTCCTCCCCGCTTAAGCCGGGCGACGAACGGGAATTCCGGCTGATCTTCGAGTCCATTCCGCAAAACTGGAACATGGAAATGCCCGAAGTAAGGGTGGTCGGAGTAGAGACAAAGTAGCCAGGCCATCAAGCAGGTCTCGCGTGTATAGGGCCAAACTACGTCTTCATCCCGCCCTTTGCCGTTGCCCCCTGATCGGTAGGGTGATGCAAATCGTGTCAAGATTCTTTTCTGAGATTTGGCAACTCCGCAATAGTTACCAGCCTGCCGGAAGATTTTGCTTGAGTCCGTTCTAATTCGTCCAGCCGCCCTGAACTCACCTGCTGCAATAAAATGTTTGTTTTCATTAACTTGATAGATTAATTAAGTTTGGCATGGCGGTTGCTCTAGTCACGGTGTCGACGTTTGACCAAACAAACGCAGGACTGTACACAAGGAGCAAAACGATGATGAAATCCGGCAGCACTTTTGGCCTCTCAGTTCTCATCTTAGGTGGTGCGATGGGCATCACGGCGCTCGCGCAGTCAAATGAGCCCCCCGTCGTCCAGACATCCACGACTAATGCAGCCACGACTAATTCAGCGGCAACCTCCAGCACAATGAACCCGGCGGATGGAACCACCTATGCCACCGGAAAGCCGTTGACAATGGAGTCCAAAGAAGGTTTCTGGGGTCATGTGAACCCGTTTGCCCGCAAAAAGTGGGTAAAGAGGCAGCTCGATCCGATCAAGGATCGTGACAACGAATTGGATCAGCTGCAAGCAAAGAATGCCAATGATATCCGCGATGTAGATTCACGTTCGCAGGCCGGAATTCACCGTGCCATGGAAGCGGCAAACACCGCCGATCAGCATGCTCAGGCTGCAGCCAGCACCGCAAACTCTGCTCAGACCCTCGCGGGCACGGCGAGCAACCGCACCGATGCTTTGAACACCACTGTTGGCAATCTTGACCAGTATTCAGAGGTGACTTCGGCTTCCATTCCTTTTGCAAAGGGACGCACCGCCTTAGGCCCTAAGGGTAAGGCCGATCTCGACGATTTGGCTACGAAGCTTGCTGGCGAAAAGGGCTACATCGTTGAAGTAGAAGGCTATAGCCGTGGCGGAGTACAGCCATCGCAAGCGATGGCTGACTCGGTCGTCCGTTATCTGGTCGAAGAGCACCAAGTCCCCATCTACCGCATCTACCGCACGGGAATGGGCAAAAATACCGCTAAATCGCAGGGCGAGGACAAGGCACTGACAAACGGTGTTCGCGTCGCGCTGATGCATAACAGTCTGGCGACGATGAACAACTCGGCCAGCAACGCTGTACCGGCCTCACCTCAGACTCCTCAGGCAACTTCGGGAGTGAGCGCACCGCCCGAACAGTAGCCCTTCCCCTTAGGGTGGCCTGGCAATCACGGATTCCAGACCGCCCGCAAGTTTGTCGAGTCAGCGACGAAGATCGCGCTCGCAAAAACCTCTCCTAACCAGAGAGAACCAAGGCAGATTGGCCCCTCTAAACGAGGGGCCGTTTTTTTGCTGCTTACGCCGTCAGTTCAAACTAATCAATTCAAAGTAATCAATGTCCATTTTATCGCTGACCCTTGCGCATGTTTCCAAGGCAGGAATTGCCGGATTCGCAGTTGCCCATTCCGAAGTCGCTGAATTTGTGGGTCAAATACTTCTCTTAGAGCCTGTTGAATTGACAGCCTGGTGAACAGCCAGAAGCTGCTCCAAAACCGCCTTCAACTTATCCAGGTGAAGCGCATTTGCTCCATCCGATTTAGCTTGAGCAGGGTTATCGTGAACTTCGAGGAACACGCCGTCCACTCCCGCGGCCACGGCGGCGCGCGTCAGAACAGGGATAAACTCAGGCTGGCCTCCGGAGACTCCATTGGCTGCGGAGGGCGTCTGGACGGAGTGCGTTCCGTCAAATACGACAGGAGCCAAGCCGCGCAAGACGGGCAGAGCGCGCATGTCGACGACTAGATTGTTGTAGCCGAAGCTGGCGCCGCGCTCGGTCAGCGAGACGCGCTGATTGCCGCTTTCGTGGATTTTTTCGACTGCGTGGCGCATGTCCCACGGTGCGACGAACTGGCCTTTTTTGACGTTGATCGCCCGCCCCGTTTCGGCAGCCGCAACCAGAAGATCAGTCTGACGGCAGAGGAAGGCGGGAATCTGTAAGACGTCCACCGCTTCCCCCACCGGCTTGCAGTCCTGTGGAGTATGCACGTCGGTCAAAACCGGCAGCCCATTGCTCTCAGCAATGCCGCGCAGAATCCGGCAGCCTTCGACCAGGCCAGGCCCGCGAAAACTCTTGATCGAGGTGCGGTTGGCCTTGTCGTAGCTTGCCTTAAAAATATAGGGGACGCCGAGGTCGGAGGCGATGCGCTGGATGGCGTCGGCCATCTTGCGAGCATGGGCTTCAGACTCGATGACGCAAGGTCCGGCGATGAGGAAGAGCTCACCGCGGCCTACAGGCACGTTGCCGATGTCGAATGGGTTGGTCACATGGCTATTTCATCACATCCGCGACCAGCCGTTGCGCAGAGAGAGGCTGTGCACCATACTCATCTGCATGGATTTCGAAATTTCTATTTTGAGAAATCTAACTCTTTTCGGAAAAAGTATGAATCCCGCACTCTAGTTTCTTGCCGCCCCAGCGTCCGCTGCGTGCATCGGCACCAGCCTCGGGAATAGCCGTGCAGGGCTCGCAACCAATGCTGGTATATCCCCGCGCATACAGCTCCAGCTCGGGTATCCCATGCGTCTCCGCGTACTTAAGAACATCCTCCCAGACCCAGTCCGCCAGCACGCTCACCTTCTTCAGGTGCCTGCCGGTTGGCAGCTTATGGTCCTCGACCTTCTTCAAGCCAGCCCGCGTAGGCGATTGCTCCCGCCGCAAGCCAGTAAACCACCAGTCAAACGGCTCCAAAGACCTCATCAGCGGCTCGACCTTGCGGATCTGGCAGCACTGCGTCGGCTGCACGATATGCAGCAGCCCAAACTTCGCCTCATGCTCTTCGAGAGTCGTCAAAGGCATCGCATTCACCAGGTTCAGTCCCCACTCAGCAACCATCCGGTCGCGGTAAGCGATCAGCTCCTTGAAGTGATATCCCGTCTCCAGAAAGATCACCGGCACGTCCCGCAGATGCTCGCGAAGCATATGCAGGACCACCATGTCCTCTGTCTGGAAGCTACTAGTCAGGCACACATTCCTGCCAGCCGAATCGCGCAAAACCTGCGCCACCAGAGCCTCCGCCGTCAACGCTTCGTAATCGACACCAGCCTCAAGAACGCTCATTCGCTCACTCCCGCTAACCGCAAAATCTCGTCGGCATCGCGTCCTTCGCCGAGTAAAACGCCATCCTCGGCAAAGCCTTCAATCCGCGCCAGCGCATCCACATCAAGCGACCGCGCAGTCACTGCGACCACACCAGCCAATTGCAGCGCTCTCACTGCGCCAGCCAAAGCAGCGTCGGGAATCAAGGCATCGTCCACCAGCACCGCAGGTTCACCGCGAAGCTGCAAAGCCTCGACCACACGCTCCGCCACGGTCTTCTGCTCCGGAACCCAAACCAGCACCGTCCGCGCCGTCGTCTCCGACGAAGTCTCCATCGCCGCGACGATCATTCCTGCGCCAACCGTGGCATTCGTCACGCCATCGATCAGAATCAGTGCGCCGGTACTGCGATTCTCTGCATACGAGTCAAAGAAGAGCGGCAGGCTGGTCTCGAACTCCACCTCCGCAATCTCATTCATCTCCAGGCGGTCAGCAGCCACTTCCTCGAGCGTTCCCACATCCACGCGATGCCGGATCGCCCTCACCGTGGCCCGCACCGTCCGCGTCGTGTGCTTGGCAACATACGTCCGCCCCACTACCAGCGGATCTTCGTGCATCCACACCACCATCGCACGAAAATGCCGGCTGATCTCGGGCATTGCATCCGCACCCGAAGCCGACACCAGCATCTCGCCACGGCTCACATCGATCTCGTCTTCCAACTCGACCGTCACGCTCTGTGGATACGCCGCTGCCTCCAGATCGCCGTCATACGTCACAATGCGTTTCACTGTCGTCTCACGCCGCGAAGGCAGCGCAATCACCCGGTCGCCCGCGCGCAGCGTGCCACGAGCCACCTGCCCGGCAAATCCACGAAAATTCGCATCCGGACGCAACACCAGCTGGATCGGAAACCGCACCGGCCCATTCACTTCACCCGCGCCAAGCGGCACCGTCTCCAGATAATCCAGCAGCGTCAGCCCCGTATACCATGGCGTAGCCGCGCTCGAAGTGACAACGTTGTCGCCTTCCAGAGCGCTCACCGGAATCGCCTCAACGCTCTTCAGACCCAGCCGCCGGGCCAGTTCCAGAAACTCGCCGCGAATGGCCGAAAACGTCTCCTCCGAATAGCCCACGAGATCCATCTTGTTCACTGCCGCCACCACATGCGGAATGCCCAGCAGCGAAGCAATGTAGGTATGCCGCCGCGACTGAGACAGCAGGCTTCCCTGTTTTAGATAAGCCTTCGCATCGATCAGCACAATGGCGACATCCGCGGTCGAGGCACCCGTCGCCATATTGCGCGTGTACTGCTCATGCCCCGGCGTGTCCGCGATGATGAACTTCCGCTTTGATGTCGAAAAATAGCGGTAAGCAACATCGATAGTGATGCCCTGCTCCCGCTCTGCTTTCAGACCATCGGTCAGCAGAGAAAAATCCACATGGCCACCCGAAGCCCGGTTCACGCGGCTCTTTGCCACAGCCGCAAGTTGGTCCTCATAGACGCTCTTGGTGTCATGCAGCAGCCGCCCAATCAGCGTGCTCTTACCGTCGTCGACGCTGCCGGCCGTAGTAAACCGCAGCATCTCCTGCTCAAGATGCGCCTCAAGAAACTCTTCAAACCGTACCGGCGACTCAGGTGTAATCGTATGCGTTCCCATTTAGAAGTAGCCCTCACGTTTCTTCGTTTCCATCGAGCCTTCCTCGTCGTGGTCGATCGCCCGGTTCTCCCGCTCGCTTCGGCGGAAGGTCATCAGTTCTTCAATAATCTTCGGCAGCGTGTCCGCGTCGCTGGGCATCGCGCCCGTGCATGGAGCGCACCCGAGGCTGCGCATCCTTACCTTCACCGTCTCGACCTTTTCTCCCGGCAGGAGCTTCATTCCCTCGCGATACAGCGTCAGCGCGCCACCCCGTCTGATCAGTTCGCGTTCCTTGGCAAAGTACAGCGGCACAATCGGGATTTTCTCCGCATACAGATAGAGCCAGATATCCAGCTCCGTCCAGTTCGACAGCGGGAATACCCGGATGCTCTCCCCCTTGCGCAGTCGCGAGTTATATAAGCTCCAAAGCTCCGGCCGCTGGTTCTTCGGGTCCCACTGCCCCGCCGTATCGCGGAAGCTATAGACCCTCTCCTTGGCCCGACTCTTCTCCTCATCGCGTCGCGCCCCGCCAAAAGCCGCATCGAATCCACCCTCTTCGAGAGCATCCAGCAGGCTCCGCGTCTTCAACAGACCGCAGCAGTTCTGCGTCCCAAGCGTATAAGGATTCGCTCCGCTCGCAATCGCCTCTTCATTGCGATGCACAATCAGGTCCGCGCCAATCTCCTTCGTGTACTCGTCGCGAAACGTGATCATCTCGGGAAACTTGTAGCTGGTATCGACATGCAGCAGAGGAAACGGGATCTTCCCAGGATGGAAGGCCTTCTGTGCCAGCCGCAGCATCACCGACGAGTCCTTGCCAATGGAATAAAGCATCACTGGCCGGGCAAACTCCGCCACCGCCTCGCGCATTATCGCTATGCTCTCAGCCTCCAGCGCCTGCAGATGGTTCAAGAGCGCCGGCTGACTTGGCTGGCTTATTGTTGCTTCTATATCGGTGGCAATCATAAGAGTTGTGTCTCCCAAAAGGCTGTATCTCGAAGAAACCTCAAACCGAGGGCTTCTGAGCAAATGGTCTGGGTTGTAGAAAAGGGGGGTATGGGTCGCTAGCGCGGACAGCGCGCCGTGACCATCCGGCAACAACAACACGCGCAGATGATAGGAGACACCATATATATAACTATAAATGCACAGCCTCCTGCCCGCAACCGCACCCTAATATCTGCTAAACTAACTCAGTCGGTACGGCGATCCAGCAAGCCCACCCAGGCGCTTGAGCCCCACGGAACGCACCTTTCCACCGGCATCTCACCGCAGTACATTCGGGGCGTAGCGCAGTCTGGTAGCGCACCTGGTTCGGGACCAGGGGGTCGGAGGTTCGAATCCTCTCGCCCCGACCATTTTTCCAATTTAGACTTTCAAAAATGGGTTGAATGGCTACCTGTAGGCAGACTTGACACTTACGGCGTCTACAGAAAAGTTCGAACACATCGATCTGAGCCGTTTAGCTTTTTCAGTGGATTCCTGCGAAAGTACAGTAAATAAACCTTATTCGCGACTTCGAAGACTTGCTGGTCGTCCAGTGCGCTCTCGGTGCGGGTGAGACCTCCGCAGAAGTCGTTGAATCAAAACGTGTCGGCGCATAAAAAACTCCTATGCTTGCTCTTTTTGGCGGCGAAGAGTAAATAATTGCTCTCAGTTTTCGCAAGCAATCTTGTACTCGGGCCAAATCAAAAACTTGCTGCTTCTTCATGGGAGACTTTATGCAACCGAGGAAACTACGGACGATTTTTGTCGCGGGACTACTTGTCTGCGGCACCCTCTTTACTGCCGCCGCGGGCTTTGCCGCCGAGAGAGCCACCCTTCAGGAGCGCGTTGCCGCGCAGCAGCAGGTGGAGTTCAATATTTATCTTCCACTCGAACATCGGGCGCAGTTGGAGACACTGCTCGCCGCGCTCCATAATTCGAGTTCAGCGCAATACCATAAGTGGCTTACTCCGAATGAATTCAACAGCAGGTTCGGCGCGAACGAGCACTCGGTCGCCACAATCGTGAATGAATTGAATGCCTATGGATTGAGGTCCGACCGGGTTTCCGCTCAACAGATCCAGGTCACCGGCGACGCACGCGCCGTCGAGCAGCTTTTTTTGACAGAGCTGCATGCAGCCACTTTCCCCAATGGCCAGAAGACGATTGCAGCGTCCCAGGCCATCTCGCTACCGGGATCGATGGCGGCCAGCGGCGCAGTCGTCACAGGCCTGTCAGCCTTCATTCGCGTGCACAAGCACTCGCACCGCGCTGCCACGGCCATTCCGGAAAACCGCTACAGCAACGTAGGGCCTTACTGGTTTGACGATCTCAAGCAGGCCTACCTGTATCCGAGCTATCAGGGCTACAACGGAAAGGGCGTGACCATCGGCATCCTGATGACTGGCGGCTACAACCCAGCAGACATGAACAAGTATTTTGCCCACGAACAACTCCCCACCCCGAAGATCACCGAGGTCGACATCGCCGGCGGCGCGCCCTTCGACCCGAACAACTCCTTCGAGACCCATCTGGATCTACAGCAGAGCGGAGGCATGGCGCCGAACGCCCATCTTGTGCTCTACAACATTCCCGACCTGACCGACAACCATATCCTTGCCGGACTGACGAAGATCCTCGATCAAAACCGAGCCGATGTGGTAAGCATGTCCTTCGGCGGCCCCGAGCTCGGCTACGAGCCTCAATATAACGGGGGGCAGGACGAAACGGCGCTCCTTGGCGTCTACGACGATATGTTCGCCCGTGGAACAGCGCAGGGAATCACCTTCATCGCTTCGTCCGGAGACGCGGGCGCGCTGTCGGTCCCGCCCGCGGCCTGTTTCGCTCCCAATGCAACCAGCGCCTGCGGCAGCGTTCTCGCTTCCGTGGAGTCACCCGCGTCAAGTCCGCACGTCACCGGCGTAGGCGGAACGAACCTCGTGACGACGATGAGTTCAACCTCGCTGGACTCGAAGTATGTCAGCGAGGCGGCCTTCGATGATCCGCTGGAAGGCGATATCTTCTATGGAACTCCAGCCACAGGCTCTGTGTGGGCCTCCGGCGGCGGCAACAGTATCTATTACAAGAAGCCGGCCTTTCAGTTCATGGTGAACACCGGATCGAACTACAGGACCGTCCCGGATGTCTCGCTGCACATGGGCGGTTGTCCTATAGGCGCGGTCCTGCCTTGCGGTCCCGACCGCAGCGCAGATATCGTCGCGATCGGCGGCAAGTACTACGGCGTCATTGGGACCAGCGCTTCCGCGCCTGACTTCGCCGGTTTGACGGCGCTCAAGATCCAGCGGATGGGATCGAGGCTGGGAAATGAGAACTACGACATCTACGCGCTGGCGAATTTGCAGCAGGCTGGATCCCTGAAGGTCTTTCATGACGACATTCCGGGTTACAACGGTCTGTATACCAGCCAAAAGGGATATAACCGCGTGCTCGGAAATGGGACGGTCATTGGCATCAACTTCCTCCTGGCGCCCGCCACTCCGGCTGCAGGAACCCCTCAGACTCCCAGCAATCCATAAAACCTGATTTTGCAAAAATAAGCCGATATAGCTCTATGGGCTATATCGGCTTTTGTAATGAGTTCTTACTGTTCGGAGACTATGTCTGTCGGTTGTTCTGTGGTATTTCCAGCATGCGAAACCTGCTGCGCAGGCTTAGCTTGTGTGCTTTGGGAACTATGATTTCCTGCATCGATAGTGATGTCTTGCGCTTCCCCGCTGTCTGGCAGGGTGGCATCGACGCAATGTCGTGAGGCATCGAAGGAAGTGCTTTGTAGTGTTTCGGGTTTGCCGTTCACTCGGATGGATTGGGGCTCACTGTCTATTCCGTAAATTTCCACGCGCAAGTTCTTCCACCACGCTGGATAGCTTCCCCGACGTTTACCGATATGGAGCTGTACGCCTTGTCTGGTTACCTCGCAATGAAAGTCCACACGTAGAAAGTCGCCGCGACTATAGGCATAGCTGATGCCGTCATCCAGGTAGAGGGAGCCTTTACAGTTGTTCCCTGGATAGACTCGTAGCGTGAGCGGTCCTTGTGGCGTCTCCATGGTGCTCTGCGTTAGAGGCTGCATGGGAAGAATCGAGCCTTCGCGCACATACACCGGAAGCACACTCAGCGTTGGGTGGACAACGACCGGCTTGCTTCGGGAGGTGCGGTGCTCGATCTTCTCGCCCGTCCAATAGTCGTACCAGGTGATAGGCGGCAGCCGAACCTGGTATGAATCCAGCTCATCGGGATAAGGCTGCGGCGCGACTAGCAGGTCGGGACCGAAGAGAAACTCGCTCCCCGCATCGAGGTCGATAGGGTGCTTGTCCTTCGTGGCATCGGGGAATTCGAGAAAAAGCGGGCGCACGATCGGCAGTCCGGTACGCGACATCTCTTCAGCCGTCGTATAGAGATAGGGCATCAACCGGTAGCGCTCCTCGATGTAGGCTCGGCGGATGTTTTCCTGTTCGGGACCATTGACCCAGGGTTCCTGATCTGCTGTGGTCCTGGAGGTATGGTCGCGGTCGATAGGCTGAAACGCGGCCAGCTCAAACCATTTGGTCAGTAGGTCGGGCTGTGGTGTCCCGGCAAAGCCCCCTACATCTGCACCGCTCATGGCGAAGCCGCTAAGGCCGAGGTTCAGCAGCATCGGTGTAGTCAGACGCAGATGATTCCATGTGCTGCTGTTGTCTCCGGTCCAGGTGGTCGCATAGCGCTGACCTCCCGCGTAGCTGGCGCGGGTGAGTACGAAGGGTCGCTGATCGGGAGCGAGCGTCCGCAGGCCGTCGTAGGTCGCGCGCGAATTCTCCATACCGTAGACGTTGTGGATCTCCAGATGATTCGCCGTACGGGGCGTAAAGCCCGGCTCGTCGATACGATGCTGCACGTTATCCGGCATGGTCTTGTTGGATACACCGAAGATAGCCGGTTCGTTCATGTCGTTCCAGAAGCCCGCAATGCCATCAGCCACGAACTGCCGGTAGAGCGAGCCCCACCAGGCGCGCGTGCTGGCGCGAGTGAAGTCCGGGAACACAGAAGTGCCTGGCCAGACCTGCCCTGTATAGATCGATCCATCTGGATTTTTGACGAAGTGGTCACCTGCGATGCCCGTGTCGTAGGGTGCATACCCGGCGTGGGGCAGGTCAGCGATGTGCAGATCAGTGATAGCAACGACGCGGAAGTCCTCCTTCTTCAGATCGGCGATCATCTGCGAGAAGTGTGGGAACTTTTCCGTGTCAACGGTAAAGGGCCGGTACTTCTGCTGATATTCAATGTCGAGATAGATGACATCAGCAGGAATTTTGTCGGTTCGCAGGCGGTTGGCGATCTCGCGCACTCTGGATTCGGGGTAATAGCTGGAGCGCGACTGCTGGTATCCCAGCGACCACAGAGGCGGTAATGGGGTGTATCCCGTAAGCCAGGCGTAGGAGCTCAGTACGTGCTTTGGATCCGGACCATAGAGGACATAGTAGTCAAGCGGACCGCCCTCCGAACCGAAGGAATAGGCCGTGTGGCTCTCCTTGCCAAAATCGAAGCTGCTGCGCCAGGTGTTATCCAAAAAGACTCCTGCGGCGCGTCCCCGACGGAACGTGAGAAAGAACGGAATGCTCTTATAGATGGGGTCGGTGGATTCCTGAAAGCCGTATTGATTGGTGTTCCACATCGTAAAAGCCTGGTTGCGGCGATCGAGCGGGCCAACCTTGTCACCCAGTCCGAAGTAATGCTCATCCTCTGGCATCGCCTTATAGACGCGGAATGCGCCCCCGTGAAACTCGACGGGGCGTCCTGGCTCATCTTCCTGGACAACATTTCCCTCGAGATCGGTAATCCGCAGGCGCATGGATGCCAGTTCGACCTGCACGCGCAATACCTGCGTGCGGAAGCCGACGCGCGTGCTGTCTCGCTCCGGCGTTACCGACACCGACTGGGTACGCGCGTCTTTTAGCGCAGCCCACGAAGCATCTTCGGGCAGCTTGCCTCGCAGCCCAACGCGGACCCGAATGACATCGTCGCGGAGTGCGGTAATCTGCATGATGGCGCGGCCACTGGTGAGCTCGATGCCGTTTGGCAAAGGCCGGCTCTGGGTCACGGAGTCGAGAATCACCAACTCATTGCGAGGTGTTTCGCCTGCGGAAGTGGATGAAGTGGAAGCAGGGCTGCTCGCGTGGGCAACCCCGGAGCACAACAGTACAGCCACGGCACAAAGTGCATGTAAATGTGTCTTCAAACCTTGATTTCCTCTCTTACCCGCTGCGGAAGAGAGACCTCTCCCGCAGTTCCGTTTTTTCACTGCACCTGGTAGATGGCTACTGTCTGGGGCGCTACGGTGAGGTGCACGGAGGTGCTGTCTGCGACAGCTTTAGAATTTGTCCGGAGCGCTGGCTCAAAGTGCGTACAGCCTTCGAGCGCGCTGTCCTTCAACGGGAGCGTGAGTTCGCGGGGCTGATCCGCGCGATTTGCAACAACCAGCACGCGATCTTCTTTATGGTTTGCAGTGCAGCCCGTCTGTATGTCGACAGCTCGCACGAAAGCGAAAGCCGATTGATCGGCAAAGATATCCTTCTGCTCGCCGGTTTTGAGAGACGTGTGCGCGGCGCGGTAATGAAGCAGAGCAGCCACAGTGGTGTACATATCCTGCTCCTCCGGCGTACGCCCCTGCGCCGTGAAGGCGTTCTTTGTATCGCCGGGGAAACCGCCGGGAAAGTCGTGCCGGTTGTCGGGATCTTTTCCGCCACGCATCGCAATCTCGTCGCCGGAGTAAATCTGCGGCATGCCCCGCATCGTGGTGAGCAGTCCAAAGCCCATCTTCAACTTCGCCGGCGTCGCGCCGGGCTCGGACATGAAGCGGCCAGTGTCGTGATTGCCGAGAAATGGGACGAGCCGCTCCGGATGCGGATAGAGGCGATCCTGACGCAGCACCTCGTCAAGAGCAGTCATAGGAGCATCTTTGACTAAAGTGTTACGCAGCGCAGAGAACATAGGGAAATCAAAGGGCGTGTCGAGTCCGCTATCGACGCCTTGGTGTGCCACGCCGCCGGCAAAGAATGATGTAATGGCCGGATCGTGGTTGAAGATTTCCCCCACCGTGGTGAGGTGCGGATAGAGTTCGTGCAACGTGGCATGGAAATCGTGCCAGAAGGTGCGCTGGACATAGGGAAAAGTATCGAGACGAAGTCCGTCGAGACCGGCAGACTCTACCCACCAGACTGCATTCTGGATTAAGTACTTCTCCACTAACGGATTGTCCTGATTCAGGTCGGGCTTCACATTGGAAAACCAGCCATCGACGACATCGAGCGACCCTTGTCCTCCCGCATCTGGAGAGACCAGTGACGCGAAGTTGCTTTTTGCCCTGCGATGGTCCATCGGCGTGCCGTGAAACCAGTCGGGCGTGGGCGGGTCCACTGCCCAGGGATGAGCGGGGCCGACGTGATTTGGAACAAGGTCGAGCACGAATTTCATGCCTCGGCTATGGAGGTCCGCAGCAAGGCGCTCATAGTCCGCCAGCGTGCCGAAGTGTGGATCGACCGCGTACATGTCTGTCGCGTCATAGCCGTGATACGCATGCGGCTCGCCGCTGCTCTCATAGGCAGGTGTGATCCACACGGTAGTGATGCCGAGTTGCTGCAGGTAATCGAGGTGCTGCTCGATGCCGCGAAGGTCACCTCCGTGCCAGGCGGTAGGCTTCGTGCGGTCCACCACTCCAAAACCGGGCGGAAAATTGTCGTTGGAGAGGTCTCCATCGGCGAAGCGGTCTGTCAGAATGAGATACATCGCGTCGGCGGAAGAAAATCCGCGATATCCTGCGGGTTTGCGCTGATTCAGTGAATACGGAACAGTCATGGATCCCGAACGGGCGCTCACATGGATATGGATATCCTGTGATGTTGCGCCATCGGTCTTCAACCAGACAAAGGCATAGTGGCCATTAGCGGAAACCTTGGACTTGTCGACCGAGACACCGTTGCCGGAAATCGTAAATTTCGCTTTGCGGAGGTGATCGCCGTGGAGCAGCAGCATGGGAGAAGGCAGCGCCGCCCACCAGTTTGGCGGATCGACTTTGTCGACGCACGGGCCCGCGACCGTGGCGCAGTTGTTCAACGGTGTCCGGCCGGATTGCGCAGAAGAATTTGCAGCGCCGGAAAAAATCAACAAACCGCCAAGCAGACACACCACCAGCCTGTTACAAAACATTGCAAACTCCTCTAAGAAAAAATACGTGACTATGCTGGCACTGAGGGCGCCACAAAAAATGCGCCACGGCGACTGCTTGCCGCCGTGGCGCCCAGGTATGGCAGGTTTAGAACATCACTTCGAAAGCGAGCTGGAGCTGGCGTTCCGAATGAATACGTGTTCCGTTGATCTGACCGAAGCTTCCGCTGTCTACACCCGTAATGGAAGTGGAGCACACAGCAGTAGCAGTACCACCACAACTGTCGAGGTTGCCGTTGGGATTGGTGAAGGCCGGCGTGTTGGTGAGGTTGTAAGCCTCGGCCCGGAAGGTCCCTGCCACCCGTTCGGTGATGGGAAACTTCTTGAACAACGACATGTCGACGTTGCGGTAGCCAGGGCCGGTCATCGCGTTGCGGCCCAGGGTTCCCGGCCGGATGTAGGTGCTGGTCTGTCCGTTAGGGTTGATAACCTGCGGGCGAACGAAGCTGGAAGTGTCGAACCACTCGTAGATGCTCTTCTTGTACCGCACAGGCTGGACCAGATCGGCACGGTTGTTAAGGCCGGCACTGACAAGCGACGTTTTGCCACTCGGCGAGGTGTAGAAATAATCACCGGTTGAGACGTCGAAATGGGTGCCCGAATTGATGGAGGCAATCGTGTTCAACTGCCATCCGCCAATGATTTCGTCCAGTGCCCACGGAATCTGGGAGCCAAACCGCTTGCCTCTACCGAAGGGAAGTTCTGCCAGCGCGCTGAATACGAAGACGTTGCGCTGGTCCTGGTCCGAGTTGCCATAGTTGTCCTTGAAGTCCGGACCTGTGGGCAGGATGAAGAGGCGGTTGCCGGGAGAGTTGGTGCCAGTGGTGAACGCACCGTTCGAGTTGTCCATGGTATGCGACCACGTGTAGGCAGCCGTGTACTGCAGACCATGCGCCATGCGGCTGTTCAGGAAGACCTGCAGACCGTTGTACCGGCCGATGCCGTTAGCTTCGCCGCGTGTGATGGAATTCAACGCCGGATAAAGCTTTGAGTTCGGCGCAGCGCCCAGGATCTGCGAGTTCAGGTTATACCAGGACAGAAGATGCTCTGACGCGGTGCCCACGTAAGAGATGTTCAGCGACGTGCTGGGCATCAACTGCTGCTGCCACTGAAGATTCCATTGCTGAACCATCGGTGTGGGCAGATTAGTATCGACTGAGATCAGACTCGAGTTCACAGGATTCGCACGATTAACCGTCTGGCCGAAGACCGGCAGCGGAAGGCTTCCCGTTGCATGCTGATTATTGTTGTCGTTTGCCGGCGCCTGCCCGGAGAACGTAATGCGGTAGCCGCCGTTCGTCGGAACATCAGAATAGCTGGTCGATCCTGCAAAGTCAGGATTGGAGCTAAGCTGTTTACCGACGCCGCCGCGGTCGAGGAAGTAATAGATACCGTAGCCGCCGCGGAGCACTGTCTTGCCCTCGCCGGTGAGGTCGTAGGCAAAACCAACACGGGGAGCGAAGTTCTTGAAGTTGGTGTGAACGATGCTCCGGGAGATGCCGTTAGCGCCCGCAACTTGCAGGGTCTGCGTGGCGAGATCGAAGTCCGACTGGTTGTTGTTCACTTCGTACGGGAAGGTGAACAGGTCATAGCGCAGGCCGAGATTCAGCGTCAGACGTGGCGTGACTTTCCAGTCGTCCTGGGCGAAATAGCCGGTCTCCCAATTCTGCGTGATGAAGTAGCGATCTGCCACTCCGATGCTATAGCTGCCAGCGAACCCGGCGACCATGTCAGACATGGAAAATCCAGTAAATTGCTTTCCGCTGAAGTCGAACAGTCCTTTGTTGTTGGAGCCGTGGAAGAAGGAGACCTGCCGCTTCTCAATGCTGGTGCCGATCTTCAGGGAGTGCTTGCCGTGAATCCAGGAGAGATTGTCGACAAACTGGTTGCTTGACTGTGGAACGGTGTACTGTCCGCCATCGCCGGTGTAGGCAAGAGTGCCGCCGTTGATCGCTGCGCCGCCACCCAGGTTAGAGTTGCGATTGGCGTTCACGATGCCGAGATTTGCAGATACCGGTATGTTTCCGAACGGCGGCAGATACCCATAGAAGTCATAGATGTGCCCGTACCGAAACTCATTGACGAGGTTGGCGGTGAAGATATGCGTGTAACCCACTGCCTCGCCGCGGGGGTGCTGCGGATTCATGCCCGAACCCGATCCGGCTGGCAGGTTGGGGAAGAGGCTCCCCTTAATCAGTACATCCTGACCATAGCTGTAACGGACGAAAAGAGTATCTCTGTGGGTTGCGATCAAATCCAGACGCACATCAAAATCATCCAGACGCTGAACCTGAGTCGGATTGGTGAAATAGTTGTTCTGGAGCGTGTTGTTGCCCTGGTCCGGACCGTAATTCGGGAGCGGGAAGGCGTTCAGGTAGTTGATTGCCGCCTGATTTTGACGCGATTGCGGAATAATGTTGCCGTTGAATGGCAGACAGGTGGTGGGGTCATAGATTGTCCCCTTTGGGCCGGCGGCGGTATTGCACTTGGTCACCACCGAATAAGGAACACTGGTTGTGATGGTGCTCGCGGAGCTCAGAAGTTCTGAGAAGTTGCCCTGCCGCTCCAGCGCGGTGGGAACGGTTTGGAAGGAGCTGCCGTTGGGCTGCTTCAGGCGCAGGCCCTGGTAATCGCCGAACATGAACAGCTTGTCGCGCCACAGCGGGCCGCCGAGCGTTCCGCCGAACTGGACGCGATGGAACGAGGCAGCCGGCTTGGTGGGTGCGAAGTAGTTAGGGCTGGCGTCGAAGATCTGATCGCGGTCAAAGACAAAGGCGGACCCATGAATCTGGTTCGTTCCAGATTTGATAGAGCTTTGCACGATCGCTCCGCCAGCGCGGCCGAACTCGGCCGGAGCCACCGACGTGGTGACGCGGAACTGCTGGGTAGCTTCAACGGGCGGGAAAAAGATGATGGTGTTTACCAGCGCATCGTTGTTGTCCAGGCCGTCGAGCTCGAAGTTATTGGACTGCGCACGCAGACCATTCACCGACAGCGCGGCGCCACCGGTCTCACTATTGCGCCAGGTCTCGGCGTTGCCGTTGAGGCCGGAAGCATCGGCACCGTAGGGTCCACGGGTAACGCCGGGCACGAGCAGCGCGAGCTGGGTGAAGTTACGCCCATTCAAAGGAAGCTCCGTCACCTGTCGGCCCTCGATGACCGCGCCGGTCGAAGAGGTCGTGGTGTTTACCAGCGGAGCGGCGTCGGTGACCGTCACGGTCGAGTTGACGGAACCCGGATTCAGATGGAAGTTCAGGGCCTGAACCTGTGAAACATCCAGCGCGAGGTTCTGTACCTGGCTCTCGAACCCATCGGCATGGACCTCAGCCTTATAACGGCCACGAACCAGAGCGCTGAAGTTAAACCTGCCGGATGCGTCACTGGTGGTTGCCGAGGAAGCCCCAGTCTCCAGGTTAGTGACGGTGACCTGCGCACCCGAGATGATAGCATTCGTCGAATCGGCGACCGTGCCCTGTATTTGCGCTGTATCGGTTTGAGCGTTGAGGCTCACAGCGAAGAACGCCGGCAGTAGGACCAAAAGCGCGACAGAAACGAACCATCGGCTAATAGAAGGCCGGACGTTTTGTTTTCTTAACATATATATGTTGCCTCCGAAAGCTATTTACCATCGCACGTTTCTAAGAAATCGTTTTGGGTCGTTGCGATGCTGCCTAGAACTAGACCTGCTGTGGGATACATTAGGCAATAGACTGCACCTCTCTTCCTCCGCAAATATTTCTTACTTGATAAGTTATTTGTATTCAATAAGATAAGATGGCAAATTAACTCCACTAACCCTGCATAGGAGCTTAACCCCACCTTCAAAACAGGTACTATTAGATGTCCCGATCAAGTCATTCATGGAAATTGCGAAAGAGCATCAGGAAAAAGGAGCAGCAAAGTTTAGGTTTGGGGTCTTTGAGGCAGACCCGCAATCTGGAGAGCTGCGTAAATCCGGCATGCGGATTCGCATTCAGGCTCAGCCCTTCCGCGTTCTGATTTTTCTACTGGAGCGCGCCGGCCAAATTGTCTCCCGCGAAGAGATCCAGCAGCAATTTTGGGCAGCCAACACCATGGTCGACATGGAGCGTAGCCTGGCCACCGCGATCCATAAGATACGGGAATGCCTCGGGGACACAGTCGGGAATCCTCGATTCATAGAGACGTTGGCCCGTAGCGGCTACAGATTTATTGCTCCAGTCCATCTCATCGTTCCGGCCATTCCGGACAGACCCGCGACAGTCGAACTTAATCCATCGCCGCCTTCTCATACCGAGCTGCAGCCATTACCAGCGCCCGCAAAGCCAGCAGGTATCTCTTATCCCATTGGATCGGTGCGCTTCTGGTCCGGAATTGCGCTCCTCGGAGCTTTAGCGGTAATTGGTGCATATCTAGCCGAACATCGAGCCGAAGCGCGCCTGGCCATTCCGCCCCATGTTGCCCAGGTGACGTTTTCAAATCGCGTTTCGCCGGGCGATCTGTTCTTCGAGAGCTTCCCAGGCACGGCAACCGATGGATCGCGGATTTATTTCACGCAGATTGAGAACGGGCGCCCTGTTCTGGCTGAGGTTCTTATCGCCAATGGCCAAACGGGCATCCTGCCGCTCCCCGAAGAACTGGCCACGCCGTCCGTGGATGGCATCTCCCCAGACGGGTTCCAGCTATTGTTACGCAATCATCTGGCAACATCACCGGAGCAAGCGTTGTGGATCGCCTCGACGATCGGGGGGGCAGCACGTCGGATCCCCGGCATCCTCGCCCACGCCGCGACGTGGATGCCCGATGGACAACACATCCTGTATGCGACTGGCAACGACCTTTATATCGCGCGCGATAACGGGACGGAAAGCCGCAAGCTGATCACCCTTCCCGGCCGCGCCTTCTGGATGCGCTGGTCCCCGGACGGGAGCAAGCTGCGGCTCACACTGGTCAACGATGAGACGCACATTTCTGCGCTCTGGGAGCTCTCTGCCGACGGCTCGGATGCGCACATGCTGCTCGGAAACTGGAACAGGATGCCTGCGGAGTGTTGCGGAAGCTGGACGTCTGACGGCAAATACTACGTGTTCCAGTCCACGGAGCAGGGAGAAAGCAATATCTGGGCAATCCCCGGGCAGCGTAGTCTCTTCGAGGATTCCGCGAAACCTGTTCCGATTACCAATGGCCCGCTCGATTACCAGGCGCCAATCACGGCGCGTGACGGCCACCGGATTTTCTTTATCGGACTGGACCCAAAGTCGGAGCTGCTGCAATTTGAGGCGCGATCCCACAGTTTTGTACCGTATTCCAGCAGCCTTCGCAATGTGCGCCGCGTCGAATTCTCACGTGACGGCAAGTGGATTGCCTGGATTCGACAGAGTGACAGTTCGCTGTGGCGCAGCCGCAGCGATGGATCGGCCGTCCTACAGTTGACTGCACGCCCTATGCAGGTGTTCAGAGTGCAATGGTCCCCTGACGACCGACAGCTCGTTCTAATGGCTCGCTCTACCGGGCAACCGTGGAAGATGTACATGGCGGACGCTGAAAACGGTCATCTGCAACCCGTATTGAACGAAGATCATAGCGAGGCTGATCCTAATTGGTCTCCCGACGGAAAATCCCTGGTCTTCGGGCGTTCGCCCGAGAGGATGGCCGAACCTTCCCAGCCCAAGGCAATCTATATGGTCGATCTGGCAACAAAGCAGGTTACAAAGTTGCCTGGATCCGACGGCCTGTTCAGCCCACGTTGGTCGGCGAATGGCAGGTACATTGCGGCGCTTTCCATCGATCAGACGAGGTTGATGCTATACGATGTGGCAGCAAAAACATGGCGACAGCTCGCCCAGCAGAATATCGACGATCCCACCTGGTCGCACGACGATAACACACTTTTCTTTCATGACTTTGCGAAAGCAGGCCAGCCCATCTACAAGGTTACTCTGACCACAGGAAAGGTAGAACAAGTGACCGATATGGGCGACCTGCACCTCGCGAATGTTGTCGATTACCGATTTGCCGGGCTGGCCCCGGGAGACATTCCTTTGGTCAACGCGATCATATCGGCGGCCGATCTCTACTCGGCAGATTTGCCGCACTAATGTGGGCACACCCGAACTAGCGGTCTATGGCGAGGCACCTTCGGTTTGCTGAGTAGAGGCTCGATAAAATTTACCGGTGGCAAGGATTGTTGAAGGATGGTCAGTCTGCCGAATGTATAGTTTGTGGCGGAACTTCTTTTGATAAAGATCGTTGCACTTGACCCGAAGTGGTGGCAGGCACCTGAAACTGGCATCTTTCAACTCGCGCCAGGCAGGCAGAAGGTCCCCTAATCGTAATACGTAATAAGAAGGATGAGGATTGCATGGAGGTGGGCCACAAACCATATAGCGGCGCCTCGCAGGTACGCTTCGGATGTTTCGAGATGGATCTGCAAAGCGGAGAGCTGCGCAAGTCGGGGGTTCGTGTCAGGCTTCAGGCCCAGCCATTTCGAGTGCTGGCCGTCCTGGTGGAGCATGCCGGAGAGGTTGTCACACGCGAGGAGTTGCAGCGGTGCCTGTGGGGCAACGTGACGACGGTCGACTTCGATCATGGCATGCACATCGCGATAAACAAGATCCGCGAGGTGCTGGAAGATTCAGCCGACTATCCCCAATTCATTGAGACGCTGTCTAGGCGCGGCTACCGCTTCATCGCTGCTGTCTCAGTCGTCGACGAAGTGGTCTCGGAGCGGGTAGTAAGCAGTATTGCGGAGCTACCCAATGATCTGCAACCGCATAACAGGGTGACACAGTTGCTGCCTTGGCTGTTGGCGGCCGTCAGCTCCGCTGCGCTGCTGAGCACCCTCCTGATTTTGTTTCTCCGGACGGAAGTCACCCACATCACGCCGCTCCGTATCCACGAGGTGACCTACTCCGGCCGAGTCTATCCTGGCCAACCACTGCAGGAGAGCCTGGCGCAGACGGCCACTGACGGCTCCCGCATCTACTTTCCTCAGATTGAGAACGGCAGGCCTGTGCTGTCGCAGACATCCATTGGGGACGGCGAGACCAGTACGCTGTCCATTGCCTCTACAATTCCTGCACCGATACTGGAAGACATCTCACCGGATGGCTCCAGGATATTAGTGCGCAACCAACTCGACCGCGAGACCGAAGGGCCGCTGTGGATTGTGTCAACTATTGGGGGTGCCGCGCAGCAGTTCTCCAACATCCTGGCGCACGACGCAACGTGGATGCCGGATGGACAGAAGATCCTCTACGCAACGGGTATGGATCTGATGGTCGCGAACGAAGACGGCACCGACCGACGGAGACTGGCGTCCTTACCGGGGCGCGCCTTCTGGCTACGCTGGTCGCCGAATGGCAAAGTGCTCCGCTTCACCCTGTTGAACACATTGGATCACATCACATCGCTCTGGGAGATGTCGGCCGACGGGAAGACGATCCGTCCATTGCTGTCAGGTTGGAGTCATCCCGAATCAGAGTGCTGCGGTAGCTGGACTGCTGACGGGCGATACTTCGTCTTCCAGTCGGCGCACAACGGGCTTAACAATATATGGGCGCTGGATGAGGGCCGCCTGCTCGGCGGGCTGCTCCCAAAGAAGCCCTTTCAACTAACGAACGGTCCCCTCAGTTACCAGTCACCCATTACGGCACGCACCGGGCATCAGATTTTCTTTCTCGGTCTGAACACACGATCGGAGTTGCTTCAATACGAGCCGGCACTAAAGCTCTTTCTGCCGAACAACAACATCCTCACCTCGGCGCAGTTTGTGCGGTTCTCACGGGATGGGCAGTGGGTGGCGTGGATCAGCCTTCGTGGCAGCACGCTGTGGCGCAGTCGGACAGACGGCACAAGGCGGTTACAGCTAACGACAGCACCGATGGAAGTCTACATGATGCAGTGGTCGGCGGACGGACGAAGCCTGGTCGTGATGGGACGAGAACCAGGCAAGCTGTGGCGACTCTATCAGGTGAACGCGGAGGATGCGGATCTGCACCCGCTGCTCAAGGAGGAGAGGAACGAGGCAGATCCCAACTGGTCCCCGGACGGCACCCAGATTGTGTTTGGCAGGCCGCCGGATGTAATGGCAGAACGGTCACAACCCAAGGCGATCTACCTTCTGGACCTGAAAACCCACACTTTTGCCCCGCTACCTGGATCGGAGGGGCTGTTCAGCCCCCGCTGGTCACCGGATGGCCGATACATTGCAGCTATACCACTTGGACAGCGCAGACTGATGCTCTTTGACTGGACCACCAAAACATGGAAGACACTGGTGTCGCAGCCCGCGGCCGACCCCATATGGTCCCACGACGGACGCTGGATTTACTTCCACAATTTTGTGGAAGAGTCGCAAGCCATCTACCGTGTGTCCGTCCCTGATGGCCACGTCGAGCGCGTGGCTGGTCTAGGCAATTTGCAATCGATTGACATAGCGGATTTCCGATTTGTCGGTCTGACTCCGGGCGATCAGCCGTTGATCCGGGCGCGCATGTCTACGGCCAATATCTATTCTGCCGACCTTAACGATACGATTGGAGCTCCCGTCCATATGGACCACTGAAGACGCACCGGAGTGGATGGGAACGGGGAAAGGTTCTTGTAGTTGTTTATTTTCTAGTGTTAGCAAACAAGAAGTGATTCGAACACAAATGTTCATTTCCAAGTTGTGCCGTGACCCATACGAAATCGTGCGGAGATGCTATTAGAACTCCTCCGAGGGATCAGCAAGTCAATTCATGAACCCGAGAATTGCAACATAAGCCGTTTGCTCCACAGCATCCTCATATCGCAGAGGG